>UQUZ01000006.1 GCA_900544375.1 uncultured Oscillospiraceae bacterium
ATGGTATGATAGCTTCAAACAGAGTTTGAAGCATTGGAAAAATGCCTGTCGGCGTGAAACGCCTCCTGCCGCGATGCGGCAACGCCATTTTTCGCAGAGGCCGGTCTGGTGTATAATGATATGAAAGCTCCAAACGGGCCGCAAAGTTTCAAGCTTTGCAACTTGGAAGCTGTTTACGGCGCAGGATACCTTTGCTGTTTTGCCGAAACAGTCTAAAATCTAATTTTGGAGACAAACGGTGCGGTTGCACCGACTGATGATAAGGAAAGGGTGATCACCGTGAAGGAGTTTATGGGAGAGGATTTTTTATTGGATACCGAAACGGCGCGCCGTCTCTTCCGTGAGGGTGCGCAGAATACGCCGATTTTTGATTGGCACTGCCATCTCTCCCCAAAGGAAATCTATGAAAACCGTGAGCCGGAGGATATCGCGGCTTTATGGCTTGGCGGTGATCACTATAAATGGCGTGCGATGCGTTCCTATGGTATTGAGGAACAATACATCACTGGAGACGCGAGCGGGTATGAAAAATTTAAGGCTTATGCCTCCATGATGCCCGCCTGCATCGGAAACCCGCTTTACCACTGGTCGCATTTGGAGCTGCGCAGGTATTTCGGCATCGAGGAAACCCTGAGCGACAAAACAGCGGATACAATTTGGCACCGCGCAAATGAGCGCATCCATGCGGGCGGTTTTACTCCGCGCGGGCTGATTGAAAAGTCAAATGTGGCGGCCCTATGCACCACGGACGACCCGGCCGACACGCTGGAATACCACCAGCTGCTCAAGGCGGAAAAAGGCTTCAACTGCCGTGTGCTGCCCGCCTTCCGGCCCGATAAGGCACTTGGCATTGAACAGCCCGGCTTCCCGGATTGGATTTCTGTGATGGAGCAAACAGCGGGCGAGGGCATCGGTTCCTTTGCCACCCTGTGCGAAGTGATCAAGAAGCGGATCGCTTTTTTCGATTCCCTCGGCTGCCGCGCCAGCGACCATGCCTTTGGCCGCGTGCCTTACGCGGAGGCGACGGAGCTTCAGCTGGAGGAGATTTTTGAAAAGGGCGTGGCAAGGGCTCCCCTTTCGCAGTGGGAAATGGAGGCATACCGCACGGCGCTCCTGCAAGCGATGGCGCGTGAATACGCCCGTTTGGGCTGGGGCATGGAGCTGCATATCGGCCCAATGCGCAATAACAATACGCGCATGTTTCAGGCGCTTGGCCCCGATGCGGGCTTTGACTCCTGCGCGGATGACGCAGCGGCGCACAACCTTTCTCGTTTGCTCGACAGCCTCGATGTAGAGGGGAATCTCCCGCGGTCGATCCTTTTCGCGCTTAACCCGAAGGATAATTATGTGTTGAGCACGATGCTCGGCAATTTCCAGAACAGCGACGCGCCGGGCAAAATCCAGTTTGGTTCCGCCTGGTGGTTTAACGACCATATCGACGGGATGCGTGAGCAGCTGCGCACGCTTGCAAACACGGGGGTTCTCGGCCGGTTTGTCGGCATGGTGACGGATTCCCGCTCGTTTTTATCCTACCCGCGGCATGAGTATTTCCGCCGCATCCTCTGCGGGATGCTTGGGGAGATGGTGGAGGAGGGCTGGTACCCGGCTGACATGGACACGCTGGTTGGGATTGTGCGGGATATCAGCTATGAGAATGCGGTGCGGTATTTTGGCATTTAGATGATTGATAAACGGAAAAAGAGCTCCCCATCTGCTGCTCGGCAGAAGGGGAGTTCTTTGTGATTTGGACATTATTGAATCATTTTGCATGGATGGTTATGTTCGGTATAAGAGCAATTAAAAAGAGAAAATAGACGAATAAAACATAAAGCCCGCGCTTCTCCACTCTGACCTGCACCCCACTTGTTATCCAGTATACCATACTGTCTAACAAGTGGGGTGCAGGTCACTCCAAGAGATGTGCGGGCTGTTTTTATAGATTTTGTTTAGCCGGATAGAAATATGCCTTTTACCGCAGCTTCTTCAAATCCTCCTCCGCCAACGACGCAAGGTATTCGTCATACGTCTCCTTGCGGTCGATCACACGGTCAGGCAGGATTTCGATGATCCGGTCCGCAATCGTCTGCACGAACTGATGGTCGTGCGAGGTGAAGAGCAGCGTGCCGGGGAAGCTGATGAGCCCGTTATTCAGCGCTGTGATGCTCTCCAGATCCAGATGGTTCGTCGGCTCGTCCAAAATCAGCACGTTTGCGCCGGAAACCATCATCTTGCATAGCATGCAGCGCACGCGCTCGCCGCCGGAGAGCACCTTCGCCTTTTTGGTGGCCTCTTCGCCGGCAAAGAGCATCCGGCCGAGCCAGCCTCGGATATCCGTTTCCAACTGCTCTCGAGAGAACTGGCGCAGCCAGTCGATGAGGGTTAGCTCGCAGCCGTCGAAAAACGCGGAGTTATCGCTCGGGAAGTAGGCGAGCGAGGTCGTCACGCCCCATTTATAGCTGCCTTCATCCGGCTCCAGCTCCCCGGCGAGGATCTGGAAGAGTGTGGTTTTCGCCACTGTATCCGAGCCGACAAAGGCAACTTTCTCATTCGGACGGATCGTAAAGCTCACATGGTCAAGCACCTTGCGGTCACCAACCGTTTTCGTCAGGTCCGTCACGGTTAAAAGGTCGTTGCCCACCTCGCGATCCGGCTTGAAAGCCACAAATGGGTAGCGGCGGGAGGAAACGGGCATGGATTCGATATCGAGGCTTTCCAGCAGCTTTTTGCGGCTGGTGGCCTGCTTGGATTTAGAGGCGTTTGCGCTGAACCGGGCGATGAATTCCTGCAATTCCTTCTTTTTGGCCTCCGCCTTTTTGTTCTGCTCGCGCAGCTGGCGCTGAGCCAACTGCGTGTATTCATACCAGAAGTCATAGTTGCCGACATACAGCGCGAGCTTGCCGTAATCGATATCCACGATGTGTGTGCAAACCTTGTTGAGAAAATGCCGGTCATGGGAGACGACAATGACCGTGTTTTCAAAGTCGAGCAGGAAATCCTCCAGCCACTGTATGGCAGCGAGGTCCAGGTGGTTGGTCGGCTCGTCGAGCAACAGGATATCCGGATTGCCAAAGAGCGCTTGCGCAAGCAGCACCTTCACCTTATCATCGCCGTCGAGCTCCTTCATTTTGACGGAATGCTTCTCGTTTTCAATGCCAAGGGCGTTTAGGAGGATCTCCGCGTCGCTCTCAGCACTCCAGCCGTCCATCTCCGCAAATTCGGCCTCCAGCTCGCTGACGAGCAGGCCGTCCTCCTCCGTGAAATCCTCTTTGGAATAGAGGGCCTCCTTTTGATCCATAATCTCCACAAGCTTTGCGTTGCCCATGAGCACGGTGCGAATCACGTCGTATTCGTCGAATGCATAGTGATCCTGTTTTAACACGGAGAGCCGCTCGCCGGGAGTGATATTGACTTCGCCCTTATTCGGTTCCAGCTCACCGGAAAGAATTTTCAAAAAGGTAGATTTGCCCGCGCCATTTGCGCCGATGATGCCATAGCAGTTGCCGGCGGAAAAGGTGACGTTCGCCCGCTCAAAGAGCACGCGCCCGCCGTATTGCAGGCTAACATTGGAGGTACTGATCATGAAAAGAGCTCCTTTTTTGGTAATAGGGAATACAAACAATTCTTTATCATAGCATGGAACCTTTGAAAAAGCAAGCAGTTACGCGGCTTGCAGAGCGGCCGGAGAAAAAATGAAAAAATCCTATTGACAGATGGAACGCCCCGGCATATAATAGCTACAAATCCAAATTGGCAAACCGGTGAGTAAGAGTAGTACCCATGGCGAAGCCTTTCTAAGAGAGCCGCAGGCGGTGCGATTGCGGCAAAGGATACCATAGCGAATGGACTTACGAGGGCAATCCGAGCCTCTGGTCACAGGGGTTAGGTGCGACGGGAGCTTCACCCGTTACCAGCGAAGCACGCATGGCTGTGCGTGAAAAGAGTGGGCTTGCAGGGTGTGCAAGCCAAGTCGGGTGGTACCGCAGGAGTGATCATCAGCTCTTGTCCCAACAGGAATGTTGAGACAAGGGCTTTTTTATTTTTTAAAAATATGTCAGGAGGGAGCGGCATGGGCGTTCCGGGTAAGCGATGGCGCAGGGGGAAGCAACCTCACGCCGGCCACATCCGTTTTTATCACTTATAAGAGAATGAAAGGAAAGATGATCATGAAAAAGTTTACAAAAATAGTTGCCCTTGCGGTGAGCGTGATTCTGATTGTGTGCGCGTTTTCAGCCTGCACTGGTAACGGCACGGGAGAAGAGAGCCAGAATGAGGGCGCGGCCTCTGGAGCAGTCAAAAAAATTGGTATCATCCAGTATGCGCCGCACGCCTCGCTTGACAATTGTTACAAAGGCCTGATCCAGGGCTTGGAGAAGGCGGGCTATAAAGACGGTGAAAAAGCGAAGATCGATTTCCAGAATGCAAACGGCGAGGATCAGATGGCAACGCAGATTGCCAACAATATGGCGGCTCAGAAATATGATCTTATCATTGGCATCGCAACGCCTGCCGCAACGGCCGCTTATAGCGCGGCGCGCAGCGCCAATATCCCGACAGTGTTCTGCGCGGTATCTGATCCGGTGGCTGCAAAGCTTGTTACCTCCCTTGACGAGCCCGGCAACAATACGACCGGCACAACCGACCTGTTGAATCTGGAAGCACAGATGAAAATGATCCGCGCCCTCCAACCGGATGCGAAAAAGATCGGAATCCTCTATACCACGAGCGAGGCAAACTCTGTTTCCCACTTAAAGCAGTTCAAGGAGCTCGCTCCGAAATATGGTTTTGAAATTGTGGATATGGGCGTGCAGAGTGCAGCGGATATCCCGCAGGCCGCTGCAACGCTTGCCGCCAAAGTTGATTGCATCAACAATTTTACGGATAATAACGTTGTGAACAACCTCGGCGTGCTGCTCGCCAAGGCGAACGAAGCAGGCATCCCGGTATACGGCTCCGAGATCGAGCAAGTTGAAAAGGGCTGCTTAGCCTCCGAAAGCCTTGATTACGTTGCCCTTGGAGAGGAGACGGGCAAACTCGCGGGCCAGGTGCTCGGCGGCGCGGATGCGGGCAGCATCCCGGTTGCCCGTGTGAAGGATAGCGCCCCAGTCTACAACAGCGACGTGCTCGCAAAATTCAAGCTGACCTTGCCGGAGGCTTATAAGGATGCGCAGAAGGTGACGACTGCCTCCTGAGGCAGCTAAAAACGAGGATTGATTGAAGGGCACAGGGCTGGCGTGGATTTCCGCGCCAGCCTCAGGCCTCTTCTTGCAGACTTTGGACATCGGGCTTCGCACACGATAGGAATCACAGTAAAATCTGACAGTTGGTGTCTGTTATCTGAACATCTGTTATCGGAAAGTTGGGTTCTCATATGAATGAACTGTTTGGCATTTTAAAAGCCACGTTGGAGGAGGGCTTCGTCTATGCGATCCTGGCCTACGGCGTGTACATCACCTACAGCATTTTGGATTTTCCGGATCTTTCCGTCGACGGCACCGTGCCATTGGGTGCAGTGCTGACGGGCGTGCTCATTTTGCAGGGCTTCAATCCCTGGTTATGCGTCCTGTTCTCCTTTGTGGTGGGCGCGCTGGCTGGCTGCGTGACCGGGCTTTTAAACGTGAAGTTAAAAATCCGGCCTTTGCTGTGCGGCATCCTTGTGATGACTGCGTTGCTCTCTATCAACCTAGTGCTGGTGATGAAAGGGACGGGCGGGCTGTCGCTCGTGTCGTTCTTTACCTCTCCCACGATCTTTTCGAGTGCGCCCGCAACGCTTCTGCCGGAAACGATCGGCGGCTACACGCTGCGGCCAATTTTTGTGGCGCTGGTGATCGCCGTCGTGTGCAAATATGCGCTCGATTGGTTCCTCTCCACAAAATCCGGCCTGCTGCTTCGGGCCGCGGGCAACAATGAGCAGTATGTGACGATGCTTGCGCGCAGCCCCGGCTCCTCTAAAATTCTCGGCCTCGCCATTGGTAACGGCTTTGCCGCCATGGCAGGCTCGATCATCGCACAGCAGAAGGGCTCCGCTGATTTGCAGATGGGCGTTGGCATGGTGGTGATCGGCCTTGCATCCGTCATCATCGGGCTGAGCCTGTTCCGCCGTGTGCGCTTCCTGCGCGCTACGAGCAAGGTGCTCCTGGGTGCGATCCTCTATAAAGCCTGCCTTGCCGTTGCACTCGCGCTCGGCCTACCTACGCAGTATTTGAAGCTTTTGATGGCAGTGATCTTTACCTTTGCGCTGCTGTCCACCACGATGTTCGGCCGGAAAGGGGGGGCGCGCCATGCTAAAGCTTGACCAGATCACAAAAAAATTCCACATTGGCACGCCGGATGAAACAACGCTGTTTAACCAGTTCTGCTTTGAGGTGCAAAAAGGGGAGTTCGTCTCCATCGTCGGCTCCAATGGCTCTGGTAAGACAACGCTTCTCAATATCGTCTGCGGCTCCCTGCCTGTGGAGGGCGGCAAGGTGTTTTTTGGGGGGAAAGATATTACCCGTTTGTCGGAATACAAACGTGCAGATCAAATCGGCCGCGTGTTTCAGGATCCGAAAAAAGGTACCTGCGACGAATTGACGATTCTTGAAAACATGGCGCTGGCGGATAACAAGCACAAAGCCTACGGCCTTTCCCGCGGGGTGAACAAGCGCCGGACGGACTACTACCGCACGCTGCTCGAAACCTGCGGCATGGGGTTGGAGGATCGGCTGAATGTGAAGGCAGGCACGCTTTCCGGCGGGCAGCGGCAGGCGCTCGCGCTGATTCTCGCCAATATGACGGACATTGAGCTTTTAATCCTCGACGAGCACACCGCCGCACTCGACCCGAAATCCTCCGAGACCGTGATGCGCATTACGGATAAACTCGTGAAGGAAAAACAGGTGACCTCCCTCATGGTCACGCACAACCTGCGTTTTGCGCTGGAATATGGCAGCCGCCTTGTAATGATGCACGAGGGCCGCTGCGTACTCGACGTGCGCGGAGAAGAGAAGCAGAAGCTCGAAATCGACGCGCTGCTCAAGGTGTTCAATGAGATCAGCGTGGAGTGCGGGAATTAAAGAGAATGTGAATCCAGAGAAAAAGCATTTCGGAGAAACAGACTTCTTCGAAATGCTTTTAGTTATTAGATAGAATTTTTTGGAGGATTTTAACAATAAAGATAATAATATTTAGATAACATGTATATAGAATTTTGGCATAAATGAGCATATAATGGAAATACAGAGAATGGAATTTATAGAAAATATGATTTGCCTAAAAATCGCTGTACGCTTCTGTTAAAAAGAATGAATGGAGAATATAGGAAGGAGGAGAGTCCCATGTTTCATTCCGTTTTTCATGGCCGCAAACGGGAGTTAGAAACAACAAAGGAATGGTGAAAATGAAAACAAGGCTTAAAAAGCAGATATTTGCTTTGTGCATGGCGGTCGTTCTGATGGCTTCGGCTGTTATCAGCGCGGGGGCTGTTGCGGGCCGGGCTTACTCGATCGGCGGGGAATTTCACAACGGTGACGATGTGCGCTCCGCGTGCGATTATTTTGGGCTGTGCGGGTATTCTTCCTGGTACAGTACGAATCCGACCTATAGCTATTTGAACAGCTCGTATGTTTTAAACAGTGATATTTTGTATTTTTCAGCGCATGGTTCGCAAGATGGTATTTATTTGCCCAATAATTTATCTTTGCATGACGGCTATGGCGCATCCGGAAATGCGGTTGATATTCGAAACTTTTCTTTGTCGAATACAAAGTTGGTGATCTATGATGCGTGCTTAACAGCAAGCAATGGGGATGGTTCGGGAATCAACCTCTGCACAACGACGAGGGACAGGGGCGCAAATGCCGTGTTAGGATGGCGGGTAACTATTGGGGCAAATTCAGCATTTGAATGGCAGAAGCGGTTCCAAAACCGTTTGGCGCTTGGCCATACCGTCACGAATGCGGTCGCTTATGCCGACCAGTTCAGCTATGCAGATAACGATATCAAAAACCATACGCTTTATGGAAACGGAAGCCAAGTGATCAAAAAGAGCAAAGCCGCAGCCCCCGCTTCGCTTCAGGAAGAATTCCCTGAGCAGCGGCAAATTGCAATCTCTCCGCTTCAGGCGACGTATACCACCCTTTCGTATGACTTGCTAGCGGAGGCGATGGCGGAGAAGATTCCGGGCTTTGACGTCTCCGACTATCGTGTGGAATGCACGCCTACAAGTGAGAATGGTAAAGACTTTGTGATCGATTACACGAAGAAAACGGGCGCTTTTATCACGGACAGCGGCTATACCGTTATCTTCCAAAACGGCCGGGCCGACCGGGTTTATGACAATACAGTTTCCGCGCCGCTGTCACTGCGCTTTGCCGCGCGCAGCGGGTCCCTGCCACCTCAGGTTACAGGGCAGGCACGGCAATCCGCATTCGCCCAAGCCGCACAGGTGGTGGCGGACAGGCGTGACGGAAGTGCTGTGAAGGAACAGAGTGGCGAGCCCTATTATGAAATTGAAACAGGCCGTTATTACTATCGTGTCTTTACGGAATACTACGCGGGAGGCACGGAAGCGATAGGCGCTTTTGAAACGCTCTATGCATTACAGTAGGAAGCAGGTGAATTTAGTCATGAAAAAAATATCGGTAATCGTAATATGCGCTTGTCTTTTGCTGGCCTGCGCGGCCTGCCAGGGCGAACCGGGAACGGCGGAGCCTTCCTCCGACGGTAGCGCGGTGGAGCCCGTTTTACAGGAGGCAAGTTCTGAACCAACCCAAACGCATCCGGCATCCACAGAGACCGTCAGCCAGAGCGCCGCGCCGTCTGTGCGTGCGCCGGATTCTACGCCCACACAAGGGACGGCGCAGGCGGTTACGCTGCTCTCCGCGAAACAGGCGCAGGCCGTTGATTGCGTTGTTTACCGCGCCAACGTCAGCATGACACCGGATAAACAAGCGGGAAAGACCCATGAGCTGAAGACGCGGGAGGAGATGAACCCCGTCCTTGCGGCAGTACAGCAGAAGGTATGGACGCCGACGGGGGAGAGCTGGGAGGTTAAAATGAACCCTTCTCTGCCTCTGTATACATTGTTGCTACAGGTTAACGGCAATACCCAGTTGGAGCTGGGGCTGTGCGGCGATTTAGAAAGAGCAGGCTATGTTGCTGTCAAAAAAGATGGAAAAATGACCTGCTATGAGGTTCCGGTAGCAGCCTACCGGCAGCTTGTAAAAGCCTACACGTTTGTCTGATACGGCATGACCATGCAAAAAACAATAGGGATGCAAAAGAAGCCGCCGCATGGATGCACGGTTCCATGCGGCGGCTTCTTTTGAGCCTTGACCGGCTTACAGTTTGCGGTGTAGGCGGTATGCTTACTGAATCCAGTTTACCCCATCCGCAAACGGGATATTGTTTGCGCAGCGGATCCTATAATCGCCCGTGCTCCGCGCACGGGTCACGGCAACGCCGAGGTCGCAGTCTGCCAATTCCTCTTTGACCGTCGCCTTTAGGGTAACCTGCCCGTAGGTGGTGAGCTTGCCCGTGTTGAATCCGCCTAGCGCATAGCGCGTTTCTTCGCCCGTTTTGCGGTTGCGCACGACCAGCTCGGCGCTGTCCAGCGTCAGCGGCGTGCCGAGGCCGAAATTGGTCATCATGAGGCTCACCTGCATACCCTTTCGGGTTGCTTTTATTTCCAAATTGGAAAGAGCAAGTTGATAGCCGAGGAAGTCGCGTAGGTATTCATACACGGTGCGGCGGATGGCGTTCCCATCTTCATCCTGAAACCAGCTTTCAAAATAAGGAATGCGCAGCTTTTTTGCATCCCTGAGTGTCAGTTCCTCCGTTTGCCAGCGGGCGATGTTATAAACCGGCTCATTGGGCGGGTCGCGATGCGTATCGCGGTAATTGTGCTCAATGCTGAAGGTGGAGAGGTGGTATTCATAGCACTGCTGCAAGAATTTCTGCCCATCCACGTATTCATCCGGTTCCTCCGTTGCGCCGACCCAAGGCATCTCCCCATCGTTGATCCGGTGCGCGCTGGTGGCGGCAAAGAGCCAGTAATAGGGCGCGTAGTATTTATCGTAGGCAGTGTTCCACGGATGTGGACGGCCAACCATAAAATCGCTGTGGTAGCCTACCCGGGGGAAGGTGCTGCGGCCGAACATCTGGGCGGTCACATCCATATACCGGCCCTGGATGTATACGTTCTTTGGCACCATGTCGCAAATTGCGTTGGCGATCTGTTTGCGGTCATACTCCTGCAAGGAGGACCCCCATTCGCCCCAGGCGCCGATAAAGCCGAGCTGCAAGGCGGTGACAACATCGCCAATGAGCGTTTCGTTTTCCCTCATCCAGTTTTTAATCTGCGTGATATGGCGCAGCATTTGCTCCTGGGTAGGCGCGTATTCGCTCTGCGGCGATGGTTCGTATGCAAAGCGAAGCAGAATGCCCAAATCCCTCGAGCGGACATATTCGAGATATTCCCGCAGTTGTGTAAATGCCGCTTCGTCTAGGTCATGGTCAAAGTATTCATTGAGGTAGATATAGACCTGCGCTTCGCGGGGTGCTTCTTGCGCATACTTTTCTATGCATGTGTCCAGAAAATCGTAAGCGTCCTCTTGCGTGCCTGGAATAGCGCAGCCGGGCCCTAGAGTGAGGTAGACCTCCATGCGGACGCCACGGTCGATATTTGTGAGAAGCTCCTCGCTATGGTCGCCCGTGAGGAGCGGGATGGAATCGTCAAGCTCCGTCCTCAACTCTGCGTATGGCACCATATTCAAGCTGGTGATGCCGAAGCAGTTGGCAAAAAAGGTGACAATTGCAATGAGCAGGGCAACAATTCGCTGTAAAAGCACCTGTTTTTCTTCCTTTCTGTTATTTTATCTCCGCTTCCAGCGGCGTTTCCGTGTTTTTTTCTGTATGGTCAGCGGACCCCTGCGGCTTGGCAGCCCAGCGCTTCGCAAGGCGGATCATCTCGCCGCCAACATCGCCGCTCATTTCCACATAGGTTCCCTTCTCTTGCTGGCGCTTCATGGCCTTTGTTTTCCAAAGCAACAGCACCGCGCCGCCTAAAATCGCGCACGCGCCCACAATTATGGGCATCAGGATGCCACGAGGCGTGTGGGAAATAGAGCGCATTGGCTGGAGGAAGGAGGTATACCAATCGCCCTTCAAAAATAGCGCGATTTTTTCCGGCGCGGTATAGAGCGAGTTCGCAAGCCCGGCCGCGCCGCTGAAAAGCCCGGTCAGCGAGCAGGTGAGGAGATAGCAGGGGATTACCCGAAATGGGTCGCGGCAGGCGTAGGGCGCGGCAAAGATGACGGTGAGCTTCATGTTGTCAAAGAAGGCATTGATGGGGCCGGACATGGCGAGGTTGGCGTCGTCCCCGTCAAAGCGTGGTCCCTTTTTGGTGATCAGATGAAGGAGCCAGGCGAACAGCGGAATCCAGCCCGTCGCTGCAAAGCAGAGGCCAAAGGTGGTCATCAACGCCGTGTTGCCCACAACGGCGGCGTCCGTCGCCACGGAGAATGCAGCTGCGGAGACGGGGCCGATTGTATCGAAGCCGACCATTGCGCCCATCATCAGCCCGCCGAGAGCTGGAGAGATGCCCCATGCCTCCTTCAGCACCGGCTGCAAGGCGTCCGCCAGTGCGTTGAAGGGAACGGCGATTCCATAGTTGATCACAAGATAGGTCACCGCCGCCGCAATCACTGGCATGATGAGGACATAGACCAGAAAGTCCGGCAGGCCGATCACCGTGGTGCCGTCGAGCTGCGCAAGAGGCTTTATTTTTTTGCCAAGGGCGGCGACAGGACGGTCTAGCTTTGGGCCGAGCTTTGCCTTCACGCGTTCCCAGAGGATGAATAGATATTTGATGAGATAGCCGAGCAGCAGCGCCATGATGAGATAGCCGAGGTAGCCGATGTTTACGCCGCCGCCACCCGCATTTGGTACGGTGAAGAAATTCGTATAGAGCGGCACGGAGAATTCGCCGCCGTTATATTGCCCCGCAAAGTGGGAGAACAGGATGCTCAGCGTCAATGCTGGCGCAACGGCGGGCAGCCCCGCGATCAAGTAGGATAGGATCAACACGAAGGCGACAAAAAAGAAATCGGTCGCCCAAAAAAATAGATGCCACAGCATTTCGGAGATGGCGCTACCGGGTTTTAGAATTTGAACGCCGAAAATGTTGCCGACGACAAACAAAAATCCAGCCCCCAGAGCACCGAAAAGCAGGATTAGCAGCGAGATGCCGGTTGCGCGGTAAACATGCTTTTTTAGCTTCATCACTTCGTTTCTCAATTTGTTTTCTCCTCTCATACAGCATAGATTTATGCTATTTAAAAATTATATCATGATGGAAGCTATATGTAAATAGGGTATAATCTGCAATTACTCTTTTTATTTTTTATACAAAGTGCGCAAAAACAAGTTTTCAACGCAGGAACGGGAGAAGAAGATATTGCAAATGCGGATTTTCGAGCTTATAATAAATAGAAAAGAACAAAAAGGAGCTGTTCGACATGCAGGAAATCACCATTGAGCGCACACAGCATCCGAAGCAGAAGCCAACGGATCAAACCAGGTTAGGCTTCGGAAATTACTATACCGATCATATGTTCCTGATGAACTATGACGAGGGCAAGGGCTGGCACGATCCGCGCATCGTTCCCTATGGTCCAATCGAGCTTGATCCCGCCGCGATGTGCCTGCATTATGGCCAGGAGGTTTTTGAGGGCCTGAAGGCTTACCGCACGGAGGATGGACGCATCCTTCTCTTCCGCCCGGACCGCAACATGGCCCGCCTGAATAGCTCGAATGAGCGTCTTTGCATCCCGGCAATCGATGAGGCTTTTGCCGTAGAGGCGATTAAAAAGCTTGTGAGCGTCGATCAGGATTGGATTCCCACGGCAGAGGGAACTTCTCTCTATATTCGCCCGTTCATTTTCGCAACAGAGGCGCAGGTGGGCGTTCACCCGGCACAGGAGCTGCTTTTTGCCATCATCCTTTCCCCGGTTGGCGCCTATTATCCGGAAGGGCTCAACCCAGTGAAAATTTATGTGGAGGATAAATATGTCCGCGCGGTGCGCGGCGGCATGGGCTACACCAAAACAGGCGGCAACTACGCCGCCTCTCTCAAAGCGCAGGATGAGGCCGAGAAGGTTGGCTATACCCAGGTGCTGTGGCTGGATGGTGTAGAGCGTAAATATATCGAAGAAGTCGGCACGATGAATGTATTCTTTGTGATCGATGATGAAATTGTCACCCCTGAGCTACAAGGTAGCATTCTGCCGGGCGTAACGCGTATGTCCTGCATTGAGCTGTTGAAAAAGCAGGGCTACAAGGTCAGCGAGCGCAGGCTCTCCATCGAAGAGGTTGCTGAGGCAGCAGATGCGGGCAAGCTCAAGGAGGCCTTCGGCAGCGGTACAGCGGCGGTCATCTCCCCGATCGGTGAGCTGAAGTGGGATGAGAAGGTTATGACGATTAACAATGGCGAGATCGGCACGATCTCCCAGCATCTCTATGATACGCTTACGGGTATCCAATGGGGTAAACTCCCAGATCCTTACGGCTGGACAGTAGAGGTAAAATAAACCTCTGCATTAAGAAAGCGCCGGCGGCGGACAGCAATGCCCGCCGCTTTTTTATGCCCTATTGAAAGAGAAATAGCCGGTCTGTGGGTGCAATCCACGGGCCGGCTGTTTTTGTGCTGGATGGAATTTCGGTTGGTGCCTATTTACTGTATTGCAGGGAGGCGTCATCCACATAGAATCCACCTGTGCAGTATAAGCCGCCAATTTTTGCCGTTACCGTCTTAGTTCCGGCAGGCGCGCTGAGCGTTGTCGAGGCAACGACCCAGGCGCCGTTGGAGTTGGAGATAGCCGGGCTTGCAGCAGACGCAAGGATTTTTCCGCTTGCATCTTTTGCCTCCAGCAGCAGGAATGCTCCTACGCCATTCAGCGCACCTTCGGTTTTGATATGTGCTGAAAAAGCATATTGTCCGGCGCCGGCAGAGCTGTCTTGCGACACATAATTGTTGAGCGGCTCCGAAGAGAAATATCCCATAAAGAGCGATTTTGTGCCGGAATATGATTGAGAGGTTGCGACGAGGATGGAAGAAGAGGAGGTGCCCTGCTGTTGCGTCCAGCCGGAAATTCCATTTTCAAATCCAAGATTCGTCAACTGCTCCAGAGGAGGCTTAGGCGGCAAATCTGCGACTCTTACAATAGAAAAGTTGTCAAAGAGTACTGCCGTGAGGCCTTCCATGCCAATGGTAGCGGAGAGCTCAGAGGCCTCTTCCACAGAAAAGGAGACCGTGATATTTTTCCACTGATCAGCCAGCACGAGTTCAGGCGCATAGGCTTCGCCAGACATTGCCACATCAATTGGGAATGCGCATGCAGCGCTCTCAGCATCCGGCCCTTTGACAAAAAAGGACAGGGTATAGAGCCCCGGCTCCAACATCGGGCCGGATAGCTCCAGCGTTTTGCCCGAAAGCAATAATCGGCAGTAATCCCCCTGTAATGCCATGGAAGGCTCATTGACGGCCATGCCGCCGCTGACACTCAGATCAGTAGGCTCATCAAAGGAGGTGCCTTCACAGCGCGTTAGGCAAATATCGTCCATGATATATCCAGTGAGCGCTGTTGACTGAATGGAAGAGATTTCAAGCCGGATGACGTCTCCCTCGTTCGCATAGAACAGCAGGGTTTGTTTTTCCCATTCTATATTGTTGCCTGGGAAAGAGATAGAATGGCTTTCCGTCCCCTCGATACGAAGCGTAATCTGCTGGCAGTTAGCTGCAAAATAGCCGGAAAATTCATAAAGGCCAGTTTCCGGAATAAAAATTTCCTGCTCTATACAGGTTGGCGCCTGGATACCACCGAGCACGGCAGCGGCCCATTCTCCGGAATGTGGGTCAAGATTGCCTTGGGCTTGGCAAATACCAAAATAGGTGTCACTATCATTATAGTTCCACACATTTTCGTTTTCTTCAAAGCTCGGATCGGGAAGAATGTTGCCGATGGGGTCAAATTCCCCCGTGCCTGCGGCGAAGGCTGATGCTGACCAGATGCATAGGCTCAGGCAGCAGATGAGCAGCATCGCCATTGTTTTTTTAAAATGCTTTTTCATGAGAGATCCACCTCCAAAATTTTCACTAGAATATGTTGTGAATGTGTTCAAACAGCCCTCTTAATAGCGTGAGAATCCCGATCGAGAAAACAAATGGCGATCTTCAACTGCTATATTGCAAGGATACGTCGTCTACAAAGAAGCCGCCCGTGCAATAGAGGCCGCCAATTTTGACGGTGACCGTTTTGGTGCCGGAGGGTGCGTTGAGTGATACAGCGGCAAGGCTCCATCCACCATTGGAGTTGGAAACCGCTTTACTGGAGGCGGAAGCCAAAATGCTTCCGTTTGCGTCCTTCGCCTCCAGGCTCAGGATCGCGCCGGTGCCGGTCAGGTTTGTTTCCGTTTTGATATAGGCGGAGAGATCGTATGTTCCGCTTCCAGAGGTTACATTCTGCGACACATAGCTGTTGAGCGCTTCAGGGGTAAAATAGCCCATAAAGACCGACTGTGAGCCGGAATGTGCCTGTGAAGTGGTCGTAAAGGCAGCAAAGGAACCTGGATGCGTCCAGCTGGATAGGCCGCTTTCGAAGCCGCGGTTTGTCAGCAGTTCCTGCGGCTGAGGGTCCGGGTTCGGCCAGAAATCATCAAATCGTACAAGCGATATGTTGTCGATAAACACATCCGGGATATCTAGGCTTTCGATGGAAAACGCAATCTCTCCCGGATCCTGCATTCGAACGGTCACACTTTTCCATTGGTTGGCCAATTCAAAAGGTTCGGTTTCATAAACTTCTCCTGATGCAAGGGAAAGAATGCGAAACACCCCTGGAATAGCGGCTTCTTCCAGCGTCCTGACGGAGAACGTGAGAATGTATTCACCCGACTCAAGCGACGGGCCTCTCAAATTCAGGCTTTTCCCGCCGGCAATATAGGCGCAGTGTTCTCCCTGCATTGCGATTTCAGGTTCTTGGATAACCTCCCCTTCAATATCCCATTCGCTCCAAACGCCCTCCAAGGAAGTGCCCTCGCATAAAGTCAGGCACACGTCGTCCATCCAGAAGCCAACCTGGGTGGGGTCGAATGAAGTGATTTCGATCGGAACGATATCCCCGGCAGAAGCTTCAAAGAGCACGTTTTTCTTATCCCAAACGCGGCCATTATTCGAAAACGAGACGGTGCTGTCTCCAATGCGGATGGTGACGAGTTCGGCAATGGTTGCGAAGTAACCTGAAAACTCATAGACGCCTGAAACTGGGATTTCGACTTCTTGATAGATGAGCGTCGGTTTATTGCTGTTATACTGAAGGTACCCCATACAACTGTCGCCGGAATGCGGTGCAAAGCCGTCGTCTCCCGTCGTGAGGTTGAGTGGAAACGTATTTTTGTCGTAGGTCCACTCATTCTGATTTTGCCCTCCTTCTTCCATCCCCGGATTGGGAAGAAGGTTGCCGACCGGGTCGAATTCTCCCGTGCCGGCAGCGAGAGCCGCTGCTGACCAGATGCTTAGGCATATACAGCAGCTTAGGATAACCGCCATCCATTTTTGAACGCTTCGTTTCATAATGATGTTACACCTCCAATTTTTTTGAAACATATATAATATACTATATATTTCCTCTTATGTAAACTATATTTTACATATATCGTCAGAATTAAAATAATATCTTCATAATAACAAAATCGCGCCGGCCAGTCGCATCGTGGAAATGCAGTAACTCAAAGGGCCTTTTAAAAATTTTAAAAAAGACATTGACAAAGAGGTTAGCTAGTGCTAACATGTATTTGGTTAGGAAATGCTAACCAGATTTTTTTCATATTGGGTTAGCCAATGCTTATTGAAAGGCGGGGGAGGAATTCATGATGCCGTTGACGTTTGCAAGTGTTGGGGAAGAGAACATGATCCGGAAGGTCGGAGGCAATTCGGAAATCAGGGCGCACCTTGAAAATCTCGGGTTTGTCACCGGCGGAAATGTAACGGTGGTTTCCACCATAGGAGGGAATCTTATCGTGAATGTGAAGGATTCCCGTGTGGCAATCAGCCGTGAGATGGCGAGTAAGATCCTGGTATAATTGCTTCAAACAAATGTTTGAAGCATTGGAAGGGGCGGGGATTCTGGCATAACGGTAAATTGTGAAGGAGGAAGCGGCATGAAAACACTGAGACAAGCGAGAATTGGGGACACAGTAACAGTCGTGAAGCTGCATGGCGAAGGGGCCGTCAAGCGGAGGATTATGGATATGGGGCTTACGAAGGGCACGCAGGTCCATGTGCGTAAAGTAGCTCCGCTGGGCGACCCTGTGGAAGTTACCGTGCGTGGCTACGAGCTGTCAATTCGAAAAGCGGACGCTGAGATGATTGAAGTGGAATGATCCATGAGAAGGGGCGGCTGCCTTTGTTTTTGACGCAAAGGTTAGCATATGCTAATTATAATCTGAAGAAGGAGAATCGCAATGGATATCAGAATTGCCTTGGCAGGCAATCCGAACAGCGGCAAAACAACCCTGTTTAATGCGCTGACGGGTTCCAATCAGTTTGTGGGGAACTGGCCCGGCGTAACCGTTGAAAAAAAGGAAGGCAGGCTGAAAAAGCACGACCATGTTATCATCATGGATCTTCCAGGCATTTATTCCCTATCTCCATACACCTTAGAAGAGGTAGTGGCGCGAAACTACTTGATCCAGGATCGCCCTGATGCCATCCTGAATATCATTGACGGCACGAACCTGGAGCGGAATTTGTATCTGACCACGCAGCTGACGGAGCTCGGAATCCCTGTGGTTGTGGCTGTCAACATGATAGATGTTGTAAATAAGAATGGCGACAAAATCTATATTGATGAGCTTTCTCGCCAGCTCGGGTGCAAAGTGGTCGAAATCTCTGCGCTCAAGGGCACAGGCATCATGGAGGCGGCCGAGGAGGCTATCCGTGCTTCACAGAGCGCAAAAACCGTGCCGAAACATCGCTTCAGCGGCGCGGTGGAGCACGCAATCGCCCATATTGAGGAGGCCGCGGTGCACAGTATGCCAGCCGAACAGCAGCGTTGGTATGCGATCAAGATTTTTGAGCGCGATGAAAAAGTGCTGGAGCAATTACAGCTTGATCCAGCAGTGCTGAGCCATATCGAAGAAGATATCAAGGCCGCGGAACGGGAGATGGATGATGATGCGGAGAGCATCATCACCAATGAGCGCTATCTCTACATAGCGTCCATCATCAAAGGTTGCTGCAAGCGGAAAAATGCGGGCAAGCTTTCCACATCCGATAAAATAGACCGCGTGGTGACAAACCGCTGGCTTGCGCTTCCAATTTTTGCGGCGGTTATGTTTGTGGTCTATTTTGTTTCTGTCACAACGGTTGGCGGATGGGCAACGGATTGGGCGAACGACGGTGTTTTCGGTGATGGATGGCATCTGTTTGGCATCGGATCTTCCGCTTATGAGGAGGCGTCTGAGGAATATGCCGTCCCTGGCGCAAAGGTAGAGGCTTTTGAAGCGGCGGCAGAAGAGAAAGGGCTTGACCCTGTGCAGGCAAACGGCCTGACGGCGACCGCCAAGCTGTATGATGACAATGGAAATGTAGAAGAAGAAATCCCTGTTGATTATAACGGATACCTCGAGGCTTCCAAAATAGAAGAGCCCGACCCCGCTGCATACGGCGTATGGATTCCCGGCATTCCTGGCCTTGTGGAAAAGGGGCTCCAAGCGGTCCATTGTGCGCAGTGGCTACAGCAGCTGATCCTGAATGGCGTGATTGCCGGCGTGGGCGCGGTGCTCGGCTTTGTGCCGCAGATGCTGGTGCTGTTTTTGTTTCTTGCCTTCTTGGAGTCCTGCGGATATATGGCGCGTATCGCCTTTGTCATGGATCGGATTTTTCGCAAATTCGGCCTTTCGGGCAAATCGTTTATCCCGATGCTGATCGCCACCGGCTGTGGAGTGCCCGGCATTATGGCTTCACGGACAATTGAAAATGATCGAGACCGAAAGATGACGATCATGACCACCACCTTTATCCCGTGCAGTGCGAAGCTCCCAATCATTGCGCTGATTGCCGGCGCGCTGTTCGGCGGCGCGTGGTGGGTTGCGCCCAGCGCTTATTTTATCGGCGTTTTTGCAATCATCGTATCCGGCATTATGCTGAAAAAAACAAAAATGTTTTCGGGCGACCCCGCCCCATTTGTGATGGAGCTGCCCGCATATCATTGGCCGACAGTGGGCAATGTGCTTCGTTCCATGTGGGAGCGTGGCTGGTCCTTCATCAAGAAAGCTGGCACCGTGATCCTGCTCGCCACCATTTTTGTATGGTTCACCTCTTCCTTCGGCTGGGAAAACGGCTCTTTTGGCATGGTGGATATGGAGAGCAGCATCCTAGCCGTCATCGGCAATGCGATTGCCTGGATTTTCACACCGCTCGGCTGGGGCACCTGGCAGGCTGCGGTTGCTTCCATCACAGGCCTGATTGCAAAGGAGAATGTGGTCGGCACCTTCGGCGTGCTCTTCGGCGGGTTTGAAGAGGTTGCGGAAAACGGCTGGCAGGTGTGGCAGAATGTACGCGCTGCGTTTACTCCCCTTGCGGCATACTCCTTCCTGATCTTCAACCTGCTGTGCGCCCCCTGCTTCGCCGCAATTGGCGCAATCAGGCGGGAGATGAACAGTGCAAAATGGACTTGGTTTGCAATCGGCTACCAGTGCGTATTTGCGTATGCATTTGCATTGGTTGTCTATCAGCTTGGGATGCTGTTTACCGGAAACGGTAGCATCATTGGCGCAATGGCAGCCTTTATACTGGTTGCGTTTTTCCTGTATATGTTGTTCCGGCGCTATCAAGAGAGCAATGTTTTAAATGCAAAGGTTAAAGTTTAAATAGGCATTGGCGCTGATCGGCCGTTGTAGAGAAAAGGAGGAATCGGTTATGTTACATTTTTTTGCGGCTAATTGGGGCACGATTTTAATCGGCCTGCTGGTTGCGGCGGCGGTGGCTTTAATCCTTGCAAAGCTTTGGCGGGATCATAAAAAAGGCAAATCCTCCTGCGGCTGCAATTGTTCACAGTGCCCTTCATCTGGGCTGTGCCGCGCAAATCAAGCGGATCAAGCTTTACCCAAAGGGCGTTTTGACCATGCGGCCAGAGAGAAAACACCATAAAATTCACTTTGCAAAAGCATACCGCCCGGCCCGGATGAAAATTCGGGGCCGGGCAGTGCTGTTTTTGGAAGAGAATGATAGAAGGTTATATTGTAATAAATTTTCAACATTTACCTTATTTTGTTAAAACACACAAAACTAATATGGAATCTTTAGGAAGTTTTACTATTTAAAAGTTACATATAATATACTACAATAAAAACAGGTGATACATAAAAATAATTGTATTACACTACGAGTCAAAGAAATGAGGAAACACAAATGAAAAAGCGCACTTCCAGCCGTATTCTTCGGGCGGCAGTTTCTCTATGCTTGGTGTTTGCACTTTTTTGCACAATGGGCATGATGGCCTTTGCGCAGGCAGATGACGCGTTGGGCACAATCAGGGAAGTGTTCCCGGATGAAAACCTGGCGCAGGTGATGGCGGTAACGCTCAACAAGTCGGTTGAGGATATCGTCACGCGCGGCGAGCTGGAGCATGTGGGCTATATTGACGGCGCAAATTGCGGCATCAAGAGCCTTGAGGGCATGCAATATATTTCGAAAGCTTCCCATGTCTATCTTTCAGGCAATTCGATTGCGGACCTTCGTCCCCTTAAAAACCTCAAAGAAGTAACAGAGGTTCACGGTGTCAAAATCGGCGGGCAGGTCATTCGTTTGGAGCCGAAGCAGGTGCAGCTGGGTCGCTTGGCAGTTCCAAACCCCACCCGCAGCACGCTCGGCGTTCGCGGCAATGTGATTGATCTGAATGGAGGCGTCTTGAATATTATCACCGGTGGTGTGGATTTTTACGGCCTGAAGGAGGCCGGTGAGGTTTCCTACGAAATCGGCGGCTGGATTTCCAACTCGACGAACCAGAGCTACAGTGCCACGATTATCCAACCGTATTATCTGTAAATCTTGATTGATTCCTCCCCCCTTCCTAAAAACGTGAACCAGCACCGGCGGAGCAGCTTCGCTGGTGCTGGTTCGTGTTTGCGATCAAACAAAATTAGCTGCCCCAGTTACCAACTTGCGCGGCTAGTCTAATCAATTGAGAGGCGCTAACCGTCTATTACGGCGTTGTCACTTTCCAATGAACGTGGCTCATAAAACGCTAAAATCATTTCCATGGATGATCAGAATCATTGATAGAACGGCCCTGAATGCGCGTCCATTCAGGGCCGTTTTTCTGTCGGAAGAGAAGGCTTTTGAGGCTCAAATTTACGATATTCTATCATATCTGCAATGGGGCATTAAAAATAACAACAAAGCTTGGCCAAGATGTCCATATCCAATTTGGTTGTGAGATCATCATGGAACCATCGGGTTATAATTTCGTATTGTACGTCGATCGCTCTTGCGAGAATATGCCTGTTTATGCCATGTTCTTCTATGCGTTCCCTTATTTTCAAATGTATACTGCCATAGTCTTTGATTTTGACAAGCGATTCTAAGCCAACGTCTTTTTTATTAGGAATCATCACCTATTGCGAGGGTATGGAGATTTTTCGTCTGTTAATCCCAAAAGATAATCCACACTAGTGCCATAAAAGGAGGATCATTTGATCAGCATTGGGATGGAAATGTTTAATTTCCCCAGTTCGTAATCTGAGTATGTTGTTTGATGAATATTCAAGTAGAACGCAATATCTTCTTGAGATAAATCTCGGTCCTCGCGCAAGTCACGGATTCTTTGATACATCAATCATCAACTCCTTGATGTAAGTATGTATCAAGGGAACAAGGAGGTTTTTACATGTTTTCTTGCGGCTTTACGGGCCATCGGAAGATTCCACAAACTGAAATTGCAATCTTGTATCAGCATGTACAGGCAGCAATCAAATTTTCCATTCAGCAGGGCGTTTTCATGGAAATTGCCGGAAGGCGGTTCCCTTTCTAGCCGTTGTGTGGTATTCTAATACTAATGAGATCAAAGGGGGTCCCTCCGGCGTGCGCGGCGGGATGGAAGGAAGCGTGGATCAGTTTGAAGAATTCTACTGTGATCGTCACGGTGATTTTATGTGTGCTTATTTTGGCATTTTTGATTTTTGTGTTGTGGCAATCCCACAGCAGCTCGCCCACGATCCCGACCGATCCTGAGTTGCTAGAGCAGGAGTGGGAGGAGGAGCACGGCACAGGCGGTTCCGCTTCCGGCGGTGGATCAGGCGGCAGCGGCGCGACGGATGCCAACGGCAATGCCATTGCGGGCTCAAGCTCAGGCAGCGGCGGTAGCTCTGGAAATACTGGCTCCGGCTCGGGCGGTTCTTCTGGGAATGGGAGTGCCTCGGCGGATAAAAAGCCGATTAAGGAAGAGGATATGAAGCCCTTTAAGGGCCATAAAGCCGATCCCTATATGCGGATTTTGGCGGGCGGCGTCTACACTTGGGATGTGATTTCCTCCCAAAAGGTAGATGGGGAAGAAACGGATATGCCCCTGATTTTGACTGCCTCCGGGAAAAAGCTTAGCATTCAGATGACCTATTCGGATAAACTCACAATGTCGGTCATCAGCGATGGGCAGAGCACCTATGCGGTGCTTCCCTTCCTGAAGGCTTATACGGATGTGCCATCCTCTATGGCGGGGGATTTCAAAAGCCTTGTGATCGACCCGTCAAAATTTGAATTTGTCAGTTCCCTGGAGGTGACGGACGAAGGCCAGAAATTAACCTGTGAGCGCTATACCTCAGATACCGACCGGATTTATTTCTACTTCTCCGGTGACAAGCTTGTCAAGATGGAGCTGCGAGGCCCGGGCGGGACGATGAAACTCAAAGTCAACAGCATTACGGATCAAATCGATGCATCCCTGCTTTCCGTGCCGGATGGGTATAAAAAACGCAACCTGTCGTTCCTGTTTAAATAAGGGCGGGCGTCTCCCCTTCCATGCAGGCAGCGGCGGAACAAAAAGCTGACCGAAATAAGAGAAAAGGCTGTCGAATTTGCTCGACAGCCTTTGTTGCACCTCGTATGATTGTTATGCGTTCCGGAACGTCTGCTCCAAAAAGTCCGCCACCGGGGCGATTGATTTATCGTCGGCAAGCTCTACCGCCCCTTGGTCGACGAGGCGGGCGGTTTTGCTGTCGATCGGCAGGCGGGCCAGCACCGGCACGCCAAGGGAGGCGGCAACTTCTTCCGCCTTACTCTCACCGAACAGCTCGATTTTTTTGCCGCAGTCCGGGCAGATGGCATAGCTCATATTCTCTACGATGCCGAGGATCGGGATGTTCATCATCTTGGCCATATGATAGGCCTTTTTGACGATCAGGGTAACCAGATCCTGCGGCGTGGTCACAACGATGATGCCGTCAAGCGGGAGGGATTGAAATACGGTCAGCGGCACGTCGCCCGTTCCGGGCGGCATATCGATGAACATATAGTCGATATCGCCCCATGCAACGTCCGTCCAGAATTGCTGGATTACACCGGAGATCACCGGGCCGCGCCATACCACGGGCGCCTCGTCATCTTCCAGAAGAAGATTGACGGACATCACTTCAATGCCCATCTTGGATTTTTCCGGCAGGAGGCCGAGCTCGTTGCCCTTTGCCTTTTCCGTAATGCCGAAGGCTTTCGGGATGGAAGGGCCGGTCACATCCGCGTCAAACACGGCGGTTGCGTAGCCGCGCGATTGCATTGCGCACGCAGTCAGAGAGGTGACGAGCGATTTGCCGACGCCGCCCTTCCCGCTGACAATGCCGATGACCTTGCGCACCGTGCTGTATTGGTTGAGCGGGATATGCATATCCTGTTGCCGGGAGGAGCAGTCCGCCCCGCAGCTCTCGCAATTTCCGCCGCAATCGGCTGGTTTTGTAGCTTCACTCATGGTTTCAACATCTCCTAATTTATCTTTCACTTTTACGGCTTTCCCGCAGCCTGCGGAAAAAATCCGTGAGAAGGCTTGCGCATTCCTGCTCCATATAACCACCCTCCAGAATGGGCTTGTGGTTGTATGGAAGGGCAAAAAGATCGACGACAGAACCGCACGAGCCGGCCTTTGCGTCATATGCGCCGAATACGACGCGTCTCATTCGTGCATTGATGAGCGCCCCGGTGCACATCGGGCAGGGCTCCAGTGTGACGTAGAGCGTGCACTCCCAAAGCCGCCAGCCGCCCAGTGTTTGGCACGCTTCAGCAATGGCTTCCAGTTCTGCATGGGCAAGGGCGTTTTTGCCCGTTTCCCGGCGGTTACGCCCCCGGCCGACGATGCCGCCCGCACGGGTGACAACAGCGCCTACGGGCACTTCCCCCTCCAGCGCGGAAAGGCGGGCGAGAAGCATTGCTTCCCGCATGCAATCCTGATCCGTCATAGCTCCATACGCCCCCCTTTCACATCGGGTGGGGGGCGGAGGCCTTTTGCGGGCTGAATGAGTAAACAAAGGCGACAATAGCCGCGATGAAGAAAAAAAGCGTAGGCAGCCTGGTGGAAAACGGCACGTTGATATAATAGCGCGTGGACCAAACCATCATCGCCAGCGCCAACACCATCGGCGGGGTAAAGAGATAGGCGGCGCACTTTTCACCGCGGTGCAGCGGCACGCTGGAAAGAGGAAGCACAAACCGCATTTCTTTCTTCACCAAATAGACGAGCAATGCGGCTGCACCGGCCGCGATTACCACACCGATCAGAATAGCGGAAACAATTGCCGCTTTTCCCTCTGGGAGATAGGCGATTGCAATCGTTTGAATGACGCTGATGGAATTGTTAAGCAGATGGATCAGAATCCCTGTCCAGAGGGAACCGCTCGCAATGACAGCATAGCCCAGGCCGATGCCGGCGATGAAGGCGAAGGGGGCCTGCACCAGGTTCCCATGCATCAGCGCAAACACGAAGGCAGAGGTTAGTATGGCAAACCAATCCCCATATTTTCGCAAAGGCTGCATCACAACGCCCCGCATGGCGAATTCCTCCACAACTGCGGGCACAACAGCGCTCTGCACAAATAGGAGAACACAGCCCCAAACGCTTGCCGGCGCCTGCACCTCCGGCGCGCTCAGTTCAATGCCAAAGAGATTGAAAAAGAGAATCAGGCCGTTTGTCGCATAATTTCCCGCCATGCAGACGAGCAGCCCAATGAGCGCCAGCAGGATGGCACGCCATTTATTCTTGGGCGCGTTCAGCGGAATATCAGGCGTCTGCCGACGCAGAGCGAGAAGAAAATAGACAGCCAGGAACGGCAGCCCCACGCAAAAGATGGAAAACAGAATCCCATAGGCGTCCTGGAACAGAGCATCGTTTTGGTAGAGGTCGGCCAGCCCGAAAATCATCAAAATTGCAGAGAAAATCTGCTGCATCAGCATAAAGCCGAGCAGGCCGATCCCTGCAAAGATGCTCAATGAGCGCAACGCCTTTTTGTTCTGTTGTGCCGCCGGGGAAGGAGACGGCTGAAAGCCGGCCGGATCGTAATTGTATCCATAGGGGGGAGGCGGGTAATAGCCATTCATCAATCAAAACTCCCTACTTGGTAATTTACCGCGTTATGGCTTTTTCCGCGCTCTGAAACGGCAAAAGGCCAATATATCTATTATAGCCGATTTTGCGCGGAAATCAATGCCGAAAGCGTCATCAAGCATATGCAGGGGAATTGGATGTTGAGAGATGGGCAGAGGGGAAGCGGCAGACGGCGGGAATACGCTTTCTTTTCGCATTCATGCAGTAAAACGGATGGCGGGGATGCCCCCATATCGAAGCATCCCCGCTGATGGTGTTGGATCCATGAAAACTGGTGCAATATGCTATTGGATTTTTAGCGCGTCTAAAATCTGCCGCTTATACTCCATAAACTCCTGTGAAGCTGTAAAGCGCGTTGTGCGCGGGCGTGGATGCCGGATCGTCAGCTCCTGCGTGATCCGCCCCGGCGCGCCGGACATGATATAAATGCGGTCAGAGAGGAAAATCGCTTCATCAATATCGTGCGTGATGAATATAGCCGACATATGCAGGCTGCTCATCATCTCCAAATACCATAGATGAAGCTGCGATTTTGTAATTGCGTCCACCGCGCTGAAGGGCTCGTCCAGCAGGGCCACTTCGCTGTTAAAGAGATAGGTGCGGTAAAGCGCCGCGCGCTGCCGCATGCCGCCCGAGAGCTGGCCGGGATATTTGCGCTCCGTCCCTTCCAGACCGAATTCTGCAAGGCCGGAGCTGACCTGCTGCCGCGCCTGTTTGCGCGGCACCCCTTTGAGCACAAGCGGAAGGGCAATATTATCTACAATCCGCTTGTGCGGCAGGAGCAGATCCTTTTGCTGCATGTAGCTAATGCGGCCCGTTTGGCCTGTAATATCCTCCTTGCCCAACAGAACCCGGCCGCTGTCCGGCACGACAAGCCCGGAGAGGACGTTAAAAAACGTGCTTTTCCCCACGCCGCTAACGCCTAACAGGCAGATCAGCTCATCCTCGTGCAGCGTCAGGCTGACATCCTGGATGATCGTAGTGCCGTCAAAGCTTTTTGTAATGTGTTCTGCCCGCAGCCGGTCCATTTCAGCGCCTCGTTTCACGATGGAGTTTGTCAGTTCAAATAGTCGTTGGTAAAGCCCTTGCCGTCCGGAATCTCCTTGGCGATCACCTTGTTTTCATACAGCCAGTCATAAAAAGCGTCCCAGCGCTTCTGGTCAAATTCGCCCCAGCGCTCTACCTCGGCTTTATACTGCGAGGCCAGGTATTTCTGGCTGGCCACGGCGATCTCTTTGTCCGTCTCCGGCGCATATTCGCACAGGATGGCGGCAGCCTCTTCCGGATGCTCGATGCTGTATTCATACCCTAGGCGGGCAGCTTTCAGGAATGCCTTGGCCTGATCGGGATGTTCCTTAAGGAAGCTGTCGTTTGCAATCAGAATGGGCGTGTAGAAATCGAGAGCGGGGTTGATATCTTTAAAGGCGAAGTAGTTGGTATCCAAGCCTTTGACCTCGGTTGCGATGCCATCCCAGGCATAATAGATCCAAACGGCGTCGATGTTCGTCTGCAAGGCGGTCACAACGTCCTGGGCGGAGTTATAGATCATTTCGACCTGCTCAAAGTTGCCGCCGTCTTTTTCAATCACGTCCTTCAGAATCGCTTTTTCGATCGGAGTGTTCCACGATGCATAGGTGTGGCCTGCCATCCCCTTCGGGGAAGTAATATTGTTTTTCTTCAGCGAGATGATGCCGGAGGTGTTGTGCTGAATCAGCGCCGCAACAGCGGTGATGGGCAGCGGAGACTCAGCGGTCAGTGCGCTGGCCACATTCTCCTGAAAGCTTACGCCGAACTGCGCTTTGCCGGAAGCAACGAGCGCTTCCGCGCCATCCTCAGGCGGCTGCTCAATGGTAATCTCTAGGCCGTTATCCGCAAAGTAACCATTTTTCTGGGCAACGTAGAGGCCGGTGTGGTTGGTATTGGGCGTCCAGTCCAGCACAACGGTGATTTTTGCTTTTTCCTGTGCGCCCGGGGCTTTTTCGTCCTTTGTGCATCCGGCAAAAGCGGCCAGGATACAGGCAACGGCCATCACAAGCGCTAAAATGCGTTTTATTAACTTCATTAATCTCATTCTCCTTTTTATGTGCTAAATAGCGGCTTTGCTATGTTTTCTTGATCTGCCGCCAGGGCGTCGTCTTTTTTTCCAGCAGGTTGGTCAGCCCGATCAGCAGCAGGCTGATTGCGACGACCAGAAAGATCACGGCGAACATATCGCTATACGCGAAGGACTTGCGCGCACGGGTCATATATACGCCAAGCCCGCTGCTGCCGCCGAGCCATTCCGCTATGACCGCCCCCACGATGGAGAAGGATACGGAAATTTTTAGCCCGGAAAAAAAGCTTGGCATTGCGCCCGGCAGCTTGATATGCCAAAAGATTTGCGCCCGGTTCGCCCCCATCGCGCGCAGAAGGCTGATCTGATCTGCATCTGCGGCCCGCAGCCCATCCAATAATCCGACCGCCACAGGGAAAAAGCAGACGATGATCACCAGAACCACCTTCGGCGTCATATCGTAGCCGAGCCACAGCACCAAAAGCGGGGCGATTGCAACCGCAGGGATCGCCTGCGTGATGACAAGCAGCGGATAGGTCATTTTATAAACGACGTGAAAGCGATCCATCACCACCGCGATCACAAAGGCCAGCACAACACCGATCACAAGGCCGAGCAGCGCTTCGATCAGTGAAGTTTTCGCATGCCCCATCAAGATGGAAAAGGACCCGGCAAACGCCCGGCAGACAGCTAGGGGGGACGGCAGCATATAATCGGCCACAATGCCAAAGGAGCACAGCGCCTGCCAGAGCAGCAGGATGATCGCAATGCCTAAAACGGAGTAGAGCTTATTCGTGATGCTTTTTAACTTTTTTCTCAATGGTCCACACTCCGTCCGGCTTGTAATTGATCTTCACATAGGACATTACGCTTGGCGCGCCCGCGCGGATGCAGATAAGCTGGCATTCCTTCACAATTTCCATGAGCTGGTCGTAATCGCCCTCAATTGTGGTTTCAAAAGGGCTGACATAGGTGTTAAGGCCGCTTGATTTGATGTAGGCAATCACCTCGTCAACAATCCGGATGACGTCTTCGCCCTCCACGCTGGGCAGAACCTGAATGGCTACGCTTGCATTCATTTGCTTTTCCTCCTGTTTCTTGGTTGGAATCCGTT
Organism: uncultured Oscillospiraceae bacterium; assembly: GCA_900544375.1. Taxonomy (GTDB): domain Bacteria; phylum Bacillota; class Clostridia; order Oscillospirales; family Acutalibacteraceae; genus Fimivicinus. Next base: position 28,784 of record UQUZ01000006.1, read on the forward strand.
GCCTTCCAGCCTCATGCTTTCCATTGCCGAAAGGCAGCCAAATAAAACAAAAACCCGCTGTGTAACAGCGGGAGTGAAAAAACGGCTCTCTATAACTCCCTACGCTGGCATGATCCAGATCAGGTTCGAGGGTCGAAGGCATGCCTTCCTCTCAGCCGCTGGCGGCTCCCCTGTTTTTGTTATTTTGGCTGAGCCTAGAATAGCACACTTTATTGGGGTTGTCAAACCGGCGCGGCATACCAAACGCTTAAAATCAAAATAAAAAATGTAGGACCCCCAAATCCGGCGCGTCTGCTCCGAACGATATCAAAAGAAAGTATGCGGCCAAAGCCCGTTTTCAAACGCGGCGTTTTCCTGTATAATGGGCCGGTAAGCTTTGATCAACAACGGAGTTTGAATAGACAGGAGGCGCCGCCTATGGGGCAAACGCTTGCAGATCGGGTGCTGATCGCAAAATCTTCCGATGGGGAGATGAACGATCTGCTCAGGGAATACCGCCCATTTATCCTATCAGCCGTGCTGACAAATAGCCCGAAGGCCGAAGAGGATTATGTGCAGGCCGGTATGTTGGCCTTTGCACAGGCGGTGCGTACCTTTGAGCCGGGGAAGGGAAGTTTTCTCTCCTTTGCAAAGCTGCTCATTTCCCGGCGGGTGATTGACTGCATCCGGCAGGATACGGCGCACCCGGAGCTGCCCCTTCTGGATCAAGAGGATGAGGAGAGCCGGAGCCTGATCGATGTGGTATCACGGCATACCTACGATCTGCAAAGCGAGCAGGAAGCCCGGCGGGAAGAAATCCTGCTGCTGACGCAGGAGCTGCGGGAATGGTCGCTCTCATTCCAAGATTTGTCTGCCGCAACCCCGCGCCATGCTTCCACGCGAAAAGCGTGCAAAGAGGCGGTGCGCATGCTGTTGCAGGATGAGGAGATGCTGGAGGCGTTCCGCCGCAAAAAGAAAGTGCCAATCAAGGCGCTCGCCAAAAGGCTGGGAATGAAGCCCAAGGTGCTGGAGGATCACCGCAGGTATCTTGTGGCGGCAGTGCTGGTGCACAGCGGGGATTACCCATTTATCCGGGAATATATTCGGCTGGACAGCACGGAAGGAGGGGAAGGGCTGTGAATCGATTTTTAATTTTGGAGATAAACGAAGGATGCGCGGCCCTGCTTACAGCGGACGGCGAATTCCGAACAGTGCCTGCGCAGCCCGGATGGGTGGCCGGCATGGAGCTGGATGCCGCCTGCTTAGAGCTTGCTGAAGAGAAGCCGGAGAGTAAAGCGGAAACAGTGCGAGGGCGCAGCCGTATCGTAGTAATGCGGCGCGTCAGGAGGTGGACTGTTGCGATTGCTGCCTGCCTGTTGCTGCTCATCGGCGTGCAGCAGGGCTACCGTGTGCTTTCAACGGCAGATGCAAGCGTGGAAATTGCGATTAATCCGGTTGTGCGCATTGAGCTTAACCGCCTGGGGCGCGTGGTGGGGCTTATCGGCGTGAATGAGGATGGCAAGGAACTGCTCCGCAAGACGGAGAGCGCAAACAGCAGCGCACAGGAGACGCTGCGGGCGATTCTTAACCAAGCGATTGCGGATGGCTATCTATCCGAAGAGGGGCGCGATGTGCTCATTGCTGTGGCCGGGGCAACAGGGCAGAGGACGGATCAGTTGGAGCAGGAGATGGTAAACACGGCCAGCCAGGTTTTTGAAGAGCAGGGGGTTCAGCCGAACGTATCCGTCAAAAAGCATTCCTTTGATTCCACCCAACAGATGCGCGCCTATATTGATTCTCTCGTAGCGCAGGGGCTAGAGCTGGAGGAGGCATATCAAAAGGCGGGCCTGGGGGAGGATTTTCTCGATTTGATGGGCGTGCGTGTGCACAAAAACGGCAATATTGAGCTGCGGTTTACACAGGATTTCACGCTGACCGGGAGGGAATCCATTGCCATCACCCCTGCGGGGGGAGAGGCCATCACCCCGCGCCTCGTCGAAGTGAAGGATGACCGCTTTTCCATTGTGGCGGATGGTTTGGCAGCGGGGGAAGCCTGTACGGTGCGCGTGACTGGTATGATAGATGCACAGGGCGTGGAACGCTCTTTCACGGCGAATTTTTGCAATCAAAAGGGTCGTTATGCGCGTTTTGAGGAGACGGAGGATCGTGAAAAGCTGGAGCGCCTAGCGGGCGGACAATTTCGCATCCGCTTCGACGGCGCAGAAGAAACCGGAAGAACCGGCGCGGAGCGCGCCATCTTTCTCACGCGCGAGGGAAATGCGATAGCTTGTAAAATAGCAGGCTATGAGAGTGGCTACTGGTACCTTGAGGCGGCGGATTTACCGCTTGGTGAGATCATCAGTGTGGCGCTCTTGCATGTGCAGGGGAAGAAGGGCGCGGAAACGCTCTATGGCGATTTTATCGTCCGCGAGGCGGAATTGCCTGTATTCGACCGCACGGAATACAAGGCGGAGGGGGATTACGTGGAGATCGAATTCACGGAGGATTTTGCGTGGCGGGAGGATCTTTCCGTCACCGCTGTTTCCCCCGATGGAAAACGCTTTGCCGGGACAATTGTGGAAGGGCCGGATGGCGATGAAATGAAGGTTCGTTTTCAAGGCCTTCTGGAAGGGCAGGCCTATCGTTTGGAGGTCAGAGGCACGCCGTTTCATATTGTGATTACAGGGAAAATGATTGCTTCAGACGGCGCAAAGGTAGAATAACAGATTTTGTGAATGGCGGGAGCGGCGCGCGCCGCTCCCTTTTTATCTTGAAGGGAAAGGGTGCTCTTCAATATCTAACAAAAATTTAATATTGATACAAAATAATCCGTTGCAATACCTACAAAAAATTGCTATACTAGATGCAGGTTTCATCCCCCCATCGGAAGCACACTGCTTTCAATTTAGATGCAAAGGAAGAATGGTAATGGCAGAGCAGAAAAAAATGAAGCTCAACTATAAGCTGACGTTCCTGATCGGATTCGGTTTTATGGCGAGCTCGATTGCCTGGTCGGTTTACAATGCCTATGTTCCGCCGATTTTGGACGAAATGCTGTCCGCCTCCCCAACAGTGGCGGGCATTGCGGAAAAACTGCCGTGGCTTGCCACACTGTTCGGCGGCACGGATGTTGTTGGCGCGGGTGTTGTGGGCGGCTTAATCGGTGCGATCATGGTCATCGATAATGTGTTCGGCGTTATTTTTCAGCCGCTGTTCGGCAAAATTTCCGACCGGACGCACAGCCGTTTGGGTAAGCGCAGGCCGTACCTGCTGTTTGGTATTCCGGCCGCGGCGTTGTTTTTCATCCTGATCCCGCGCATGCCGTATATCTGGACGCTGATGCTGTGCGTGATCTGCTTTAACCTGATTATGTCGCTTTGGCGCTCTCCGGTGGTCGCGTTAATGCCCGATTTGACGCCGCCTTCCCTGCGCAGCGAGGGCAATGCCGTGATCAATTTGATGGGTGGCCTCGGCACCCTGCTCGGCATGGGCAGCGGCATGATCGTGATTGCCATTATGACGCTTTTTATGGGCTCAAAGCCTGCAACGGATGCAGAGCGCCCCTATGTGTTTATCTTTACGGCGGTTGTCATGCTGATCTGCCTGCTGGTGGTCATGCTCACCGTCAAGGAGCCGGATAGCCGCCTGAAAAAAACGGCCGAGGCAAACATGGCGGCAGAAGCCAAAAGGGAAGAAAAACAAAAGCTGAAGGATTTGAAGCTGCCGAAGGAGAAAAAACGCAGCCTAGTTTTCATGCTGTTGACGCTGTTCTTCCTCTTCAACGGCTCTGATACTATTCAAACCTTCTTTACGCTCTTTGCGAAAAAAGAGCTTGGTATTGACACGGCAACGGCAACGATCCTGATGGGTGTGTTTGCGCTCTCATTGATGATTTTTGCAATTCCTGCCGGAAAGCTGGGCCAAAAGATCGGCCGAAAGAAAACGATTCTGATTGGTTTGGGCGGGGCGCTGCTGCTGTTTACCCTGTTCTTCTTGACTAAGGAGATGCCCAGCTTCCAGAAGGTGATGATCTTTATTGCGCTCATTGGCGGCGGCGCTTGCGTGGCGCTTGTCAATATCAATACGCTGCCCGTTGTTCTGGATATCGGCACGCCTGAGCAGGTGGGCACCTTCACCGGATATTATTACACAGCCACCTTCTCCGCCTCTATCGTCGGCCCGATCCTGTGCGGTACGCTCTGTGGCTCGACGAGTTATTGGTCTCTCTTTATTTACTGCCCGATTGCGTTCGCTCTTGCCTTCCTGTGCATGACGCAGGTGCGCCATGGCGAAGCGGATCCCAATGCGCAGGCGCCGGATGTAGAGCTGGAGGCCTGAGCTCTTTCCTAAGTGCATATAAAGGGGGATATTGCAAAATGCCTTGTGTTTTGCAATATCCCTCAGTTTGTCGAAAAAGAATCACCGATTGGCCAAAAGGCGCAAAGGCAATTGAGAAGTTTTTTGGGGACCATTTTTATATTTGTATTTATAAATTGCTTTCATCATAGGCAATGCTGCATATAGCTGCCGGTTCAGGCGGATGATTCGTCACTTTTGTGCGCCCGAACCCAACGGCTTTTCTCATGACGATTTTCCGCAATGAACGTTTTGCAACTCGCCCTTTTTCAACGTTGATAGAAGAATAACAGGGCATGTGGAAACGAAAGCGTTTCCACATGCCCTGTTGTACAAACAGTTGCATTGCAATGGCTTAACAAACCTCAGCAAACTGAATTTCACCGATGAGCCCGCGAATTTTTCGCGTGACATATTGATAAACACGCGCGCCTAGATCGGCCAAAGCCTGATCTTCCTCCGCCCCGCACAGCATGGCAAACGTAGCGCCAATGTTTTCATCCGCCTTCCCACTATGGCGCAGGGCGAGATAATAAAAGCTGAACGCAGCTCCATTGGAGATCGTATCGTAAAAACCCGGATCATCCTCAATCAGCTTATCGTACAGCGCATTGGCCGCAGTGGTGGCAAGCAAAGGCGTGGGGGTATACAGGTGCAAACAGGATTCTGCGATAAAGATCAGAAGAATGCGGATTTGGCACATAATATCGGGGGCAGGGAGGGGATCGCCCAGCAGGCGGGAAAGGTCGAGGCTATCCGCATCTGCGGAATCCGGGGCAAGAGCAGCCATGCGGATTCCAAGCTGCTTGGCACGCTCTGAGTTGCCGTTGAGCCTCTGCCGTTTCATTTCTTCTGCCAGCGCCTGCACCTCGGCTCCGTCAGTAGAATCCGGCTCTTCCTTCACGCCAAATATTTTCATGTCACTGTCATCAAATGTGTTCATGATCGTGTTCCTGCCTTTCGCAGAGATGAAGTTTGCACAAGATCCCCTCAAAAATGGGGATTAAACTGCTTTTTCCGCCGAAATAGCCGCTTTCTTTTGCAGGCGGCGTTGTTTTGCCTTATAGTTAAGCAGCTCCGTGATTTGTTCGTCAGGAGTGAGGCACTCGCCAAGCTTTGTCAGGCGGGAATTATACATGCCGTGAAAGTCGCTGCCGCCGGTCATTAGCAGATGATGCTCACGCGCTGTGCGCTGAAGGCGGCTGACCGTTTCTGCGTTTGCTGTTGGATGCCAAACCTCTACGCCATCCAGCCCAAGCCCAATTAGCTCATCCAAAAGGTCAAAGCTGTCATAAAAGGCAGGGTGGGCCAGCACGGCGATGCCGCCGGCCTCGTGAACTGCCGCCAGCACTTCGCGTACATCTGGAAAGGAGGGCTCAACGCTGATGCAATTTGGGCTGTTGGAGGAAAATAAATCGTGATAAAGCTCCCCAAAAATCGTGTGCGTATAGCCGCATTCCATCAGAGCGTGCGCGATGTGCTGCTTAAAAATATTGGTGGAGCCCGAGGCGCATTTTAACACAAATTCTGGCGTAATGGGGAAGCGTTTGGCTGCTTTCAAAATCATATACTGCCCCGCTTTTCTGCGTGAAAGGGAGTTCCGGCGGCATAGCCCTTCTAAGCGATCCGGGCTGTCGCTGAGATAGCAGAGCAAATGCGCTCTGCGCTCCCGCTTTGGGTCAACGCAGGAAATTTCCACTCCCGGGATCACCTGAACACCATGCCGCTCACCGATGACTTTACCGCGCACCGTTCCGGCAAGGCAATCATGGTCTGTGATGGCAATGGTTTCGATCTTTAACTTTTTGGCAAGTAGAATTAGGTCCTCAATGCCGAGAGAACCATCTGAAAGCCTGGTATGACAATGTAAATCTCCGCCCAAGATAATCTTCCTTTCACATGCAGACAGCGCAGTGAGCCCAATTTTATTTTTCTTCTATTCCTCTATATTATACGCCCTTTTTTCGGGTGATGCAAGGGGAGGCGGGCGCGAGAAGCCGGCGAAACGGCAGCTTTATCGTACTTCTTTGGAAATCTGACCGCTAAAAGAGCAAAACAGGATGTTGATGATGCAATCCAAATATTTGGAAATGAGATAGGCATTCACTACATCTGGTTTCACTTCGCGCCGTGAAAAAGCAAGATTCTGAAATGTGGATACGGCAAATCGCCGGGGATAGATAAGAAAAACCTGCAATGCGCGAAATGCGCACCGCAGGTGAGGACGGGTGAAATCATAAGGCCGGCTTTTATTCTTTTTCTTTAATCGGTATCAGCAAATCCATCTGGAATCTGTTTTTATCGAAGTTCTTTAAGTGATACTGATTAAAATAGTTAAAATGCTCCTCCAAAAGACCGTCCATACATTCGGGGTCGCCAAGGTTGAGCATGAATTTGTCGCTGGCTTCCACCCATGCCCAAAGCCAATGCCATTTTTCAAATTCGCCGAACGTGACGGTATACGCCGCATATAGCCCGCCGGCATACGCTTTCTTTTGAAACGGCGCTTCCACCGTCATGTTTTCCGGTATTGTTACCCAATGCTCATAACCGTGATCGTCTTCGTTCGATCCATTCGGGTGGTTGAACCCGTAATGCCGAAAATCAGGTTTGCGTTTCGCTAAGTCCGTTTTTTGCATAAATTCCCGCAGCAAGGCCGTTGCCCTGTCCTCCGGCCTGTTTCCAACACAGTGGATTGACGCGACAGTTGCAGGCGGCAGATATATGATCCGCACATCCTTGTCGGTCAGCTTGTTCATTTGCTTTGATGCTCTGTGAATTCTGTTCATCATTTTATTCTCCTTCACATTCCTCTGAATTAGGGAGAGGGATTCGGCAAGTTTCATCGCGGATTTGTCCGTCAGCAGGTTTAGGTTCACGCGCACGGCGGCGAGTTCTTCGATTTTGGCCACTAAGATTGCGAGAGCCGATTTAGATAGAAGGCGCATCCTAATCCACTGGTAAGATAGGATTCGGATGATTTTTTTGTAGGCGCGTCTGTCCGGCTGAACCGCAGCTATGACCGCGGATCTTCGCCGCTCTGCGCTACTATTATGCCGCTGGTATATTTGCCCTCACGCACCGCACGTTGGCATTGAATCCCCACAGAATAAAACACAGATATGTCTTTCGACATATCTGTGTTTTTGCTAAGGTGGGATAAAAAACGCCTTGGCGCTGGACGCTTATTTGACAAAAAACCCCGCGGTGCGCGACATGCCCACCGCGGGGTTGGCGGAGAAGGGGAGACTCGAACTCCCGCGCCGGTTACCCGACCTACGCCCTTAGCAGGGGCGCCTCGTCACCAACTTGAGTACTTCTCCATGGTAACATCTAAAAAGGATGAAATTGTATATATCAAACGAGAAAGGCTTCGTATCACTTTCTGGCGGAGAGAGTGGGATTCGAACCCACGGTGCCTTGCGGCACGACGGTTTTCAAGACCGTTCCGTTATGACCACTTCGGTATCTCTCCATGCGGGACGGAAGCTATCATAACACAATTTGCTATGCTTGTCAACAGCTTTTTATGAATTTTTCAAGATCAAAACAGCTTGCGCCTGCCCCAACTCACAGACAGGGCAGGCGCGTTTTGCTTGCTCGTTATTCAGCGAGGCGATAGCCGTTGTTGAGCTTGATTTTGCCTAGGAAAGGCACCTTAATCACGCCGTTGAAGGTGTCGCCTGCGAAAGTCAGCGCAACGTCGATATCCTTGCCGGGCAACATCTCAACATTGGCGATCGCATGTAGTGTGTCATCGTTTTCCTCTTTGATCTCCTTGATCTGGAATTCTGGAATCGGGCCATCCATATGAAGCTCGAAGCCATATTCCCCGCCGTTGTCTGTAATGGTGAACTTTACGTCCCCCTTGAAGAACATGGTGTCTACGTGGCAGCCCCAGTTACCAATACCAATCATTTTGTTTGCTCCTTTGCATTTGGTTTATATTGCGAACGTGTTGAAATAAGGGGATTTCAACGTTCGTTACGCGGCTTTGTAAATATATAAAAATTTTATTGGAAAATAGAAAGCGAAAGCAACCAATATAAAATATCGTATAGATAATTCAGCGGTGTTTTGCAGGTTTCCTGCGGCAGAAAAGTATTCACTGCCAGCGTAGGCGGGTTGACAAAATCTGCCCTGTGCATACATGAATATGCTTGTTAATTTTTCTGATTATAACATATTGCGTTTGGAGAACTTGCTAAACATCAGTTGGATTTCAAAAAAATTTTATCATATTTTATTGTAATGAGATTGCATTAATCCGAGTTTATAGTATAATTCATTTATAAATGATGAAATTATTCTGAGTGGAATGGGGCTGAAGTATCGTGGGATATAAACAGGCGGTCGAAATGCGTTGGAGAATGGCACGGGAGAATGCGCTTCTTCTGCGCTCCCTTTCCAGCGTGCCGGTGCGTGCCATCACACGGGCAGGGGAGGAGATGTTCGCTGAGGGCTGGCCAAATCTGCCGGAGGGCTGCGCAGAGGCTTTGGTGACCCCGCTTTTGCACCGGGAGGATAGCAATTGTCTGCCGCGGCTGCGAACCTCGCCCGTTTTTGGCGCGATGGCCAGCATCGGCGTGCGGGAACTTGGGCGTGCGATGGGAACGCTGCTGATTGGGCCTGTGTTCCCAAGCGAGCTCAATGAAACGGCTGTTTCACATATACTGGCTCCTCTTGAGATAAGCGTGGCGCAGAAAAGTGCCCTGATTGCTTACTACCGCTCTATCCCTGTGCTGGATTGTCGTGCTCTGATTGATGGGGCGATCCTTGCATATAATCAAATGTATGGCGAACATATTATGCTCTCTCAGTTGATGGATCAAAAGCGTCTTTTGCCGGAGGCGCCGTTGGAGCGGGCACGGCCCTTTTTGCACCATGAGGAAGAGCCGCGTCTGTTCAGCGAGCGGCTTCAGGAGCGGCTGATGCATTGTGTGCAGGAAGGGGATCCACGGGCGTTGAAGCTTCTCCTACAGGAACTGCCGCGATGGAATCTTGCCACCTTTGCGCATGAACCGCTGCGTAGCCTGCGCAATCAGATAATCGCCATCGGAGCGCTTGCCTTTCAGGCGGCGGTGCAGGCGGGGGTAGGCTGGGAGGAGGGCTGTGGTCTCTATGAATATTATATCCTTTTTTGCGAAGAGGTTGGCGAGCAGGAGGCGCTCATCAGCCTGTTTGCCCGCATGCTGATGGATTTTGCCAGCCGCGTTCAAGCACTTAAACAGGCGAATTATTCCACAACCGTACATTTGTGCATGCAGTATGTGCAGGAGCACCTTTATGAACGCATCCGTGTAGAGGAGGCCGCGGCGAGCGTGCAACGCAACCCAAGCTATCTCACACAGCGGTTCCGGCAGGAGACGGGCATGAGCGTCACCCAATATATCCAGCAGCAAAAAATTGAGGAGGCAAAGCGCCTGCTGCAAACGCCGGGCAGCGGCAGCATCTGGCTCCAACTGGGCTATTGTGACCAAAGCCACTTTGACCGTGCGTTTAAAAAGGCCGTGGGCATGACGCCGGGCGCCTTCCGGCAGAAATACCTACGGGCAGATTCGTAAAAGTAAAAGGATACACTGCAAAGTTTTGGCGGCGCATCCTTTTGATTCCCTCTTGAACGGCTAACCTGATTTTTCTGAAAACCGAACGGAAATGGAGACGATGCATTCCCGCAAACGGCAGCGCAGGCGGGCATGTTTTGGCGTTGCAGCCGCAACCGGCACAACATGCAGCCGATTTTGGCAGGCGATCTTCAGGCAGCGCGCTACATGAAAATCATTCGTGACAAAGGCAATGGTTTCTGTTTCATCCCAGCCCTCACGGCTTTCCAACAAGTGTTTGCATAGGGTGAAGTTTTCTGCGGTTGAGCGCGCCTGATCCTCAATTAAAATCCGCTCCGGAGCGATTCCCTTCGCGCACAGCCCTTTTTGGATGACGGCCGCCTCGCTTGTTTGCTGCCCGGCCCGAAAGCATCCGCCGCTGGCAACCGCTATGGTTTGCGGATGCAGCTTTAAGTATTGTGCCGCACGGTCAATCCGCGTTTGCAGGAGCTGCGTGGGTTGATCCCCACGCACGGTACAGCCCAAGATGAGCAGATATCGGATTTCCGGCCGTTGCAGCGAAGAGGCAGTCTGTTTGTCCATTTTACCGTCCCCATTTCTGAAGAATAAAATCGTTTAATTCATCCTATGCCCGCGCACCGTCCATTATGCAGAGAAAAAGCAGAACGGGCGGGGAGGCGCTGCGCCGCCTGTTCCCGCCCGTACAGATTCTGTTGTCAAGTCAGTCCAGTATTTCAGCCATCATGCCGGGCACAGCGCCAGCGGCATTGGATTCATCGGTATCAATATGCATAGCAAGCGCATATTTTTCGCTGACGCGCACGACAACGTCCCCAAAGACTAGGGAACGCCCATCGGATTCCACCTTAACGGATACAATCTGCTTATCCTGTAAGCCGTATTGCTCAGCGTCAGCCGGTGTGGCATGGATGTGGCGTTTTGCAATGATAACGCCGTCCTGAAGCTCTACCTCACCCTTTGGGCCGACAATTTTGCAGCCTTCGCTGCCTTTCAGATCGCCCGATTCACGCACAGGCGGCTTCAAGCCGATAGAACGGGCATCCGTAGCAGAGAGCTCGACCTGGGTTTCCGGGCGGACCGGGCCGAGAATCGATACGCTGGGGAAACTGCCCTTTGGGCCAATGACCTGGATACGCTCGTTCGTGGCAAACTGGCCGGGCTGGGAAAGGTCTTTTTTATGGGTCAGCTCATAGCCTTCGCCAAACAGGATGTCGAGCACCCTGCGGCTCAAGTGGGCATGGCGCGCGGAAGTTTCAAGCAATACGCTTTTTTTCATCGTTTATTTCCTCCAAAAAATACATTTCTTTCTTCCTATTTTACATCAACCGCCGGGAAATAGCAACGTTAAATCTTAGATATCGCTCTACAAATCCCAGCGGATGTGCTATACTGAATGCATTCAAAACAGAGGAAAGGCGCTGAGATGCATATGTATGAAACCTGGGAGTCATTGGAAACAGCATGTTTCAGTTGCCACAACTGCCCGCTGGGGGAAACGCGGACCAAGCTGGTTTTCGGCGTGGGCAGCAGGAGAGCAGGCGTGCTTTTGATCGGCGAGGGCCCGGGAGAAAATGAGGATTTGCAGGGCGAACCGTTTGTAGGCCGCGGCGGGAAACTGCTCGATCAATATTTGGCTGTGGTTGATTTGGAACGCGGCAAAAATATTTACATTGCCAATATGGTAAAATGCCGTCCGCCGAAAAATCGCGATCCGCTGCCTGCCGAGCAGGAGGCCTGCCTGCCTTGGCTACGCGAGCAAGTGCGCCTGCTTCGGCCAAAGATTATTGTTTGCCTTGGGAGAATTTCTGCACAACGCCTCATCGATAAGAATTTTCGTGTCACCAAGCAGCACGGTCAATTTATGGAAAAAAACGGCGTGTGGATGATGGGCACTTATCATCCGGCTTCGCTTTTGCGCAACCCGCAGCAGAAGCCGGAGGCATTGGAAGACTTTATTGCGCTGCGGGAAAAGATTTGGGAGGTTTGCCCGGAGACATATGAGGATACGGCCGCTTTCTCAGATGAAAAGGGCTGAATCGCATTGATAGCACGGAGGAAAAGAAAAAGGAGCGCATTGCTAGTGCTGCAACGCGCTCCTTTTCTTTGTATCAGCTTATTGGTTATAATAGGTCGATTTCTCTTTGCAGGGAGCGGGATACATAGCTGCCGCCGAATTTTAGAAAACCCGCCGCCTTGGAGAGCATCCCAGGGTGTGCAAGCCTGCGGTCTTTTTCTGTGATCCAAAAATCAAATTCCCGTTTTTTAAGCGTGTCATACAGCGGCGCGGCTGTCCGGCAGGCGGGAAGATCTGTGCCGCTTGCAGCCAGAAGAAGGAGGTTTTGATCGAGCGGGAGGGTAAAGGATTTCGCTCCCGCTGGAATTTCGAACGTATATTTGAAAAAATACGCCTGCTCGCCGTAGCTATCCGCATCGCCTCTATGGAGATGAGTCGCATTCCAGGCAAGAACGGTCTGCTTAATCTGCCCAGTCTCCTGCATGCCGTAGAGATCCCATTTTCCAACCGCCTCCAGGAGATCATGCACGGTAAATAGAAAGCCGGTTTGGCCGATGGTCAGCGCGGTGCGCCGATCACCGCTGAGTGAGGCCATCATCAGGCTCAGATATTTTGCGCCCTCCGGGATACTCAGTTTTTGCCCACGGCAGATCACAGCATTTGCCGCCAAATCCTCTTTGGGGCCAGTCACAAAGCGCACGCCGCCGCAGCGGATCTCCGATGGGAAACGCTCTGCGGGTAGGGCTACAGGGCAAGCAGTGCCGCAATCCGCCCGATTGCGGTTAAAAGAAAGGAGATCCGTATCGTAAGGCAGCTCGATTGGCATGCTGTGCTTGAGCTGGCCGCACACCGGAGCGGGCGCGAGCGTTAGGGCAAAGGAGCGCGGTTCAAAGGCCTTTAGGTCAAATTGCAGCACGCCTCCCTCCAGCAGGAATTCCCCCTCCTCCCGCGGTTCCTCAGAGGCATAGATTTCTCGTGCAGATGCAATCCCGGCCCCAAGCTCAAAACGGAGCTTTGTGTGGTTTTTTCCTGCACCTTCATTGAAACGGATAATGATCTCATCAGAATCCTGCGCTTTTTTAAGCGCACGCACCAATATATTTTCTTCGCTAATCCTGCCAAAGGAGAATTCGCGGCCTAGGGCACCCGGATGCTTTTCCACAAGAAAGGCGTTCATGGGCTGGTTAAAGCGCGCGGCCGCCATCTGTGTGCCGTTTTCATAGCCGCCCATATGGCCGAAAATACCGAAGCTGTAGCGGTTTAGGCCAAGATCCATCGTATTCTGGCCGCTTTCATCGCGGTAGGCGGATTGTGGGGTGTGAATGCCGGTCAACCGCAAGCAGTTGTCAAGCGGCTTATCCCAACCGTATTTCGAATCGCTCAGGATGGATACACCGCAGCTGCCATCCACCTTTGTGATATCCGCCCACATTTGTGCGGGCACCTCATAGAGCTTCGGTGTATTATTGCCGCGCTCAATGACGCCAAGGCCAAGGTCATAGCTTGCTTTGGGGTTGGATACCGCCAGCGGAAACTGCGTTTTGAGCAAGCTGCGCATATTGCGCCATTCGATCTCGTTATAAACCTCCACCGTATCGCCTCCGGCAGACAGGGAAATAACCTGACGGAAGGTCGAGGGGCCGCACACACGCAGCGTTTCGATCGCAACGCGGGCGGGGCCGTTCTCCAAGATGGTGAATTTAGGCGCACGCGCATACGCTATCGGCTTTGTCATCACTTCAACGAAATCAAGCTCCCATGCGGGCCAGTGCGTGCTGCCCAAGTAGTGGTGGACGCCCATGCGGATGGGGGCGGTAAGCAGGTCCATCCCAACCTCTTTATCATAGATGCTGGAGATATCGCCGTTATGGTCAAGCGTGAGGCGGTAACGCTCGTTTTCCAGCAGCTTTTCCTGCGCGCGTAAACGCGTTTGGATGGGGCAGGGCTCCCCGGACTCCCGCACATCATATACGGCATAGCCCATGGAGGGAACGCTTGCGATGAATACAATTTTTAGAGCCTCGCCGTTGCGCGAAAGCACCTGCGCAGGCACTTCTGACCCATTCAGATCGTAAACACGAAGATACTGGCAGTTTTCAGAAACGGGAATAAAAGCCGTGACCGGACCAATGCGGTTCTCACTCCCTTGGAGGGGATTGTTGACGAGCAGGGCCGTGCCCTTGACAAAAGAGGTATCCATCAGAGTGGATACGGCGCCCACGCTTGCGCGGTATTCTTCTGCAAGCTCGTTGAGCGAGAGGATATAATCGTTCCAATTGCGCTGGTAGCAGCGCATTAGAGAGGTGCCGGTGAGGTCATCGTGGAACTGATGGGCGATGATCCGTTTCCATGCGGTATCCATTTTCTCCTGCGGGTAGTCGGCCGCCCCCAGCCACATTGCCGCCGAGGCGCTGCGTTCTGCCGCATCCGCCAGCTGTTCCGCGCGACGGTTCCACCGCTTGCCGATTGCGCGCGAAGTGTAAGAGCCCACGCCATGATCAGTGGAAACGAGCTCTGTGTTCCAGAAGGGGAGGCTAGCCTTTTGCTCTGGCGTCAGCTCCGCTTCCATATCACGGAAAACCTGATCGGCCGGCGCGCTGAGCACATCACTTTTTTCCGTTTTGTTTTCCGAGAGCTCCTGGCAGACGGTGGCGACGGATTCCTCCTTTGGGGCTCCTCCGCAATCCCCCGTTCCGTGAAAAATATAGGTAAAGGGGAGGTTATACTTTTTGAGATTCGCCTTGAGCTTTTGTGAGACGGCACGGTTTTTGCGCACCTTGTCAAGCTCCGCCACATAGCTGCGCGCGTCGAGAGAGGCATAGATCCAGCGGCCATCCACCCCGTACCAACGGCCTAGATCAAAGGGTATGCCGAAGGCCGAGCTCCAGGTCAGCTTTTGCGTGGTAAAGCCGGAGAGGTTTGCGTGCCGTGCAATGCTCGGCAGTGCCCAGCCGAAGCCGAAACAGTCCGGCAGGAAAATATCCGTGCTGCGTTTGCCGAACGTTTTGTCAAAATAGCTGTTCCCATAGAGGATGTTGCGAAAGAGCGCTTCCGGAGAAGGGATGTTGACATCCCCGTTTTCATATGCGCTCCCGGTCACATTCCACCGCCCCTGTGCAACATATTCCTTCAGCTTTTCAAATTCTTCCGGATAGTATTCCTCCATCAGTTCATAGCGGTAGCTCCCCTCAAAGCTAAAGCGGTAATCCGGGTATTTCTCAAAGAGCGCAAAATTATCCCGTAGGGTAGCGGGTATGTATTCGCGCAGCGTTGTTTCGAAATCCCAGTTCCAGGAGGTATCCAGATGGGCGGTGGCAACGGTGTAAATGCGTGGCTTTAGGTCCGACATAGTTATGACCATCCCTTTCTTGTGCAAGGCTGCGGCATGATGTGGCTTTGCACAGCCAAAATTTTAAGTGGAATTTATGATCGAAAAGCACCATACGCAGTTCGGAAGGGTTATCTTTCCGATGTTTACTCCGCTTCCTTATTTTCCAATGTGTCAAGCCAAGCGTTCACCTGCGCGTCGGATGGCATACGCCAATCCCCGCGCGGAGAAAGGCTGACGGAGCCCACCTTTGGGCCGTCCGGCAGGCAGGAGCGCTTAAATTGGCTCTGGAAAAAGCGCGTTAAAAACAGCCGCAGCCATGCCGTGAGTTGCTGTTGGGTATATTGATCGCCAAAAGCGCGCTTGGCAAGAAATAGAAGCTTCTGGGGATTTGTGCCGAAGCGGAGAAAATGATAGAGAAAGAAATCGTGCAGCTCATAGGGGCCGATCTTCTCCTCTGTTTTCTGTGCGATTTGGCCAACCTCATCCGGTGGCAGGAGCTCTGGGCTGACAGGCGTGTCGAGCACCGAGCGCAGCACACGCGCGGTACGTGCATCCGCCTGGGCGGCAAAATTCTCAACCAAATGGCGCACAAGCGTTTTGGGCACGCCGCAGTTAACACCATACATACTCATGTGGTCGGCATTATAGGTGCACCAGCCAAGGGCGAGCTCGCTCAAATCCCCCGTTCCGACGAGAATGCCGCCCTCCTTATTGGCGAGATCCATCAGGATTTGTGTGCGCTCACGGGCCTGCGTGTTTTCATAGGTTACGTCGTGCAGAACGGGATCATGGCCGATATCCGCCATATGCTGTAGGCAGGCTGGGCGGATATCAATTTCCCGGAAGGTCGCACCGATGCACTGGATAAGCTCTACCGCGTTGTCATAGGTGCGGTCTGTTGTGCCGAAGCCCGGCATAGTAACGCAAATAATGTTGTTGGTCGGCAGCTTTAAAAGCTCCATCGTCCGCACAGAGACAAGTAGCGCGAGCGTCGAATCAAGCCCGCCGGAAATGCCGAGCACCAGCTTCTGCATCCCGGTGTGGGAAAGCCGCTTGGCAAGCCCCGCCGCCTGAATCGAAAGAATCTCCCGGCAGCGTTCCTCCCGCTTAACGCGGTCATCCGGCACAAAGGGGTGTTTATCATAAGCGCGGTTGATCTGCGCTTCTTCCAGGGCGGGAACCGGCGCGTCGATCACTCGGTAGGCTGGTGGAGGGACGAGGGTGGCGTTATCCGGGAAGCTACCATTTTGCCTGCGCTGGGATAAAAGCCGCTCCAGATCGACGCAGGCAACCGCTTCGCTGCCCTCTAGTAAAAAGCGGGGGCTGTCTGCGAGGAGCGTGCCGTTTTCCGCCACTGTGCATGCGCCGGCAAAGACGAGATCTGTCGTAGATTCTCCAACGCCTGCGGAGGCATAGGCATAAGCGCACAGTGCTTTGGCGCTCTGCTGTGCAATCATGGCGCGGCGATAGTCATTTTTTGCAACCGCTTCGTTGCTGGCGGAGAGGTTGACGATCACATTTGCTCCGGCCTGTGCCATCCGTGTACTGGGTGGCAGAGGAACCCAAAGATCCTCACAAATTTCAACGCCAAGCACCGCGCGGTCATTCAAGCGAAAAAGCAGGTTTCCAAACGGAATATCCTCTCCTGCAAAGCGGATCGTTTCCGCCTTTGCCTGCTCTGCCGAGACAAACCACCGCTTTTCGTAAAATTCCTGGTAATTCGGCAGGTAAGTCTTTGGTACAAAGCCGAGGATTTTACCACGGTGCAGAACGGCAGCACAATTATAAAGAAACCCGTCTACCCGTAAGGGAATGCCTATGACGATCACGGTAGAAAAGCCCTTCGTCTGCTCCGCAAGGCCGAGCAGCGCCTGTTCGCAGCTGTCAAGCAGCACATCCTGCCCAAATAAATCGCCGCAGGTATAGCCAGAGAGGCAGAGCTCCGGCAGCACGGCCACCTGAACGCCCTCTTCCTGTGCATGGCGCAGGGCGTCCAGCGTATAGATTGCATTTTGTTTTGGGTTGGCAACACAGGTGCGCGGGCTGAAAGCGCCGATTTTTAAAAAACCGAAATCCATAGAGAAACCTCACAACGTTTATTAATTTACAGCATTTAGTATATACTCTTGCGATGAGAAAAACAACAGATAAACCGGCAAACAACAGCAAAAATAAAACCGGTTGAGTTTTGCCGTATCTAGGAGCAAAAAGGAACAGACGGCCCCGGATGGACCGCCTGTTCTTTGGAATAAACGTAGGCTTAGGATTCCTCTTTTACGAAAGTTTCTGCCAGTTCATAGAAATCCTTCTCCGTTTTTATCTGTTTGCCGCAATCACGCAGTTTTTCCCGCGCAACGCTCGGGAGGGAGAGAAAATATTCGTTTACCCCGGCATCTTTTTTCAAAAGAGAATTTAGCCCACCTGCTAATTTAGGATCTGCCATATGATCATTCCTTTCGAGCCAAATGAGAACTGATTTGCTCCGTCAACCTCTTCTGCATCTGTTATGGCCGGGAACGGCTGCTTTTATGCGTTGGCTATTTGCTGTTTTTTGTGTGAGAAAATAACGGTGTACATAATCTTTGGTAAGCTGGAATACCTCTCGGCTTAAAATCGTGATAGCAATCAGGTTTGGGATTGCCAGCAGGGCGTTAAACGTGTCGGATAAGCTCCATGCGAGCTCCATCCGGACCGTACTGCCCAGAAGGACGACGGCGGCAAACAGAATTTTATAAAGGGGAACAGCTCGGTCGTCCAATAGGTAGGAAACGGCTCTTTCCCCATAATATGACCAGCCGATGAGCGTGGCAAAAGCGAATAATACAATTGAAATGGCAATGAATTTTTCGCCGGCAGCACCGAATACTGTGGCAAAGGCGGCGGCGCATAGGGCGGTGCCGCTGTACGCGCAGGAAGGAGCCCAAACCCCTGAGGTGAGGATGGCGAGCGCGGTGACAGTGCAGCATACAAGCGTATCCGCAAACACCTCAAAAATGCCCCACATGCCTTGCTCGACCGGCTCCTTTACATCCGCATCGCAATGGACGATCACGGAAGTGCCGAGCCCAGCCTCATTGGAAAAGACGCCCATTGAAACGCCGGTGCGCAGTGCGCGGGCCATGCCGTAGCCCGCTGTTCCACCTATGGCAGAACGAATGGAAAAAGCCTCTGAAATAATACCGCCGACCGCCTGCGGAAGGCGGCGAATATTCATCAAAATTACAGCGCAGCCTGCTGTTAAATACAGAATTGCCATGATGGGAACTAGTTTTTCCGTCACGGCGGCAATGCGTTTGATACCGCCGAGCAAGATAATTCCAATCAATATGGCCGCCGCTGCTCCTGTCACTTTGGGGGATACGCCGAAGGCGTTTTCCATAGCCTGCGCCATTGAATTGCTCTGCGAGAGGTTGCCCATGCCGAAGGAGACGGGAATACAAAGGGCTGCAAAGAGCAGAGCCATCCATTTGCAGTGAAGCCCTTTTTCCATATAGACCATTGCGCCGCCTACCCAGCGATTTTTTGCATCCGGATAGCGGTAGCGGATGCCGAGCGTTTTTTCCGCAAAGCTTGTCATCATGCCGAGAAAAGCGGAAGCCCACATCCAGAAGATCGCGCCCGGGCCGCCTGTAGAAAGGGCGATAGCAACACCGACGATGTTGCCGGTGCCGATTGCGGCGGCGAGTGCGGTGGAGAGTGCTTGGAACGGAGTGATGGAATGGGCAGGTAGCTTCTGCCTGCCTCCCTTCCTGGCGAAGAGGCTGCCGACCGTCAGGCGCATCCATTTGGATAACCAGCGGACCTGAAAAAAACGTGTGCCGACCGTGAACAGAAAGCCGACCAGCAGAAAGCAAAGGAGCATCCCACGGCCCCAAAGGATGGAGTTGAGCATTTGATTCAGATTGGAAATTGTATTTGTAAATGCCGCCATGGATAGCCTCCAATTCAAACATGTTGTGCACATGATACTTGCAATAATTAAGAAAAGCTTATTTCAGAATGGATGGTAAGGCGAAACGGCATTCATCTCAATCCACGCACCCGCGTGGGGCGCTACCCTTCTGGTTTAATCCCATATTACGCACACTTCGACTTGAATATCACCTATATAGGAGCAAATTTGTATTCTCTTTATTTACCTACCTATGTGAAAGTGTGTTCTATATATATGCATGAGCAAGCCTATATTATTATTGCCGATGCCTCATCAATTGTATGAGATGTAGCGCGCTGTGTCGGATGCGACAAAACAGGATTTCTATACAATATTCGTGAATCGGCAGACTTATTTCGGCATGCCTGTTTCAATCCACGCACCCGCGTGGGGTGCGACCACCTGTGCAAACTTGTTGTTGTTGTCAAACGGAGATTTCAATCCACGCACCCGCGTGGGGTGCGACCGGTGGTTGCCAGCTTATTTGCGGCCCCACCGTAAATTTCAATCCACGCACCCGCGTGGGGTGCGACCAAGAGCCTCGTGGCTGCGGTGGCACGGGCCATGATTTCAATCCACGCACCCGCGTGGGGTGCGACACATCCCCTGTTTGATACAAAATATTTACTTTTCATTTCAATCCACGCACCCGCGTGGGGTGCGACGGTAGACGGTCAAAAAGTAAAATGTCCCTCAAAATATATTTCAATCCACGCACCCGCGTGGGGTGCGACTTTATATCAGTGGCCAGCTATGCGGATATATCGATATTTCAATCCACGCACCCGCGTGGGGTGCGACCAATCACCGTTGAGGTATGGGGCAGCCGGCAGATGATTTCAATCCACGCACCCGCGTGGGGTGCGACCAACGCCTAGCATCCAGTCCGTACTTTTTTGATAATTTCAATCCACGCACCCGCGTGGGGTGCGACTTTTTCTGGGGTTAATCTTCCTCCGCTACCGCAAATTTCAATCCACGCACCCGCGTGGGGTGCGACAGCATCTACGCTAACAACTACGGAGAGGATTTTATTTCAATCCACGCACCCGCGTGGGGTGCGACGTAAATGTGCTCATAACGGTCAATATTGACCGTAATTTCAATCCACGCACCCGCGTGGGGTGCGACTCTTTGGATAATTTTTCTTCCGCATCCTCATAACTATTTCAATCCACGCACCCGCGTGGGGTGCGACCGTTCGTCCCCACCGCCGAGGTGGAGGATGTTGCATTTCAATCCACGCACCCGCGTGGGGTGCGACAGCAAAAGTTTATAAAATAATATGCAAAAAGAAATAGAATATATCAAAACTCGTCTCAGATCATTTTTTTGATGCCTTTCATGAACAAAATTGTTCCATTTAATACTTATAGATGCTTTTTACTGGTGCGAATCTTCTTCTGCTTTTCTGTTCGCTTTTGGTTCGCACCGCGTTGCGAAGGGCTATTTTTTTAAATAATCAATGGTTCTGTGACGTCAAAGGACGGCTTCGCCCCCACATGTTTCACCTTGGTCTTATAGTTGTTGCCGAGATAATAGAAACGCAGGCTGTCTGTTTCCGGATCGATGATCTGCTCCAGCTTATGTTCCACTTCACGGCAGATCGCTGCATCTAAATGGCATTCAAAAACAGAATTTTGGACGCGTTGGCCATAATTAACACACTGCTTGGCAACCTTCCGGAGCCGCTTCTTTCCGGCGGTTGTTTCTGTATTAACATCATAGGTGATCAGCACAAGCATAAAGTATCTCCTTCGCATTGGGATCGTTGAAGCGATAACCGCAGCCGGCCCTGTTGCTGGATTCATCGTGGAGATGCCGCTTATTTCCATAGAAACGGCGGGTACCCGTCGGTATCGCCGCGCAGATAACGCGCGAATAGCATCGCCTGCGCATAAGGCACCAAGCCCCAGGCTATCTTTTCTCCTAGGAAAGGGTGCACGATGGTTTCCTGCTTTTTGCTCTGCCAGGCAGTTAAAATCGTCTTTCGAGTCTCGTCATCCATCAGCACAGCGCCGTTTTCTTTTTGATGGAATCCCTCTGGCTTTACCATGCGGCGGTTGATAAGCGTGAGGACAAGGCGATCCGCCATGACACCGCGCAACTCCTCCATCAAATCGAGAGCGAGCGACGTGCGGCCGGGCCGGTCACGGTGCAAAAAGCCGACGTATGCATCAAGCCCGACTGCCTCCAGAGCGGAAGTGGAATCATGCGCAAGCAATGTATAAACAAAAGAAAGCATTGCATTCACATTGTCGAGAGGTGGGCGGCGGTTTCTGCCGGCAAACCTGAACGCCTCCTTTTGCTGAAGGATCAGGTCATCCAATACAGAGAAATACCGAGCGGCTGCCTCGCCCTCCACACCCCGCATTTCCTCCAGCGTGGAAGCAGATTCCAAGCGCCCGATGGACTCTGCCAGAAAGGCAGAGGATTGCTTGAGTTTCTCCACATCAAGCCGCAGGGCGTAGTCACGCGCTGCCCGTTCGAGGATCCAGCGGCTGTTGTGAACCTTGGCGAGCAAAAAGTTCCGCGCAAGATCCGCACTGGCCGATTCGCTGTCCGATAGGCGGTATTGCGTTTTACGCAGAAGCACATTCCCTTGCTCTTCGCCCACGATCCGAGCGAGAAATTTTCCATTTTGCGTTAAAAAACTTAGCGCGATTTTCCTCTTTGCGCAGGCTCCCATCAGCGCAGGGCTTGCGCCCGTGTAGCCGAAGGCGATGATACTCTCCAAATTATGGAGGGGAATCCGCCGAAGCTCCACATCTTTTTTGAGGATTACGACGTTTTCCCCATCCAGAGCCAAATAGGTATCCGGCGTGGTGACAAACAGGGTGTTAGAAAGCTGTTTCACAGCGTTGCCCCTTCCTTTTGAGATGGCTCTTCGTGCAAAGCAGCCTGGAGATATGCCTGAACGGACTGCTTCTGGCAGAGCTTTGGCAGGCACAGGCCGTTCAGCGAACAGGCCCGGCAGCTCTTTGTGGGCTTCACGCGCGGTGTGTATTGCCTGCGGTAATCGTCATGCATTTCCCGCAGCATAGCACGGACTTTCTGGCGAAGCTCCTCCTCCAGCAACACCTTGCTGCGGCGGTTGGGCTCACCGTAATAGAGATAGGCCTCTGGAATATCGCAGCAGAGCATCTCCTCCAGGCACATAGCCTGGCAACAGAGCTGTAGCCGATCCGCATCGGTTTCTTTGGGGCTGCCGCGTTTGTACTCCACGGGAATGGGAAGCCACTTGCCTCCCCGGCCAAAAATTGGAACACCATCCGGCGAAGCGTGTAGCTCCACCACATCGCATACGCCATTGACGCCGAGCGTGCGGGATTGAACCGCCATGCCGCGGGAGATTAGCACAGTTCCCCGCTTTTCAGTGAAAAAGGCGTCGTGTGCATTCTCGTGTAAGATATGCCCTTCCACCGTGCGCAGATTTTCCTGCCACTGCTGTTCAATATGGATCAGCGCCCATTGCCTTCGGCAGAAGGCAAAATGCTGGAGCCCCGAGATGGCGAGAAAGTCTTCTTCATGATACATTGTTAAATCATCCGCTCACAGGTAACGCCCGCGGGCAGAGAAGCCGTGTCTACCTGTACGTTATAATCGTGATAACCTCTCGGCGGGCAGGAAAAATCCTTATTTTTGACGGTTACGGTTTCAAACAGCTTGTAGGCTGGCGCGTTGCCCAATTCGCTATCGTGCCGGAAGACGATCAGCTCCCGCACTGCCATTTTGCCGCGTGCAGCGGAGCGGTCGGTTTCAAACATATTGATGATCGCTTTCCAGAGAAGTTGAAGGTCCTCCTCGGAAAATCCGGTCACCTTGCGGGCCAGATTGGCGGATATAAAGCCTTCTGCCCGATAGAGCGCATAGGGGACAATAAATTTGCGGCCCATCTCCGTGCCTTTGCGTTCTGCATCGGCCTCTGTGGTGATGGCTACGCGAGTAATGGTGACTTCCTGCTGGACGATCGGATCAATGCTGCGGGCAAAGCCGAGCTGGACGGGGCCGCGCACTTGGCCGCAGTTGAGCGCGGCTTTGACGAAAGTGGTCATCACCGCGCCAAAGGTGCGGATATCAAAAAATTCGCGGCACATAAAATCACGAATTTTACCGTCCAGATCCGGATGATCCTTTTTATTGAGCTTCTTCTCATCCACATTGAGGGCTGTGAAAGCTTCTCGGTCACTCTTATTGAGCGGCACGTTATCTTTGATGTAGATCCGGTAGCCGGGCTGGTCTTCGCAGGCTGTCTCTACAAAGTTGCGGATTTTGCGCTTAAGGCAGACGTCCGTGACAATGCCATGGTTGGTTTCCGGATCGATGCGCGGCATATTGCCTGCATCCGGGTCTCCATTGGGGTTGCCGTTTTCCACGTCGAAAAGAATCACAAAATCATACCTGTTCTTGATCGGCTCTGACATTTATGCTTCCTCCTTCACATCGCTGTCGCTTTTTTTCATATACCGTTTTTGCGTTTGCTGGTAATATCCCAACACAAAACTCCCCTGATCCTCTAGTGAAAAATGGGCGGGGAAAGGCGTGTCGGCAACATCCAGCTTATCGATCAGATCTTTGATCTGGTTGTCGAGATAGCACTTCAGCTTTATATCCTTAATCACCCGAATATGATGCCGTGATAATTTGATCAACGTGGGAAAAACGCTTCCCGGTGTTGCGCAGGCCGAGGTGAAATAGCGATCCTTGATGGTGGTATTGATGTTGGGATAGGCCTCCAACTGCACTTTTTCCAAAATTGCGAACAGTCGGCCGAGCACATAAGCCTTGTTTTTGCTCTCCTCATTGATCGACACTTGCAAAACCTCCTTATATTCTTCCTCCCCGCGGTGTCGGCGGATGAGATAGCCCTTGATGATGGCGGCTCGGCCGCGTGTGATTTTTTTGATATGCCGCTCGGAATCATCCTGCTCGGCATGGATGCGGAGCATCACCGCATTCATCAATGCCTGCGGATAGGGGGCGCCGGTTAGGATGGAGCGCATGACCGCACCGCTAAGCAGATGGGAGCCGGATTTATCTTTGGCGTTGGGATTCACAGTTTCTCGCAGCAGCCAATAGGGGGAGAGATAAGGGAATTCATAGGGCGCCTTCTCAATTTCCATATCGCTGTAGTGTTGTTGAATATGTTTCAAAAAGTTCCCGAAAGAATCCTGTAGGAAAAAACGCACGGAGAGGCGAGCGGCATTCGGCGCAAGGCCAAGGATGTAGAAGGGCGTTTCGGGATTGACGCCCTCCTTGGGCGGAAGGCCCCGGCTGATTTTTTCAAGGATGGCGCACAGCATCTTTTGATTGTCTTCCTTGGGGTTCATTGCGGCGTTGAATAAAATCTGGAAATCCGGGTTTGCACTCTCCGCCCAGAACACAACGGTTGTGTCGCTGATGATCAGCCGGTGCTCCGAATTGGCCAGGAGCGCGTTGAGTGCTGTGACGTAAGCAAAAGCGGCATATTTTCCAACTGGTGCATTGAGCCCCTGCGCCTTGTCCCTGCCATAAGATTCATAGGCGCTGGAATTGAAGCTAACGAGATTGGCCCCCACGCTCTGCGCATCCTTTACGCCCCGGATTTTGCCGTGCAGGATGGCGATGGGCTGGCGCGCCCCCGTGACTAGGCAGGGCAGCTCAACGCCCTGCTCCTGCGCTGCACAGTAAGCTTCCCAGGCCTCCCGTAGGGCGGGAATACCCTGCGCATACTGATCATCCGCTTGAAAAATCAGGTTTCCTCCGGCGGTAAGCCCGGCCAGATGGTCCTTCACATAGCGGTTTTCAGCAGCCGCAGCCGGATCCCAGCGGTCGAAAAAGGCAAGAATTGCGCGCGCGGCAGGATGATCGACGCCGGATAGAATTTCCCGGTGCAGTTTTTTGGAAGCCTCAAAGCATTGAAGGGCACGCTTCGGATTTCCCTTAGTATCTAGGCCCAGCAGGTAAATGGCGTTGTCACACAGGAAGAAGGGGAGGATATTGACGGAGCGGGACTCTTGCTCCGGAACCTCCAGCAATTGTGCTGCATCGCCTTTTTTCTTCCCGTGTTCAACGGGTAGCCTTAGGGTCGTGATGCCGCAGAGCTCCCCCTCCCCAGAGAGTTCCAGCGCATAAGAGACTTTCCCGGTGCAGTAGCCTTGTTTTGGAAGCTTGTCCTCCGCAGCCATCATTTCATAGTATTTGACAAGCGCTTGCAGGATCATCGGATCACCTCGCAGGCGCCAACATCGATCACACCGTTTTTCATTACGGCGCGGAAAAAGGTGGGGTAGATATTTTCCGGGTCGGAATAGTCCATATCATAAAGCATAAACCCGAGATCCTTTTCCGGCTCGTTTTGATAATAGGTGGCAACAAATTCGCCTTCAAACAGCCGGAAATGCGCGGGAAACTCCCGACAGCCAAAGCAAGGCTGGTGATAGCACTGGCCCTCGCGCAGGCGGCGGCAGGCAATTGCATAATGCTTTTCCTTCGTATCCGTTGGGCCTACCTTGTCAGTCAGCTCAAAATGCGCGTCGATCACATAGCGAACGTCGTAAAGCACCATAGAGGCGCGCTGCTGAATCTCCGCCGAGGTGTTCAAATACGGCATGTCGCCGTTGTTTATCGCGCTGCGCACGCTGCTGGCGGAGATTTTTGAGGCGACCTCATTGCGCCGGATGTTGGTAAAGCGGATGGGGTTACACACTTGAATTCGATCAATTTTCCAGCGAATGGCTGGCTTCCAGTAGACTGCCTCGATCAATCCTCGCGCAGCGGATGGCGTGATCACATCGTAAGAAACGCGTTCCGCCTTCATCTCCGGGCGGGAAAAGAGAGCATAAGGCCCCCAGACCTCCACCCGAATGCCATATCCCATATGGCTCACTCCTTTCCAAAATGAATGAGTATATCAACTGAAGAGCCCGATCCCTCCTTTGCCGGACTGCATGGAGAGCCCGGTTTTTTCATCGTAGAGCGAAAGGTCGGTCAGAATGGCGATCTCATCGTCCAAAACCTCCAGTGCGCTGATGGCGTCCAGCGCCTCATAATGATTTTCATAAACCGAAACGCAATACGGCCCAATTTCCCGCATGAGCCTTTGATTGCGTTCCCCGCGCCGAAGCCGCTTGGCCAACTCCGCGACCGTTTTTTCCACAGGGATGAGAATGGTCCTCGTCTGTTCGTCAATCAGGTGGAATTCCTTTGCAACCGTTTCGAATGGGAAGAGAAACGCATTCTGAGCGCCTTCTTCGAAGCGGTTTACAATGTTTTTTTGATCCAACCCGTTCCCAGAATTTTTGTATAGCTTTTCAAAATAGCTGTGGATTGCCTCTGCGGAGGCGATGTCGGCATAGCGCTGGATCACAGAGAGTGCAACGTCTCTCGGCATTGCAAAAGAGGCCTGGCTGTTTTGATAGGCCTCCTCCGGCTGGAAAACAGAGACAATGCTCTCCTCCGCCGGGCGTTTTCCTTCCCGGTTGCAGCGGCCCGCCGCCTGAATGATCGAATCCAGCCCCGCTTCCGCACGATATACGGTGGGAAAATCGAAATCTACGCCCGCTTCGACCAGGCTGGTAGCGATCACGCGGCAGGGCAGGCCGTCTTTCAGCCGCCCTTTAATATCCGATAGGGCGGTAGTGCGGTGCAGCGGATACATCAGCGTGGTCAGGCAGAAGGTGTTTTCATCTTTGAGCGCCTCGTAAAGATCGCTGGCGTGCTTTTTGGTGTTGACGATGCAGAGCACCTGCTCTAATTCTCCCAGCCGCTCAATGAGCGCCTCGTTGGAGAGCGGGCCGATTGGCTGGAGCTCTGTGCGTTTGAAGAAGGAATAGAGGGCGGGCACATCCTCCATGATTTCTGTTGCCCGGATTTCCGGCGGGAACAGCTTTTGCAGAGCGGGCTGCGTGGCGGTGCACAGCACGGCGGTACAGCCGTAATTCTGGACGAGCTCGGAGATCGCAAGGACGCAGGGGCTCAGGTATTCCCGCGGCAGCATCTGCGCCTCGTCGAAGATGATGACACTGCCCGCGATATTGTGGAGCTTGCGGCAGCGGGAGGATTTGTTTGCGAAGAGGGATTCAAAAAACTGGACGTTGGTGGTGACGATAACGGGTTTGTCCCAATTTTCGGCGGCGAGGCGGCGCGGGTCGATTCGGTCGTCGTCATAATCGTATTGAAAATTGTGCTGGTGCTCCAGCACGTTCCGATCGCCCAAAACCGTGCGGAATTCCTCTGCCGTCTGCTCGATGATCGAGGTGTAGGGGATCACATAAATCACGCGGCGCTGCTCATTGTGCTTGGCGTGTTCAAGCGCAAAGGCCAGGGAGGAGAGCGTTTTGCCGCCGCCGGTCGGCACGGTGAGGGTAAACAGGCCGCGGCCGTTTTCCGCCATTTGCAGGCAGCGGTTTAGAATGTTGCAGCGCATCCGGTTGAGATCATTTTGCGGATGATCGAATTTTTTTAAATATTGTGCCAGTTTGCCACGCAATATGGGAAGCGGTTCCCCCGGGTCGCGCGCGACGCTGCCGTTGGACATGAAGCGCTCCGTGTCGAGAAAATCGGCGTCCACCAGGCAGGAGTAAAGCATTCGAGTAAAGAAAGAAATGGTAAAGCCCGCTTTTCCCAACAGGCGCAGGGGAGGCTCCTGGGTTGGAAGCAGAGTGCTCGGATCGATTTCCTGGCGGAAAGCCTGATAATCCTCCACAGGGCGCTGTAACCGGGCGGATAGGGTTGATTCCGCTTCATGGTCGGCCGCGCTGCCCCCATCCGGCAGGCCGGTATGATGCCCCGCAACACAATAGGAGGCGATTCGCGCGTTGAGGGTGTTTGACAGCTCCCATACGAGCTGCGCGCCTGCTGTGGAATGGTCCACCTTGCCGCCTCCGTTTAAGATCCGCTCTCGAAACCCTTCGGAATACTTCCCGATATCGTGCAGCATGCCGAGGCAGCGGCCATATTCGCCGCAGCCAAAAGGATTCGCAAATTCTTGCGCGCGGTTCGCTGTGCCCTTCAGGTGTTCAAGAATGCTTTGTTCCCGTTGCCCGTCTTCGTTTTTATGTGCAATCCACATAGATTTTTTTCTTCCTTTTTACGTTATTATATTAGTTATCGTATCATAATATTGGCATAAAAGCAATATTTTTGATGGAAATAATCGGTTAACTGGTGTAATCTAGAAATTTAAAAGGAATAATGTAAAATATAATCCAGCAGTTTTTGGATTGGTTTACACAAAAAAGGGGATTATGAGAGTTTACGTTAGGCAAAGGAAACATAGCAACAGGCCGCCAGAGGCTCCTGGCGGCCTGTTGTGTTTTTTTATTTTGGCTTAGGGAACTTAGGAAGCTAGGTGTTCGATCAAAATTTTGAACCCAATACCAAGCAGGATTACCCCGCCGAGAAGCTTTGCCCACTGGCCGAGGAACGCGCCGCATTTTTGACCGATTGCGGCGCCGATCACGCATAAAGCGCAGGTGATGATGCCGATGATTGCCGCGGCTGCCGCAATGTTCGTATCAACGACGGCAAAGCTCACGCCAACAGCGAGCGCATCAATGCTTGTGGCAACGGCCTGTACGAGTAAAATCCGCAGAGTAAAGGGGCGCTTCTCTGCGCAGGCCTCCGGGTGCCGGATTTCCCTGATCGCTTCCAGAAGCATGTGCCCGCCAATCAGCCCGAGCAGGATAAAAGCGATCCAGTGATCAACAGAGGAAATGGCCTCGCTGAAGAAGCGGCCCGCAAAATAGCCGATCACCGGCATGATGGCCTGAAATATGCCAAAGGTGACGGCGGAGAGCGCTGCTTGGCTTCGCCGAAAATTGTGATAGCATAAACCGTTGGAGAGGGAAACGGCAAAGGCATCCATTGCGAGCCCGCAAGCAAGAAGGAACAGGGTGACAGAATCCATCCGTAGTACAGTCCTTTCCATTTTCAATTTCATACGCTGGCTTTTACAAAATAAAAAAACTCATGTACAGCCCAATCAGAGCTGTACATGAGTCTTGTTCATTAAGGCAAGCCAGGCCTATGGCCAGTATGTTGACTTGACACGCGATTTCCGCGTGAACTACTCCCTCACGAAGCTGCTACAGTATACTGCAAACAACGGCAGCCTGTCAAGGGAAAAACTGGATGGAAAGCTTGGCCGCCCCTTCTTGCCTTCCGTGCCTGTGCTTACTCGACGATCACGTTGAGCTTGCGCACGCAATCCGGACATACGCGGTGGCCCTTGTACTCGACCGCATTCTCTACGTCGCCGCAGAAGATGCATGCAGGCGCATACTTTTTGAGAATGATTTTGTCGCCGTCTACAAAGACTTCAACAGAATCTTCACCATCCTCAATGTTGAACTGCCTGCGCAGCTCTTTGGGAAGGACAATCCTGCCCATTTCATCGACGGGCCTTACCATACCGATTGACTTCATAGTACCACACTCCCTTTTTTTTGCGAATCGACCGACGGATAACGGTTCCTTTCGGGGACATTCGCGGGGTACAAAGTACCTTGTATATAATTTAACACTTACTGACATTAAAGTCAATCTAAAGTTCAACAAACTTTGACACGAATTTTGGGATAAAATGACCAAAAATTCAATACAATTGTAGAGGAAAGGCAAATATACAAAAATTGGATTACAAAAGGGGACTAACCAATTATGATGAATTATATTTGGGCAGGCATGATGCTCTTGGCTTTTCTATCGGCTGCATGGCAGGGGAATATGCAGGCGCTCTCCAATGCCGTTATGGCGGGCGCGTCGGATGCGGTTACCCTATGCATTAAGCTCCTGGGCGCGCTTTGTCTATGGGGCGGGCTGATGGAAATCGCCAAGGCCTCCGGTTTGACTGCCACAGTTAGCCGGATGCTGTCGCCCCTGCTTCGGCTTTTATTTCCAAACTTCAAAAAGGATGATCCGGCAATGAATGCCGTATCCATGAATATAACGGCGAATTTGCTGGGCCTTGGCAATGCCGCCACGCCGCTCGGCCTGGAAGCGATGCGGGGCCTACAGGCGAACAACCCAACCCCAGAAATCGCAAGTGATGAAATGGTGAATTTTGTGGTGCTCAATACAGCGGCGCTGCATTTGATCCCAACAACGGTTGCGCTTCTGCGGCAGGAATACGGCGCAGCTGTGCCGATGGATATTATGCCGGCGGCCTGGCTGACTTCCGCCGCCGCGCTATGCGTCGGCCTGGCGATGGCGTGGCTTCTCCGGGTCAGGCGGAGAAAAAGGGGCGGATAACGTTGCCTGCATTTTAAAAGGAGGCGGCAGATATGGCGAATTTTAGCGCATGGATTTTGCCGGTGATCGTTATTTTTATCATCCTACATGGCTTAGCGCATGGCGTTAAGGTGTTCGATTGTTTTTTGGAGGGGGCAAAAACGGGTTTCGACACGTTTCGTTCTCTGCTTGCCCCACTGGTAGGGCTTGTGATGGCGGTTGGGATGCTGCGGGAGTCAGGAGGGCTAGCGGTGCTCATGGGGCTGATGGAGCCTCTCTCACGCATCACGGGGCTCCCGCGGGAAGTGATGCCGTTGACCATCCTCAGCCCACTCTCCGGCAGCGGATCTCTGACGATGTTCCAGCAGATTTTGCGCAGCTGCGGCCCGGATTCCTTTGCGGGCAGGGTCGCAAGCGTGATGATGGGCTCGTCAGAAACCACTTTTTATGCGGTTACGGTATATTATGGCGCGGTGGGCGTGAAAAAAACGCGGCATACGATCCCCGCGGCCCTCTGTGCTGATTTGACCTGCTTTTTGCTTTCTGCACTAACAGTTCGCCTGCTAATGGGAGGATAGTCCGCCGCCGCGCAACTGCGTATCGCAATACATAAAATGATGAATTTTTATGCAAAATAGGGCTTTGTTTATACAAATTCACTATTGCCAATTCAAAAAGGCATGTTATAATAAATTTAATCCGAAAAAGAGGAAGGAACTGTTTGGAAAGGATGGTCATGAAAATGAAGAAGGTTATGAAAGCGCTGTCCCTGCTGGTGGCGGGCGTTCTGGTGCTCGCGTGCTTTGCTGGCTGTGCAGGGCAGAGCGGTCTTGCCCAGATCAAGGAAAAGGGCGAGCTGGTCATGCTGACGAATGCGGCGTTTCCGCCGTTTGAGTATGTCGAAAACGATGAGGTCGTTGGCGTAGACGTCGATATTGCGAACGAAATCGCAAAAGAGCTCGGCGTTAAGCTCACGGTTCAGGATATGGAATTCGATTTGATTATCGACTACATCAAAGCTGGCAAGGGCGATATCGGAGCCGCTGGTATCACGGCTGACGATGAGCGCAGAAAGCAGGTTGATTTCTCTGTTGAGTATATTACATCAACGCAGTATGTGATTGTTCCGGCCGGAACGGATACCAAAACGTTTAAGCTGGATGGTAAGGTGATCGGCGTGCAGGAAGGCACGACCGGCGACGTTTACTATGCAAGCGATGCGGAGGTTATCAAAGCAAAAGAGGTCAAAAAGTATAAGTCCGCAATCGACGCGGCGGCAGATATGCTGCTCGGCCGTGTGGACTGCGTGATTATCGATGAGCTTCCGGCGAAAAAGATTACGGAAAAGAACGCTGGTAAAATGATCTGCTATGATGCCGGCTATGAACCGGAATCCTATGCGATCGCTGTCAAGAAGGATAATGAGGAGCTGCTCGACGCCATCAATACGGTTCTGAAGCGGCTGATGGACGAGGGCAAAATTCAGGAATATGTTGTCAAACATTCCTGATAGCAGTTGGTTGAATTGATTTTTGTCAATAACAGCAGGCGATTTGCAAGAGGGTCGTCTGCTGTTATTTTCACTGTGAGTCAGGGAGGCGTTTTATGGAATGGCTTCAGTCCGTGGGGGATTATTTTTATAACTTGCTGATTTATCAGGATCGCTATATGACGATTCTCAAGGGCCTGGGGAATACGCTGGTGATTGCCGCTGCCGCTGCTGTGATTGGCATTAGCTTGGGCATGCTGGTTGCAATGATCAAGTATTTCTGCAAGGATAAAAAAGCGTTGCGCCCGTTGGAATGGATCTGCAATATGTATGTCACGGCAATCCGCGGCACTCCGGTGATGGTACAGCTTTTCATCTGGTCTCTTGTCATTCTGGCGTCCTGGAAAAATGCTTTGCCGATTGCGTGTATTGGCTTTGGGTTTAATTCGGGGGCTTATGTAGCGGAAATTATCCGTGCGGGCATTGCGGCCGTCGATCCAGGGCAGGAGGAGGCAAGCCGTTCTCTCGGGTTGTCTAAGGGCGCTACGATGCGTTATATCATCATGCCGCAGGCAATCAAAAACATTCTGCCGGCGCTTGGAAATGAATTCATTGTTTTGCTGAAAGAGACGTCTGTCGCAGGATACATAGCCGTCAATGATCTGACCCGTGCGGGTTCGATTATCAAAACGGTAACATATGATGGCAATATTTATTTTGTCATTGCATTAATTTATCTGGTTATGGTAATGGGGCTGACAAAGCTGCTGCGGCTGCTTGAAAGGAGGCTGGCGAAGAGTGATAAGGGTTAAGGGCCTGAAAAAGGCATTTGGAGATCACCTGGTACTAAAAGGCATTGACTATGAAATCAAAAAAGGTGAGAAGATCGTCGTCGTCGGCCCGTCCGGCTCCGGCAAAAGCACCTTTCTGCGCTGCCTGAACCTCCTAGAAAAGCCGACGGAAGGGGAAATCTGGTTTGAAGATCAGCTCATCACTGATCCGAAGGTGAAGCTTGATGAAATCCGCGAGCAGATGGGCATGGTGTTTCAACAGTTTAACCTTTTTAATAACCTGACAATCCTGAAAAATATTACGCTCGCTCCAGTTAAGCTCAAGCTCATGAGCAAGGAGGAGGCCGATGAAAAGGCCTTTCAACTGCTTGACCGCATCGGACTGAGGGACAAGGCCGATGCGTATCCCTCCCAGCTTTCCGGCGGGCAGAAGCAGCGTATCGCGATCATCCGCGCGCTGGCGATGAACCCGAAGATGATGCTCTTCGACGAGCCGACGAGCGCACTCGATCCGGAGATGGTCGGCGAGGTGCTGGCCGTTATGAAGGAGCTTGCCGACAGCGGCATGACGATGTTTGTCGTCACGCATGAGATGGGCTTTGCCCGTGAGGTGGGCACGCGGGTCGTTTTCATGGACGATGGGCAGATTTTGGAGGAAAACACGCCGCAGGAGTTCTTTGCGCACCCGCAAAATCCACGCTTGCAGGATTTTCTTTCCAAGGTGTTGTAAGACAAATCGCAAATCAAAAAAACATGCGCGAGCGGTGCAAATCAGCTCGCGCATGTTTTTTTAGTCCTCTGAAGAAAAAATGTATTTCTGTCAATAAGAATTTATATTTGCTGTTTTTCATAGTAGCCCATCCTTGGGCGGAATGTATCGGACGCAGTAAATCCGTGTTTTTCCAAAACAGGTATCCGTGCCTTCGTGTGCCCGGCTTTTGTATAAAGAATAGAAATTGCAAAGTCCGGCATCCAGCGATTGGCTGCGAGTGAAACAATTTCATTGAGTAGGGGGGCGGTCTCGTAGGGCAGGGCGAGGTCGATCCGCAGCACGCCGAATCCGCTGAGGCCGCCGCCCAATGTGCCGCCGAAAATTTCAGCCGTGCCAACCGCTTTTTTTACCGTTTTATCAATGATTGCAAAGCGGATATACGCTTGCTGCTGATATTCGCGCAGCCAGAATCGGATGCATTCCTGCATTTGTGTGAGCGTTTCATAATAAAAATCGCTCGTGCAGCAGTCCGCGTTCATGTTGGCGACTGCCCGCCGGTCGGAATAGCAGGCCAGCAGGTCCTTCGCATCGTCCAGTTGTACCAGCCGGAGTAAAAAAGAGGAGGTTTCATAAACCGGACATTTTTGATACGGGTTGCTCAAGTGCACCACATCCTTTCGGCTTTCCAGTATATCGGTCAAAAGCTGACAACAAGCCGTCATATTTAAAAAATGGGATTGCATTTTAAAACACGCCTTGTTATACTCAGTTTCATCATGAAAAGGGGGGAGCGCATGGAGCTGCAACAGGAGCTTCTGTGGAAAATTGTCGAACGTGAGCTGGGGACGGGCCTTATCTCCTGCGAGCCGCTGAATGCCGGGGGCTCGGCGGATGTTTACCGGGCAACGGTAAAGGGGGAGCCGCATACTGCCTGTATCAAACTGTTTCGCTCGGAAGGCGCGGCGGGGATGGCACGGCAGGAGGCGGAGCAGATCGCACTTCTGGCGCAATACTCAATTATCCCGTTTCCGCGCCTCTATTTTGTGCACGATGCAACGCCGGAGGAACCGCTCGAAGCGCTTGGGATGGAATTGATGCCCGGCGTATCGGCGCTCAACAAAACATTTTACTGGAAGTCACCCGCCAAGCGCAGGCGGATGAGCGATCTGTCGGTGGACAGCCTGATCCGTATCCATTCTGCCGAAAATGACCGCTTTGGCCCGTTGGACACGCCGGACTGCCCCACATGGAACGATTTTTATTACCCGCTGGCAAAGGAGATTCTGGAGAAGGCGCAAAAGGCAGTGCAGGATGGGCGTTTTCGCGCGGAAACCTGCGAGACGATGGAAAAGGCGTTTCGCCGCTATGAAGATATCTTTGGGGAAGAAATCCGGCAGGCGGTGCTCATCCATGGGGACTACTGGCCGGCAAACATCCTGATCGACCCCAAGAGCCTCCTCCCGCAGGCGGTCATTGACCCTTACAACAGCATGTGGGCGGATCGAGAATATGAGCTCTTTGCGCTGAACAATGTGATGGGGAGCTGTTTTAGGCTTTATGAGAACTATAAAAGCAAGGTGGAGCTGAGCCAGCTGTGCGACCTCAAATGTGCATTTTACGCCCTTTACAGCGAGGTGAGGTGGTTTCACCAGCTCGGCGAAGGATCGCATCCGTTTATGTGGACGCTGGCGAAGCGGCTGAAACGGCAGATGAAGCGGTTTTCCCTAGGATGATAAGAGGCTCTCTCGGCTAATCTCTGTGGCATTCAGAGAGGAGGGGAGCCTATGGATTTTACAGCGGTCACTGCGGCAAACAGGCCGCAAGTCAATCGGTTTATCCGGGAGCGCTGGTTTTCAACAGACATGATCCTCCGCGGAGCAATCGTAGACATGACGAAGGCGGATGGGATTCTTACCCTGGATGATGGGCAGATTTTGGAGGAAAACACGCCGCGGGAGTTCTTCGGGCATCCGCAGAACCCTCGACTGCGGGATTTCCTCTCCAAGGCGCTGTAGGATCTGATTGCCGCTCGAACAAAAGGGCGGGCGGATCAATAGCAAATGGCGGCCGCATAAAACGCAAAAAGAAGGCGTTCCTCAAAGGCATAAAGCCGTCAGCGAACACCCTCTTTTAATTCATAGTCCGTTGGGGAAGCGCCATATGGAACGATATCGCCGTTCGAGGAATAAGAAACTTTTTTCGGCGCGCACAGCAATTGCGTATCCAATTGGCTCAGCTTGCGCAAGGCAAGCGCAGGATCCTGCTCATATTGCAGCATAATTTTGTTGACGGCTTTTATATACGCTTCCTCAGAGAGGGGCTCGCTTGATGTATATGCCAATGTGTTTAGCGTATACCCGAGCAGTAGCACGACAACTAGCAGAGAGGAAAGAATTTTTTCATTTTAATTTTTCTCCTTTTTAAAATATTCAATGATTAATAATACGGAGCCTAAAGTCATAAATACAATTGATAGAGGGATCAAAAAAGCGATTAGTCCATCGTCAAACAGCATATCTGTACCTGCTACAAAGAAACTAACTAAACCACTCAGAAAAAAAACAATGCCAATGATCAAGTGCTTCAACGGATCACCTCCTTTTTATATAAGTTAGTATATATATGCATTATATATGTAAATAAATAGGGAGTCAACCACTATTGAAATTTTATATTATTTATTGCGTCCAAATCTGTTTTTGCGTTCAGAGCATTGTGAAGGCTCGGCTGGATCAGCCGATGATAGCCCTCAAAAATCTGATACGGCTTGCCAGTGCTCCAGCAATGCAAAATACTGATTGGCATTTGATAATGCCATATATAAAAAATCGCCGGATCCATGCAGGATCCGGCGATTTTTTATATAGTGATATGCTTCTGACTGCCTTACTTTTTATGGATCAAGTCGCGCTTCTGCTCCTCCGGCAGGTCAAGGCCCAGCGTTCCGCCCGGATTCATGATGTGATCCGGATCGAAATGCTCCTTGAGCGCACGATAAACCTCCATCTCATTGTGGCCGATCTGGGCCTCCAGCCACGGGGCGGTCATCTTGCCGATGCCGTGATGGTGGCTCATGGAAGCGCCGGCCTTTTGGATGTGATCCATAATACCGTACTGGTATTCGAGATATTCATCAATGCTGTCCATTTTCGCCTGGAAGATGAAGTAGAGGTTTGCGCCCTGTGGGTAGAAGTGAGACATATGCGTCATACACATCGTGTTCGGGCGGCTCTTACAGTAGGTACGCACGCTTTTGTAAACGTCCATGAAGTTATCCCAGTTGACGGAGCACTCCAGTGTGTCGAGCATCAGGCCGTAATCGCCCAGATCCTCGCGCAGATACGGGTCGCGGAAGCGGCCCTTCTCCCAACCTCTTGTGACGATACCGGTAGTGTACATTGCGCCGTATTTATGGCAGATATCCCAAATGCGGCGTTTTACGTTTTTGCTAAAGTGGCGCTCTCCCTCCGTGAAGCCAAGCATCAGGCAACGCTTGTTGGATTCATAGCCGCGCGCTTTGAGCAGCGCGTCAATAGGCGTATCCGCTACGCCGTAGAGGTGGAAGGCGATCTCCGTTTCCTCCGCGTCGGACACACGGAACACGGATGGGAAGCCGAACTCGCCCTGCATGATCTCGCGGGCTGCGGTGACGGCGTCGTCCCAGTTGTGGAAAACATAGCTGAAGCGGAAGCGGTTTTCCGGCATGTATTTGAACACGCGCAAGGTCACGTGCGTCAGGATGCCGAAGGTGCCCTCGCTGCCCATCATGATCTGGTCGATTGACGGGCCGGTTGCGTTGCGCGGGCACTCGTCGCTCTTGATAATGCCCACGGGGGTGACATATTCCTGGCTGATGACGATATCCTCAATCTTTCCGTAGTAGCTGGAGTTCTGGCCCGCGCCGCGCGTGACCGTCCAGCCGCCGACGGAGGAGTATTCAAAGGACTGTGGGAAGTGCCCGCAGGTGTAGCGCCCTTTGGCATGTAGTTTCTCCGGCGCGTTGTTGAGCACCTCCTCAAGCTGCGGGCCGCTCATGCCCGCCTCCACGGTGATCGTCTGGTTGTGCTCACTGAAGCGGATGACCTTGTTGAAATTTTTGCGCATATCGAGCGTGATACCGCCGCACACGGGCTCTACACCGCGCGTGACGGAAGAACCGCCGCCGTAGACGTACATCGGGATTTTGTGCTCTGTGCAGTATTTGACAAGCCCTATGATATCCGCGCGGTTGCGGGGGTAGACCACGGCGTCTGGCACATTCTCGACAATGTGCTTTCTAAGGCGCATCAGGTCGATCATCGTTTTGCCATAGGCGACGCTCAGGCGGGCGTAGTCGTCCACCGTGACGTTTGCGCGGCCCACAATGGCGCGCAGGTCGTTTAGCTGCTCGTCGGTAAAGCGGGAGGGGTGGTCGTATTTGACCGGCTCTAGGCCCATCTCCTTCTTTTCCTGGAAGTCGTCATCCGTCATGTCGAAAACATCCTTCATCATGCGGTAGAGGGAGCGGCTGGGGGCTTTGAATTCCTTTGGATCGCCCCATTTCAGGATGGAGCGCCAAGAATCGGCAGGCGCTTCTTCATGGTACCAGTCCGGATAAAAATCGGACACCTTTTTTTTGCTGAGAGCCATTGCTGTATACCTCCTGTTTTCTGAATTTGATTCGCTCGATGCCTGTTTATGCTTTTTCGCACGCTGCGCCGTGAACCCGGCAGGGCGCGGGGTTTCCGGTCATATCGCTGGTGGCGACGATCTTCACGCCGCATACGTTTTTGAGCACCACGCCGCCAATGGGCAGCCGTTTTTTCAGGATGACGGCATTGATCTTTTCCATGGCCTGCATGATCTGCTCTTTCGGCAGCTCGCCATCTGTTTTCACGCTCACATAGGGGCAGTCCGGGAAAATAGTTTTGACCGTGCTCGCAATGGAGCGAGTCGGGTTTTTCAGCTCATTTTCCGCGAAGGCCACGCCTTTTTTGCAGGTGGCGCCCGTCACCTCTATCTTACCATCCTTTTCCATCACCTGCAAGCGGCAGCCGTTTGGACAGACAATGCAGGTCATCTCCTGCACGGTATTTTTCATAAAGCACACGCTCCTTTACTGCCGCGCTTCCATCTTCAGCTGGAGGCTGCGGACCTTTTCTTTGGGCGTAACGGTCAGCGTTTCCATTTCAGAGGGCAGCAAACGCAGATAATTTTTCTTTTTTTCCGCCTGGTCGTTGACAAGCAGCGTAACGGACTGGCCGCGCCGGTCTGTTCGGCTGCGGAAATATACGGTGAAGGAGCCGGGCTGCTCCATATCGTAATACTGTGGCACCGCGTAGAGAAAATCCCCCTTGCGGTAGCTCAGGCGCACCCGGCAGCGGTCGGCGGGCTGGTAGTGCGCCGCCGCTTTGCCCGCGAGCTCGCCGCTTTCGGAAACGTAGTCCACAAGGTCGTTGACGTGCAGGGCGTTGCCGCAGCAGAACACGCCGGGCACGCTCGTCATCAGCCTCTGATCGACGAAGGGTCCCTTTGTGGCTGGGTCGAGCTCCACGCCGAGCTGCTCCGCAATCTCGTTTTCCGGCAGCAGGCCGACGGAGAGAATGAGCGCGTCGCAGTCGATGATGCGCTCCGTGCCCGCGATGGGCTGCATGGAGCCGTCCACCTGGCAGACCTCCACGGCCTCCACTCGTTTCGTGCCGATCACGCGCGTCACGGTGGTGGAGAGGTGCAGGGGAATGTTATAGTCGTTTAAGCACTGTGCAACGTTGCGCGCAAGGCCGGCGGGCGCGTCCTTGATTTCATATACGCCCTCCACCTGCGCGCCCTCCAGCGTCAGGCGGCGGGCCATAATCATGCCGATATCGCCGCTGCCGAGGATTACGCATTTTTTCGTAGGCATACAGCCCATAAGATTGACGAAGTGCTGCGCCGTGCCCGCGGTGTAAACGCCAGCGGGGCGGTCGCCGTGAATCCAAACCTGGCGGGCCGTTTTTTCCCGGCAGCCGCAGGCCAACACAAGCGCGCTGCATTCCTCATAGAGGATGCCGTCCTGCGTTTGGATTTCCAGCCGGAAGCCGCCGCCCGGCTGCTTTTTCGCATTCAGGACGAAAGCGGAGGTACGGTAGTCGATCTCCATCTGGAGCAGCTCTTTTAGAAAACGATCCGCATATTCCGGGCCGGTGAGCCGCTCGCCAAAACGCAGCAGGCCAAATCCGTCATGAATGCACTGCTTTAAAATACCGCCCATTTTTGCTTCCCGCTCGATGAGCAGAACGCTTGCCTTTTCTTTTGATGCGCTGATCGCGGCCGCAAGGCCCGCGGGTCCGCCGCCTAGGACGATCACGTCATACCGTTTCATGCTGACGACCACTCCTTTCTCCCTTGTGTGTGCGTTCCAGGATTAGGTTAGAATCCTCCCCGCTTTTGGTGACCTCCTCTGGGGAAAGCCCCGTCTCCTCGCAGATGATCTGCGTGACCAGCGGGGAACAGAAGCCGCCCTGGCACCGGCCCATGCCGGGGCGCACGCGGCGCTTGAGCGCGTCGATCGTGGTTGCGGGGATGGGGGAATGGATCGTGTCCACGATCTCACCCTTGCTGATGCCCTCGCAGCGGCAGATGATCACGCCATAATCCGGATTCTTTCGGATGATCTCCTGTTTTTCCTCTGTTGTCAAATCGCTCATATGGGGAATCACCCTCCGGCGCGGGTTGAAGCCTGTATTCGGCTTTACCTCCATCTGCTCCTGAAGCGCATCCACCGTGATCCTGGAGATTTCCTCTGCGATCGCAGGGGCGGAAGCAAGGCCCGGCGACTGGATACCGGCCGCATGGATG
Source organism: uncultured Oscillospiraceae bacterium (assembly GCA_900544375.1). GTDB lineage: Bacteria > Bacillota > Clostridia > Oscillospirales > Acutalibacteraceae > Fimivicinus. The sequence goes on from UQUZ01000006.1 coordinate 69,002, forward strand.
AGGTTTTGCACATATTCGGAGCGTTCGATGATGAATTCCTCTTCATATGTAGCGGCTCGGATGCCGGCAAAATAGGTGATTACGTCCGAGGGGGCGAAGCCCTTGATGAGCGGGAGGTGCTTTTTCAGGATCGCGTCGATATTCTCGCGGTGCGTGCTGAAATCCTCGCGCATCGGCTGCTCGTAGGCGTCCGGCCCCACGAGCACGTTTTGGTCAATCGTGCGCATCACACCGCCGCCCTTGGTGTCGGAGGTGGCCTGGCTGAGATCGATCAGCCCCATTGAGCGAGTCACGAGCGGGCCCTTCTTTTTATCCAGAATCACCAGCTCTCCCTTGCGCGGGTGGATGGAGAAAAAGCGGTCGTTTGCCATCTCGGCAATCTGATCGGAGAAAACACCCGCTGCGTTGATGACGAGCCGCGGATGGATGGCGCCGCGGTTAGTGAAAACGCTGCCGATCGCATCCCCCTCCATCTCCATGCCGGTGACGATGGTGTCAAGAGAAACCTGCGCGCCGTTTTCCACGGCGTTTTCCGCCAGCGCAACGGTTAGCTTATAGGGGGATAGTACGCCGGAGGAGGGGTATTCAAACGCGCCTAAGGCGCGGTCTGTGATATTCGGCTCAATTTCACGCAGCCGCTTGCGGCTGATTTTGCCGCCGACAATCCCCAATTTGCGCGCCCGCTCGCCGAGATAGGGCTCTGCCACCGTGCCGAAGATATGGTCGGCATAGAGAATCAGATTGCCATACCTCTGGAAGGGAACGCCGAGCTCCTCGCAGAGCTGTGTATACATCGCGTTGCCTTTCACATTCATCTTACCGCGCAGCGTGTTTGCATGGGAAGCAATGCCGGGGTGGATCATTCCGTCGTTGCGGGAGGAGGCGTGCATGGCAACGTCGCTCTCCTTGTCGAGCAGCAGGATGTCGAGCGCATTTTTAGACAGCTCGCGGGCAATCGCGCAGCCGATCACACCGCCGCCGATGATGAGCACATCCGGCCTGCGGCCTTCCAGCGCGTTATCCCGCTGTTTCGGCGTGCGGATAGGGGGCGGTGTGAAGCCCTTGAGTGTAATATCGTTGATTACACCCTTATAGCCCGCCTTCGCGGCGATTTTTCCGGCTTTGACGATGGCTTTCCAATCGTCAAGCTCCCCCTCCAGCCGGATGGATTTGCGCCACTCGGTGCAGGAGACGCCCTCGTACCCTTTGCCGCGCAGCGTGCGTTCAAGCTTTTGAGCCGTTGTCATGGGAATCACCTCTCCATTTATTTCAATCGTATCTTGCCGTGGATTATAAAAGGGAAATGGTTCGGTTGTCCGAACCTCTTGACAGGATTGTATCAATTTATTATACTTTTGTCAATAAATATAATTCATTTCGTTTAAAAATTCTTTTGGATGGTGCGTTGAATGCTCAGTGTTTCACTTGTTCAATTGATGAGTTTGTTCAAAGGGCTGCAAGATAAAATAGGGCTTTGGCTCATGGTGGCGCTGTGTATTCTGGCATTGCTGGGTTCCAGCGCCTATTTTCTTGTGAAAAGCCTGATCCCGCCGGTGCCGGAATCCATCGAAATCGGTCAGGCGGACGCGCCGAGCAACCGCGGCAAAGCGGATTATGCGCTTATGCAGGCGCTTACGGCGCGCAAGGAGCCGGTCACCTGGGTGTTCGCGGGGGACAGCATCACGCACGGCTGCATGCACACAGACTATCTGCGCAATTATCAGGAGCATTTTACACAGGCGCTCAAAGCCACACCGGAGCGCGCGCGCGACACGGTGGTGAACACCGGCGTATCCGGCGCCACGACGCGGGAGCTGATGGAATATTTCAACGCCTGGGTGGCGGATTACCAGGCGGACGTCGTCTTTCTCTGCTTCGGGATGAACGACTGCGCAACGGATGGAATCACGCCGGAAAGCTATGCCGGCAATCTGCGCGAGGCGGTCAGGCGTATCCGGGCGGCCGGGGCAATCCCCGTGCTGCAAACGCCGAACACAAGCAACCGCCAGCGCAAGCTCAGGCCCTATCTGGAGGCGGCGCGGGCGCTCGTGCGGCAGGAGGAGATTCTTCTGATCGACCACAACGCTTTCTGGTCGTCTCATCCAAAAGAAGTGAAAAAGCTGATGGCGGACGGCATCCACCCGAACGAATACGGGCACCTGATGTGGGTTCGCTATCTGCTGCAATCGCTTGAGCTGTGCGTATCCGAAGAGGGAATCTTTGTATCTGGCAGCTATCATGATCTTTCACTGCCGGAGGATCCGGACCCAGCGCGGGCGGAATTTTCCCTTGACAAAGCCAAAAGCGCCTTGTTTGCGCCGTATTTTTCGCCCGGGCAGCCCTTCGTTTGGGTGTATCTCGGCGGCGGGACGACCGCTGGAACGCGTTTCAGTCAAAACGGCGCGCGGGCCTACCCGGAGCATATCCAGGAGGTATCCCGCTGGGAAATGATTGGCGACGAATATACGAGCCGGATGCGTTATGCCATCAACCAAGCGCACAGCGGCGATACAGTTTCCGACATGCTGCTGCATTACGATGATTGGGTGGGCCGTTTTCACCCGTCGGTTGTGTCGATCATGCCGGAGTTTGAAGGAGAGAAATCAGGCCTGAATGTGCAGGCGCGGTTTGAGCATGACTTGAGCGCGCTCATTAGCAGGGCAAAGTCGGATGGCGCCCTGGTGATCCTGCAAATGCCGTTGACCCTGCGGAAAGATTTGAGCGGCTGCCTTGCCACGATGAGGAACCTTGGGCAGCAGGAGGGTGTGATATTGCTTGATCTTACGCGTTTGGCGCAGGAAACGGCGCAGAACGATGCGCGCGTACAGGAGCGATGGTTTGATGAAAACGGCCGCCCGAACGAAGAAGGGGAGCTTGTGATCGCACGTTACTTTTGCACGACCCTCCTGGATGTGCCGAAAAACAGCCGAATTTTGACAAAACACTATTCCTGTGTATAATTAAGATATGGATTTTTTTGGAAGAAGGGTGCGAAACGTATGCTGGATAAAGCAAGCTACACTCCTTTATATATTCAGGTGAGAGAGTATATATTAAACCGCATTCGAATGGGAGATTATAAGGTAGGCGACCGCCTGCCCACTGAGAAGGAGCTTATGGAGCAGCTGCAAGTTGGACGGGCAACCGTGCGTGCCGCTCTCAATGAGCTGGAGCATGAAGGCCAGGTGGAAAAGCGGCACGGAATCGGCACGTTTGTAAAAGAGCCAAAGCGGGAGCTAGGCTTTGAACCGTTAATTTCTCTTTCCCACTACCTGGATAAAATGGGCATCCGTTGTGTCAATCGCGTGGTGAAGGATGAGCCGGTTACGGTGGAAGCCGGCGTCCTCAGCGAACGCTGGGCGCCCGGTAGGGTGGTGCGCCGCCTCAAGCGTGTGCGCTATGGCGAAAAAATCCCGGTGGCTGTGGAGGATAACTACTTTACACAGGAGCTTTATGAACGCATTGCCGGGAGCGCGCAGAGCGAGGCCTCGATTGCGCATGTGATCCTTACGCAGGAGGATTTGAGCGTGGGAAAAATCGATTATTCAATCGTGCGCCGCGTACCGACGGAGAAAGAGCAGGCGGAGCTGCGTGTGCTACCGAACCAGCGCGTGCTGGAAATGACGCGCTGGCTGTATTTTGAGGGGGATGAGGCGCCTTCCAATTTTGTGCGCTTCGTCATGCCGGAGCACTTTATGGATTATCCCTTCGCCGCCATGAAACGGGATTGAACAAAAAACAAATGCGCCGCGTTTGTTTTGCCGGATAGGAGGCGGTTGGCATTTGAACATACAGATAAACCCTGAAAAGCAGTTTCAGCGCATAGAAGGCTTCGGAGCCAGCGGCGCCTGGTGGGCACAAATCGTGGGCGGATGGGAACACATTGATCCCGCAAGCGGCAAGCCGGTCCGCGCTCCGCGCTCCGTGAACACTCTTCTATTTTTATTGTTTGTATTCCACTGAGCACGCGCGCTTTGTCCGGCGGAAGCGATCAATCTCGTGAAAAAGCTTCTGCGGCACTCCTTGAAAAAGGGGAAGGCAAGGCCTGGCGATACACAGCGTTAGAAATGAGAGCTGACAAGGCGTGGTGGAGGGGGTTTATGAAAAAGCTGATTTTGGATCGTGACGTTAAAATTTATGCCCATTTGCAGGAGAATGGCAATCACTATGTAATCCCGTCGGCGGCTCAGCCCAAATCATTTGTGGGAAACGCGTTTTTATGGGCGCTGGATGAGGGCGAGGATACCTGTTCACTGCTTCAAACAACCGGAGGCTATCGGGTGCGGCACAGTCGGGCAGGGGTCGATATCTTTTTTGATGCGGATTACAGCACTGTCGTGTATAAAGGGGTTCCATCCTGCGATTTTCTTGGAAATGCGTTTTGTGTGCGGGTGGATGGCTCAGACGCCTTAGAGCGGGCAATGGCAAACTTCTATTGGAAGAGCATCTTAAACCAATGCGCCGAGCGCTCCTTTATGCGCAGAAAAAAGCGGCTGCGGGAGGGCTATGTTCTTTCAACGCTGGAAACAAAGTTTTATGGGGGCACTTACCCCGCTGTGGATCACGAATTCCATATTCGCGGTAGGGTAGCGATGGGCGACGCCTTTGATTTGCAGGTGGTCCGCAGAATGCTGGAATTGCAGCTGCGTCTCATGCGCACAGATTGGCGGCGGCAGTTCCGCATTCCGTGTTCTCTACAACCGAATGGGCGGAGGGAATACCGCGTATACCGCAAAAGCAAGGATAAAAAGGTAAAGGCCGTAATGTTTCTGCTCACAGGCGTAATCGAGCTGGTGGAAGAGCTATATCATTACTTCTGCCTGACTAAGGACCTTGGGTTTGTAAAAAAGCATTTGGGCACTCTGGAGCGCGGGCTTTGCTTTGCAGAGCGGTTTCTGGATGGGAATGGCCGCCTTTGGGGCGATGTGTATTATGAAGATCAAGTCATAAAGGATGGCGCCAATGCACAGGCGCAGGCCTTTGCCGTGCATTCGTTCGAGTTAATGGCGCGGCTTGAAGCCATTGCCGGAGCCCCGGAAAAAGCGGATCGTTATGCAGCGTTGGCCAATAAAATGCGGCACAATTATATACAGCCTATCCCGGAGGGCTATTGGAGTGAGCGGGACGGCCGCTATGTGGATTGGATCGACCGGCAGGGTGCGGCGCATGACCATATCCATTTGCTGAGCAACGCCTTGTCCGTCACCTTCGGTTTCAATGATCCCACCAGAAACGAAACGGTGAACGCCGTGATCGAGCAGTATGACGATGTTTTTCAAAAGTTCCCATCCTTTGTCGCGGCAAAAATTGAGGATTATACGCAGTCGGAAATTGGCGTGGGTGGCCCGTATGATTTGTGCGCCGCCGGGCGGTATTGGTGCCACGATGCAAAATACAGGCGGGAAAAGGCGGATGCAGCCCTGCTCAAGCGCCAGTTAGAGCGGGTTGCCCAGCAGGCCGGGGCCGACAATTTTGATATGGGCGAGCGGTATGATATGAATTATATTTACTATAACACGGGGGAAGAGAGCAAACGAAATTGGCACGGCTCGCCTTCCTATTATGAATACCCGAATGTGTTTCTTGATGTGCTGGTGCATGACTTTTTGGGGCTCCGGCCGGATGAAGCGGCAGATCTTTTGGTTGCCCCTTGCTGCACGGGCGATACACAGGTTTCCATGGCGAGCTTTGGCGTGGCTTATCGGCTATCTGGGCAAGGCTTTTCAATCCGGAATATTTCTGGCGTATCCAAAAAGGTGCGTGTTGATCTATCGAAGATTTTTGCCGGTTGGAAGGATTGTCACGGCGCATCCGGCGCCGTCTACACGCTGCTGCCGAATCAAAGCCTGCATTTTTAAAAGCTTTCCATTCGGGCAAAGGAACGGTAGAAATGAAAAACAGCTTGTCATTGCTGGCCCGGCAGAGCGCTGGGCCTGTATTTTTTGAATCGATTGCTTCCTGACGCGTAGTTCCTCTGTGCTTCTATTTTTCTTTTCCACTCTTTTGGAATATTTGTGGTGAAAAGGCAAAGAATAACGACGCAGAAAAGCCGAGCGCTATCAAGTGGGGCTTTTCAAACAGGGAGGCCGCGCAGAGGCGCTGCGCGGCTCTGTGAAAGGAAGGAATCATACGCATGATCTTTTTGAAAGCGTTTCTGGTTGGCGGGCTGATCTGTGCCGTAGGCCAAATTTTAATTGACTGGACGAAATTGACGCCCGCAAGAATTCTGGTGCTGTTTGTTACGCTGGGCGTGCTGCTTGGCGCAATTGGCCTTTATGAGCCGCTGGTAAAGTGGGCCGGCATGGGGGCCAGCGTCCCTTTGACGGGTTTCGGTTATCTGTTGGCGAAGGGAACGAAGGAAGCCGTGGCCAGCCAGGGCTTGCTCGGTGTGCTGACGGGGCCGTTGACAGCCGGTGCGGCAGGCATTACGGCTGCGATGATCAGCGGGCTGTTGGTGTCCTTTTTTGCAAAGCCGAAGGATAAATAAAGGCTGCGATGGCAAATGGGGACTCTGGCTTCACAATGCAGATGCAGCGCGCGCTTTTGTATTGCCTGTGCAGTGGTTTCCGATAAACGTTGCCTTCCGCGCCGAAAAAACTTGAAAAATCCGCCGGGGATTACTATAATTAAATTTACGAGTAATTTCATATTGAAATCCCTGGAAAGGCGGTTTTTTGGAAGATGGCAGAGCAGAAGAAAATGGTGGAGGAAATTACCTCCATGGAGGAAGATTTCGCCAAGTGGTATACGGACGTTGTGAAGAAAGCGGAGCTTGCCTCCTATTCCTGCGTGCGCGGCTGCATGGTGGTGCGACCTTACGGCACGGCGCTGTGGGAGAATATCCGCGATAACCTCGATCGGCGTTTCAAGGCGCTGGGGCATGAAAATGTGATGATGCCCCTGTTTATTCCGGAAAGCCTGCTCCAAAAGGAAAAGGATCATGTGGAGGGCTTCGCGCCAGAGGTGGCGTGGGTCACGCACGGCGGCGCGGAACAGCTTCAGGAACGCCTGTGTGTGCGCCCGACGAGCGAAACGCTCTTCTGCGATCACTATGCCCAGGTTATTCATTCCTACCGTGATCTGCCCAAGCTCTATAACCAGTGGTGCTCCGTTGTGCGTTGGGAGAAGACAACGCGCCCGTTTTTGCGCACCATGGAATTTTTTTGGCAGGAAGGCCACACCATGCACGAGACCCCACAGGAGGCGGTGGAGGAAACGGAGCGCATGCTCAACGTCTACGCGGATTTCTGCGAGCATGACCTTGCGATTCCCGTGGTCAAGGGCCGTAAGACGGACAAGGAAAAATTTGCAGGCGCGGAGGCAACCTATACGATTGAAGCGCTCATGCACGATGGCAAGGCTCTTCAGAGCGGCACGAGCCACTATTTTGGCGACGGGTTTGCCCGTGCGTTCGACATCCAGTTCACTGGGCGGGACAATACGCTCCAATATCCGCACCAGACCTCCTGGGGTATGTCAAGCCGTATCATTGGCGCGATTATCATGACGCACGGGGATAATAACGGCCTCGTTCTGCCGCCGGCCGTCGCACCCGTACAGGTGGTCATTCTGCCGATTGCAATGCATAAAGAAGGCGTGCTCGATAAGGCGATGGAACTGCGTGACCGTCTGGCGGCAACATTCCGCGTCAAGGTGGATGACAGTGATAATTCCGCTGGCTGGAAGTTTGCGGAGTATGAGATGAAGGGTGTGCCGCTGCGGCTGGAGATTGGCCCGAAGGACATTGCCAATAACCAGTGCGTTCTAGTGCGGCGTGATAACCGCGAAAAAACCTTCGTCTCACTCGATCAACTGGAAGCGGCCATCGCAGAGCAGCTGGAGGCCGTGCGTGCCGGGCTTTATGAAAAAGCGCTCGCCCGCCGCGAAGAGATGACTTACAGCGCCAAAACCTTGGAGGAACTCAAGGATCTTGCAGAGCACAAGCCTGGCTTTATTAAGGCGATGTGGTGCGGCGACCTCGCCTGTGAGGAAGCTCTCAAAGAGGAAGCGGGCGTTACCTCACGCTGCATCCCCTTTGAGCAGGAGCAGCTTGCCGATACCTGCGTTTGCTGTGGTAAGCCGGCAAAGCATATGCTTTACTGGGGCAAGGCGTATTAACAGATATCAGACATCCAAATTCAAGCAATCAGCGCCTGCGGCAGAAATGCCGCGGGCGTTTTGACGATATGACAGGATTGTCATGCAACCAAGCGAAAAATATGATATACTCGATTCAGATGAAATAAATAGGGGCGGATGTGCATGCGGATTTTGCTGGTGGAGGATGACCGTACAATCGCCGTGGGGCTCGTCTATGCGCTTGAGCAGGAGGGCTATGCCGTGCATCATGTGCCGGATGCTGCCGGGGGCAAATTGGCGGCGGAGCGGGAGCCGTTTGACCTTGCCATCCTCGACCTGATGCTGCCGGATGGCAGTGGATATGACGTTTGCCGGGCATTGCGGGCAAATAGGGAAACCCCTGTGATTTTTCTTACTGCATGTGACGATGAAGTGAATGTGGTAATGGGCCTTGAGATGGGGGCAGACGATTATGTGACGAAGCCTTTCCGCATCCGGGAGCTCATGGCGCGCATCAAAAACGTGCTGCGCCGCCGGGGCCGCCCGGATACGGAAGCGATCCGGCTGGGCAATATATGGATTTATCCGGCCCAGGCGCGCGTGATGCGGGGCGGACAGGAGGTTTTTCTTACAGCGCTGGAATATCGCCTGTTGCTGACGTTTGCATCCAATGAAGGGCAGACGCTCACTCGCGGGCAATTGCTGGAAAGCATTTGGGATGCGGCAGGCGACTTTGTTAACGACAACACACTGACTGTTTACATCAAGCGGCTGCGAGAAAAGCTTGAGGACGACCCGCAGAAACCGCAGCTGATACAGACGGTGCGCGGGCTAGGTTACCGGGCCGTAGGCAGCGCGAAAAATGCAGAGGAGCATCGTTGAACGCTTTTATCATATTGTATGCCTTTGGAATGGGGGCAGGATCGCGGCTATGCGCTGAAAACCGCTGTTGACAAAAATAAGCATCAATTTGATGAGAAACAGGAGACGCTATGAAAACAAGATGGTATAAAGACGCGGTTGTTTATCAGATTTATCCGCGCAGCTTTCTGGATTCCAACGGCGATGGCGTCGGTGATTTAAACGGCATTCTGCAAAAGGCTGATTATCTGAAGGAGCTCGGCATAGACGCCGTATGGCTGTCGCCCTGCTACAAATCGCCAAACGACGACAACGGCTACGATATCAGCGATTATCGCGACATCATGGATGAATTCGGTACGCTGGCAGATTGGGAAAAGATGCTGGAGGCCTTTCACAACCGTGGAATCAAGGTGCTGATGGATTTGGTTGTCAATCACACGTCGGACGAGCACCCGTGGTTTCAAGAGAGCCGGAAGGATCGGACAAACCCTTACAGGGATTATTATATCTGGCGCGACGGCATCGGGCCGGATCACAAAACGCCGCCCAACAACTGGCGCGCTTGTTTTGGAGGCTCTGCGTGGGAATATGATGAGGCGACCGGGCAGTTCTATCTGCATCTGTTCAGCAGGAAGCAGCCGGATCTGAATTGGGATCATCCAAAGGTGCGCGAGGAAGTGGCGGCCATCTGCAACTACTGGCTGGAAAAAGGGGTGGATGGATTCCGGTGCGACGTTATTACCTATATTTCAAAGCCGGAAGATCTATACCGCGCGTCACAGAACGACGTTGTGGTCGGCCCACGCTGGAAGGAATATATGCAGGAGCTTTCCGAACGCTCGTTTAACCAATTTGACACGATGATTGTCGGCGAGGCAGCAGGCATAGATTTTGCTCGCGCCTGCGAGATTACGCAAGAGGGCGCGGGGCTATTGGATCTGCTCTTCCACTTTGAGCACGTCGGTGCGCGTGCCGTCTGCGCCTACAACCAGAAATCTACCAATCTGCGCCGCTGGAAGCGCACGCTGTTCCGTTGGCAGGAGCTGCCGGAGGGCTCTTGGGGCGCTTTGTATTATGAAAATCACGACCAATCAAGGAGCATTCCGCGGTTTGCCCCTGCGGGTGCGCACCGCGCGGCAGCCGCGAAGAGCCTCGCGATTTCCCTGCTGTTTCAAAAGGGGACGCCCTTTATCTACCAGGGACAGGAGCTTGGCATGACAAACTGCCCGTTTAAAAGCGCGGATTACCGCGACATTCAGTCCGTCAATCAGCTGGCGGCAGCTCGTAAAAAGCCGTTTGGCAGCATTGTTGCCTATTTTACCGAGCGATATTTGCAACGGTATGCGCGCGATAACGCCCGTACTCCCATGCAGTGGAGCGATACGGCAAACGCAGGCTTTACAAGCGGCACGCCATGGATGAAAATCAATGAAAATTACCGGGAGATTCACGCGGATGCACAGTTGAAAGACCCGGATTCCGTATTCCGCTTTTATCAAAAGGCATTGGCGTTGCGCAAGACATATGCGGATATTGTGCGAGACGGCGCATTTGTGCCCATTGATGCGCAGAATAGGGAGGTGCTTGCCTTTGCCCGGCGGCTTGGAAGCCGGCAGCTTTTGGTTGTATGCAGCCTGTCGCCGAAGCCGGCACGCGTCAAAATCCCTGCGGAGCTCTGTACAGGCGGCGCGCAGCTTTTACTGAGCAATATGGAAGCCCCGCCTGCGCTTACAGAAACAATGCGCCTTGCACCCTGTGCCAGCGTGGTATGGGAATTGTGCATGGATTGATCGGCGAAAGAGAGAGGAAGATTCACATGCAGATTCTGCGCAACCGTGAGCTGTGTCGGATGCTGGCCGTTATGCTGGCGGTCATGGCGGCAGGGAGTGTTGCAGGCTTTTGCTTCGACTGGCGGGCCGGGTGCCTTGCGTTTTTGGTAGGCTTGCTTGTAGCCATCTGTGCGATAGGGTTTGCAGGGCGGCAGTACCGTCGCCTGCGCCGATTGAGCGCATGTTTGGAGCGCATCTGCGCAGGCGATTATTCGCTTGATGTACGAAATAACGACGAGGGCGAGCTGAGTATCCTGCAAAACGATATCCATAAGGTCACGCGCATTCTCCGTGAGCAAAACCAGCGTTTGACAGAGGAAAAAACACGCCTTGCCGACTCGATGTCCGACATTTCGCACCAGCTGAAAACGCCGTTGACCTCTATGATGATGCTGGCGGATCTTTTGCAGTCTCCTGACCTGCCTCCGGATCGTCGGGAAGAGTTTTCAAGGGGATTGCATGCGCAGCTCGACCGGCTGGAGTGGCTGGTATCCTCTCTGCTGAAGCTCGCCCGGCTGGATGCGGGGGCGATTGTGTTTCGGCCTGCGATGCATGAAGCGCGCGCGGTGCTGGAGAAGGCGTGCGAGCCGCTCTCCATTTCAGCGGAGCTGCGGGAGCAGACGCTTCTCATCGATGTGCCGGAGGGGCTTCGCGTAAAATGTGATTTGAATTGGACGGCGGAAGCGCTGCTCAACGTGATTAAAAATTGTGTGGAGCACACGCCTCGGGGCGGCACGGTAACTGTGTCGGCTCGACAAAACCCGCTCTATGCGCTCTTTATGGTTGCGGATACAGGCGAGGGTATTGCAAAAGAAGATCAGCCGCATCTATTCGAGCGGTTTTACAGGGGCAAAAACGCCTCGCCGGACAGCGTCGGGATCGGCCTTGCCATGGCGCGTACCATTTTGCGGGCGCAGGGCGGTGAGATCAGCGTTCGGAGCAGCCCGGGGCAGGGCAGCATATTTTCGTTGAAGGTATTTAATCAGGCGCCTTAGCCAAAGGGGAACATGGCGTACAGTCAGCAGAAGAGGTGATCCAATTCATGAAATGGGATGCGAAACAATATTTAAAGTTTGAGGCGGAACGCACGCAGCCAGCCCGCGACCTTGCGGCCCGAGTCACGTTGGAAGAGGAGTGCCGCAAAGCGCTGGATATCGGCTGCGGACCGGGCAACAGCACGCGGATGGTAAAGCAACGATTCCCGGAAGCGGATGTGCTGGGGATCGATCAATCCCCGGAGATGATCCGGGCCGCGAGGGAGGAGAACCCGACGCTGTCTTTTCAGGTTTTTGATGTGACTCGGGATTTCACTGCGCTTGGTACGGATTATGATCTCGTGTTTTCTAACGCCTGCCTGCAATGGGTGCCGGGCCATGAACAGCTGCTTCCCCGCCTGATCGGGCTTTTGCGGCCCGGTGGGATTTTGGCGGTGCAGCTGCCCAACAATTTTGAGGAGCCGGTTCACCGGATCGCCGAGCGCGTAGCTGCCAAGGCAGAATGGCGATCGTGCTTCCCAGAGCGGCGTGTTTTCTATCAGCTCACGCCGGAGCAGTATTTTGATTTGTTGAGCGCCAGCGCTGGGGACTTTACGATGTGGGAGACAGTCTATTATCACAGGCTTCCCTCTCATCAGGCGATTCTTGAGTGGTACCGTGGCACAGGGCTACGGCCCTACCTCTCCTGCCTGACGAAGGAAAACCAGCGGCTATTTGAGCGGGAGGTGCTCGATGGAATTGCGCGCGCCTACCCGGTGCGGCAAAATGGAGAGGTTATTTTTCGTTTCCCGCGGCTGTTCTTTACTGCTCGGCGGTAGGGTTTGGTGAAAGGCGGGAGGGAGTGATATCAAACGCATGTTTTGGAGCAAAGAGACGGCCGATCAAAAAACAAATTCCATTCTATTCAATTGGGGAATTGATCCGGTGAAAATAGCCCGTCTGCATCCCTCTGTATGGAGCGCTGATGGAACGTATGTTTTAAAACGTGGCGAATAGGTTCCTGAGATAGAAAACGGCATTCTGTGAGTGTGTTGGAATGGTCCCGACAAAAACAATCACACTCTTCCGCATCCAAACGGGGAAGTTCTCTAAAACGAAGGAAAGCCTGGCCGGCCTTGTTTGATGACCCGATTCAGCTCATATGAAAAAACGCTTTCACCACGCTCCCACTTTACGCATAGGATAGGGGAGCGGGGAAAGCGTTTTTTGATGATGGATCCCGCTAACAGGGGGTGAGTGCCATTGAACGGCCTGTTTTATGCGGTGCTGGAGGCGCTGTTGCTCGTGGTGGCTCTTTCGATGGATGCGTTTGTTGCGAGCTTTGCCTATGGCGCGCAGCGGATCAAAATTCCATTTTCGTCCGCCGCGATTATCAGCGTGATCTGCACGGCAATGCTGGCGGTTTCCCTTCTGGCAGGGGCGCTGCTGCGCCCATTTTTGCCGCAGGGGCTGACCAGGGGGTTATGCTTTGCGCTCCTTTTTTTGTTGGGTGTTGCAAAGCTGTGTGACAGCGCGATCAAAACTCTGATTCGCAGGCATAAGCGGATGCACCGGCAGGTTTCCTTCTCGGTGTTCAGCTTGAAATTTATCTTGGATGTCTATGCCGACCCGGAGAAAGCAGATCGGGATGGCTCCCGGGTGCTCTCGCCCGCAGAAGCCGCCTCGCTGGCTGTTGCGTTATCCCTTGACGGGCTGGCGGTTGGCTTTGGCGCGGCGCTGATGCAGGTGAATGTGTTGATCGTAATGCTGTTTTCCTTGGCCGTTGGGATGCTGGCGGTCCGCTTGGGTGGAAAGATCGGTAACCGCGCGGCGCAGAAATTATCCTTTGACCTCTCCTGGTTTAGCGGGGCGCTGCTGATCGTGCTGGCAATCTTAAAGCTATAGTTACTTAAGCAAAGGCAGAATTTTTTCTGTGATGACGGCATAGCCCTCCGCCGTGGGGTGGAGTCCGTCGTATGTAAACGCCCGCTTCAGATCGCCGTTTTCATCTGAAAGTTCTTTTGTTAGGTCAAGAAAGACTGCGCCGTTCTCCTGCGCGATGGTTTTGATCTTTTCGTTGATTGCTGTGATACCGGCATTTGTTCGCTTCCCAACCATAACGCGCGCATAGAGCGTTTCCATATGCTCGTTTACCGGGTAGATCGCCTGCACGATCAGATTTGTCTCCGGCGACTGCTCCCGGATCATTTTGACGGAGTCCGTGATGTTTTTCAGCAGTTCCTCTTCCGGCACACCCTGGCCAATATCGTTTGTGCCGATGAGCATCACGACGTTGCGCGGCCGGAGTGGTATGACAGTGTCGTTGAGGCGGTCTTTCATGTGGCCGCTTGTTTCCGCGCTGATGCCGCGGTTGTAGACGAGGCTTCCGGTCTTTTGGGTAAAGGAGCCGTAGGCCTCCGCCACAGGGTAATATTCTGTGATGGAATCCCCCAGAAAGACGGTTTGGCCGGTGAGGGAGGTTGCGTTGGCGGATGTAAAATTATCCTGCTTGATATCGAGCTGCGCTTCGTTGAAGCCGTTGAGATATTTCACGCCGAAAATGACAAGCAGGATCACGGCGATCAGCAGGACGGTCGGAATCGCGGCGGCGAGCAGGACGGCTTTGCTTTTTTTCACAATGATTTCCCCTTTTGATCTGTTTTTCTGCATATGTATACGATAACATATTTGATCCGGAATCAAAATCAGAGGAATTACGGATTTTGATCGGTATTTTTTAAGCGATAGGGGGCGGATTGTAATCCGTCCCCGCTCTAGTTGTTCAAAGGAATACTTCTCGCTAAATCGATAAATCCCCCCTTGGAAAAAACGCCGTGCCGGCGAAGGAGAGCGCAAGCCGGCAAGATACAGCGCCGCCGCTCCCCAGAGGCCTGCCGCCTCGCCCGCCATGATTTTTCCGGCGCGAAGAGCATGAAGGAACAGCCGCCGCTCCTCGCGATGGGGAGCGGCAGCTTAAAGATATTAAGGGACTTTTTTATTACGAGCAGCGCGAGTAACAAAGCAAGGCTTGCCATCATCACGCGGG
>UQUZ01000007.1 GCA_900544375.1 uncultured Oscillospiraceae bacterium
GAGCGGCCGTCGCTGTATCTGACCGCGCTCGCCCGCCTGATCCGGGAAAACGTGCCTGTCATGGAGGATGCGTGGTCGCTGGTGCGGGAAGAGGCGCAAGCCTTTATCGCCTCGAGCTGGAGCTCAGCAGAGGAGTTTTTTTCAAAGGGCATTGTAGAGCGTGGGGCGAAGATTCGGCACATCTATCCACAGCTGAGCCTTTACACAACCTCCTTTTTCATTGACGACGCATATTATTATGGCATGTTTAACGTTGATGAGCGTCCAGAGGAAATAAGGAATGATGAAAAGCTATTTTTAACGGGCGCATGCAAGGCGATGAGCGACCCTACCCGCATGGAAATTCTGCTGCTGCTCAAACAACGCCCTTGTTATAATCGGGAGCTGGCGCAGGCGCTTGGGCTGACCCCCGCGACGATCATGCACCACACGGATATCCTTCTGCAAAATGGCCTGGCCGCCATGACAACGGATCGGGAGAATCAAAAACGTATCTACTTCAGCCTCGTTCCGGAAAAGCTCGAAAAAATGCGGGCAGTGTTTGTCAAGCTGTTTGATTTAAAATAATATTAGTTAACCATTAAATTATATTTGACATGTATCTTTCTATCTGCTATGATAAATGCAAAAGCAGGGAGGGAGATGCATTTTTTATGAAGCAGGAACTGCATGAGGAGAAGCGGCTTGTGGGCAAAGGGGAGATTGCCGCCTATAGCCTCGCGGGTGGTGGGCAGAACTTTTGCTATGCGCTGGTGACCGGGTATCTGATGTATTACTACATCAACGTTTTTGGCATCCATCCCCAAATCGTGAGCATCATGCTGCTTTTAGAGGGGATTTGGGATATTGTCAACAATCCGCTGGCGGGCTTTCTAATCGACCGTACGCGGACAAAATGGGGGAAGATGGTGCCCTATCTCCGCACGCTTTCTCTGCCTCTGGCAGCATGTACGGTGCTGCTGTTTTCCGGGCCGCTATTGCTCCGCGCGGCCTCTCCGACGGCGCCGTCAAAAGTGATTTTTATGTTTGTATCCTATTTCTTATGGGAACTGTGCTACACGATTACGGATGTATCCTATTGGGGGCTGTCTGCGGCGATCTCGCCGCATCCGGGGGACAGGCGGCGCGTGATGACCTCCATGAACGTAGTGATCAACGTCTGCTCCGCATTTCCCTATCTCCTGGTTCCGTTTCTGATGGATTATGCGGCGTCGCCTGGCTCCAGGCTCAGCATGTCGAATGTATTTTTTCTGTTTGGGATGATCGGCGGCGTTGTGGGAATCGGCCTGTTTTCTTTGGCAGGATTCTTTGTGAAGGAACGTGTCGAGCAATCCTCAAACCGCCCTGGCCTCCGCGAAAGTGCGGCGGAGTTGCTCCATAACTCTGCTCTGCGGTCAATTGTGCTATCCGGCTTGATCCTTTCGCTGAGCGGGATTGGATATGCCTTCATGAATTATTATTTCATCGATGTGCTGGGGTCTGCGAGCCTATCCGTTCTCTCGCAGATTCCTGCTGCGATTACGTGGCTGTTTTCCTATGCGCTCCTGCCGGTTATCAAAAAAAGGTTCAACAACCGGCAGTTCATGCTCTTGTGCCAGTGCGGCTTCGGGGCGATTTGGTTGTTTATTTATTTGATTGGCATCAAATATTATACTCGCCCGATTGTGGTTGTGCCCGCGATCATGGTTGGCCAATTCCTCTTTGGCCTGATTAGTTCGCCTTGTAATATTATCCTCAACGAGATGATGGCCGAGGCGACGGATTACTCGGAATGGCGCACGGGAAAGCGCAACGAGGGAGTTGGCTTTTCGATGAAAATTACAACGCAAAAAATTGGTAACACCGTCATCCAATCCATCAGCGCATGTTTGCTTTCAGCCATCGGCTATGTAACGCAGGAGGGCAATGCTCGTGTGCAGCAGACAGAGGTGGTGCAGAGACGGATTTTTACGATCTATACGCTGATTCCTGCGGTTGTTTACCTTTTAAGTGCGATTCCGTTTTTTACCTATGATTTGGTAGGTGAAAAAAGGGAGACGATGCTGCGGGAGCTGAAGCAGCGCCGTGCAGGCCGGATAGAACAGCCGGAAGAAGAGGATCAGGGCTGTTTTAGGGATGGGGAATATGAAAAATAATCCGTTTTGCATCACGGATGGACGTAAAACAAACTCGAGCCATCGCCTTTTTTATCAGGCGATGGCTCGAGTTTTAAAATTTGATTAATTTAATAAATATGATTTGTTTTTCATAAAATTTATGGTATTATAGAACAAACTCACCGTCGGCGCCAGGGGGTGATGCCCTCCATTCACGGTTCGTCTGGCGGATATGACATGGAAAGGGTGTGAAAAGGATTCTAACGTTTTATCAAATTACGGATTTGCATTTCTACGCCGCACAATCGCTCGGCGCATGCGGCCCGGAGTGGGAGCGCAGAGCAAAATACGATCAGAAATGCGTGGCGGAGAGCGAGGCGATCATCGACTGCGCATTTGAAAAGCTGATCGCAGACCGGGAGACGGAAATCGTCCTGATTAGCGGAGATCTTGTTTGTGATGGGGAAAAGGCAGGGCATCTGGAGCTGAAAAAGAAGCTCGACCGCTTAGCGGCAGGCGGAAAACGGGTTTTTGTGCTCACCGCAACACACGATATCCACCCGGAGCCAAAGGGCTATTCCGCAGAAAGAGGCGAATATATCACCGACGGCCTGTCAAAGCCTGAGCTGCTGGAGCTTTACTGGGATTTTGGGCCGAGGGATGCGCTATCCGTCCATGAGGCGAGCTTTTCCTATGTATCGCGCATTGCAGAGGGCTATCGGCTCTTTGTGCTCAACGATGATGGAAACGGCTTTGAAAACAACTTTTATGGCTATAGCAACGCGCAGATGATATGGCTGCAAGAGCAGCTGCGCCTCGGCCGAGAGAGCGGAGACGTGCTGCTCGCAATGGGGCATCATCCCTTGCTGCCGCCAAGCCCGATCTATCCGGTCTTTTCCCCCGGAGAAATGCTCGCAAATGGGGAAACCGTTGCGCAGCTGCTTGCGGATTTCGGCGTGCGTTTCCTGTTCACGGGGCATACGCATATGCAGAATATCAGCTTCTATGAAAGCCCGCGGGGGAACCTCCTATTTGAAATTAACACGGCGAGCCTGATCGGTTACCCGAGCCCCATCCGCAAAATGACGCTGGACGGGCAATTGATGAAAATCGAGACGCAGCACATCGAGAATCCGGCCTTCGATATGGGTGGAAAGGCCTATCTCACATATAGCCGCGACCATTTTGAATTTATGCTGCGCGATATTTTTGATTCGCTCGCAAACGATTACGATCGGTTCTGTGAAATCTCCCCAAGCTTCAGTCTACCGCGAGAAACAGCCGAAAAACTGCGCGTACCGCTCCATGCATTGGGGAAGTTTCTCAGCCGGCTGACCTTTGAGAAGGCGGGCCGGATGCTGGGCTGTAAATCCAAAATTGCAAAAGAAATGGATTCTGTAAGGCTGTGCGATTTCCTCATCGCGGTGATCCGAAACCTCTATGGCGGTGATGAACCTTATGCGCCCGGCACGCCGGAGCATGATTCCTTTATGGCGCTTTATGGCAGGATTTCCCCGTTGCTGCACAGGCTGAAACCGGATGTGGATTTTAACTATGTGCTGGAAGGGGTTTTACACGATGCAGGTTTCCCTGACAATGATGCAGTGCTCGAAGTCCCCCGTTCTATTCCGGAATAAGAGAGGAGAAGCGACCTGATGGAACGATATGTACCCAAAAAAGAATGGATGGCTTATGCGGTGGGCGCGCTCGGCCAGGGCATGGTTTATGCGATTATGAGCTCCTATATATCCGATTTTTATATGAATGTGCTCAAGCTCGCGCCGGTTTTTGTGCTCCTGCTGATGCTGCTTGCACGCGTTTGGGATGCGGTCAACGACCCGATCATGGGCTATATTGCCGACCGTGCGAACCCAAAGCGTGGAAAAATGCGCCCCTATCTACTGTATACTCCAATACCGATAGCCATTCTGACGATCCTTCTGTTTTATGCGCCCAAGCTGTCTGGAACACAGTTGATGGTATATGCGGCGGTCACCTATGTTGCCTGGGGCATGATCTACACCGCATCCGACGTGCCGTTTTGGAGTCTGCCGAATGTGATGACGCCGGATCCTGCGGAGCGCGGCGAGATCATCAGCAAGGGCAAAACGGCGAATGGCGTAGGCTCGGCTGTGCCAATCGTATTTTTTATGGCCCTCGGGTTTATCTTGCCAAAATTCAACCTCAGCGGCACGGAGCTTGAAAAAACGAAATATATGACGATTGCGCTCATTTGCGCCATCCTCGGCAACATTTTGTTTGCGCGCGTTTATTTTAAAGCTAAGGAGCATATTGTGCTCCCCAACCCGCCAAAGCGGAAGAAAGGGGAGAAAACTGCCCTCCAGCTTATCCTCGGCTGTAAACCGTTGATGCTGACCGCGATCATGGGCATTTTATCCTCGGCCCGGTATATGTATCAGGCAGGCGCGGTTCATGTGGCGCGCTACAGCTTCTATATCGGCAAGGATTTAACCGGCTTGGTTGGCGCGGAGAAGGAAGCTGCCCTTCAGGGCAACATCAGCCTGGTTTCCACCGTTTTCCAGGTGGCAAGCGCGGTGGGCATGTTTGGGGCGATGCTGCTGATGCCGGCGTTGTTTAAAAAATTCAACTATAAGCAGCTGATTATTTCTACCTCTCTTGTGGGAGCGGCCTCCAGCATGGTAATCTGGTTTTTGGGATATGAGCGCTTCTGGCTGTGCATTCCGTTTTTTGTCATCTCTTGCATCCCGTTGGGCGCGATTAATGTTTGCCTCGGCGCAATGATCGGGGACTGCCTGGATTATATGGAATGGCAAACCGGCACGCGGCTTACAGGGATGGGCTCAGCGGTGCAGAGCTTTGTGAATAAGCTCGGAAACGCTCTCAGTACAAGCTTTATTATTGTGATGTATATGATTGTTAATCTGAATGTGGCGGATATCAGCGCCAATGTAACGGCAAATCCGCTTGCCATGAGCGCCACGGTTCGGTCAGGCATGTTCAGCCTGATTTCAATTATTCCGGCGGTTTCCCTTCTGCTGTGCACGATCCCGCTGTTTTTCTATGACCTGGTCGGCGAAAAGAAGGCGCGCGTCACCAGAGAGCTTGCTGAGCAGAGAAAAGAGAAGGGCGTCGTAATCCACTAACCATTTGCATTTAAAACGAGGAACAACTTAGAAAAGGGCTGTTGCAAAATGCTTTGCATTTTGCAACAGCCCTTTTAATTCTTCTATTAGCCAAATACTTTCACCGCAATCATCGCAGCACCCAGCACCACCAGCACGATGCCCGTAATCCGGTTGAGCATTTTGGGGCTCGCCTTGTTGGCAAACAGGGCGGCCACACGCGCACCAGCCAGGGTGGCCGCAATGCAAACGCTCAATGCGAGCGGGTCGGGCATGCCGCCGATCGCCACATGGGAAAGCGCTCCGGTGAGCGCGGTAAACGTCATGATAAACACGCTGGTGCCGACCGCTGTTTTTAATTCGTACCCCAGCACACTTGTGAGAATTAACAGCAACATCATGCCGCCGCCAGCGCCGATAAACCCACAGATAAAGCCGATCAACACGCCGCAAAAAATGGATTCGACCGCCTTACGGCCGGTGCTTTTGGCGGAAAGCGCCGCCTTTGTGGTCATAACGGGCCTCACAATAAACTTAACGCCGAGCAATGTCGTCATAAAAACGGAAAAGCCGCCCATTGTGCTGTTTGGCACGAGGGAGGCGGATATAACTGCCTACCAATGTGAATATTAACACGGAGCAGAGCATAATAAGGCCGTTTTTAATATCTAAATTTTTATGTTTCCCATAAGTATAGGCGGAGATCGCCGAGGCGAGCACATCGGAGGCGAGCGCGATGGCAACCGCTTCATAAGCAGGCACGTTTAAAAACGTAATCAGCATCGGCGAAATGACCGCAGCGGCAGAAAGCCCTGCCAAACCGGTGCCAACGCCGAGCCCGGCAATGAGATAGATAAGCAATTTAACCGCCATTTTGATAATCCTCTCTGATGTTGCGGGCCATTTTGCGGAAAGCGGCCTTTACGGTTTCCAGCTCATCTACTGGAATGCCGCGATAGATCGTGTTGAAAAAGTCCTGCTGCATCTGTTGAGCCTCTCGGACGGCCGGCATGGCCTCGGATTGCAGCTTCAAGTGGATTAAGCGGCGGTCGCGTTGATCTTGCTCACCCTTGAGATAACCCCTGCTGAAGAGGGAATCAACGGATTTGCAGACATGGGATTTCGAAAGCGCACGGTATTCGACGATATCCCGCGAGGTATCATAGGGCTGGTTGTTCGCAAGGAATAAGAGAATATCAATTTCATTTTTGGTGAGATGATATTTGTTGCTGATCTCTTTGCATCGATTTTCATAGAGGTGTTTGATCATTTTGCCGGTCTGGATGAGGCGAACGACATCCCGCATATGGGAACACTCCTTTATGGTTCACTATTCAACGGTACATTTTTAAACTATTATTGCAGATACACGGAAAAAAGTCAAGCGGATCAGACGGAAAGAGGGCAAAAAAGGACTGTTACAAAATGAAATATTTTGCAACAGTCCCGCTCATTCTGCGTATATTCATGCATGATGCAATGCGCTCTGGGATGCGTTCTCAATAGCGCCGCTTGGATTAGGGCTGATATCCCCGAAGCTGTTCGAAAACCTCTGCGCAGTCCTCGCTGTGGATGACCAGCGTGACAGGCTTCGAAAGATCCAGACTAAAAATGCCCATGATGGATTTGGCGTTTACCGTATAGCGCCCGGAAACAAGATCTGTATCGAATGGATAGCGGGAAACAAGCTCTACAAAGGCTTTAACGCGTTCAATGGAATCGAGCCGGAGGGTTATTTTATGCATGATGGTAACCATCCTTTCTTTGTAAGGAGCCTTTCAGCCAGCTCCTCATCCCTATCGGATTGCCTGTTCGTTTTCGTGATCAAATAGATAAAGCTTATTGGTATCAATTGCGAGCTGGAGATCGTCGCCGGACTGAATTTGCGCGCGCGAGGGTGTGCGTGCGGTGAGCTTTTGGCCGCCTGCCTCCAGGTGAAGATATATTTCTGATCCCATCATTTCGGCCAGCTCCACATGCGCGGTGAATTTTGCATCGGCGGCGGCAAGGCCTAAAAAAGAATCTTCTGTGTGCAAATCCTCTGGGCGCAGGCCGAGAATGATTTGTTTGCCCCCATATTCCCGGAGTGGCGCGTGTGAGGATAGGGACGAGGGCACACGGATGCGGCATTCGCCGAAGTGGAGAAAGACCGCTTCGCCGTCTAGGATAACGTCCGCATTGATGAAATTCATTTGCGGAGAGCCGATAAAGCCCGCCACAAAAAGATTTTCAGGGCTGTGGTAAAGCGCCTGCGGGGTGTCTACCTGCTGGATGATACCGTCTTTCATGACGACGATGCGGTCGGCCATCGTCATTGCCTCTGTCTGATCATGCGTGACATATACAAAGGTGGTTTCCAGTTGCTTGTGTAGGCGGATGATTTCTGTGCGCATCTGGGTGCGCAGCTTTGCATCCAGGTTGGAGAGGGGCTCGTCAAGCAGAAAAACAGAGGGATTGCGCACCATGGCCCGGCCGAGTGCAACACGCTGCCGCTGGCCGCCGGAGAGGGCGCGCGGCTTGCGGTTGAGGTATTCCTCAATGCCAAGTGTTTGGGCGGCCTCATGCACTTTGCGGTCGATTTCAGCGCGCGGCGTTTTGCGCAGCATGAGCCCGAACGCCATATTTTTATAGACTGTCATATGCGGATATAATGCGTAGTTTTGAAAAACCATCGCAATGTCCCGGTCCTTCGGCGCCACATTGTTGACCTTTTTTTCACCGATGTAAAGCTCCCCCGCTGTTATCTCTTCCAGCCCGGCGATCATTCGCAGCGTGGTGGATTTGCCGCAGCCTGAGGGCCCGACGAGGATGATGAATTCCTTGTCATGGATTTCGAGATCCAAGCCCGGGATGACCGTTACCTTGTTATCATACGTTTTTACAATATTTTTCAGCGTGATGCTTGCCATGGAGCAGTCCTCCTGTCTATGATGCGTGTCGGTATTTTCCAAGGGTAGTATTGCCGCGAAATGCGCTCGGCAATCGTAAAAGCGGCTGGTCTATAAAAATTTTGTTTAAATAGCGCTTTGTCTCCACATAATAGGGATGTTCGTTGGCGTTTCTCAACGCTGAAAATCATGACAAATGGAGGATTTTTGACATGAAGAAGATGAAAAAGTGGATGGCAGTGTTTTTGACCTGCCTGATGCTCGTCCCGACCCTCGCGGCCTGCAAACGGGAAGAGGCTCCGGAGGGCAACACAGGAAACAGCAATGCGGCCGGCAATGTCAATACGAATCTGAAGGGCACGGTTGATATCTTCCAATTTAAGGTGGAGATTAACGACGCGCTCAAAGCGGCAACGGAAACCTATATGAAAACGCACCCAAATGTGAAAATTAACCTAGAAACCGTGGGCGGCGGCTCAGATTATGGCGCAGCCCTCCGCACGAAGATGCAAAATGCGGATCAGCCTGAGATTTACAACGTCGGCGGACCGCAGGATGTGAAAGACTGGATTTCTAACCTGGAGGATTTAAGCGGCGAAGGCTGGACGAAACATGTGGTCGAGGGCCTGCTCGACGATGTGACGCAGGATGGCAAGGTTTACGGTATGCCCTATGCGATTGAGGGCTACGGCTTCGTTTATAATAAGGATATCTTTGAGGCGGCGGGAATTGACGCATCAAAACTCAAGACCTATGACGAAATCGACAAGGCTTTTGGAGAGCTCAAGAGCAAAATTGATAAGGGCGAGCTCAAGGATAAATTCCCGGCACTGGAAGCCGTGCTGGAGTTCCCGGTCAAGGAGAAATGGGTCACCGGCCTTCACACCGGAAACATTGCTCTTGGACAGGAGTTTGACAGCAACAAACAGGCGTATGAGTCCAAAACACTGGATTTTAAATATGCCTCCCAGCTCAAGGATTTGATTGATTTACAGGTGAAGTACACCAAGCACGCCAACAACCCGGCGGCGCTCAACGCAGTGGATTATTCAATGTCCGTCGGCGGAGGTTTGGCAATTGGACGTGTTGCGGCTGTGCAGCAGGGCAACTGGATCTATCCGGAGGTCAAGGAGGTTGACCAGAAGCTGGCGGATCGCCTTGGCATGATTCCAATTCCGCTCAAGGGCGTCAGCGAGGGAAATATTCCGGTTGGCGTGCCGATGTACTGGTGCGTCAACAGCAAATCGTCTGATGCGGATAAAGCCTGCGCAAAAGATTTCCTCAACTGGCTCTATCAGTCGGAAGAGGGGAAAAAGATCGTCGTGGAGGAATTCAACTTCATTCCCGCTTATACGAATTATGGCGATATCAAGCCGAAGGATCCGCTGGGCGCTACGGTGAACGAGTATGCAAACGCGGGCAAAACAGCGCCCTGGGTCTTTATGGGCGAACCCACAGGCTGGGGTGAAAACACACTGGGAGCTTCGATTCAAAGCTATGTGTCAAAAAAGACAACTTGGGATAAGCTGATCAGCGATGCAAAAGCAAAATGGGCATCTGACCGCAAGTAATGGCTGCGGTAAGGCGAGCCGCAGCGCCTTGGGCGGGGAAAGCCCGCCTGAGGCGCATGCCGTTACATCCCGCCGCTGCAATCGGTGAATTCCGCCGATTCGTGCGGCGAATCCCGCCGCATTAGGCGGCGAGAGGAGGAACCTTGTGTGAAAAAATCAAAATTGGGCTATTGGTGCTTCCTGCTGCCGTCACTGCTGGCGTTTCTCATCGTCGAGCTCATTCCGGCGGCAACAGGGCTCGGTTATTCCCTAACGGACTGGAACGGCATTTCCGGAGACGTTAATTTTGTCGGCCTTAAAAATTATCTGGAGGTTTTCCGCAGCGATCCGCAGTTCTGGCGGGCATTCGGGTTCACGGCGGTCTTTGCCGTGTGCGCCGTTATCAGCGTTAACCTAGTGGGGTTCTGCCTCGCGCTTCTAGTGACCTCCAAAATTAAGGGAACAACGCTCATGCGCGGCGTGTTTTTTTTGCCGAATCTAATCGGCGGCATCCTGCTGGGCTTTACCTGGCAGTTTATCTTTGTGCAGGCCTTCGAGGCGCTTGGCAAAGCGACGGGGATCGCCTGGCTGCAAGGGTGGTTGTCGGATACGGCAACCTCCTTTGTCGGCCTGCTGATCGTGGTGACCTGGCAGCTTTCCGGCTATATGATGGTCATTTATATTGCACAGCTTCAAAACATCCCGGATAATCTTTTGGAGGCGGCGGAGATTGACGGCGCGAATAGCTGGCAGAAGCTCAGGAGCATAACCCTGCCGCTTGTTGCTCCCGCATTCACCGTGGGGCTTTTTCTCTCGCTATCCAATTGCTTTAAACTTTATGACCAAAACCTGGCGCTGACCAATGGCGGACCCTTCGACTCCACAGAAATGATTGCGCTCAATATCTACAATACGGCTTTTCGATATAACGATCTAGGCCTTGCGCAGGCGAAAGCAGTTATTTTCCTTGTCATCGTGGCGGCAATTGGGCTGACGCAGCTTTATTTCAGCAAACGGAAAGAGGTGGAGATGTAATGACGGCAAAAAAAATCGGCCGGGGGCTTCTCACAGCTCTTGGGCTTGTGTTAGCGGCTTTTTTTATCTCTCCGATCCTGATACTGATCGTCAATTCCTTTAAATCTCTGAAGGATATCTATCTTGATGTGCTCGCCCTGCCGAACCGGGAGACCTTTACGGCAAGCAATTACCCGCAAGCCTACGAAAAACTGGATTTTTTCACTTCGTTCGGCAATTCGCTTGCCATTACGGTGAGCGCAATCGTGCTGCTCTTGATTTTTTGCTCCATGGCGGCATGGGTGCTTGCACGTTATAAAACAAAGATGAGTTCGTTTATTTTCTTGCTCTATGCGGCTGCAACGCTAATCCCCTTTCAATGCGTCATGCTACCGCTGATCCGCTTTATGGATGGGCTGAATTTGATGAACCGCCCCGGTTTGGTTTTTATGTATCTGGGTTTTGGATCGAGCCTCTCTATCATTCTGCTGCACGGTTTTATCAAAAATGTGCCAGTGGAGCTAGAGGAAGCGGCCCGCATCGACGGCTGCAACATGGTGCAAACCTTTTTCCTGATCGTTTTTCCGCTCTTGAAAACAATTCTCATCACTGTGGCGATTCTCAATGCAATGTGGCTCTGGAACGATTTTCTTCTGCCTCAGCTTGTCATCAATAAGCCAGGCTGGCAGACGCTGCCGCTGAAAACCTTTTTGTTCTTCGGTCAGTTTTCCAAGCGATGGGATCTCGCTACGGCGGGGCTGCTCATGTGTATGGCGCCGATCGTACTGTTTTATCTTTTCTGCCAGAAATATATTATCAAAGGCGTGACGGAAGGCGCAGTCAAGGGATGAATAGGAGGCGTCGCATTGAATCTATACCATTTGATTTATGAAAGCACGGCTGGGCAGCCCGCCCGGCGCGAGCCCCGTACAGTAGTCGGGCGGATCCTGCGGGTTGTTTGGCGGGAAGGCTTGACGCTGATGAAACTCAACCTGCTCTTTCTGTGCGCTTGCTTGCCGGTGCTGACCATAGGCCCGGCGCTGGGAGCACTTGCCGCAGTGATGGGAAGGCTCGTGCGGGATGAACCGGTTTTGCTTTGGCGTGATTATTGGGGGGCGTTCCGCAAAACGTTCCGGCCCTGCTTTTGGTCGGGGCTGATTGTAGGGGGCGGCGGGGCCGGATTAGGCGCTGCTGCGGCTGCGGCGATTCTCTTGTTGCCGGAAAGTGTCTGGCGATATGCCTTGGTGTGTGGGGCATGCGCAGTGTGGCTGATCCTGTGCGGCGCGGCAGTCTATCTCTTTGCGCTTCAGGGGGAAGGGGAAAGCGCGGCTTGGCGCAGAGCCTGGTTGCTTTCGCTTTGTTTTCCACAGCGTGCCTTGCCGTGTGCGCTGGGCGTTACAGCCACCCTGTTGGCGGGGATTCTTTTGGCGCCGTATTCTGTGCCGGTGGTCTTGCTGTTTCTCTGTTCCGGGGCGGCGCTTTCGGTGCGCTGCGTGCTGGAGAAGGATTTGCAGAAGGCTGAAAAGGTAAAATTCCCTTCTGAATGATTGACATGCCCTGTTGATTTGTTTATAATAAATCTGGTCAATAGGGGAGTAGTCGGCATCGCGGCGGCAAAGGTTGCGGTGCGGTTAAATCAACATCGTGGAGTACCCGGCTGCGCGTACTTCTGGTTTAGCATGAAATGACGAGACCTGTGTTTCGGGAGTTGAGGAACACAGGTCTCGTTTTTTAAATAACACTCCAAAAATACAGGGGGAATGTAACAAATGAGCTTCCTTTGGGAAGGGCTGCTTGCGATTACCTGGCAGCAGGTCGTGATGTACATTGTGGGAGGCGTTCTGATCTATCTTGCCATCTGCAAGGATTTTGAGCCTGCACTGCTGATGCCTATGGGCTTTGGCGCGATTCTGGTTAATCTGCCGTTTAGTGGCGTGCTCGATCAGACGATGCAGGGCGTAGGAGAAACGCATGGTATTATCCAGTGGTTGTTCAATGTAGGAATTGAAACATCCGAAGCGTTACCAATCCTGCTGTTTATCGGCATCGGCGCAATGATTGATTTTGGCCCGCTGCTTTCCAATCCGAAAATGTTCCTCTTCGGCGCGGCAGCGCAGTTCGGCATTTTCTTTGCCATTGCTGCGGCTACGCTTCTGGGCTTTGACTTAAAGGATGCCGCCTCCATCGGTATCATCGGTGCGGCGGACGGCCCTACCTCCATCCTTGTTTCTCAGGTGCTCGGTTCCAAATACGTCGGTGCGATCGCTGTGGCGGCTTATTCCTACATGGCGCTGGTGCCCATTATTCAGCCCGTCGTCATCAAGGCGATCACCACAAAGAAGGAACGCCTCATTCGGATGCCGCACGTTAAGGCGAAAACGATTTCCAAGCGTACGCGCATCCTGTTCCCCATCCTAGTGACGCTCATCGCGGGCCTGGTGGCCCCCATGTCCGTGTCTCTGGTCGGCTTTTTGATGTTCGGCAACCTTCTGCGTGAGTGCGGTGTGCTCAAGCGCCTGTCTGAAACAGCGCAGAATGAGTTTGCTAATATTATCACCTTGTTGCTCGGCATTACAATCTCCTTCAGCATGCGCGCAGAACAGTTTGTTACGCTCAATACGCTGATGATTATTATTCTCGGCCTGTTTGCCTTTGTGTTCGATACCTTCGGCGGCGTTATGTTTGCAAAAATCCTCAATCTCTTCACGAAGAATAAAGTGAATCCAATGATCGGCGCGGCGGGTATTTCCGCTTTCCCGATGGCGGCGCGCGTGGTGCAGAAGATGGGCCTCGCGGAGGATAAGGAAAACCATCTGCTTATGGAGGCGGTCGGTGCGAACGTATCCGGCCAGATCGCATCCGTCGTGGCAGGCGGCGTAATCCTAGGCTTCTTTAAATAAGGGCAGGAAAGGAGAATAACGATGGCTGAATTCATGCTTTTATCGATCCCGTGGGCGGATCGGATGAATAATTTTATGACCTCGCTCGGCTTCATGGGCAAAGGGATGGGCGGTATTCTTGCTGTGATCCTGCTGATCACCCTCCTTGTGGTTCTGATTATGAAAGTGGAGCCGATGATCGCTCAAAAGGAGGAGGCACGCAGGGCAAAGAAGCTGGAAAAGCGTGCGCAGAAGGAAACCTCCGGGCAGTAAAAGAGATAGAACGAAGCAATCATTCATTCGCCCGCCGCCGGAGCAAAAGAGGACTCCGGCGGCGGATTTTTTGCATTTTTACACGCTTTTGTGTATACTCGGTATCAGATGTGTAAGAAAGGGTGACGGATGATGGATGCCTGCCGCATTTTGGTTGTGGAGGATGACTCCGATATCAATGCGCTGCTCTGCCGGATTCTATCCGGCGCAGGCTACCGGGTGGACAGTGCATTTTCCGGCACGGAGGCGCAGCTGCGCCTGCAAATGGAAGAGTATGATCTTCTGCTCTTGGATTTAATGCTTCCAGGCCTTGCGGGGGAGGAGCTGATTGCCTGGCTGCGTGCGGAAAAGATGATGCCGGTGATCGTGCTGTCCGCCAAAGCGGGGCTCGATGCGCGCGTAAACGCGCTGCGGCTCGGTGCAGATGATTTTATCCAGAAGCCTTTTGAAAATGAAGAGGTGCTCGCCCGGGTGGAGGCGCAGCTCAGGCGGTGCAGGCTGTTTTCGCCTGCGCAGCAGTCTCACCGGCTGCATATCGGGCGGCTAATGTTGGATTCTGAAACGATGGAAGCGCAGGCAAACGGACGGAAGCTCGCGCTTACCGCGCGGGAGTTTGCCATTCTGGAGCTGATGATGCGTTATCCACGCCGTGTTTTCACGCGGGAGAATCTGTATGAGCAGATTTGGGGCGAGCCGTATTATGGGGAGGATAACACGGTAAACGTGCACATCTCCAACCTCCGTGCCAAGCTCCATAAGGCAGACCCGAAAGGGGAATATATCAAAACCGTTTGGGGGATTGGCTTTAAAATGGCGCAGGAGGATTGACGTAGCTCGCCCGCAATAGGGGCGGCAGAAGAACAGCTTTGATCTTTAAACTTTCTTTAAGCTTTTTTATGCCTTTCTTGTTTTGAGGGCGGTATGCTTTGTTTAGCCCCTGAGAGATGGGGCGCTTAGAATCAGGAAAGGTGATGAAGGAATATGGCGCAAACTTTATTGGCAACCCGCCAGATCACAAAGCGCTATGGCTCCTCGGTGGCGGTGGATGGGGTTAGCCTCACGCTGCAAGAGGGGCAGATTTATGGCCTGGTTGGCCAAAACGGCGCGGGTAAAACGACCCTGATGCGGATGATGACCGGCCAGACGCTCCCCTCCTCCGGGGAATTGGAGCTGTTTGGTGAAACCTCGCCCCAGGGGATTGACCGCATGCGCGCAAATCTGGGAGCAGTGGTGGAAACGCCGAGCTTCTTTCCATTCTTTACGGCGCGGGAGAACTTAGAATACTACCGCCGCCAGCGCGGCATAGTGGGCAGGGGCTGCATTGACGATGCGCTCCGGCAGGTGGAGCTGGGCGATACGGGCAGCAAAAAATTTAAGGATTTTTCTCTCGGCATGAAGCAGCGGTTGGGGCTTGCGCTCGCGCTGCTGAACCGTCCCGCAATGCTGCTGCTTGACGAGCCGATCAACGGCCTTGATCCGATGGGGATCGCGCATTTTCGCACCCTTATTCAAAAGCTGTGCGAGGAGAACGGGGTAACGGTGCTTATCTCCAGCCATATATTGAGCGAGCTAGAAAGCTTTGCAACGTGCTATGGCTTTATCCACCGTGGCAAGCTCATTGAACAGATTTCTGAAAAGCTGCTGCGCGAGCGCTGCCGGGAGTGCCTGGAGCTCCTCGTGGACAGCACGGAAAAGGCCGCCGTTTCCATCGAACGAGAGCTTGGCTGCACAAATTATGAGATTTTACCAGGCGGCAAAATGCGGCTCTACGAGTATCTCGATGCGCCGGCAAAAGTGACGCATGTGCTGGCCTCCAACGGGGTGGAAATCTCCGGTGTCAACAACCAGGGGTCGAATCTGGAGGAATATTTCCTCTCGTTGATTGGAGAGGAGGGCGGGCAAGATGCTTAACTATATCAGCAGCGAGCTTTATAAAACCTTCCGCCGGAAATATACGAAAATTGCGCTGGTAGTTATCGCGTTGCTTTGCATTGCGGGCAACGCATTGGTTCGCCTGACTTTTTCGATGGCGGGTACGCTGAATTCCGCCTATCCTTTTTATCTCGGCATTATGCTTATGCCAATGTGTTTTGCGCTTTTAACCATCGTAGTAGATGCAGTTTTTTCTGATGAATATAAGTATGGCACGTTGAAAAACACCATTTCGTTCGGCATCAGCCGTGCAGAGATTTATTTTGGCAAGCTGATTGTGGAGATCATCCTGATGCTGGTTACCATTGCGCTGGTGCTGGTGGTTTATACAGCAAGCGGGCTGTTTTTTTCACAGATCGGCGCACATGGGGAGATCGAATGGCAGGCGGTACGCCTCTTCCTGGAGAAAACCGCGCTTTCCCTGCCACTGTGGCTCGGTATGCTCGGCATGCTAAATCTTTTGGCGTTCGCCTTCCGCAGCAATACGCTTTTCGGATTTGGCGCAATGCTACTGTTTTCCTTCCCTGGGCCGGTGCTCGGCCTGATGAGAGGCGTGGTGCCTGAGCTCAGCACGTTTTATAAGCTGACGATCACCAGGCAGTTTGAGCAGCTCACCGGCGGCGCGGGATTTATGCTGGGCGGCCCTGGGCCGGCGGCGCGCCCCGTGGAGCCGGAGCTCATTCCCTGGTGTCTTCTGGTGGGGCTGGCCTGGTTCATAGGCTCCTCTATCGCCGGATACCTGCTCTTCAGGCGCAGGGAGATTAAATAAAATGGAGAAGAGGGCGGTCATTTATGATGCTGGTGACAATCTTATTCGGAGCGCTGGCGGCATTGTTTGCCGCCCTGTTCTTTTTGCAGCGCGCCAATCTCCGCCGGGCGTGCAGAGAGCTTAGGCAGATTAATCAGGAGGGTGGAACCCGCCGCCTGCATCTCTCCTCCCCGGATGGAGAGATGGAAGCCCTTTTTGAGGAGATCAACCGGGCGCTTGACCGGCGGCAAAGTGAAGAAATCCAGCATATGCTTGCGGAGAAAGAATTGCGCCGCCAAATCGCCAATATCTCCCACGATCTGCGCACGCCGCTCACTTCGATTATCGGCTACCTACAGCTTGCGCAGGCTGATGGGACATCTACAGAGGAACGCACGCATGCGCTGGAGGTGATCGGCGCGCGCACACGCTCTTTGCAAATGCTCATCAGCGGCTTTTATGATCTCTCTCGGCTAGATGCAAATGAATACAGCCTCAATTTGCAGCAGGTGGATTTGGGCAGGTCCCTCTGTGCACAGCTCGCCTCTTTTTATGATGATTTTACCCGCAAAAACCTCGTGATGCATGTGGATGTGCCGCAGCGCTTGCCACTCGTGCTGGCGGATGAAGACGCCGCACAGCGTATCTTTGTAAATCTTCTTCAAAATGTGCTGCGGTATGCGGAGAGCGAGGTGTGGGTTGCAGTGCGCGCAGGCACAACCATAACGACCGTATTTACCAATGACACCAGCTTGGTTTCCCAAGAGGATGTGCCGCATGTTTTTGACCGATTCTATACCGGGGATCAAACGCGCAGTGGGCACAATACGGGAATTGGCCTTGCAATCGTGAAGAGGCTTGCAGAACAGATGGGCTGTGAAGTATCGGCTTCGCTGGCTGGGAACCGGTTTTCAATTTCTGTTTCATGGAAGACGATTTAAAGGATGCTTTTGCAGCGGAAAACCCGCCACAGCGCATCGGATTCGGTGCGCTGTGGCGGGTTGTTGGCGCGCCTTTTGGGAATTTGATAAAATATCTATCCAAATCATCTGGAATCATGTATAATAATCCCAAATAGCACGGCGCAGGTATATATCTGCGAGGCAATGGATTTTGTTTGAGAGGAGCATGATGAAACCGATGAACGTGAAGGAACTGGTGGAAAGGATGACGCTGGAGGAAAAAATTGAGATGTGCTCTGGTGTGGATTTTTGGCATCTCAAAGGCATTGAACGGCTGGGGATTCCCTCCATCATGGTCAGCGACGGCCCTCACGGCCTGCGCAAGCAGGCGGATAAGGCCGATAACCTTGGCATCAACGATTCGATTCAGGCGGTGTGTTTCCCAACGGCTGCCGGCACGGCGAGTTCTTTTAACCGAGCGCTCCTGCGCAGCCTTGGCGAAACGCTCGGGGAGGAATGCCAGGCGGAGCATGTGGCGATTCTGCTGGGCCCGGCTGTGAATATCAAGCGCTCGCCTCTTTGCGGCCGAAATTTCGAATATTTTTCAGAGGATCCCTATCTGGCGGGCGAGATGGCGGCAAGCTATATCAGCGGTGTGCAGAGCAAGCATGTCGGCACGAGCATCAAGCATTTCGCCGTGAATAACCAGGAGCGCAGGCGTATGACCGTTTCCGCTGTGACAGACGAGCGGACTCTGCGCGAAATCTATTTTCCCGCCTTTGAGGCGGCAGTGAAACAGGCGCAGCCATGGACAGTAATGTGCTCCTATAACCGCATCAACGGCGTTTATTCCTCAGAGAACGAGTGGCTGCTCGATCAGGTGCTGCGCAGGGATTGGGGCTTCCAGGGCTTTGTCATGACGGACTGGGGCGCGGCGAATGACCGTGTTGAGGGCATCAAGGCTGGGCTGGAGCTGGAAATGCCCTCGAGCGGCGGAGTCAACAGCGCGCGCATTCGCAAGGGCGTTCAGGAGGGGCGCATCAGCGAGGAAACGCTGGATCATGCGGTGGAGCGCATCCTAGAGATTGTGTTCCGCTATGCGGAAAATCGGGATGAAACGGCCGTGTTTGACCGGGCTGCGGATCATGAAAAGGCACATCAGGCGGCGCTGGAAACGATGGTGCTGCTCAAAAACGAGGGCGCGCTGCCGCTTCGGAAGGATCAAAAAATAGCCTTTATTGGTGAATTTGCGGAGCATCCGCGCTATCAGGGCGGCGGCAGCTCGCACATCAATGCCTACCATGTAGACGGTGCCTTGGAGGCGGTGCAGGGCAAAGCGGACGTTATCTATGCCAAAGGCTTCGACACAGAGGGAGATCAGCTTGATGAAACGCTGCTGCGCGAGGCGGTTGCCGCCGCAAAGACGGCTCAGGTGGCGGTGATTTTTGCCGGCCTGCCAGACTCCTTTGAATCGGAGGGGTTCGACCGTAAGCATCTGAATCTTCCGCGTTGCCAAAACCGTGTGATCGAGGCGGTCAGCAAGGCGCAGCCGAATACGGTGGTCGTATTGCACAACGGCTCCCCGGTGCTAATGCCTTGGCTTGGCAATGTAAACGCCGTGCTGGAATCTTATCTCGGCGGCGAGGCGGTTGGACAGGCGCAGATTGACCTGCTCTTTGGAGAGGCCAATCCCTGCGCGAAGCTAGCGGAAACCTTCCCGCTTTCGCTTGCCGATACGCCGTGCGCAAACTATTTCCCCGGCGGCCCTCTGACAGTGGAATACAGGGAGAGTATTTATGTAGGCTACCGCTATTATGATAAGGCGGAAAAACAGGTGCTGTTCCCCTTTGGGCACGGCTTATCCTATACGCAGTTTGCATACAGCGGCTTAAAGCTCGACAAAACCCGATTCAAGGCAGAAAACGGCCTAACGCTCACCTTCCGCGTGCGCAATACCGGCGAGCGGGATGGGGCGGAGGTTGCGCAGGTTTATGTGGCAGATGTGGAGAGCTCTGTTTTCAAAGCGCCAAAAGAGCTCAAGGGTTTTGAAAAGGTATTTCTCAAAGCGGGCGAGGAAAAGACAGTGGAAATCCATCTGGATGAACGGGCCTTTTCGTATTACGATACGCAAGCAAAGGCTTGGCGCGTGGAAAGCGGGAAATATCAGATTCTCGTGGGCTCTTCTAGCAGGGATATTCGCCTGACGGGCAGCGCGCAGGTGCTTGGAATCCCTGCGCCCAAGGGGGAACCGGAGGCAAAGAGGTTGCTGCCAACCTATTATGACGGGCGTTTCAACCGCGTTCCGGATGCTGAATTTGAGGCCTTGCTTGGCCATCCGATCCCCCGTTCCTGGCGCGACCCATCTAAGCCCTTTACCCGGGACAACACGATTGACGATGCAAAGAACACGCGTTGGGGCCGCAAAATCATGAAGCTGATTCGTAAATTTGTTAAAATGGACGGCATCTCAACGGACGAAATGGCAGTGGCGATGATCGCGGAAATGCCCATTCATAACCTTGCAACGATGTCACAGGGTGCGGTAAGCGAAGAGATGGAAGAAGCGATCGTGATGCTTTTTAACAATCAGAAGCCTGCCAAGGCGTTTGGTCTCCTGATCTCCGGCGCAGTGAATGCGCTGAAAAAAGTGAAACAGCTGCTATAACGAAGCTGCGAAAAGCGGCTGTTGAGATACTTGATCCATAGAGGCAGAGAGGGAAAAGCGCGGCCTTAGGCGGGGGCGCAGGTCATATCCACGCTCTAAAGTTTGTTTTCTAGGAGTTCAAGCGGATTTTTTGAAGGATCTCTTGCGAAAGGTAAGGCGTTTCGCAAGAGGTCCTTTTATACTGCCCTGCTTTTCCGCCTGCCGTAAAAGAATCCCCCGGCAATGATCAGCAGGCATCCGCCCGCATAAAACAGGTGTGCCCCGCTTTGCAGGCCGCCCCAGAGTACAATCCCCGCGCCTGCCAGAGCAAGCGCAGGGATCGCCACGCCGTGCCAAAAACCAATGATTTCGCCTTGATTCCAAAGGCGGATTACCTGAACGTATAACACAGCGTAGAGCAGATAACCCATTACAATCGGAATTTCCGAAACATCCGCGTTGGGTAGCCAGGCATATCGTTCACTGAGATAATTGAGCGCAGCCCAAACACAGCTTGCTGTGTAGGCGGGTAAAGCGCGCAAAAATGCCCGCGGCTCAGCAAAGATGCGGGATAGAGGCAGAAGCCCGCGTTTTGCAAGCGCGTGGGGCAGCCGGAGATAGCCCAAAATTACGCCATTGAGCGTGCCTGCCACCGCGATCAGGATAAAGAGCAGCATTACCTTTGCACCAAATGGCCCCAACAGGCGGCCTGCTAAAAAAGCGACATGCCGGTCGCCCATGGTACGTACAGCTTCGGAGCCCAGCAGGCTTGATACGCCGAGAAAATAGAGGATATATATGCCGGTGACAAACACAGGTGCAACCAGCAGCGCCCTGGGCATGTTTCGCCGCGCATCCTTTACTTCATGAGAGATGGCGGTGGCGATGACCCATCCATCGTAGGCAAACGCAATTGGCCCGATGGCGGAAATCCATCCTGCCGCGGCAGGCGATTTGGCAGAAAGGCCGATGGTTTCCCCCGGATTTCCGAAAAACAAACCGCAAACAGCGATAAGCAGGAGCGGGAGGAGCTTGAGTGCGGTGGCCGCGTTTTGCAAGATCCCACCCAGCCTTGCGGAACAGATATTCCAAAAAAAGCAGAGCGTGAAAAAAAGGAACCCCACCAGGCACTGCGTTTCCAATGTGTCCGGAATGGAAAACAGGCTGCAAAAATAGTGCCCAGCCGCGCGGGATACAGCGGCGACAAGCGTTGGAAAATAAAAAAACACCTGAAACCATCCAACGCCGCCCGTGAAGCCCGGCCCGACAAATTCAGCTGCGTAGGCAATAAGCCCGCCCGGCTGTGCGGTGCGCGCCGCGAGTTGCCCAATGCTCAGCCCTCCAAAGATGATTCCGACCGCCCCCAGCAAAAAAACAAGGATGCCAAGCGGTACGTTGCCCCCTGTGGCTATTAAAATATTATCGCTTTTGAAGAAAATGCCTGATCCGATGCAAATGCCGACGATCATGGCAATTGCGGTGGGTAGGCGATAGGTTGGACTGGATTCGGTCATAGGCTTCCTCTTTTCAAAACGGCAGGCGCTTTCTGTTTTTATTTAGGCTGTCCAGAAAATTATATAAAATGAAAGCGATTTCACAACAGGCTCTTATTTGCAAAAGCAAAAAGAGAGCGCGCTTCAAAAGGCGTTTTCCTTTTAAAGCGCGCTGTTTGGTCAGGTTTTGAAGATGGAAAAGAGGGGGAAGCCGTTAGAAATCGAGGCGGCCCAGTTCCTCACCGCTGGAGAGGGAAAAAGCGCAGATTCGGCTGTTGGATAGCGTATAAAGCGTGTCCCCGATATAGGTGCCTCGGCGGATGGAGCTGTCTAACCCATTGCTGTCCACCGCGAGCCGCTCCTGCTTCGTATAGTTGCGCAGTGTGTGCAAAAGGCTGATTTGCCTGCCTTGCAGGGAGAATACACAGTAGGTTTCATCAAAATAGGAGCGAAAATCCTTGCCGATTTCCTCCCGGGCGATCGGGAAGGCAACCGCATTCTCTTCCGGCAGGAAAAGGATGCTTTTATATTCCGAAGGGGCGTCGGTAAACGTGCCGTTTGGCAAGATAAGGCTGTCAACCTCCTGCGGCTTCTCCGGGTGGCTTACATCGAAGAGGGAAAGCTTTACGCCACGTGTCGTACCGTTTTCATCTGCATCCTGCCCGATGCCGAGGAGAAGATTTTCGCCAACTGGATGCAGATAGCTTGAGAAGCCGGGGATTTTCAGTTCGCCGAGGATTTTTGGCGAACTGGTATCGGAAAGGTCGAGCACAAAGAGCGGATCAGTCTGCCGGAAAGTGACAACATAACCCTTTGTGCCGAGGAAACGCACGGCATAGATTTCTTCCCCAGGTGCAATATTGGTAAGAGCTGAAAGCGTTTTCAGGGAGGAATCCAGGATGGTAACCCGGCTGCTGGTGCTGCCGTTTACCGTTTCCGTGGTGGCAATGCGCAGCGCTCCGCCATAGCTGTCGAGAGAAAATTGGTTGAGCACATGGCCGCGTACTCGGCCGGAAACGCTTTTACCAAGGCCCTCCTGTGAGAAGGGGAAGCCAAAAATTGTGGTGTATTCCACATCGTCGTCATATACTGTGGAGGCGGTATAGAGCGCCTGCGTGCTGCAATACACCTCGTTCCCGCTGCCAAGCACGGCTTGGCGGGAAACTGTCTTTTTCGCATCAGCGGTATCCAGCGCGCTGACGACCAGATAGTTGGGCGTTTTTGCGTCCGGAAGGATTTGAATATCCGCCGCGTTGAGCTTTTTGGCGCCGCCCTCCCCCTCGGAGGTGGTAGGAATATAGTCTATGAATGTGCCATTTTCATCTTGCGTTACGGTATACTGCGTGATTAGATAGAGTGTGCTGCCAATCATGCGGGTGGAGAGGATGCCGCCGTCCTGCGTGTAGGTGCGCTCAAGTTTTGGCGCGGAACGGTCGCCGATGTTATAAATCAGGATGCGGGCGTCCCCTTGGTAGACAGGCATCCTGAGCCCGCATATCGCTGCGTTATAGACTGTGGAGCCGGAGGGGTTCGTCAGGCGGCATATGGCAATCAGGCGATTGCCCTGCACATAGAGCTCAGAAACCGTAACCTCTTTGTTGGACTCTTGGGGAATGGAAATTTGAGAGAGCACCTTCATGGAGCCGGCAGGACGGGGCGCGATGATTTGGATCGTTTTGCCCAGAGCCGGCACAAAATAGAGGGTGGAACCGTCATTTTTCAGGATATCTGCTTCCTCCACGCCAGCAGTCTGTATATTGGTTTTACCATAGCCGGTATCTGCCTCGTTTACCGTGGCGCTGTTATTCGTTGCTTGCCCGGCCAGGGCGTTATCCTCTGGAACGTCGTTCATGGTGGGCTTCATGGTGGGAGATTCAGCGGGGGCTTTCATAGCTTCCTCTCTGCCTGCAATAGATTCATCAGCTGGATGGGCGGAGAGATCTTTGAAGTATGATTCTATTTTGGAATAATCTTGCAACACTTCTGTCAAAGGCGCGGAATCCCCCGTTTGGCGGTTGACCACTTCGAGATAGGGTAGGCCCTTCCACAAGGCGATTGCACCGATCACGATTGCTAGCGCCGCCGCAGCGACGGCGACATGGCGCAGGGTCAGGCCACGCCGTTTTGCAGGCTGTGGCGTTTGCAGCCGAAGCCGACTACTGATTTGGGTGGGGGAAAGGGAGGGGGGGAGTGAGTTGATTTGATCCAAAGGCCTGAGCGCTTCCAAAAGCGGTTCGGTTTGGCCATTTCGCTTTTTTTTCATCATGAGGAC
Source organism: uncultured Oscillospiraceae bacterium (assembly GCA_900544375.1). Lineage (GTDB taxonomy): Bacteria > Bacillota > Clostridia > Oscillospirales > Acutalibacteraceae > Fimivicinus. The sequence goes on from UQUZ01000007.1 coordinate 23,796, forward strand.
TCCTTTTCTGCGGTCAGGCGAAGCTTCGCAAGGGAACGAGAGAGTTTTGAACGAACGGTACCGGGCGGGCAGGAGAGGGCTTTGGCAATTTCATGGCTTTTGTAACCGCCGATGATAGAGAGCAAAACGATGCTGCGCTCTTCATCACTGAGCGCATAGATGGCCTCCCGCAGCTCCATGGCGAGCATAAGCTCCTCAGAGCATTCGCTTTCACCCAAGCGGCGCGCTTCTTCGAGCGGGGTGGTAAGCCGCCTCTCTTTGACCGCCGCAATGTGGTGCTTGCAGGTGTTGGAAAGGATGGAAAAAAGCCAGGCCTTGAAGGATGAGACACTGCGCAGGGCGCCAATCCCCTGGAAGGCGGCGCAGACAGCATCCTGGACTGCGTCCTCCGCCTCCTCGCGGGAGCCGAGATAGTAGTAGGCAAAACGGTAAAGATCCTGTGCATATTGGGCATATAGCTGCCCGAAGGCATCCGCACTCCCGGCCTTTGCCTGCTCCACCAATCGATTTTCCGGTTTTGCCATGAAACGTTTCCCCCTTTACCGTCCCTCGGTATAATAGTGTTTGATAGCAGCACAATTGTTGCATGGCCTGCAAAAAAAATGCTGTGGCAGGTGGACAGGAGAAACCGCTTGCGGACCATGGATGTGGCCTGCAAGCAGCTGACTCTGCGTATCTAAAAACTTCTTATGCGCCAACCGCTGTTTTACCAAACAAAAAGAGGAGCCCGAAGGCTCCTCTCCCCGTCGTTTGAAATACCTAGCAATTTATGCCTCGTGAGGCGCTCCTACCGGGCAGGTGCCGGCGCAGGCGCCGCAATCGATGCAGGTATCCGCGTCGATGACATACTTGCCGTCGCCTTCAGAGATTGCGGAAACAGGGCAATCCGCTTCGCAGGCGCCGCAGGAAATGCATTCGTCAGAAATTACATATGCCATGGATGATGTACCTCCTTCTTTGTTCAGAACCGGGGCGGAAAGGCAGCGGAAAATAAGGCCGCAACGCTTTCGCCAAGGTGGTTCCTTGTCTTTCCCATTGTAACATAAAGGACGAAAAAAGCAAGAGCTTGCCACATTTTTTCAGGGCCTCGCCGCCGAAAAAAGGAGAAGAAAAAAGGCTCTTTCATGCGTGTCGGCCGGAGAAAGTTTTTTACGTTTGGAAAACTCGGATATATTTACGAAAAGGCATTTATTTTACATCCAAAATTGTTTATAATAGCAATAAGAGTTTTGCAAGTAATTTGAGAGGAGCGATCGAACGTGAGAAACCATGAAGTAACCCAAAGGCATCAGCTCTTGGATCTAAACGGCCGGCTAATGGAACCGGGCTGGTCAAAGGATTTGGTGCAAGTATACGACAGGAGGGCGATCAAAGCGCCGAAATTTCGCATTAAGGAGTGGGATTATTATCTAGTGCTCAGTGATCAGTTCGCCTGTGCATTTACGCTGTCGGACGATGGCTATATCGGCTTGCAGTCTGTTTCCCTGCTTGATTTTACCAAACCGTGGGAGCATACGGAAACCATTCTGAATGCCTTCCCCATGGGGAAGATGAAAATGCCTTCTACTTCAGCAAAAGGAAATGTGGTATACCGGGATAAGCGGTTGGCGATGGAATTTATCAAAACGGACGGGCAGCGCCGTATCCGCTGTGACTTCAAAAACTTCTGCGACGGCAAGCCCTTCTCCTGCGATATTACGCTGGAGCAGCCGCCGATGGATACCATGGTGATCGCCACGCCGTGGAAGGAAAAGGATACGGCGTTTTATTACAATCAGAAGATCAACTGCATGCGGGCAAGCGGCAGGGCGGTATTTGATGGAAAGGAATACGTCTTTCATCCGGAAACGGATTTCGGCACGCTCGACTGGGGGCGCGGCGTATGGACGTATGACAACCGCTGGTATTGGGGCTCCGGCAATGGGGTTGTAAATGGCAAACCCTTCGGCTTTAATATCGGCTATGGCTTTGGCGATACGAGCGCCGCGAGCGAAAACATGCTCTTTTACGACGGTGTGTGCCATAAGCTTGACGACATTACCTTCCACATTGATAAGAGAGACTATATGAAACCGTGGACGTTTACCTCCACAGATGGGCGTTTTGAAATGGATTTTGTGCCGGTGCTCGACCGCGCTGCAAAAATTGATGTGAAATTGATCGTTACCGACCAGCATCAGGTGTTTGGGCGGATGTCCGGCAAGGCGGTGCTCGATGACGGCACTGTTTTGGAAATTAAGGATTTGATGTGTTTCGCAGAGGATGTACATAATAAGTATTAACAGAAAGGTACTGCGAACGGGAAGCCGTCCGGAAGGATTTCCGATTGAGCCAGCCATTCCGTGGTAGCCGCTCGTGCTTGGGGAAGAGGACGGGCGGCTTTTCAAGGCGTGCATAAAGCGTGCAGCACATTTTTACCGGAAGTTTCTTTGTGCAGTTTGCAGGTAACCGGTGGCGAGAATCAGAAGCAGCGCGGCGAGGATCATGGTGTCAGTCATATCGTATCGATTTATCCTTTCAGACTGCCACGGCCTGACACGGACCGTGATGCCTGCCGCGGCTGTTAGGCGGTGCAGCGATATTTCCAGACGGCTTATCGTATCGTATAATAGAATTACAAGAATGTAGATAATTATCGAATAAAAGAGAAAAGGATCATTTAGCGGAGAAAAATGCGGCATCCAGAAGGGCGTAGCGCTCCAAAACCTCAAAGTTTAGGTTTACGCGGGCGGAACCATGGACAGGGTAAGTTGTTTTTAGAGGGCCTATTCTGCCTTCTCGCAGCAACTCCGCGATGGTAAAGGGCAATGCCCCCTTTTTTCTCCCTGTTTTGCCCCCCTGCTGTAGAAACATACGACTACATCAGAGGGGGCTTGCCGATTCTTTTTCTAATCACCAAGAATGGCCCGATTAATCCAACAGCTTATAGGTTTGATAGCCATCCTCGCTGAAATAGACAAACAAATGCTTTTCCACTTCTTTGCCACCTTGAAATTGGGCGTGGACGGTAATGGTAGCTGAACCGAAATCTGCATAGGAGAACGGGCCGCTCTCATAGAATTTGCGGTAATCTTCCGTGGATGGCTCCCAATTGATTCCCGCGCTTTCCTGCGGGCGCAGAACGGTAATCGATTGGCCGGAGGATTGCGGCAGCGGGTCTTTCTCCCATCCCGCGCGCAGAGCACTGAGGACGGCGCGGCCAGAGTCAGTCTGCAAAACGGATAAGCTGGCGCCATCTAGGCTGATTGCTGCGCCGTCAAAATATCGGTCTCGCAAGAATTGATAGCTCTCGTCCTTTAAAATCTGCTCGAAATAGGCGGAGTTACCTTGTTGCGCATGTGCAAAAGCTTCCTGAAAAGGGACTTTTTCTGGCAGGAAAATATAGGACATATAGCGGGAGGCAGAGGGTTCCTCCCCTGCGTTGGCCGTTTCCTTTAGCAACGTGGAATAGGTTTCCGGGCAGTAGACGAGGCGGCCGTTATCACAGGAGATGGTATAGGATTGGAGGCTCTCCCCACGGATGCCGAGCGCGCTGCGCTGCTGTTTGAGCGTGGATGAGTCGGCGGGTATGACGCTGGTATCTTCATCAAGCCAGCTTCCCCACATGGGCATCTGAAACTCAATATTGGGCTCCAATTCGGTGGCGCTCTCTGGCACAGCTGTGTTGCCGGCGGCAAAGAGGCGGAGCTCCGCGCTCTCAATGATCTGGGGCTGGCGCTCATGAGGCTTCCCCCAAAAATAATAGAGCGTTCCGCAGGCAACCAATAGCACTGTAGCCAGCACTGCGGCAAGGGCCCGCTTGCCGCCAATATGGCGGGGCGCCGATGCGGGCGCCTCAGTGAGAATGGTATTCAGTATATTTTTTCGGTCAGGTAGATGCTGATTCATCGCCTGACGGAATAAATCTCTTCGCTTCATGCAGCGCCTCATCCTCCTGCCATTGGAATGTTTCTTTTAATTGCTTAAGCGTGCGGTACAGACGGCTTTTGACCGTGTTTTCATTGAGATGGAGAGCCTGTGCAATCTCACGAAGGCCCAGATCCTGCGAAAAATAGAGGATAAAAATGCGGAAGGTCAACGGATCGCCATGGGAGAGGAACGCCCAAATTTCATCGCAGAGGACTTGGTCATCTGGATCCGACTCCACATCCAGCAGCTCGCGTTCGATGGCTTCGAAGGATTCCTCCTCATCGTGCGGAGAAAAAACGGGAAGGCAGTTTCTCAGCATGCTGGCTGCGCCATAATGATGATAAAGCTCATTACGGGCGATGCGCATGACATAATGCTGTGGATCACGCACGGGTTCTCCTGACCGGCGCAGACGCTGATAAAGGGCCAGGTAGGTGTTTTGCACCAGATCGCCAATGTCCGACGGGGCTGCACAGCGGCAGATGATATAGCGCAGCACGGAATCATAGGTTTCTTCATACAGCTTTGTAAATGCGGCATCCAGCGATTCTTGTTTCAACTTCCTCACCCTTTTCCCCCTGCGGACGGGCCGCTTTACAATGGCTCTCTATTCTAGTAGAGTGGTGCAAGGGGCAAAAAGTTGCCCCTTGTTTTATGTTTTGTTTCTGAGCTGTGATTCCACGGATTGAAACGAACGCTTTTTGGAAGCGCATTTTCAGCAGTCTATCCGCCAATTATATTGCTACAGTACTTATACGGCTTTGTATTCCGAGTTATGCAAAAAAACATGCGCCAATATAGAAGGGGGGACTGTTGCAAAATATTTCATTTTGCAACAGTCCTCCTAAAAAACATTTGAAAGCACGCTTTTTCCATTTCTGCGCATCCTTCTGCATAATGCAACGCGCCCCCCACGCATAAACCGCTTGCGGGCTATGCAAAAGGGTTCGGATTTCACGTTAAAAAAACAAAACTGCATTTTTTCAGCCTTTGCGGAACCTTTCTATTCTATATGCTGGTCTCTGCGGAAAATCTGTTTTTGTTTTTTAGGTGCAGACCCCGTGTTCCAATATACTGTTTACCCCTGGTTTTCGCTCCTAATCACGGTTTTGAAGCCTGTAAAACAAGCGCTTCCGCCTCCTGAATACCCAGCCCAACCTCACTGGGGTGATGGGCGTCTGATGCGGTTTGAATGCGTACGCCGATGCGCTTCATTTCTTGCAGCAGGGGCGGTTCCATTCCTAGCCGCGCTCCATGCCTGCGGAAAATTCCACTGTTTTGCTCGGCATACATCCCGCTTTGCGCTAATGCAGCAGCCAGCCGCTTATAATAAGGCTCCAGCGAACAGGAGGGGAGATGGCCAAAAAGCTTGAGGCTGTCTGGATGGGCGAGGCCATCAAACACGCCGCAGGAGGCCAGTTGAATGCTCAGCTCAAAAAAGCGGCGGTACAATTCGTCGATCTCTATGCCCTTCCATAGCTCCGGCTTGTGATCGAAGGCAAACGCATCAATAAAATGGATACTGCCAACCAAAAAATCTAGCCCTAAATTTTTCGTACGGCTTTCCACAAAAGCTTCGCAGCCGGGGAAATAGCAAACTTCTAGTCCGAATTGAATTGGCAGTGGCCACTGTGCCCGGCGAACTTCATTGGCGAGGTGCAGAAATTCATCCAGATCGCGCTTTCCACCCTTGCGGTCCAACCATGCGTCAATAAAATCATTTTGCATGCAAACCGGCTTGTACATGGGTAAAAATTCTGGGAAGAGGTAACTGTGCTCCAGCAGATGGATTTCCGAAAGGCCTCTTTGAAGAGCATAGCCAACATATTTTTTCACCCAGGCGAGGGTATAGGGCCCGGTTTCCAGATGAATGTGGCAATCAAGCATAGCGGAATTCTCTCCTCAGGGCATTTTCTCCGGCGGGATCAACTGCGCGCCGCCTGAAGCAATTCTTCATAGATTTTTTCTTTTTTCACACGGCCGGCGGCGGAGAGGGAGAGATGGTCAAAGTGCAAAAATTCCTCCGCCAGCGTACGCACTTCTTCCAACGTGACCGCGCGCACGCGCTCCATAATTTCATCCGCGCTTTTCACTTCGTTATAAAGCAGCTCGCCGCGGCCCATCTGGGCGGCGCGGGACTGTGTTGACTCCATATTCATAATGAGCCCTGAGAGATATTGCTCCTTGGCACGGGCAAGTTCTCGCTGCGTGAGCGACGCGGCAAAACCGTCGATAATACGGAAAACCTCCCGCAGCGCCTTTTTTTCATTGCGCGGTGAAAGCGCCATATCAACGCCGAGGATTCCCGCCTCGAGGTAGGAGGCGGAGAAGGATTCGATTTCATAGACGAGCCCCAGCTCTTCCCGAATGCGCTGATACAACCGGGAGGAGGAAGAGGTGCCGAGCACCGACATGAGCAGGCGCATGGCAAAACGACGGTCATCCTGCGCGCCGATTCCGGGCATCGCAAGCGCGAGCTGCGTTTGTTCAAAATCCTTTTTACGAAGCGTCAGGCACTTACGGTATTGTGCGGGGCTGGCCTGCACCGGATTGCCGCTATTGGTCATAGGGCCAAAAAATTTTTCACACAGCCGCACGATCTCTTCCCGGTCAAAACGTCCACACACAGCGGCCACCATACGCTCCGGCGTATAATAGCGGCGCATATGCGCGCGAAGGTCATCCACTGTTAGGGAGGAGACGGTTTTTCGCTCTCCCAAGATGTTGGAGCCGAGCATATCCCCTTGCCAAACACCGGCATAGAGATTATCCGCGCAAAGATCCTCCGGGCTATCTTCATACATATGTAGCTCTTCGAGGATGACACCACGCTCTGTTTGCAAATCTTTCTCCAAAAGGGCGGGTTGTGTGAGCATATCGCAGAGGATATCAAAGGCGGTGCCGACATGCCGGTCGAGTGCCCGCGCATAAAAGCAGGTGTATTCTTTTGTGGTGTAGGCGTTAAGCGCGCCGCCGATTTCATCCATCTGCTCAGCAATGGCTAAAGCAGACCGGCGGGCTGTGCCCTTAAAAAGCATATGCTCAATAAAATGGGAAACGCCTGCGGTTTGCGGCGTTTCATAGCGGGAACCGCTCCCGACCCAAATGCCCATGGTGGCGCTTCGCGCCCAATCGACGGGTTCCAGGATTATGCGAAAGCCGTTTGGCAAAGTAATTTTTTCCATATCAATCTACCATACCTTTCTGGATCGCCCAATATCAAAGCAGACCCGGCCAGGCGCAGAGTTGCAGAGCAGATTCTGAAATCTTCCGTTATGCACAGGTTTGCAGTTGGATTTTGGCCCTCTAAATTTGAAAGACAACTCTTTCATGGAATATGCCGATCAGGGCAGATTCCCTTTCGTTATGAATTGGGGACAGGTCGCCTTTTGTTACAAGGCAAGGCAAGAAACAAAACAAGGCTAACCGCAAGCACATAGAAGCAGGGGGTACGCACCGTTGCATGAGAAGTCAGCTAATGGCTATTACTTTATATTATACATAATTTCGAACAAAAATCAAGTTGTCAGCCCTGCTGGTAACAGTCGAATTGACGAAACTTTCCAATCGATATGGGCGCTATATAAAATTGTTATCAATTTGTTTTCAATTGAAAAGCAATTATGCTTTGCTTTTTTCATACAAATCTGATACACTAATAGCCGTTATCTGAAAGAAACAGGAAGGGAGGTTTTTATGCTGAAAAGCACAAATAAGCATGTGGGCATTTTTTCTTTTATTGGAAATAATATTTTGATGTTTATTTTTACATTGGCGTTTGGTGCACTGATTACCTCGCGCGGAATTGATCTGTCGGCCGTAACGCCGGCGAAGATTTTTTTCTCCGCAATGTACATAGGCCTGGTGTTTGTCGTATCCAGTGTGTGCGGTTATCACAATAATCGCGGCGGGCTGATTGCGCTGCTGCTGGTGTCGCTGTATCCAATCGTCGGAACGATTGGCTCCACGATGGCGGCGCAGGCGGGTGTGAGCTTGTCCGGGGCGGCAGTGCCGTTTTATTTTGTGTTCCTCCTAGGAAGCACGCCTTTAATGCCGGTGATGGCGGCGGCCAACCTGACACGCCTGTATGGGGTTGAATTGCTGGCGGTGTTTATTGCGCAAAGCATTTTAATTGTGGCGGTATGGTTTGCAGCAAGGGCATGGCGCAGGATGAAAAAAAAGTTAGGTATTGATGAAAAAGCCGATAATGCAGTTAAGGTTTCATGAAGAATTTCGTTGCCGCCGGTAGGAATACCGGCGGATTTTTTTGTTGGCGGCAAGTGATTTAAGCGGGCCGGGGGATGCATCACCCGGCCCGCTTTGTTGCAGGCGTCGCTTTACGCGCCCTGTTCAGATGGGTGGTCGAACTGGCTGTTGTAAAGCTTCGCATAAAATCCGCCCTTTGCCATCAGGCTATCGTGCGTGCCCTGCTCCACAATGTCGCCACCCTGCATGCAGAGGATGAGATCCGCATCGCGGATGGTGGAGAGCCGGTGCGCAATGATGAAGCTTGTGCGCCCTTCCATCAGGTGGTCCATCGCCTTTTGAATGAGCAGCTCTGTACGGGTATCGACGGAGCTGGTGGCCTCGTCAAGGATCAGCACTTTCGGGTTGGAGAGGATGGCGCGCGCGATGGTTAGAAGCTGCTTTTGGCCTTGTGAGACGTTGCTCGCCTCCTCATTGAGTACCATGTCATAGCCGCCGGGCAGCGTTTTGACAAAATGATGGACTTGAGCCGCTTTCGCAGCCGCAATGACTTCTTCATCGGTTGCGTTGAGGTTGCCGTATCGGATGTTATCTTTAATCGTGCCGTTATAGAGCCACGTATCCTGTAGCACCATGCCGAATATGGAGCGCAGCTCGTTGCGTGTAAAATTGCGGATATCATATCCGTCAATGAGGATCGCACCTTCATTGACATCGTAGAAACGCATGAGGAGCTTCACCATCGTTGTTTTACCGGCGCCTGTCGGGCCGACAATGGCCACCTTCTGGCCGGGCTGGATATTGGCGCTGAAGTCATGGATGATGATCTTATCCGGCGAATAGCCGAATTTGACATGGGCAAACTGGACGCTGCCCTGGATGTGAACGAGGCTGTCGGTATCCGGCGTATCGTCATCCGGGTTAATGTGCACTACCGCTTGCTCCTCGCTTTCCTCCGGCTCCGCGAGGAATTCAAATACGCGCTCGGCCGCCGCTGCCGTTTGCTGCAAAACGTTGCTGGAGTTGGCAAGTTGGTTGATCGGCATGGTGAACTGCCGGACATATTGCATAAACGCTTGAATATCGCCTACGGTCATCGCACCGTGCGCCGCACGCCATGCGCCGAGAATGCAGACGGCGACCCAGCCGAGATTGCCGATAAAATTCATCACAGGCATCATGATGCCGGATAAAAACTGTGATTTCCAGGCGGATGCGTATAGGGTGCCGTTGTATTCATCGAAGGTCTTTACGGCAGCCTCTTCGCCGTTGAAGGCTTTCATTACGGTGTGACCGCCATATATTTCCTCCACATGCCCGTTCACATGGCCTAAATAGGCCTGCTGTTGCGCAAAGTATTTTTGAGAGCGCTTGACGATCTTCAGGATGAAAAGGAAGGAGAGCGGAAGAATGCAGAGCGCTACAAGCGTGAGCTGCCAGCTAATGGAGAGCATCATGATGAGGATACCGAGGAAGGTGGCGGCGGAGGTGATGATTTGCGTGACGCTCTGGTTGAGCGATTGGCTCAGGGTATCGATATCATTGGTTACGCGGGAGAGCACTTCGCCGTGGGTGATGCGGTCAAAATAGCTGAGGGGCATACGGTTAATCTTCTGCACAATATCGTTGCGCAGGTTATAAGTGACTTCCATCGTGATGCCGGTCATGATCCAGCCCTGCCCATAGGAGAAAAGCAGGCTCGTCAAATACAGAATCAGCAGCGTCAGCAAAATGTTCGCAATCGCGCCGAAATCGATGCCGGCGCCCGCACCGGTGATCTTGCCCATAATGCCGTTGAAGAGCTCTGTGGTCGCATTGCCGAGCACCTTTGGACCCACGATAGTAAAGATGGTGGAGGCAACGGCAAAGAGCATCACAAGGAGCAGGCGGAATTTATAGCGGCTGAGATAGTGAAGCAGCTGCTTCATTGTGCCCTTGAAATCTTTCACTTTCGGTTTGCCATGCGCTGCGGCGGCTGGGCCGTGTCTCATTCCAATTCCTCCTTTGACAACTGGGATTGCGCGATCTCGCGGTAGGTCGGACAGGTTTCAAGAAGTTCCCGATGCGTCCCCTTGCCGGCAATGCGCCCTTCATCGAGCACGATAATCTGCTGCGCATTCATAATGGTGCTCACGCGCTGCGCGACGATCAGCACGGTGGAGTCGCCGGTGTGCTCCTGTAATGCGCGGCGCAGAGCGGCGTCCGTTTTGAAATCAAGGGCGGAGAAGCTGTCGTCAAAAATATAGACCGGCGCTTTTTTTGCAAGCGCCCGTGCGATGGAAAGGCGCTGCTTCTGCCCGCCGGAAACATTGCCGCCGCCCTGCGCAATGGGCGTTTTCATCCCCTCCGGCTTTTCCTGTATAAATTCTTGCGCCTGGGCAATAGCGGCGGCCAGGGCAAGGTCGTCTTCGCTTGCGTCCGGCGCGCCGTAGCGGAGATTAGAATCAATATCACCGGAGAAGAGAACGCCCTTCTGCGGCACATAGCCGATTTTTGCCCGCAGCTCGTGCTGCGGAATTTTGCGCACATCCACGCCGTCGAATAGGATTTCACCCTGCGTAACGTCATAAAAACGGGGGATCAGGTTAATCAGCGTTGATTTTCCGGAGCCGGTGGAGCCGATAAATGCGGTTGTTTCGCCTGGCTTCGCCGTGAAGGAGATATTACTGATCACATCTTCATCTGCATTTTCATAGCGGAAGCAAACGTTGCGGAATTCGATTTCCCCACGCGGATTTTTTCCAAGGGAAACGGGATGCTCTGCATCGCGCACGGAGGGCTCAGTGGCGAGCACTTCGTTGACGCGGTTAACGGATACCGCCGCGCGCGGCATAAGGATGAAGGTCATACAGATCATTAAAAATGCCATGATAATTTGCATCGCATACTGCATAAAGGCCATCATATCGCCTACCTGCATGGTGGCCTGTTCGATCTGATGCCCGCCGATCCAGACGATCACGAGACTCATCACATTCATTAAAAACATCATTGCAGGCATCATAAAAGCGGTTACGCGGTTAACGAAGCGATAGTTGCGGGTCAGGTTGCGGTTGGCGACCTCGAAACGATCCTCTTCATAGGACTGCGTGCCGAAGGCGCGGATTACCATCATGCCGCTCAGGTGCTCGCGCACGACAAGATTCAAGCGGTCAACCAGTTTCTGGACAAGCTTAAATTTTGGCATGACAATCGAATAGATCACGGCGATAAAGCCGACCAGGATCAGCACGCATACTGCGATAATCCAGCTCATGGAAGTGCTTTTCGATAAGGCCATCACCACGCCGCCCACGCCGATGATCGGTGCATACAGAAGCGTGCGCGGCACCATGACGAAAAGGAACTGGATTTGCGTGATATCATTTGTCGTCCGTGTGATGAGAGAGGCGGTTGAGAATTGGTCAAACTCCCCATTGGAGAACGAGGCGACCTTCTGAAACACATCGTGGCGCATATCGCGGCAAATGCCTGCGGCGAAACGCGCTGAGCAGAAGGTGACGCCGATGACGCAAAGCACCATACCGAGCGTCATAAGCAGCATTTTAAGCCCTGTGACGAGGATATAGTTGCGCTCAATACGATCCGTGTTGACGCCAAGCTCCCGATAGAGCTGCTTTGTCATCACAATACCCATCTGTGAACCGATGGAACTGTCAGTCTTTGCGGCGGCCTGCTGTGCCTGTTCGAGCACCTGTGTTGGCATGGCCTTGATGAGCGCTTCCATCGCATAGAGCTTTGACAGATCGGTATCCGACAGGTCGGTCTGATCGGTGGAAATCGTCTGGCCGCTCGCCTTGGCCTGCGCTTGCATCAGGCTCATCAGGGTAGACATGCCGCGGCCATAGGCTGCGGCCGCGGCGGAGGGGTCTTCTGCGGAGAGGACGGCAATCGCCTCTGTTTTTAGCAGGGGATATGTCTCTATATACTGCTGCGCCTCCTGCGTGCCGGGCTGTATGGTTTTGTAGCTCGATTCCATCTGCGCTTTGTCCCCTGTGGTCATCAACGATTCAAAAAAATCGAGCCCTTTGCGGCTGATGGCCTTTGGCGCTTGCTCAGAGATACCACCCTGCTGAATCCCGACATTGACAATATCGGACATCAGATTCGGCAGATTCAGATCGCATGCCGCCTGCACAAAGAGCAAAACAACACAGATCAGAATGGGAAGCACATAGGGCTTTGCATAGTGCAAAAGCTTTTTCATTCGATCACCCTTTCCTTACAGCGCGCCCACGCGCACTGCCTCCGGGTTTTCTCCGGATAATAGTTAACATGATTAATTGATATTATAGTAGCTAAAATGGAACTGTCAAGATCAAAAGATGCAATCGTGGATTCTTTTACAAACCGTTCATAATAGAGCCATCCTTTTCATACAAAATCCATTTATTTTTATGCTTGACAAGTTGGGGACAAAAGGATAGACTAAAATTAATTAACTAACGCAATTAATTTTGGCACTGGGGGCGTTCTGCATGGATGGAATGGAATATCAGTTGATTGAAGCGGTGTTTGAAGCGAAGCACAGCCTGCATCGGGTAATCCATTTTGCCAAGGTTCCCCGCGGCACGTTCGCGGCGCTGTTTTTGATCGATCAGATGAATCGGGAGCCGCAGCAGGAGCGGGCCATGCCGGGCGTGACGGTATCCATGCTCAGCGATCGGCTTCACAATTCCCGCCCGGCGGTCACACGGCTGATTAATGATCTGGAAGAGCAGGGCTATGTTGTCAAACTCACTGCAAAGCAGGATAGGCGCTTTGTTTACCTAATGCTGACGCAGGAAGGGCAGGCGGTTCTTTGCCAGGCAAAAAATGCTTTTTTCACCGCGGTTCATGAAATTGTGCAGATGCTTGGGCAGGAGGATTCCCGCGAGCTTCTGCGGCTTTTGCGGCGGATCGCACAGTTGCAGCCGCAGAGCGGGGATACGCAACCCGCACCTGAAGAAATGGGTGCGGTGGAATAAGCTTGATAGGAATGCCGGCAAAAAAGAGCCGTTGCAAAATGCTTTTCATTTTGCAACGGCTTTCTTGATAAAATTCTAGTTACTCCAGCTCTTTCAGAGCCGGCTCCTCTTCCTTCGGCACACGGACCTGCGCATCCTTCACAATTCGAACCTCCTTGCGATGGATGGAAACCGGGGCGGCGTCCGGCCGCTTATGAAGGCGGATCTTGAGCATCCCGGTCAACAGATTGGCATCGATCACAACACCGCGGCCCTCTTTGGTATCCACAATCGCGCCATTTTTGGGCGTAACACGCAGAAGGTGCTCATATGCATTTTGCTCATATTTCAGGCAGCACATCAGCCGGCCGCAGGTGCCGCTGATCTTGACCGGGTTGAGGGAAATTCCCTGCTCCTTCGCCATTTTGATGGAGACGGATTGAAAATCGCCTAAAAAGGTGCTGCAACAAAACGGACGGCCACAGATGCCTAAGCCCCCTAGCAGCTTTGATTCATCGCGCACGCCAATCTGCCTGAGCTCGATGCGCGTGCGGAAAACGCTGGCGAGATCCTTGACCAGTTCGCGGAAATCAACGCGCCCATCCGCTGTAAAGTAAAACATGATTTTGCTTCGGTCGAAGGTGTATTCCACTTCAACGAGCTTCATCTCCAGCTTATGCGCTGCGATTTTTTGCAGGCAAATTTGAAATGCATCTTTTTCTTTAGCGCGGTTTTCCGCCACAATTTTTAAATCTTCGGGCGTGGCGGTGCGAATGATCATTTTCAGGGGCTTTACGATCTGATCCTCCGGCACCTCGCGGTTTTCCATTGCCACCTCGCCGCATTCAATGCCACGCGCCGTTTCCACAATTACAGATTCCCCCTTGGAAAAGGGCTTGTCATCCGGGTCGAAGTAATATACCTTTCCAGCGCCTTTAAAACGGACGCCTACAATTTCGGCCATATATTTATAATTCCTCCGTTACAAAAATCTATCGTTATTTCCCAGCGGCGCGCCTGAGCGTACTGCACAGCCGCGTGATGAGCAAATTTTGATTGGCATTACGCAGCAAGCTGTGGTTTAAGCTGCTGATTGTGTCGATCACGGCTAAAAGCCTTTCCTGCGTGAGCGCCCCTGCGAGGTAAGCTGCCGTTTCATCCGTCGGCTCCATTCCGCAGCTGATGCGCGCCGCCTCTCGGAAGATCAGCATCATGCGCGCAAGGCACAAGGCAGTCAGCTCTTTATCCTTTTCAAGCTTTCCGGTCAGGGAGAGTAGTGGGAATTCAGCAGCAGCGGCAACCGCCCGCGCCATCTGGTCAGAAAGGTCGTTTGCCTTCTGCTCCTTTTTGCCTGCGGCGGCCGTGAGCTCCTGCGCGGGCGAATCCAGTGTAAACGTAGTCACCCGCGATAGGATGGTGGGCAGCATTTTTGTTTTGGAATCACAGGCCAGAAGAAAAACTGCATAGGCGGGCGGTTCCTCTAACACCTTTAGCAAGGCGTTCTGCGCCTGCGGGGACATCGACTGTGCGTTAAGCAGCAGATAGGCCTTATAGGAGGCCTCGTTGGGCAGGATAAACACATCCTCCCGCACCTCCCGCACTGTTTCGATGTGAAAAGAGCGGGCTGCTTCGCCGCCTTCCGCCTCGAAAATATCCGGGTGCGCCTGGGCAGCAGCCTTTTGGCAGGCGGCGCATTTGCCGCATGGATGCTCGCCGGACGAAGTGCATACCAACGCCTGCGCGATCAGGCGGGCCAGGGCTTTGCGCTCCTGCGCTGAGCCGCCCTCGATGAGGACAGCATGCGGGAACCGGCCCGCCTCCAAAAGCTGTGCAATCTGCTTGCAAGCCTGCGGGCTTGCGCGAAAAGAACCAAACTTCATAGCGCTCCCTTGCTTTACAGCTTATAAAACTGCGCCACATCCAGCACAAAAACCGTTGCACCGCCGACCGTGATTTCGACGGGGGCGGACATGAGCGGCTCATTGATGTAGGTGGAGGCAGGTTGGACGAGCTGCGTGCGCTTGCGGCTAAAGCGGCCGATGAGATCGATCAGCTCGGAAACGCGCTCATCCTCCACGCCGATCAGGAGCGTGACGTTCCCCGCCCGCAGGAAGCCGCCGGATGTGGAAAGCTTGGTGGCGCTGAATTCCGCGCGGGTAATCTCAGAGAGCACGGCGTGACTGTCATCATTATTGACAATTGCAACGACCAATTTCATAATAAAGCCATCCTTTCACGAAATCGCTGGGATGTGAATGATTAGGTTGAACTGTGGCCCAATAGCCACTTACATTATAATGCACCGCGCACTATTTTACAACTTCAATCTCTAAAATACCAGATTGCGCCAGCAGATCTGCGCATTCCGGGGTGATGCGTTCACCTGGCATGATGGCCGGAATTGCGGGCGGGCATGGGCATGCGGTTTGAGCGGCAATTCGGCCTTGCGCCATGCATAGCGGGAGCCGCACCCTCGGAGAAAGGAGCGCTTCGCGGGGCGATGCAGCAATAGGCGGCGGGGCGGGCAGCAAAGAGGAGGGGGAAAAGGGCTCGCCCACGGGCATCGTTGTCAGCGCCGCCCGCAGTTGGGAAAAATCTTTCTCGGTATTGAAGGGAGAGAGCAGCAGGATCAGGAAGGCCTCATCCGCATATTCCACCTCGATCCCCGCACTACGCAGGTGCAGGGCGGCCTGCTTCCCGCTGACGCCCGCGTGCGCGGTATTCCAGACGAGATGGAGCGGGTCGCACAGCCCTTCCGGTGGAAGGAAGCCGAGTGTTTGGGCATAAGCGTTGAGTTCGTTTGCCTGGGCTGCTGTTTTGGTATAGGCTGCTTTCCCCTCTTCCTCCAGCCACGCGCGGCACAGGTCGAGCGAAAGCAGGATGGGGAAGGAAGGGCTTGTGGAACCGAACAGTGCCATTGCAGCCCGCACCTGGGGCAGATAGCGGCCGCTCCCAATCTGAAAATAAGCGCCGCCCGTAAGCACGGGCAGTGTTTTGTGCGCAGAGTCAGCGCACATCGCAGCCCCTTGGGAAAGCGGATGGAGTTTGCGGTCGAGGAAGAAGAGATGCGCGCCGTGCGCGTTATCTACAATCACGGGCACATGGTATTGTTGTGCCGCGGCGCAAATGGCGTTTAAGTCGCTCATCACGCCGTAATAATCCGGCGTAGTGAGGTAAACAGCCTTTGCGTCCGGGTGTTTTTGCAACGTTTTTGCCACATCGTCCGCCTGGATTCTCCCGGCAAGGCCAGGCCCGGCGTCTTGCCGGGGCCAAACCCATATGGGCGTAATGCCTAGCAGTGCCATCGCATGAACCGCGCTGCGGTGAACAGTGCGGCCCATGACGACCGTTCCCCCCAGTGGAGCGGCAAGGCGTAGCATAGCCTGGATACAAAGCGTGCATCCGCCTGCGGAAAAAAACGTGCCTGCCGTGCCAAAGGCTTTTGCCGCCGCCTGTTCTGCCAACAGGGTGGGGCCTTCCGCGTCAAAAAGGCTACCAGTGGAGGGGAGCTCTGTCACATCGAATATGGGCAGCTTTCCCAACGGGGCAAGGCAGCCCGCCCGGCCCTTGTGCCCAGGCATATGGAGGCTGACCTGTTCTGTTTGCCGGTGCCGCATCAATGCCTCATAAAGCGGGGCGCAAGCGCTCATCTGGGATCCCCACTTTCTGCTAAGGATTCGGATTGAGACCTTCCATTCAGGGGAGCGGAGAGTAGTTTCAGATTTCGCTCAATCACCTTCCTGCCGCGCCACGCATAGGCCATGCCCTCGAGCGGGCCATTTTCGACAGCTGAGGCATGAAAGGTATGGGCGAACTCCGTCAGGGGCCGAATGGCCGCTTGTGCGTTCATCGGGCAAGTGGTCTGGCAGATATCACAGCCCCATGCACAGCCCGAGCGGCGGATCAGAGCGGCTTCCTGTTCGCTGAGAGAGCCTTTTCGTTGCGTCAGAGCGGACATGCATTTGGATCGATCCAGCCCCTTGCCGGTCAATGCGCCGGTGGGGCAGGCGGAGATACACCTCCCACAGCCAATGCAGGGGCGGATTTGATGCGGCGGGGCGTCGATTGGCAGCGTTGTAACGATCTCCCCAATAAATACCCATGAACCGTAGCGTTCATGGATTAAAAGGCCGTTTTGACCGATGCGGCCAAGCCCGGCCAATGCGGCGGCGCGCACCTCCGGAATTGGGGAATTATCGGTAAACGGCACGAATGCTTCTTCGGGAAATGCCTGCTCTAGAGCCGATACAGCTCGTTTGAGGTATTGCGGCACGATTTCGTGATAATCCCCCACCGCGGCATAGCGGGATAAGTTCCCGCCCTGATAGGCCGCTTCCTCCATTGCGTAGGGGAAAAGAGCCACGAATATGGATTTTGCATCCGCGGGCAACCGCTCCTTTGCCCGGCATTCAAGAATCTGGGGGCGCAGCGGCTCAAACGGGCAGCATCCAAAAATCGGAATGCCGGCGCAGGATAAAATCGTTTTTATTTTTGGAAGCTGTTCCATCGTGTGGCTCCCCTTTTCATTGATTTGTATGCCTGTTATATGGTTTGGGATAAAGCGATCATCAAGGGCATCGTCAGAATGGAGAGGAAAGTGATTACGGCAACCACTTTGGAAGAAAGCCCGGTATCACGACCGTATTTGGCGGCGAACATGACGGTGTTATTTGCTGTGGGCGCGCTCGCGGAAATGATGCAGGAGGTCAGCAGCGCGCCGGTGACGCCGCACAGGCGGAAAATCAGCAGCATGAGGGCAGGTAGCACAAGCAGCTTGAGCGCGGCCGCCAAATAAATTTTTTTCTCCCGGAACATCGTTTTTAAATCCGTGTTGGCAAGATAGGTGCCGAACATGATCATCGCCATTGGCGTGTTTAGCCCGGCGATAAAGGAGATTGGATCCGCGAGGACAACGGGCAGCTTTACCTCCAGCAGGTAAAGCGGAAGGCCGATAGCAACGGAGATCGTGCCCGGGTTGAATAAAAGCTTTTTCCAATTGAAATGCCTCCCGCCGGACATCACGGCTACACCGTGCGTAAAGCAGACAACGTTGAAGGGGATCAGGCAGGCAGAGCAATAAAACACACCGGGCGCGCCGAGCAGCGCCTGCGCCATGGGCAGCGCCATATAGCCGACGTTCCCATAAACGCTCGCGTAGCGGTAAATGGCGTTTTCCTCACGGTTCCCCCCGCGAAAAAAGGGAAGGGAGATCAAGATCGCAGCGCCATGCATGGCAAACCCGCAAACGGTGGAGACCAGCAGCGCGGTGGCGTTTTCCGCCGTCAGCTCCATGGAGAGGAAGGATTGTGTGATGATGGCAGGTGTAACGATATAAAAAAGGAGGTCGTTCGTCATCCGAGCGGCCTTTTCTTTATAAAGCCCGGTTTTATCTGCAAAAAAACCGACGGCGATCATGATATACAAAATAAGCACCTGCTGCGCGGCAGTCGCCATATTTTCTAAAAACAAAACAATTCCCCGCTTTGCAAGAAGAATTCAAAATAAAAGAAAGGCGGGCTTTTGCCCGCCCCAGAGGTTATGTTTGTTAGGCGACATCTCCAACGTCAATTTTTCGCATTGCAAAGGCTCCCTGGATCAGGACAAACAAAATCAGCAGCGATGCCATCAGATCGCACAGCTCAAAGGGAGACTGCGCGGCAAGCTGAGAAGAACGGCCGATGACAACCATCACCAGGCGCGGTACGGAGCAAGCGAAGCCAAACAAGGCGGCCGGTAATCCATAGCCATACAGGCTCCACATTGCGCCGCGGTCATCTACATGTGCGCAGATCCGTGCAAAATTCAGGAAGAATAGAAGCATTGCTGCGAGCATGAATAGTTCTAACAGGAGATCGGAAATATTTTTAAAATTAATCGTGCGGGAGAAACGGAAGATCATGCGCGCCATAATCCAACACAGCGGCGCAACAGCAAGCAATTTGAATTGGGAATAGTCCAGCTTGCCTGTAATATAGTGATAGCCGAAAAAGAGAAAAAACACACAGCTAAGCACTGCAAACAGCACTTCAAAAATCAAGGCAAAGCCGCCGGTTTTGATGAGGTAAAGGAATAGGCTCGTGTTTTGCTGTATCACAAGCGCGTTGCGCTCCGAGAGAATATTCAGGAAGTTTTCGGTTTGAGAAATGGCATCCACCACCAGCGAAACAGCGAAGAGAAGCGATACGGTGCCAAGGCCGATATTTTTCCGTTTCCACAGCCGCACAGGTACATCTCCGCTCAAATAGGAGATTACCACCAGCACAACCGTGCATACGGCGAGCAGAATATACAGCGTGGGGATCGTGGCGCTATGACCGGTATAAAAGCCGGTTTCCGGCTCGATTAGACGCATCAGCTGATAGGTGCGCAGCGGCAAAACGGCCACCAGCCCCGCGGCGAAAATACATAGAACGGCCATCATTGGGATAGATTCGAAACGCCCTTTGAGCTTGAGCTTCATAAATCAATCACTCCTGCTTTTTGATGCGGAACAAGCCATTGTCATATGGTTCCGCGCAAATGGGATATGTGTTATAAGGTTTGCGTTCAGGTTTGTTTGCCCGATCCATAACTGGGCCAGCCGGTTGCCCGGCTCAGGCCGTTAGATCCGCTCTTCTGTGGGAACATAAACCGAAGAGTGCGGCTGTGCCTCCGTGCGCTGTGTGATTGGGGTGTAGACACCGGGGAGAGAAACGCTTTTGTAGGCCGGGCGAATGATCCGGCCGCCGCTGATGAGCTCTTCCATCCGGTGTGCAGCCCAACCGGCCATGCGGGCAACGGCAAATAGGGGTGTGAAGAGATCCACAGGGATGCCGAGCATCCGGTATACCAAGCCGGAATACAGGTCCACATTGGCGCACACACGCTTTTTGTTCCCTTTCTCACGGGCAAAAATTTCAGGCGTTAATCGCTCAACCAGCTCGATGGAACGGAACTTTTCCTCAAACTCTGTGCCGGATGCAAATTTACGAGCCTGTTCCTTGAGCAGCACGGCGCGCGGATCAGAGAGCGTATAGACAGCGTGCCCCATGCCGTAAATCAGGCCGCTGTGGTCTCCAGCCTGCTTATGAATGATTCGCTTGAGAAAATCGGCCACCTGACCCTCATCCGTCAGGTCGGATATCTCTTGTTCCA
This sequence comes from uncultured Oscillospiraceae bacterium, assembly GCA_900544375.1. Lineage (GTDB taxonomy): Bacteria > Bacillota > Clostridia > Oscillospirales > Acutalibacteraceae > Fimivicinus. The sequence goes on from UQUZ01000007.1 coordinate 43,991, forward strand.
TGCAGTCCAACATTTGGGTTACCTTGATGTTGGCGCCACCATGGCGGGGGCCTTTGAGGGAGCCGATGCCTGCGGCGATGGCGGAATAAGTATCTGTTCCGCTGGAGGTGAGCACCCGAGTGGAAAAGGTGGAATTGTTGCCGCCGCCGTGTTCTGCATGCAGCATCAGGCACAGATCCAGCAGCTTTGCCTCTTCATCGGTAAACTTCCGGTCAGAACGGATGGAGTTGAGGATAAATTGAGCGGTGGTATGTTCCTTTCGGATCGGATGGATGTACATGCTCTTATGATAATAATGCCGGCGTTTGACCTGATAGGCATAGCTCATAATGGTTGGAAGCTGGGCAACGAGCTGGATGGATTGCCGCAAAACATTTTCAATGGAGATATCATCCGGCTGCTCGTCATAGGAATAGAGGGCCAGCACGCAGCGCGCCAGCTTATTCATGATATCCGGCGAGGGCGCCTTCATAATCATATCCTCAATAAAATCTTCCGGGAGCTCGCGGCACTGGGCCAAGGTCTGCGTAAAGGCTGTGAGTTGCGCCTGCGTGGGCAGCGTGCCGAACAGGAGCAGCCAGGCAACCTCTTCATAGCCGAAGCGGTCCTCCGCTTCGCAGCCATGCACCAGATCAAGCAGATCTATCCCGCGGTAAATCAGGCGGCCGGGCACCGGTACGCGCTCTCCGTCGCTGACATAATAGCCCTGCACGTTGCAGATACGGGTGAGCCCTGCCATAACGCCTGTGCCATCTTGGTTGCGCAGTCCGCGCTTGACGGAATAACGCTCGAAGTCGGCAGGGTTGATGGAGTTATTTTTGCCAAGCTCCTTGCATAAATTGGAAAGAGAATCGTTGGAAAGGGGGGAGATATAGTTTGCCATTGGCATCACCGCTCTAAAAAATATAATCGTTCATAATATTGTATAACGCTGACAGGGTAAAGTCAAGGTTTTCAATGGGAGCCTGCATAGGTGGGCTGGCGTGGAGCAACCTCCACACGCCGCCCCTGCGATTGGGAAAGGATGAATAAAATGCGCAGATATGGAGTTTTGTGTATGGTACTGCTGCTGATTATGGTGGTTACGCCACTGCTGGCGATGGGGGAGAACGCCGCTCAAATTCCGGACAGCCTCTCTCCTGGAGATTCCGCCGGAGAAGGGCAGAAGGGGCAGGCGGGGGAATCGGGGACGATGAAGGTGCTACGCGCTTCCAGCAACCGAGTGGAGACAATGAGCGACTTGGAATATGTGATCGGAGCAGTCAGTGCGGAAATGCCGCCAACCTACCATACGGAAGCGCTCAAAGCGCAGGCGGCTGCCTGCTACACCTTTGCGCTGCGCAGCCGCAACGAGCAGCTGAAAAAGCCGGACGACGCGCTTTCCGGCGCCTATCTCAACGACGATAGCTCACAGCACCAGGGCTTTATCAGCAAGGAGGAGAGCCGGGAAAAATGGGGCGACAAGTTCGACACCTATTATAAAAAAATCAGTGAGGCCTGCGAGGCAGTCGTCGGCAAGGCGATCGTATACGATGGAGAGCCAATTGTCGCTGCTTTCCATGCCATATGCAGCGGGCAGACGGAGAGCGCGCAGGTGGTTTGGGGGAAGGATCTGCCGTATCTCCAATCTGTGCAGAGCACAGGAGACCGGCTTTCACCGGACTATGCTTCCACACTTTCTCTCACAAAGGATCAATTTAGCACAATGGCCAAAAAGCTGGGCGAGGTTTCTCTGGAGGATGACGCATCCAAATGGTTTGCAAGCCCGGAAACTTCCAAGGCGGGGACGGTTACGGCCATCACCATCGGCGGGCAAAAGGTGACCGGGCAGCAGGTACGTGAGGCCTTTGGCCTGCGCAGTGCATGTTTTACCTTGGAATATAAAAATGACCGGTTCACCTTCCACGTCAGAGGCTATGGCCACTGCGTGGGGATGAGCCAGTATGGCGCGGATTATATGGCCCGACAGGGCAGCTCCTGGGAGGAGATCGTTCAGCATTATTACAAAGGGGCGGAGATCAAAGAACTGTGAACCTACTGATCAGACTTTGCCAACACCTGTTCCATCCGGGTCATCAGGCTTTTGCGTGCGCGGGAAAGCTTGACGCGCGCGAGCTTCTCCGAGCAATTGAGCAGGGCCGCCAGTTGGGCGGTGTTGCAGCCATGGGCATATTTTAAAGTAAGCGCGTAGCGGTAATCGGGAGGCAGGCAGCGGATCACTTGCAAAATCGTTTCCTCCTGCTCCCGGCGCAATAGCAGCACGTCCGGACGATTCTCCTCATCCTCTGGGTCGGAATCCAATTCCATCATCTCTTCTAAAGACGATTCCTCCTGGGTTTTGTTGCGCTTGCGCTTCATATCGTAGGAAATATTTTTAATGACCGTTATCAAAAATGCGATCGTTTTGTGCTCGTCTGACTCGTCAATTTTATCCAGGCAGCTGATGATACGGATAAATGTTTCCTGCACGGCATCCTCCGCAAGGTGCTCGTCAAACAGAATATTCTGCGCCGTATATTTCAGGCAGCGTTCATATTGGTGGAAGAGACGTTCAAATTTATCACGCTCCTCCTGTGTGTCAATGAGAGAAAGGTAAAGGGTAAGCACGCTGCCACCTCGCTTGTTGTCTGAGTAAAATCCGGGTGTTTAACAGGCCGCTTCGCATTCGTTTTGGCATGGATTATTTTAGCATGCTTCCCGGGAGAAGGCAAGTTTCGAGTGGAATAAATCCAATTCGACCAGTTTTGGGGGCAAAATAAGGGCGCGCTGCAAATGGTGGACATACCTGCTTTGCAGCGCGCCAGTTTTATGGCGCCATATTAAGTTCTTTTGCTGAGAATCCTGGCGGAGTTCAGTACGGCGAGGATCGTAACGCCTACATCGGCAAATACAGCCGCCCACATACCTGCAAGGCTCAGCGCGCCAAGCAAGAGCACAATACCTTTTACGAGGAGCGCAAACGTGATATTAAACCGAATGATCCGCATGCAGCGGCGGAAGAGGACGATTGCCTGTGGCAGCTTAGAGGGCTGATTATTCGTTAAAACAACGTCGCCCGCTTCGATAGCCGCATCTGTGCCGAGCCCCATTGCAACGCCGACATCCGCGGCGGCAAGCACGGGGGCGTCATTGATGCCATCGCCGACAAAGGCGGTCACGCCGCTCTCCCGTTTGATCTGTTCCAGGATCTCCAACTTTTCCTCCGGCAGAAGGCCGGCGTGGTATTCGGTAATCCCGCACGCTGCTGCCGCTTCTCTGGCCGCTTCCTCATGGTCGCCTGTGAGCATAACAATCCGGCTGACACCCAGCGCACGCAACTGCTTTACCGCAAGGGCGGAATCCTCCCGCAGTTTGCCGGAAACAGAAACGGCTCCCAAAAGCTGCCCTCCGCGAGCAACATACACCATCTCGTTTGGCAGAGCGGAGATATCCACTCCATGCTCCTGCATGAGCCGTTTTGCACCGCAGAGGATTTCTTCTCCATCCGCGATCACACGGGTGCCACCGCCCGGCGTTTCTGAAAAATTGCTGATCCGGGATTCCTCAATTTCTCCAAAAGCCTCGGAGATCGATCGGGCTATCGGGTGTTTGGAGCGGCATTCAGCGAGCGCCGCCGCCTCTAAAACCGCTTGCTCGGAAACACCGTTTACCGCGGCGATATGGGTGACGGTAAATTGATCGGTGGTGAGAGTGCCGGTTTTATCAAATACAACGGCTCCTGGCTTTTCGAGAGTTTCGATATAACAGCCGCCTTTGACGAGAATGCCACGTTTAGAGGCGGCGCCAACCCCTGCAAAGAAACCCAGCGGAACGCTTAACACAAACGCGCACGGGCAGGAGGCTACGAGGAACACAAGCGCGTTATGCGCCCATTCCTTCCAATCGCCGCCGAGCAGAGGGGGGACGATGGCGAGCAGAGCTGCCAATATTACAACGGCAGGCGTGTAGATCTTTGCAAATTTCGTGACAAGCCGTTCCGCTGGCGCTTTGCGCTGGGCGGCATTTTCTACCATATCAATGATCCGGGAAGCGGCGGACTGTGCATAGGAGTTAACGACCCGCATCGTTAGGGTTCCTGGGCCGTTAATCATGCCGCTGAGCAATTCAGATTCCGGCCCGGCATTTTGCGGGGCGCTTTCGCCAGTAATGGCGGAGGCGTCCACCGTGCTTTCGCCGGAAAGCACCACGCCATCGAGCGGGATGCGCTCAAAGGGCAAAATTTGCAGTGTTGCGCCTACTTCCACCTCTTGCGCGGAAACTTGCTGCGTGGCGCCGTCCGGCAGCAAAAGATTGGCGGTATCCGGCCGGATTTCAGATAACGCGGCGATTGATTTGCGGGAGCGGCCGACTGCATAGTGCTCAAACAATTCTCCCACGCCAAAAAAGAGGGTAACGGCGGCAGCTTCCGCAAAATCGCCCATAAAAGAGGCGGCGACAACGGCAATGGTAACAAGCAAATGCTCATCTAAGCTGATATGGCGTAGGCTCTTGACGGCGGCTGCAAAGACCGGCCAGCCGGCGAGCAAAATGCTCGATATGAAAAGAATGGGAGAAAGGATGGCTGGAGCGGCAGGAATTTCCCGGCAGAGATAGGCTGTCACGAAGCATATGGCTGAGGCGATCACAGTGCCGATCTGCCACTTTCCCTCAGCCTCGCTGTGCGTATGACTCCGGCCCTGTTCCGAATGGGATCCGGCTCGATCGCCGGAAAGCTCAACTGCTACACAACCCGGCTCCACACGGCTGATTTCCAGGTTGATCCGGTCTACTAATTCGCGGGGCTCTCCCTTTGCTTTCAAGGTGAGGGTAGCGGTTGGAAAGTTTACGCTCACTTCAGAAAAAGTGTCGATCGCAGAGAGCCGTTCTTCAATTTTGGATGCACAGCTTGCGCAATCCAGGTTATTCAGTTTATACTGCCTGCGGTTTGTCATAAGGAGATCGCTCCTCTCTTGTGTAAAATGTGCTGTAGCCCCGCGGCAAAGATAGAATGGACGTGCTCGTCATCCAGCGCGTAATACATTGTTTTGCCATCGCGCCTGGGGCGAACCAAGCCGGCGGTGCGCAGAATGCGTAGCTGATGGGAAATGGCGCTTTGCCCCATGCCCAGCAGCTCTGCCAGGTCGCATACGCACAGCTCATGATCGAGCAGGGCACTAAGAATACGGATGCGCGTGCTGTCCCCAAACACTTTAAAAAGCTCGGCTACATCGTAAAGGACTTCTTCGTCCGGCATTTGCACACGCGTGCAGGCGATAAGATCCTCATGTGTTTCCAGCTCGGCGCAGCAGTATTCCGGCATTTCCGACGGTGTGGATAAAGCGGATTGTTTGGGCTCCATTTGGCTAGCCTCCTTCTAATCAAACGAATCAAATAAAGTATTGTATTGCATAATATAAACATATGAACAACTATTCACACGTTAATATTAATATACTCTACTGGTGTGAAAAAGTCAAGCGGGAATGCGGATTTCTTGAAATGTTTTTTGCTGCATTTCTTTTTTAAAAAAGAGAATATTCAAAAATCGATCCGGTTTCTGTGCTCCCGTTTTGCTTGTGGATTGCAGGGAGCTGTGTTATAATAGCTTCAAATATTTTGTTTGAAGCATTGGAAAAATGTCTGTCGGCGCAAAACGCCTCCTGCCGCGATGCGGCAGCGCCATTTTCAAAAAGAGTATTTGTACATATTGGTATAATAACCTCACGAATCTCGAGCTTCGGAGAACATGAAAACATTGGGAAAATGCCTTCCGCAGAGCGGCAATGCCAATTTGGCGGCATAGGAAGGCAATTCAATGTGATATACTCATCAATTGCCGGTTGAAACCGGCATCAGGGAATAGGGGACGGAATATGCCTATATTAAAGCAAGCGAAGCGCATCGTCGTGAAGGTCGGCACTTCTACGCTGACCTATGAGACGGGCAAAACAAACATCCGCCGAATGGCAAAGCTCGTCAGTGTGCTGTCCGACCTGCTCAACTCCGGGATGGAGGTTGTGCTGGTGACAAGCGGAGCAATCGGCGTGGGCGTTGGAAAGCTCGGCCTGCGCGAGCGACCGGACGATACGCCGGGCCGTCAGGCAGCGGCAACCGTGGGGCAATGCGAGCTGATGTTTATGTATGATAAGCTTTTCGGCGAGTATGGGCACACCGTGGGCCAGCTGCTTATCACGCGGGGCGATATTGAAAATGATTGCCGGAAAACCAATCTGGTGAATACCTTTGAAAAGCTCTTTGCCTATGGTGCGATTCCAATCGTCAATGAAAACGACAGCGTAGCTGTGGAGGAGATCGTCTTTGGCGATAACGACAGCCTTTCGGCGATCGTGGCGCGGCTTGTGCATGCGGATGCCCTGATTATCCTCAGTGATATTGACGGCCTGTACGACAGCGATCCGCACAAGGATGCGGACGCACGCCTGATCCCAGTGGTGGATGAGATCGATGGCCGAATTCGGGCATTGGCCGGCGGCAGCGGAACACAGCGCGGCACCGGAGGCATGGTGACAAAATTGCATGCCGCAGAGCTTGCCACAGAGGCGGGGATTGATACGATTGTGATGAACGGCGACGCGCCGCAGGATTTATACAAGATATTGGAGGGCCGACAGATCGGCACATTTTTTAAAGCGAGGAGGAATCGGGAATGACCGCATTGGAACAATTAGGGCGGCGGGCAAAGCAGGCGGAGCAATTTTTGCGCACGGCTTCCACTGCTAGTAAAGATCATGGCCTAACACAAATTGCGGACGCTTTACTGGAACATACTGCCGCGATTTTGGAGGCAAATGCGAAGGATATTGCCAATGGCGAACAGGCGGGCATGAGCCCTGCTTTGCTTGACCGCCTCCGCCTGAATGAGGCCCGTATTGCAGGCATGGCGCAAGGCATGCGAGAGATTGTTGCTCTGCCGGACCCGGTTGGCAGAGTGCTCTCCGGCGGGAACAGGCCGAACGGCTTGCAGATTGTGAAAGTGGCGGTGCCTCTCGGCGTTGTGGCAGTGATTTTTGAAGCACGCCCCAATGTAACGGCGGATGCGGCGGCGCTGTGCTTAAAATCCGGCAATGCGGTGATTCTGCGCGGCGGCAAGGAGGCGATCCATTCCAACCAGGCGATTGCTGCCGTGATGCGCGCCGCATTGGAGCAGGCGGGGCTTCCGCAAGATTGCATCCAGCTCGTGGCGGATACGTCGCGCGATTCCGCCAATGAGCTGATGCGGCTCAATGCGTATGTGGATGTATTGATCCCCAGGGGCGGCGGCGGGCTGATCCGCGCAGTGGTGGAGCATGCAACCGTGCCGGTGATTGAAACAGGTGTGGGCAACTGCCACGTTTATGTCGATCAGGCGGCAGACTTGGAAATGGCGGCGGAGATCGTTTTCAATGCGAAAACCTCCCGCCCCTCGGTTTGCAACGCATGCGAAAGCCTGTTGGTGCACCGCGGGATTGCGGAGCAGGCGCTGCCGCTGATCAAGCGCAGGCTTGATGAAAAGCAGGTGGTTCTGCGCGGGGATAAAGCGGCCTGTGCAATCCTGCCTGGCATAGAAGCCGCACAGGAGGCGGACTGGAGCACGGAATACCTAGATTATATACTATCGGTGAAGGTTGTCGGCAGCATCGAAGAAGCGATTGCACACATCGGCCGCTATGGGACCGGGCACAGTGAATGCATTGTAACGCAAAATTACAGTGCTGCGGAGCAGTTTCTCAATGAGGTGGACGCGGCAGCGGTTTATGTGAATGCATCCACCCGGTATACGGATGGCGGAGAATTTGGTTTTGGCGCGGAAATCGGCATCTCTACCCAAAAGCTGCATGCGCGTGGTCCGCTTGGGCTCAGCGAGCTGACCAGCATGAAATATAAGATTTACGGCGCAGGGCAGGTTCGCTAGCCGGAACTGCACTGCGATCACAACAGGAGGATTTGCCCATATGGATACAAAAGCAAGGCCGTCCCGTAAAAAGAGAAGGTCCTGGGCGTTCCCGCTCGGGTTGCTCGTTATCGTGTTGGTGGTCGCCGGAGTGGTGGCAATCGTCGGCGCGGGTGTAAGCGGTGTCAAAGGCGTCGTGGAACGGCGCGAGAATGCGATGAAAGAGGAGTATCAGAAGTTTATTGCTCCTGTCATTATGAATGACCCGTCACCCTTCGACGATCTGAGCCAGGCGGATATCGGCCAGCTGATGGAGGCTGCCGTCTGGTCCCTGCTGCGCAGTGATCCTGATCCGGATCGTTATCCGTATGAAGAGGGGGGCTATATGGTTATCCCGCAGGCGGATGTGGAAAAACAGTTTGAATACTTGTTTGGCACAGAGGTGAAGCCGCAGCATGCGACGATTACCGGCTATGGCTATGAATTCCCCTATGACGCGGCGACGAAAACCTATCATATCCCGGTTGCAGGCGTTGATCAGCTTTATACGGCTCAGATTTATGAGATTGAGAAAAAGGGTGCAACAACCTATCTGACCGTCGGCTATATCGCCGGTGGGCAGTGGGTACAGGATGCAAATGGAGATATTGTGGCCCCTGAGCCGGATAAATATATGAAGATCACGCTGCGCGAAAAAGGCGAATCCTATTATATCAGCGCAATACAGGCAACCGATCCGCCAGAAACGGCAGCCACCAAGGCGCAGCCGTCTGAAACGGAGGGAGAAACGGTCAGCGAGGCTCCTGCCAGCTCTGAAGGGGCTTCCTCTACCGCGGCGGCAACCATTGCTGCCGCACAGAGCACTGCCGGGTAAGGGGTGGTAAATTAAAAAGGGTGCACTGTAAAAATAAAATTTTGCAGTGTACCCTTGAAAAATGCTTGCGGGCCTTGCGTTTTGGCCTATATTTTTACCCTTTAGGCGGTAAAGCATGTTTTTAGCCTCCTGCGTTGTTTTTTATACATTCTGTAGCAGGCACACGGCTTGCAGGTGTTTTTGCGGGCGGGGAGAGAGCGTGCTTTGTGAAGCGCTGAGCGAAGCGGCATTATGCGCACGCATCCCCTTTTGGCCTGAATTAATAGGAGCTGACGATATGTTTAGGCTTTTACTTATTCTACTTTATGTACTGACAATCTTGAGCGTTATATTTTTTGAAAGGAAGCAGCCGAATGAAGCGCTGATGTGGGTGCTGATTGTCAGTTGTGTTCCATATGCCGGGCTTATTTTTTATTTGGCGTTTGGCAGCACCTCTGCAATCAAGATGACCCGGTATTTCCGCAGCAAAAGGCTGCGGAAAAACATGCCCCTTTTGCAAAGCCAGGGTGAAGAGAACATCGGCACCATGAGTGGAATCGATGCCGATGTGGCACGGTTCAATTACCATTATAATGACGCACCGCTGTGCGCTTATGAAAAGGCTGCCTTTTATACAAGCGGGGAAAGCCATTATAAACAGCTGTTTACTGATATTGAGGCTGCGCGGCAAAGCGTTTATTTGGAATTCTATACGATTCAAAACGACAGGGTCGGGCAAGCACTGCTATCCCTTCTAACGCAAAAGCAGAAGCAGGGCGTGGAGGTGATCGTTTTATGTGATTTTATCGCCAATCTTTCCACACCGGAAGCCCTGTTCCGCCCTCTGAAGCAGGCGGGCGGCACGGTAAAAAGGCTGAAGCCTTATGTTAGCCATTTTAGAAGCCATCGAAAGATTGTGACGGTGGATGGTGAAATCGGCTATATTGGCGGTATGAATATTGGGGTCCAATATGCGAATGGCGCAAAAATCAAAACCCCATGGAGAGATACGCAGGTGCGTTTCACAGGGGACTGTGTGCATGCGCTTGAAAATGAGTTCCTCCTGGATTTGTCTACCGCTTTAAACGGTCGTTTATTTCGGCAAAGTTTTTCCTCCCTTCGCCTGCGGGAAGTGAAGCTTCCCGGGCAGGTGAAAAACCTTTGCCAGTTTGTGACCGGTGGAGTAGATAACGATAAGGAAAGCATCAAAATGTGCTATATGAGCATGATTCGATCGGCACAACGGCAAATACGGATCCAAACGCCGTATTTTATTCCGGATTGTTCCATCCTCGACGCATTAAAAACCGCAGCGGCCTCTGGCATCAAAGTTGATATTATGATCCCAGCGATCAAGGCTAACTTTTTTCTGGATCCGGTAACGAATTATTTTGCCGCCGAGATGATGGAATATGGGGCGCATGTTTATAAATATAACGGCTATATCCATGCAAAGACTATGATCGTAGATGATGAGCTTTGCTGCATTGGCTCTGTGAATATGGATATGCGCAGCTTGTTGGTGGATGATGAGATTTGCGGGGTTTTTTATGAAAACGGATTGGTGCAGGAATATAATGCAATTTATGAAGAGGATCTGCAGCATACAAAAGAATATGTTTTAGAGGAGTTTGAGAAGCGCAGCATCTGGACGAAGCTCTCAGAGCGGATTTTTATGCTGTTTACACCGCTGATGTAAATATTATGATTTTGTTTGATGAATCGGTTGCCTGTGTCGGGAGCAATTTTTTGAATCTATCAATTAAAGGGGATGCCGCATTTAATCTGCAGCGTCCCCTTTGGCTTGCTATGCTATAATTTATGTTATTCTTTCCTGAAACTTGTTGAGCTTTCAGACAAGCTTCATAGAGATGTCGAAGGCTTTGACAGAGTGTGTCAGCGCGCCGATGGAAATGATATCCACGCCGGTTTCCGCAACGGGACGCAGCGTTTCGAGCGTAATACCGCCGGAGGCCTCGATCAGGGCTTTCCCCTTCGCCATTGCGACGGCTTTGCGCATCGCTTCAAGGCTCATATTGTCGAGCATAATGATCTCCGCGCCCGCGTGCAGGGCCTCGGCCACCTCATCAAGATTGCGGGTTTCCACTTCAATTTTTACCATATGGCCAAGCTTTCCACGCAAAAGAGTGATCGCGTTGGTGATGCCACCGGCGGCATCAATGTGGTTATCCTTGAGCATCGCGCCGTCGGAGAGGTTGTAACGGTGGTTTTTACCGCCGCCGCAGACGACTGCATATTTTTGCAGGGAGCGAAGGCCAGGCAGTGTTTTGCGGGTATCGGTAATTGAGGCGTGCGTGCCCTCCACCAGCCGGACTGCCTGCGCCGTGGCTGTGGCGATGCCGGACATATGCTGGATGAGGTTGAGCGCGGTGCGCTCGCCCTTGAGCAACATGGCGGTGCTGCCGCTGAGCTCTGCGATGATATCGCCCTTTTGGAGCGTATCGCCATCTGCATGGAAGCGCTGAGCACGGAAAGCTGGATCAAGCAGTTCGAACACGCGCAATGCAACCGACAGGCCGCAGAGCACGCCGTCCGCTTTGGCAAGAAATCGAGCTTTTCCCATCTGATCCGGTGGGATCAGATAGTCCGCCGAGGTGTCAATATAATTGATATCTTCACGAATCGCCTGGCGGATCAGGTCTTCCATATAAAATTGGGGAAGCATCATGGAGAAACCATCCTTTCTATACGCATCAGATCATCGGGCTATGGATATCCCTGCCTTAACCATCATCCACTTCGCGTAGGATGATGGAGGCCACCGTGGCGAGGCTCAGCGCCTCACAGTAATCGCGGGTGACGGCGAAATGGCCGCTTTTCAGGCGGCGGCGAATTTCTTCCACTCGCCTGAGCCCGGTATGGACAGCCGTCGGGTTGGGAATGACGAAATAGGCGCGCTGCATGATATCACGGATTTCCGTGCGAAGTCCATGCGGCAGGGGAGCGCCGTCGAATTGCGGTGGGTCAATCTGTGCTGGCGGCTCCACCTCTAGATAGCCCTTTTCCATACAGCGCAAAATATCCTCCGCCGCATGGCGGCCGAACACGAGCGCTTCCAGCAGGGAATTGCTGGCCAATCGGTTGGCTCCATGCACGCCGGTGTTGGAGCATTCTCCCGCAGCATATAAGCGCGGCACAGCCGTGCGCCCCGTGAGATCTACCGCGATGCCGCCCATGAGGTAATGTTGGCAGGGGAATACAGGGATCAGATCCTGCGCAATATCTACTCCCTCCTCCAGGCAACGCTTGGAGATGGCAGGGAAACGGTTATATAAAAAGTCACGGTTTTTATAGGTGATGTCAAGAAAAAACTGGTTGCTGCCCGTGCGGCGGGATTCCAGGATGATCGCGCGGGAAACAACATCACGTGGGGCGAGCTCCAACCGGTCGTCATAGTGGGCCATAAAACGCCTTCTCTCGCAGTTGAGCAGATAAGCGCCTTCCCCACGAACAGCCTCGCTGATGAGAAACTGCTCGCGTTCCTTTTCCGAATGGAAGGCTGTGGGGTGGAACTGAACGTAGCTTAAATTTTTAATCTGGGCGCCAAGCTCATACGCAAGGCGAATGCCATCGCCCGTTGCAATGGAGGAATTGGTGGTGTAGCGGTAAACACGACCGATGCCGCCCGTTGCCAGGATGCAGTAGCTGCAAAAAACGCTGCCCGGCTCCTCGCCGCACAACAGATCCAGCCGGAATCCGCCGCGCACCTGGGCCATCTCACACACGGTGGTGTTTTCGGCAAGCTCAATATTCGAGCGCTGCCGCACCTGGGCCAGAAGCTTGATCACAATTTCATAGCCGGTCTGATCCTTATGATGCACAATCCGGCGGCGGGAATGGCCGCCCTCTAGTGTTTTTTGCGGCCGTCCGTCAGGCGCCTTGTCAAAATCTACGCCAAGCTCCATAATCCGGCGCACATCGTCCGGCCCCTCATGAACGAGTACATCCACGCTCGCAGGCGTGTTTTTATGGCCGCCTGCAATCAGCGTATCCTCATAGTGCAGGTCGAAGCTGTCGTTTTCAAAATCAAGCACAGCCGCTACACCGCCCTGGGCAAGGGAACTGTTGGAGAGCGTGTCCTCCCGCTTGGAAAGCATTAAAATTTGCTTGCTTTCATCAAACTGAAGCGCGGCGTAAAGCCCGGCTACGCCGCAGCCAGCGATGATGACGTCATATTTTTGTTGTTTGACCATTCTTTTGGCATCTCTTTTCCCGCGCGGCGGTCAGCCGCCGTATTTGAGCATGTTGTCGAGGCTGCGTTTCGCAGCCTTGCGTAAAGGCTCCTCCAGCACGATTTCTTCCCCGCCTGCTCCGGTGATTGCCATATAAACATCTTGCAGGGAGGTCATTTTCATATCGGGGCAGATGAGCTTGTCCCCTCGAAGCTGATAGAAATGCCGCCTGGGATATTTTTGAATCAAATCGTTGTATACGCCGCATTCCGTGCCGAAGAGGATATCCTCCTGCTCATTTTGCAGGGCATAATCGATGATAGCGCTCGTGGCGCCAATCATATCCGCATGCTGGAGGGCCTCCGGCGGGCATTCGGGGTGCATGGCGAGCTTGGCGCTCGGGTGCTGGGCCTTAGCGCGCAGCACATCTTGCTGCGTGATGCTGTTATGTATTGGGCAGTAACCATCCCAAAGGAGAATTTCCTTCTCCGGGCACTGTTTGCGCACCCACGCGCCCAAGTTTCGATCCGGTATAAAAAGAATTTTGTGCCCGGGCAGCGCGCGGACGATTTTAACCGCGCTTGACGAGGTAACGCACACATCGCATTCCGCCTTGAGCGCGGCGGTCGTGTTGATATAAGCGACGACCGTAACCTCCGGGTTCTCCTCACGGAAGGCGCGCACGCGCGCAGGCGTGATCTGCTCCGCCATCGGGCAGGTTGCGCGTTTTTTCGGCAAAATCACTGTCTTTTCCGGAGATAAAATTTTAACAGTTTCCGCCATAAAGCGCACACCGCATAGGACCACGCGTTCATTCTGGTAGGCGGTGGCGGCTTTGGCAAGGGCATAGCTGTCTCCGCACACATCGGCAGCCGCAAGAATATCCGGCGCTTGATAGGTGTGCGCGAGGATTAATGTGCCGTTTTTTTCTTTCTCATGTGCCAGCAGGTGTATCAGTTCTTCCTGGTTCAAAGAAGTCCCCCCTCATTTTACAAGGAAGCCGCAAGCGCCGCAGGCGGTTTCCCATCCGATATCGTTTCGTTTTATTGTACCACCATTTTCTCCTGCGTACAATATTTTTCAAACGTTATTGCATAAAAAAACAAAGTGGGATATGATACAAATGACTGGCCTAACCAGCCGGAAAATCATGGGGAAGAGGTTACCATTGGATGAAAAGGTAGATTTATTCAAACGGGCGTTTTTTCTTTCGCGCCGGAAAGAGGCGCTGCAAATACCCGGGTGAACGGGAAAGGATGCGGTTATGATTATGGCTTATTTTGAAAATATAGAGCGCCCGGAGCGCGCGTTGCTTGTCAGCGTGGATACGGGGGCATTTGATGCACAAGCATCCATTGATGAGCTGGAGGAGCTCGCGCACACGGCGGGCGCAGAGGTGCTCGCTAAAATGGTGCAAAAGCGCGACACGCCGGACGCAGCTACCTTCATTGGCTCCGGCCGGATTGTGGAGATCAAAACCTTTTGCCGCGATCATGAAGCGGATCTGCTGGTTTTCGACAGCGAGCTGACGCCGTCCCAACAGCGTAATATTGAGAAGCTCACGGATGTGCGCGTGATTGATCGGACGATGCTGATCTTGGATATTTTCGCCGCACGCGCCCGATCAAGCGAAGGCAAGCTGCAAGTAGAGCTTGCACAGCTCAAATATGCCCTGCCGCGCCTGGGCGGCAAGGGCACGGAGCTTTCCCGCTTGGGCGGTGGCATCGGCACGCGCGGCCCAGGCGAAAGCAAGCTGGAAAGCGATCGCAGGCATATCCGGAGGCGGATCGACGCGCTGGAAAATCAGCTCGAAATTGTGGGGCGCAGGCGGGCCCGGCTGCGGGAGCGGCGCAATAAAAACGGAGTGGAAACGGTGGCGATCGTCGGCTATACCAACGCCGGGAAATCCACCCTGATGAATACGCTCACTCATGCGGGCGTGCTGGCGGAGGATAAGCTCTTTGCAACGCTCGACCCCACCGCCCGCGCCCTGACTCTGCCGGATGGGCGCACGGTTATGCTGATTGATACGGTCGGCCTGGTACGCAGGCTGCCTCACCAGTTGGTAGAGGCGTTTCAATCCACATTGGAGGAGGCCGCGAGCGCCGATGTGATTCTCAATGTGTGCGACGCTTCCAGCCCGGAGTGCGCCGAGCATCTGGAAGTGACGGCGAAGCTGCTCGACGAGCTGGGGTGTGCCGGGAAGCCGGTGGTCTCTGTGATGAATAAATGCGATTTGGCGGGTAACGTTTATCATTTGCCCTCCATCGGGCACACGGTGATGGTCTCCGCCTTATATGGCAGAGGGATAGAGCAACTGCTCGATGCAATTGTGGCTGCTCTGCCCGTATCCCGCCGCAGGGTAGAACTCCTCTTGCCCTTTGATATGGGCGCTTTTGCTGCGCGGCTACGCCGGGAGGGGATTGTCCATATGGAAGAATACCGTGAAGATGGGCTTTATCTGGAGGCAACAGCGGAAATTGCTTTACTGGAACAGGTGAAGCAGTATATCCTTTCATAAAAGAGGCCCCTCGCGGATACAAACGGGATTTGTAGAATCGCCTGTGCCTATTGACAGGAGGAGTATGAAGATGAGTCCAAAGAATACCGCGGGAATCTGGTATCATGGCTCCAACAAAAAATTTTCCCTCCTGCGGGAGGGA
The DNA here is from genome assembly GCA_900544375.1 of uncultured Oscillospiraceae bacterium. Lineage (GTDB taxonomy): Bacteria > Bacillota > Clostridia > Oscillospirales > Acutalibacteraceae > Fimivicinus. The sequence continues at coordinate 59,570 of UQUZ01000007.1, forward strand.
AGCACGATCACGCCGAATAGAGCGCTAGCGGAGGCGTTTTCACACAAGCCGCCGATATTATCCTGTGAAGCGGATGGAACGCTGCTGCATAACGGAAAAAAATACGGCTATCTCTACTGTATCGACGAACCGATCGACGAGGAGCGCGATCTGTACCAGCATCCGCGCACAACACTGGAGCCAGGCTCGGAGTTCCTGACGGCGCGCCCGCTGCGTGTGCGCTGGGTTGCCGATGTCGGTAAGCCTGGCAAGGAGGATCGCAAGACGGCGAAACGCCGCCTGAAGGGATTGGCTGGAAAAAGAAAAACTTGATCGATTGCATCCCGCGGCGATTTTTGGACCGCCAGCCTCCAAGTCAACACGGTAAAGCCGATCTTTATAAAAGAAAAAGGCTGTTGTGAACGGGGAAAAGGCACCGTTCGCAACAGCCCCTATATTTGTTTTGTTAAAATCCAAAGGGATTGAAATAGGTGTTGGTGGTAGAGCTCTCCGTTGCTTCGTTGGAGGAGGAAGATCCTTTATCCTCTACAAGCTTTACTTTTACATCAAATTTGGAGGTTTTGTAGTTATTGTCAATTCGGCACAGTGTTAGGGTGAGTGTATCGCCGACCTTGCTCTCTTCAATCAGCTCCAAGAGCGTGTTGGAGTTATCAAGGTTTTTGCCGTTGACAGCGATAATCATATCGCCTGCTTTGGCGTCCGTGTTGACAAGATCGCTGTCGGAGCCGATGCTCTTAATGACCAGCGTGCCCGCCGGAAGGTCTGTAAGCTGAACGATCATGCGGTAGCTGGATTGCTGGCTGGCCGCATAATAGGTGACGCCGAGCTTCGGCCTGCCGGGCACATAGCCGTTTGCAATGAGCTTGTCGACGATCTCCTTTGCAGAATTGATCGGGATGGCGAAGCCAATGCCCTCATAGCCCTCCGCAATTTTAGAGGAATTGATGCCGATCACCTGGCCGTACATATTGACGAGCGCACCGCCGGAGTTGCCGGGGTTGATCGCCGCGTCATGCTGGATGCATTTCATCGGGTAGCCGATCTCACTGCTAATGGGGCGGTCGATCGCGGAGACAAAGCCGCCGGTGAGCGTGCCGAAAAATTCTGTGCCGAGCGGGTTGCCGATGGCGAAGACCTGCTGGCCCACGGCAAGCTTGGAGGAATCCCCGAAGGTGGCGGCTTGCAGGCCGGAGGCCTTGATGCGAAGCACGCCTACATCGGAGCGCTCATCGTAACCGACCACGTCTGCGTCATAAGAGGTGCCGTCTTCCAGCTGCACCGTGGCTTTGACATTGTTACCGCTGATCACATGCGCGCAGGTGATAATATAGGTGTATTTGCCGGTTTTGTCTTCCCCCATGATGATGCCTGTGCCTTCGCCGGATTCGCTCTGGTTCTGGCCCATCATATTATTCTGTGCAGTTTCTGATACGATTACGCCTACAATTGAAGGCTTTACCTTTTTGGCAACTTCCTCGGCGGTCAATTCACCTTTTTCATTGGTGGTGGATTGGCTGTCGGGCGTTTCTTCGATGGCAAGGGTTGGACCGTCTGGATTGACGGCTTTGTTGCCGGAGTCGCCGTCGTCGTCCCGCGTCAAGCCGATAGCGATGCCGATGCCGGCGGCTACAAGCGCGACGCAGAGGATTACAATCAGCACAATCAGCCCGGTTTTCTTCTTCTTTTTTTGTGGGCCGCTGCCATCCGGCCCCCCACCGCTTGCCGGCGCTTGGTTATATTGGTAGGGCGATTGATAGGGCTGCTGCCCTTGCTGGTTTTGAGAAGGGCCGCCCTGCTGATAGTAACCGCCCGCCCCGAAGGAGCTCTGGTAAGGGGCTTGCTGCGTATAGGGTGGCATTTGATCCGCGTTGTTTTCTATGTGCGTATCGTTCGCGCTGTCCGTCTGCTCTGCATCCGGCCCGGTGCCGTTATTCTTGTTATCCCATTCATCCATTGTGAATGCCTCCTTGTTTAGTGCTGCTTCCAGAATAAAAGGTTCCTTTCGCTATTGTGTCACGGCTGTATGAACAGTTTTTAAACATTGTTGAAAATAATTTTGACCAATTAAGGCGCTCTAAAACAATTTTCCATATTGCAGCGGCAGCCAAAATATAAATTCCGTATACTTGCCTTCTTCGCTTTTTGCAGTGATTTGCCCGCCGTGCATTTCAATGATGCTTTTCACAATATAGAGACCAAGCCCCGCACCCTTGACGTCGAAGCTGCGGGATTTATCCACTTTATAAAACCGCTCGAAGATCCGGTTGATTTCCTCTGAGGAAACCCCCAGCCCGGTATTGCGGATGCGAACGATGACCTTCTCCGAATCAGAGAGGACGGACGCCGTGATCTGCCCGCCTTCTTGTGTAAATTTTACCGCGTTGTCGATCAAATTATACAATACCTGATGGATCATATCAGGATCAGCCTCAACGGCAACGCTTTGCATATCCTCCAGGCCGGCAATTTCGATCTTTTTGCGCTCAATGCTCTGCTCAAAGAGCAGGAATACCTGAAACAACTGTGCGGAAATGTCAAATTTGCTTGGTTGGAGCTTTAGCTCGCCCGCCTCAATCTTAGACATGTTGAGCATTGTCATCACCAAGCGCGAAAGCCTTTTTACCTCGGCGGAAACAATCTCTAAATAGTGCTTTTGCTGCTCGGGCGGGATGGTGCCGTCGAGCATGCCGTCGATAAAGCCGCCGATCGTGGTCATCGGTGTTTTCAATTCATGCGATACGTTTGCAACGAAGCTCCGGCGCGAGGATTCGAGCACCGCGAGCGCTTTTGCCATAGAGTTCAAGGCGCCGGCAAGCTCCGCGAGCTCCTCGCCGCTCCCCTGCGAATCGACCCGGTAGGAGAAATCTCCGCGCGCATAGCGCTTGGTGGCCGCGCTCATCTCACGCAGAGGGCGGATGAGGTTATAGGTGAGCACATAAACTGCCACAAATGCGAGCAGAAGCGCCATTAGCGCCGAAAAGAGGAACATTTTAAAGATATTCCAAAGATATGGCCCAAGCCCTGAGGAAGTGGGCTTGGTGGCGAATACCAGGGCAACCGGCTCTCCATTTACGATGACCGGCTCTCCAATGATGAAATGGGAGTCACTATATACGCCCTCTAGGGTGCCCGCACGAATATATTCCTTTTGAATCGTTTTTTGCACGACCTCTTTGGGGAAATGCATCCCATCGTGGATTTGGCAGGAGCTTGCGTTCACTTCCTGCATCTCGGGCGTAAAGAGATCCTTGCACAGAATCACCGAGCCGTCGAGGTTGCAGATGAACACATCCGCCTCAATGGCGGAGGAGACGAGCGTGAGCGTATTGCATAGGATGGCGACCGTTCCCTTCCCGTCCCTGTCGAGCTGCCCCGCGCCGAGGAGGTCGGCCGTTGTGGAGGCCACCTGTAGTGCATTCTCCTTGAGCAGGCTGGTTTTTTCGCTGCGCCAGTAGTTGGAAACAAAAAGCAGCAGGGAGCAGCCAAGCACGGCAAAGCAGATAAAAATCACCATTGTGATGACCAGGAAATATTTCGCAAACAGATTCAGATGCTTTTTTTTGAACCGCTTTTTGAATCGTTCTTTCAAATTGAGTCAGCCTCGCTTTCCACGCCCCGTCGTATGCGGCAAGGCAAAAGGAAACGTTTGAAAGGGTTGCCTTTCAAACGAATTGTTGCAAAAATAGTGCTCCATACGCAAACGGGAAAGAGGCGTGTATTATTCCTTGGTTTCAAATTTATAGCCAACGCCCCACACTGTTTTGAGCGCCCACTTATCGCTGATACCTTCCAGTTTTTCCCGCAGGCGCTTGACGTGCACATCAACGGTGCGCGAGTCGCCGTAATAATCAAAGCCCCACACTTCGTCGAGCAGCTGGTCGCGGGTGAAAACGCGGTTTGGATTGCTGGCGAGATGATAGATCAGCTCAAGCTCCTTGGGCGGTGTGTCGACCTGCTTGCCATCTACGCGTAGCTCGTAGTTCGTCAGGTTGATAATCAGCTTATCATAGCGAACTTCCTTAACCTGCTCGGTGTTGCTGTTGGCCGTGCGGCGGAGCACCGCCTTGACGCGCGCAATCACCTCTTTGGCCTCAAAGGGTTTTACAACATAGTCGTCCGCTCCCAACTCCAAGCCTAGCACCTTGTCAAAGGTTTCGCCCTTTGCAGTCAGCATAATAATCGGCTTGTCCGAAAAACGGCGGATTTCCCGGCAGACCTGCCAGCCATCCAACCTTGGCAGCATGATATCGAGCAGCACGAGATCTGGCTGTGCCGATTGGAAAGCTTCCACCGCGGCCATACCGTCGTTGACGATTTCCACCGTGTAACCCTCTTTTTCTAAATAAAGCCGCAGCAGTTCGCAGATATTGGGATCGTCATCCACGACCATAATTTTTTCTAAGCTCATTGCAAATCCTCCTTCTCCGCCGCCCTACAGGGTGCGGATGGATCAAACTCCTATTTAGAACTTTAACATAATTATAGCGCGAAAAGAAAGGCTTTGATGAATATTTTTTAAATTTTTAACAGATCTGAACGGCATCGACCTCTAAAAACAGTTCTTAGAAACAAAAAACAGGCCGGTCATCAACCGGCCTGCGTTTTGGAACGCGATGAATTGTTGATACGGTCACCGATTAAAAACGGTTTTTCGGCTTTTTTGGCTTTTTGACCTTGGAATGCTTGCCCGGATGGAGAAGCTCCGGCTTTTTCTTATAGATGATAACAAATGCCAGAGCGATCAGCACCGCGCAGATGGGAAGGACGATGCTCACAATCTTCTTCCACACCTTGCCGTCTCTCACGCCGGCCATTGCCGGCGCCTCCTCGGCGGTCGTGCCCTCAGTGCTGTCGTCGTCGAGCACCACCAGCCCATCGTTGAGGCCGATCACGTTGCCGCTTTCGTCGGTCACATATTCGGCGCCTGCCGGGAGCGTGTACTGCCCGCCGTGTTCATCTGTATAAACAAGGCTCCCATCCGGCATTACCATCGATTCGATTTTACCGGTGGGGATCTCATAGGAGGGGCGCTTAAGGGTTGGAAGCGTCTTATAGGTTTCGTCTGGCATATCCTTGCTGCCGTTGATGATCTTGACAGAATAATCCATGGTCTCTGTTTTGCCGTCCACTGTGTTGGTCACGTGATAGTTCAGCGTGGTGGATTGGCCGATCATGGAAAAATGAATCTCCGTCGCGCTGCCGCTTTTAATCTCCTTGCCGTTGACGGTGATCTTCGCGCCGTTTTTCAGCGCAGTGGGGCGCACGCGCACATCGCTGATTTTATAGGGCAGATTGACAACATAATTTGAGATGTCGCAATAAAACTGATCCTCCAGCGGGAAGTAGCCCAGACGGAGCACCTCTTCCCAGGCCTGCTGTTTGGTAAAATCCTTCGTGATTTTATCGCTGCCCTTTTCCTTTGCCATCTGGCGCAGAATTAGGCGCGGCACGTCGTTATTGGCGAGCGCCTCCTGCATGTTCCAGGCGGCGTCCATCGCGGGGATATAGGGGATCAGAGCACTTTTCAGCTCGTAACGCTGGCCGAGCATGGCGGAGAGATAAGCAAGCCCCAGCTCCTCATCCGAAATATCATCCGGATTTTTAATATCCGTTACCACACCATCCTTGTATAGCGGGTATTTCAAATCGACGATCAGCGTGCGGATCGTCATCAGCTTGAGCACCTTTTCATCCGGCATATCGGCAGGCACCTGGATGCTACCGTATTTTTCCTGCTTCAGAGTGGCTTTTGCAACGTCGAGAACCAGCCCGCGGACGGTTTCGGGCAGCGGTCCGGTCAGCTCAATGCTCTCCTCTTCCTCAATAAGCTTGGCAAGGTATTGCACGAGCGCGGCTTCCAGAGGAGTGCCAGGTGCGATGGTGGGCGGCGTCATGTTGGGGTAAAACAGCTTATAAGCGTTTTGCTTCATCATGGCGTAGAGAAGGATGACGTATGTTTCGGTGTTTTCATCATCCTCCGGAGGCATCACGACACCGTTTTCCACCAGCCATGCGCGCATCTCTTCCTGCGAGGTGTCCTCTGTGATCCCCATAAATTTCATAATATCGGTGGTAAAGCGCATGGCCAGAATATATTGCTCATAGCGCATGTCTTCATCCATCGTATAGGCTTTGACCCAGTAGGAAACATCGGTTTCAAACTCGCTCAGGCTCTTATCGTGCCGGTAATTTGTCTGCGGCACCATCGTGGCAGTTTCGAATGCATAGTTCCCCTTATCATAAGTGACCATCAGGCTCTGTAGCCAAGCGCTGCTCTCCGGCGTCGATTCAAACTGCTGCTCTACTTTTGCGGCGTAGGCTATCAAGCCTGCGGCAAGGCAGCCGGTAATCAGAACCGCGGCAAGCAGAAGGCCGAGCACTCGTTTTGTTTTCATTGGAACACTCCTTTGCGGGCGTCTGGCGCCTGTTCGCGATATAACTCCCATCGATACATGATTCATTTTAATCGGTCGGGAGGGCAAAGTCAAGGCGGGGGAAAAGATTCCCGGTTTGGTTCACCGCCGGATGGATCGAAAGGGGGCGCGTTGCATCATGCATGAATATACGCAAACGCTTTTTTAGCGGGGCTGTTGCAAAACATCTCGTTTTACAACAGCCCCGCTCTATTCCATTTTTGCTTCGCTAAAAGCTGTTTTCAGGCCAAGGCAAGCCTTTATTTTTGGGCAATGGAGTTGAGCAGGCCGCCCTTGGCGATGATGTTCTGGATAAAGGGAGGGAAGGATTCTGCCTGGTAGGTTTCGCCGGTTGTCACGTTGGTGATAACGCCCGTATCAAAATCCACACACACCTCGTCGCCGCTGCGGATGCCGTCGCTCGCCTCAGGGCATTCGAGAATCGGTAGGCCGATGTTGATTGCGTTGCGGTAGAAAATGCGGGCAAAGCTTTTTGCAATGACGCAGGAAACCCCAGCTGCCTTGATAGCGATCGGCGCATGCTCCCGGGAGGAACCGCAGCCGAAATTATGATCCGCTACGATTAGGTCGCCCTGTTTCACCCTATGGATGAATTCCTTGTCGATATCCTCCATGCAGTGCGCTGCCAACTCCTTATGATTAGCAGTGTTGAGATAACGCGCCGGGATAATCACGTCCGTATCGACGTTGCTGCCATATTTATGTACCAAACCCTGTGCTTTCATTGTCAGGCTCCTTTCTTTAGCTGTTATATTTTGGCTGGGTCCGCAATTCGGCCCGCGATCGCGCTTGCCGCCGCCACGGCGGGGGAGGCGAGGTACACCTCGCTATCCACATGGCCCATGCGGCCGACAAAGTTGCGGTTGGTTGTGGAAACGGCGCGTTCTCCTGCGGCTAGAATGCCCATATAGCCGCCCAAGCACGGCCCGCAGGTAGGCGTGCTGACGATGGCGCCGGCCTGAATAAAGATTTCCGCCAGCCCCTCCCGGATGCATTGCAGATAGACCTCCTGCGTGGCAGGGATCACAATGGTGCGCACGCCGTGGTGGACTTTGCGGCCTTTGAGGATTTCTGCGGCAGCACGCATATCCTCCATGCGGCCATTCGTGCAGGAACCGATCACCACCTGATCGATCGGCACATCGCCCGCTTCATCCACCGTTTTAGTGTTTTCCGGCAGGTGAGGGAATGCAATGGTAGGGCGAAGGGCAGAGAGGTCGATCAAGACCTCTTCTTCATAGTGCGCATCTGCATCCGCCTCATAGACCTTCCACGGGCGCTGCGCGCGGCCCTCCACATAACGGAGCGTAGTCTCATCTACCGGGAAAATGCCGTTTTTCGCCCCGCATTCAATGGCCATATTGGCGATGCAGAGGCGGTCGTCCATCGATAGCGCTTTGACGCCCTCGCCTGTGAATTCCAGGGAGCGGTACAGCGCGCCGTCCACTCCGATCCTGCCGATCAAATGCAGAATCACATCCTTGCCGCTGACAAACTGCGGGAGTGCGCCCGTCAGAGTGACACGGATGGCTGAGGGCACCTTAAACCAGGTTTTGCCTGTAATCATGCCTGCGGCCATATCCGTGGAGCCCACGCCGGTTGAGAAGGCCCCAAGCGCGCCATAGGTGCAGGTATGGGAATCCGCGCCAATCACTGCGTCGCCGGGCACAACGATCCCTTTTTCCGGCAACAGGGCGTGCTCCACGCCCATTTCGCCGACGTCGTAGAAATGCTCGATGCCGTATTTCGCGGCGAAGGTACGCACCTGCTTGGTATGCTCTGCCGATTTGATATCCTTGTTGGGGACGAAGTGATCCATCACTAGGGAGATTTTGCTTTTGTCAAACACGGAATCCGCGCCGCAACGCTCAAATTCGTTGATGGCCACGGGGGAAGTGATATCATTGCCGAGCACCATATCGAGATTTGCCTCGATGAGCTGGCCGGCTTTCACCTCGCTGAGGCCTGCGTGAGCGGCCAAAATTTTCTGCGTCATTGTCATTCCCATAAAAAGACCTCCATATGAATCGAATTTATTTTTAAACACTCAATTTGAACACTCAAAAAGGCGGGTTGTTCTGTTGCGGCTGTTTGCAGAGCTTGTGCTCAATGGAATCCACCAGTGCAGTCCAGCTGGCTTCAATGATATCCTGAGAAACGCCGACCGTCGTCCAGATATCGCTCCCGTCGGCAGAGGAGATCAATACGCGCACACGCGCGGCGGTAGCATCCTTTGGCTCCATTACGCGCACTTTGTAGTCAATTAAGCGCACTTCATTGAGGCAGGGGTAAAATTCAGCCAGTGCCTCGCGCAGCGCCTTATCCAGCGCATTAACCGGGCCGTCGCCGTCGGAAGCGGCAATTTTCACCTTGCTGCCCACGCGGATTTTGATGGTGGCGGTGGCGCTGTGGTTATTGTCATAAGGTAGTTCGTCGAGCACCTTGTAACTAATCAGATCGAAGAAAGGTTCCACACCCTCCACGCGTTTGCGGATAATCAGCTCAAAGCTCGAATCCGCACCCTCGTACTGATAGCCCTCATACTCCTTCTCCTTGAGCTCGCTCACAATATCAGCCAGCACGGGCGAATCCCTTGTGATCTCCGGATAGATTTTCTGCACACGCCGCAGAACGGCGGATTTGCCCGTCATCTCGGACATCAGGAAGCGCCTGTGATTGCCCACAAGCGTTGGGTCGATATGTTCAAAGGAACGCTCATTTTTCAAAACGCCATCCGCATGCATGCCTGCTTTGTGGGCAAAGGCACTACGGCCCACGAAGGGCATGTTTTTATGCAGGGTGATGTTTGCGATTTCGGCAATCCGCATAGCCGTCGCGGTCAGCGTATGCATCCGTTCTTCCGGGATGCAGGAAAGCCCACGTTTGAGCTGCAGCGTTGGGATGACAGCGGAAAGGTTTGCGTTGCCGGTGCGCTCCCCAAACCCGAGGAATGTGCCCTGCACATGGGAAACGCCGCCCTGTGTGGCGCAAACGGAATTGGCAACCGCCATGCCGCAATCGTCATGCGCATGCATGCCGATTTCCGTATCCGGGAAAGAAGCGCATATTTGTGTGGAAATAGCAAAAATATCGCAGGGGATCATGCCGCCGTTGGTATCACATAGCGTGAGAATGCGTGCGCCGCCACGTTTCGCTGCACGCAGCACCTCCAGAGCAAAATCCGGACTGGCCTGGTAACCATCAAAAAAATGCTCTGCGTCAAAAATAACCGTTTTTCCGTGTTCTTTGAAGAAACGGCAGGTCTCCTCGATCATGCGCAGGTTTTCCTCCGGCGTCGTTTTCAGGATTTCCCGCACATGGAGCTCCCAGCATTTTCCGAAAATTGAAACCACCGGCGTGTTTGCCCGAAGAAGCGCCAGGCAATTTGCATCCTCTTCTGGGGTGCAGCCCTTGCGGCAGGTGCTCCCAAAGGCAACCAGCGTTGCGTTTTTTAGAGGAAGGGCCGCCGCCCGGTCAAAAAATTCTAACTCCTTTGGGTTGGAGGCGGGGTTCCCCGCCTCCAGATAAGCTATCCCTAATTCGTCTAGCGCGCGCACGATTCCAATTTTATCCTCAACGGAGAAGGAAATGCCCTCCCCCTGCGCGCCATCGCGTAGCGTAGAGTCCAGAATGGTGATATGGCGTTGCAAAAGCGCTGCCTCCTTCCAAACGATGGTGAAACAGAAACCAGAAAGAAAGCGATTCTTTTCACCAGTGTATCACAGAGTAAATCTTTTTGTCCATCTTTAAGTTCCGCTGTGGGAAGATATGGCGACTTCATGGTCGCGGATTCCTTCATCGCCGCTTTCCAATGCTGTCATACCGGAGCGGGACATCTCCACGATTCCATGCAGGGCCATATCCTCAATGAAGCTGTCGATGCGGTCGGTCGCGCCGGTCAGCTCCGCTGTGATGGTGCGGTGGCCGATATCCTTCACGCGCGCGCCGTGTTTGGAAATGGTGCGCAACACGGCGGGGCGATCTTTATTCAGTGAACGAACCTTTACAAGGGCGAGCTCACTTGCGATCAGGTGATCCTCCTCCAGGCGGATCACCTTGACGACGTCCTCCAGCTTAAGCAGTTGTTTTTCCATTTGGCGGAAGGTAACGGGCGCCGCCTCAGAGACGATCGTCATGCGGGAGAAGCGCGGGTCCTCCGTTTCAGATACCGTGAGGCTCTGGATATTGTAGCCCCGGCGGGAGAACAGGCCGACCACACGCAGCAGAACGCCCGCGTGGTTGGCTACCAGCGCGGAGAGCGACAGCTTTTCCATTTCATCATATCCTTTCGCAGATGCTGGGCATGCCTGGGTTATTCCATAAAAACGTTGATGGTGTCCTGCACGGCGCGGCCGGGTGGAATCATCGGCAGCACCATGGCGTCGGGCGATATCCGGCAGTCTACCACGCATGGCCCGCCGCAGGAGAGCGCCTCTTGCAAAACAGGCTCGATCTGATCTGGGCGCTCAATGCGGAAGCCCTGCGCGCCGAATGCTTCAGCGAGGCGGACGAAATCCGTCTGCCGGCAGGGAGCGGTCTGCGCATAGCGGCGGTCATAAAAAACCGTTTGCCATTGCCGCACCATGCCGAGCACTGTGTTGTTCATCACAAGATCCACAATGGGCAGCCGGTAGGAGACAAGCGTTGCAAGCTCATTTAAATTCATATGGAAGCTGCCGTCGCCGCTGACAAGGATGGTTTTTCGCTCCGGATGCGCAAGGCAAGCACCTATTGATGCCCCGAGGCCAAAGCCCATCGCGCCGAGCCCGCCGGAGGTGATGAAGGTGCGGGGCTGCTCAAAGGGATAGTATTGCGCCGTCCACATTTGATGCTGGCCCACATCTGTGACGATCTGCGCGTTGTCCGGCGTGAGGCGAGCCAGCGTTTCAATCACCTGCTGCGGCGTGGGGAAGCCGTCCGCAGGGGCAGCGGGTTGCGGCTGGCGGAAGGCGGCGGCTTGCGCACGCCATGCGGCATGCTCCATAGGTGGGAGCACTTCGCCCAGCCGCTGGAATACTTCTTTCAGATCACCACGCAGATGGAATTCGGCAAAAAGGTTTTTGTCCATCTCCGCAGGGTCAATATCGATATGGATGATTTTTGCTCTAGGGGCGAATTGCGCGCGGTTGCAGGCCACGCGGTCGGAAAAGCGCGCGCCAGCGGCAATGAGCAGGTCGCATTCTTGTGCCGCGCGATTGGCCGCATAAGCGCCGTGCATCCCGATCATGCCGAGGTAGAGCGGGTGGGTAGCCGGGAAGCCGCCCAGCCCCATCATGGAGGAGGCAACAGGGGTATCCATGCGCTCCGCCAGCCGCAAAAGCTCCGCAGATGCGCCCGAGGAGATCACGCCGCCGCCGATATAGAGCAACGGCTTTTGTGCCTGCCGGATTGCCTGAGCGGTGCGCGTAAGGCAGTCCTCGCGCGGCGGCTTTGCAGGCGTCATAGCAACTGCGGACCGCGGTGTATAATCCGTGTCGGCGAGCGTGATGTTTTTTGGGATATCGACCAAAACGGGCCCTTTTCGCCCGGAGCCCGCAATGCGGAATGCCTCACGCAGGCAGGGGGCAAGATCCTCTATTTTTTTGACGATGAAGCTGTGCTTGGTGACCGGCATCGCGATGCCGGTGGTGTCAACCTCCTGGAAGCTGTCGCGCCCAAGGAGGGAGACGTCCACGTTGCCCGTGATAAAGACGACGGGGATGGAATCCATAAATGCGGAGGCGATGCCTGTGACGAGATTGGTGGAGCCAGGGCCAGAGGTGGCAAGGCAGACTCCCGTTTTCCCGCTTGCACGAGCATAGCCCTCGGCTGCGTGCGCAGCGCCCTGTTCATGGGCTGTGAGGATATGGCGGATTTTACCACTATAAGCATAGAGCGCATCATACACCGCGAGGACGGTTGCGCCGGGGTACCCGAAAATTGTATCCACTCCCTGCTCCAGCAGGACTTCCATAATGATCTGTGCGCCTGTTTTTTTCATGCACGGTCACCTCCGTTGAGTTACTTTAAATAAATGGCCCTTAAACAAAGAAAAAACGCCTTCCTCTCCTGCTTTCTCAGAAGACGAAGGCGTATAAAGCTTCCGCGGTACCACTTCAATTGCCCATTCGGGCCGCTTACGGCATCGGGCCTGCCGGCCGAATCCCTGCCCATGTAACGGTGGGCCGCCGTCTCCCCTAGCACGCTTTGCGCTTTCAGTTCACAGCTCCGGGGCGAGTTCACCAAGTCCGGCACCGCCGCCTTACAGCAACCGGCGGCTCTCTGCGCGTGCGGATGATGGATACTATTCCCCATCACAGCTTTTCACTTTTTTGATATCCTAGCACGGTTACAGATGATTGTCAAGAAAAAACATTCTCCCGCAGCGCTGTTTAGGCGCCGCGGGAGGACGGAGATTCACCCTGCGGAATCGGCTGCCTGTGCATTTAGCAGGCAATACTCCTGAAAACGGAGAACTTTTCAGGAGGCGCCGTTTCCGATTGGGGAATGGGTAATGTGATGATGCTTCACGCATTGGAAGCACTAACAGGAAACTTATCCCAAAACTGCCTTATAAATTGGGCAACCTCTCAAAAAACATTGGGAAAAAGGTCCCCTTTTTTATCTTGTTTTTATTATATCACCAAGCATGGCAAAATGCAATGCATAAATTGCTAGAGTTTTGCATTACACTATATATTACAAAATGCACTACGAAGTTTTCCTGAAGTGTTGCGGTTTATAGGCAGGGAGGGGGATGGAAGCGCCATGAGCAGCCGATTTAAAATTCCAAAGATGCCTTCCACGGTGAATAAAACCATCCGATTCCCACAGTCTGTTGTTGATCAGGTGGAAGCGGCGTTGCAAGGCACTGACTGCAACTTTTCTCAATTTGTAATTGCGGCGGTTCGCGTTGCGCTGAAAAACTTGGAGGAAGACAGGTTGGCAGAGCAGAGGCAGGCGGAGCCGCCGGACGATAGCGAAAAGACGGAATAACACGCGTGTAAGTTAAAATGATAAAAAGCGCATCGGGCATTGGCCTGATGCGCTTGGTTTTTGTTTGATGAGTAGGTGAAAGAAAGGCACCGGAGTGGGCTTCCGGATGGAAATCCACTCCGGCTGGTTACATGATGCGGAGATTACGCGGCTACCTTGCCGCCGAAGGTTTTGAAGAGATCAACGATCGCGCGGGCGATGCGGTTGAAGAACGCCATCACCTTTGCAAAGAAGCCGCCGATGCCTTCGTTGTTGGACTTGATGCCGAGATTCTCCGCGATGGATTCGCAGAGAGCGACGGACGCGTCCGCAATTGAAAGCGCGTCACCGCCCTGCGCGGCAGCGACGATCGCGCCGATCTCATCGCCATAGCCCATGCCGATCTGATCGCCGATGAGCTTGGAAAGAGCCACCTGGTTGGCCGGGATTTTCAGGGTCTTACCCACATAGTTCATAAGAGCCGCGAAAACCATGGTCTGATCGCCGTTGATCGCCATGCGATAGCCGCCGGCGCTGCCGCTTTCAGCAGTAGCAGCACTGCCCATCGTGGCGAGATAGTCCACGTCAAACGCCGGGAACTCAAAGCCGATCAGGCCGCCGACCATGGAGACAACGCCGCTGAAGTCAGAGGGCAGTTCAATGCTGACTAAGCCGCCCAACTGCTCAAGCAGAGCTTGCAGACTGCTGGCGACTTCGCCATAAGTATAAGCGAGATCCGGCAGGACATCTGTGAGGTAATCCAACGGATTTGCAACCAAAGCGTCAATTGCCTTTGTCACAATATCAGCGATAGAACCCAACGCTCCACTTGCATAGAAAAGCTCCACGCTTTCCGGCATGGTTCCTACATGGAGAGCCTCCAGGAAAGAAGCGAGGCTGTTATAGAGATTGCCTCCTCCATAGAAATCCATCAAAACGGCAAAGCCCAGCGTGCTGTTGAGGTTGCCGTTGCTGCCGTTGACCGCCTTGACAAACGCCTCGCGGTCGCCAGGCGTAACCCCCCAAACCATTTTGCTGGCGTCAAAATCAATCCAGGTTTTACCGTCAGATTTGACGGTGCTCATGTAAGCTTTGGCTTCCGGATAATCAGCGGAAATGTTGCTCGCAGCAGTGCCTGCGTTGATTGCCATGACATCCTGGTTCAGGAGCTTGAAGATCGCGGTTACCGTTGCATCCGTGTAGAGCTTTTCCTGCACCTTGACGGCCTTCAGAATCGGAGCGAGGAGCCCGTTGAGTGCATCCTTCGTTTGTTTTGCGCTCTTTGCGCTCATGTTTTCGTACACTGCGGAATGGTCCGTCGCAGCAGCTTTCTCATTGAACGCCGCCGCAGCCGCCGTAGCAGCTTCGTTTGTTGCCGCGCTCGCCGTCATTACGCCGCCGAGGGTTGGCATCACCATCAGGGCGGCCAAGAAAACGGAGAGCAGCTTCTTTGCCTTTTTCATAGCCTTTCACCTCTTACAAGAATTACCGTCCTATTACACAAAATAGGAGGCGTCCATCTTAAAGATTATGGACAAACTTATTTTAATCGCTTCTATACTCTTTGAAAAGGCCTTGCTAGAATTTTGAAAGAAAATCGAAACATTTTGGTTGGTTTTCAAAAAGTTGAGAGAATTTGAAATATTTCCAATTCTTATGAATATAAAGGTTCTTTATTTGATAGGCCAACATAAGGGTGGGAGATGCTTGCCGGCGCCCTCCCATAGCAGAATGCCCACGATAAAACTGTTTGATTTCACACGGTGTTTATGCTACACTTTTTGAGTAAGAAATCGGGCTACAGAAAGGCGCGGCAGAGCATTGAGCGCCTGCGCCCGCTTTCCCTATTTGGCAACATCAGCCGGAGAGGATTTGGAGGAAGCAATGGCCTATGGGTTATCTACGGCACTGAGCGGGGCGGATTGCTATTTGGGCCGTCTTGATGAACTGAAAAAGGATGGCATTTCCCACTTGGAGTTGTGCCTGCGGGAGGATTACGGCGGGCAGGCAGCGCTTTATGAGGGTGCGCTGGCCGCGATCCAAGCAGCCGGGCTCACGGTGTTTTCCGTGCATCTCCCATTTGGGATGAGCGTTAGCCCCGCCTGCACAAAGCAGGCACAGCGCCAAAAGAATGTGGAAAAACTGAAACGCTTTATCAGCCTGACAAAGGGCTGCGGGGCAGAGATCTTTGTCATCCACGCCTCCTTTGAGCCTGTGGAGGATGCGGCCCGAGAGGCGATGCTTGATTCGGCGGCCCAATCCCTGCGGGAATTGGTGGACTATATGGAGCCGCAGGGGCTGACACTCGCGCTTGAGAATTTGCCGCGCACCTGCATCGGCAATTCAGCCAGGGAAATTGCATATTTGACCGGTTGCGTGCCGGAGCTGCGGCTGTGTTTGGATACCAACCATTTTACCTCGCCGCACCCGGATGTGCGTTTTCGCCCGCTGCAAAGGCTGTTTCCCTCCCTGCGGGCCAAATGGAATTCGGAGGCGGAAGGGGGAGTTTCCTATGCGCAAAGATTTGCGGAGCAGATCGTTACAGTACATATTTCAGATTATGATGGTATCGATGAATGCCACTGGCTGCCCGGGCAGGGCATTGTGGATTTCAAGGGAATTCACACGGCGCTTGCCGGGGCGGGATTTGACGCTCCGATCGTGTTTGAGCCGAACGAGCGGTGCAGGGGAATCAGGACCACTGGCGCCCGGCTCATCGGCGGTTATGAAAAACGGCAAAGCAGAGCCTAATTAAGAACTGCGAACAAGGCCAAAATTTATCCAAATGAAAAAGCTACAAAAACCAATTGGTACGATATCAAATGATTCAAAAAGAAGGATTGGAAGCATTTGGCTAGAAAAAGTGAAAATAACTGTCCATTAAATTATCCAGTATGGTGCGACGGCGTTTCGGCGCAGAAATAGAGAATTTAATTGTAGAGACAGAGAGGAGAATCTATCATGAGCAAACTTTGCGTAATAACTGGTGCGACCGGCCATATCGGGTATGCCCTTTTAAAGGAACTGCTTGACAGCGGCGAGCAGGTGCGCATCTTGATCCGTAAGGATATCCCACTGTTTGACGGGCTGGACTGTGAGAAGGCCTTTGGGGATGTGACGGATCCTAAGTCGCTCGAAAAGGCGTTTGAAGGGGCGGATATCGTCTATCACCTTGCGGGCGTAATCGACATTAACACAGGGGATGAAAACCTGATTTGGAATGTAAACGTCCAGGGGACGAAGAATGTGGTGGAGGCCTGCAAAAAGTGCGGGGTGAAGCGGCTCGTCTACGCTTCCTCGGTGGATGCGATCCCGCCGCTGCCTGGTAAGCAACTGATGCGGGAACTAAGCCATTTCGAGCCGGATATCCTGGATGGAACATACGCGAAAACCAAGGCGACAGCCACTCAGTACGTGCTTGACAGCCAGAGCGACACGCTGGACGTGGTGGTCACGCATCCCGGTGCGTGCTGCGGGCCGTACGATTTCAAGGTGTCGAGCGTGGGTGAAATGGTGCGCATGTATATGCGCGGCAAGTTCCCGGTTTCGCTCGCATTCGGCATGTATAATTTCGTTGATGTGCGCGATGTGGCAAAGGGGATGCACAGCGCGGCAGAGAAGGGCCGGCCCGGCGAGTGCTATATCCTCACGAGCGAGGCAGTCACGGTCGATCAGCTTCTGCATATCTTAGCGGAAAAAACGGGAATTCCCGCCTCCAAGTTTAAGCTGCCACTGTGGCTCGCACAGGCGGCCGCACCGCTGATGGAGGTTTACTATAAGGCGGCGCATAAAACGCCGCTGTTTACGCGTTATTCGCTGCGCAAGCTCAACTCCAACTGCAATTTTAGCATTGAAAAGGCGGAGCGGGAGCTCGACTATCATCCGATGAGTGCGCGCGAGTCGTTCCATGATATGGTGGACTGGATTGCTGAGCATGAAAATATTCCCTTGAAGAAATGATGAGTATAGTGGATTTGATGATACAGGAGGCACTTCCATGGCTGTGACAGGCTTTGTTTTTGGAATGGTTCTACTCTGCGCGCTGGGCGTGGGCATGGCGGCTGCTGGGATCATCTGGCTGGTGGTGCAGCGCAAGTCCCGTCAGGCGAAAGAGCGAAAGGGGCGGCTTGTATTGCCCATTCTGCTGCTGATCATGGGGTTGCTTTGCGCGGGGCTGCCGGGCGGATATTTTGTAGCCATCTCCCATGCGAAAGGCGAGCGAGAGCAATCGCGCGGCGCGTTGGTGACGGCGATTGAAAAAGACCCGTTTGATGTGGATACAGTGCGGAATTTGCTTGACGGCGGCATGGATCCCGACGGGGGAACGGAGAGTGGCTACACGCCGCTGATGGCCGCCTCTTTTCGCCAAGGGACAGATGTGATGGCGTTGCTCGTCAAAGCAGGAGCGGATGTGAACGCGCAGGATCGTGCCGGCCACAGTGCGCTGATGTTCGCATGCAGCCCGCCAGCGGGGCACCTGCCGGATCCGGAAGGCATTCTTCTCCTGCTCAAGAGCGGCGCAGATAGAGCGTTGAAGGATAACAACGGCGAAACGGCCTACAGCTATTTGATGATGCGGGCGGAGGATGACCGCGAAACGCTGAAAAAATTGCCCGAACGGCTGGCGGCTTATGAAAAGGCGGTTGCGGCAGTAAAGCCGGAATGATGGAGGCCAATAGAAACCATGCAGAATGAAATATAAAATTAGCCGGTAGCCGTCCGCTCTCGTAAGCGCTCGGATCTCTTTGATCTACAAGATTGCGGCAAGTTTTGTTTTGTTACTCCGCTGCGCTTCGTAATAAAAAATCAGCGCTTGAAAGCCCCGAAGCTTTCAAGCGCTGATTTTTGTTTTCATCTGCACAGCGGTTTTGAAGAAAAGGCGTTCTAAGGAGAGCTCCCGGGTAAAATCCCGAAGGAAATCCGGGATTTTCACGATTGCAGCCATTCTCCATGTCGGTTAAAATTCATTTTTCAGCGGCACACCGTTGGCATCCTGATGAATTGATCCGGTCAAAAGCTGAATTGCCTCTACCAGCGCCCAGATGCCGGCTGCAATTGCACCGGCACCACACAGCCAACCGCCGAGCAGCGTCAGCAAAAGCTGAGCAATGCCCTTGTTGGTATAGCCGAGATAAAAATTATGGATGCCCAGCGTGCCGAGTAGGAAAGCTAGAATCACGGCGGCCAGTTTTGATTTTTGTGGGCCATATGGGGCGGCACCCGGCTGCGCAGCAGCATTTTGCGGTGCGCCACAGTTTGCGCAGAAGGGCGCTCCATCGGAGCACTGCCCGCAATTGAAGCAATATTGATTGCCTGCACCTACCGGCGCGCCGCATTGGGTGCAGACATTTGCGCCCTCTTGGAGCATGGCGCCGCAGTTTCTGCAAAACATTGGTTCAGATCATCCTTTCCGTAAAAGCCGGATTGTAAATTGATGGTTCTGTGCGGAAAATCCGCCTGCCGGAAGCAATGCAGTTTCCAGCATTAAATTTTATTGTGCTCAGTGTATCATATTCAGGGCGTTCACACAAGAGCACGGCGAGAATAAAGGTGAGGAAAATATAGGCGGAGATTTGCCAGCGCCGCCTGTACGGCTCATGCCGTGCAAACGAAGCAGACCCAACCGCCATCCTCATGGCGCTCCTGAATGGTAAAGCCGTATTGCGCGAAGGCAGCAAGAATGTCCTCCTCGCGGGTGTCGATGATGCCGGAGGTGATAAAAACGGCGCCCGGCTTCATGAATTGCCGGACATCCTTACAGAAGCGGATAATCACATCCGCAACGATGTTAGCCACGACGATATCAAACCGGCCCTTTACCTGCTCCGTTAAATCTCCCTGTAAAACCGTAAAGCGGGGGGCGGAAAAGCCATTTTCCCGCCCGTTTTCCACTGCGGTTTTGACCGCGAGCGCATCAATATCCACACCAGTCGCGCTTTTGGCGCCTAGCAGAAGGGCGCACAGGGAGAGAATGCCGCTGCCGCAGCCGATATCGAGCAACTCGGTTTCCGGCGTTACATAGGATTCAAGCGTTTCAAGGCACAGGCGCGTGGTGTTATGTCCGCCTGTGCCGAAGGCAAGCCCCGGCTCCAAGTGAAGGACTTTGCGGCCTTCCGCGTTGTATTCCTGCTCCCACAGCGGGCGGATCAGCAGCTTTTTACCGATAGGCAGAGGCTTAAAATATTGCTTCCAATTATTTTCCCAATCCTGTGCCCGGCAAACCTCCGTTGCGATCTGGTGGCGGATGCCTGCGGCATGATACCGCTCGCTTAAAAAAGCGAGCGCTTCCGCCGGGTTTTCTTCTGGGGACAGATAAACGTGAATCAGGCCTTTTGAGCGGTCTTTTTTGAGCAGGGCCTCATCAATTAGGTCAATATGTGCAATTTCCCAAGCTTCCCTTTCTAAATTCCGATAATCCTCCATATAAATACCATATGGGACGACCATCTGTGCAATATCGCCTGCACGGTCGATATCATCCGCATCCGTTTCAATGACAATTTCCGTCCAATCCATTTTCATAACGATCCTTTCCAGCGGTGGGCTTCCAGGTTTGAAAAAACTAGCGCCGCCATGTTTTACATGATTATAGCATAAGAACAAAACATTCCCTCTGCGCAAGAAGGCGTTGCCGCCGTGCAGTAGGCATTTTCTAATGCTTCAAACAAAATGTTTGAAGCTATCATACCATACACGCAAGGCCAACCTTTGTGAAAAATGGCGTTGCCGCTTTGCGGCA
>UQUZ01000008.1 GCA_900544375.1 uncultured Oscillospiraceae bacterium
GGAGGATTTGCTGCATCGGCCGCAAGCCCGCCGGCTGTTGGAAACCGGCGCTTTTGACCGTGTGGTAATGCTCGCGGGCGGCGGGTTGCCCGGCCGGATTTCGCAAATCTATAGGGCGGAGGAACTGATTGATGAAATATGTGGGGATGTCCTGCGTTCTGGTTGCTTGTATCGGGATGGGTCAATATTTTAGTGTGGCAGCCATCCGTAGAATCCGCGCGCTGGAGCAGGTGCTCCTGCTGCTCAATGCGATACAAAGCGAGCTCTCCTATTGCCGCACTCCTGTACGGGAGCTGATGCATCGGTTGTCCCTGCGCGAAGAATTCTCGGAGCTCCCGTTTCTGCGGGAATGCAGCCGGATGTGCGGCCTGGAGATTCCGTTCCCACAAGCTTGGAGCAAAGCTTTGGGAGAACGCGCGCAGTTAGGGCCTCTGCGGCGAGAAGATATCAATTTGTTGCTCGCATTCGGCTCTCAGCTGGGCACCACGGATCTCAACGGGCAGGTCAGCCTCTGTCGGCTCTATGTGCAGTTATTTGAGGAGCGGCTGACACAGGCACGGGAGTGGAAGAGCAAATATGCTAAACTATACCTCAGCCTCGGCGTTTTAGGCGGCCTTCTGGCCTGGATCCTTTTTCTATAAAAGACCGGGGAAAAGAGACACAGCTTCGCTAGTTCCACGCAGAATTTGACAAATGGAGGAAGATTAAAAATGGATGTGAATTTTATTTTTAAGATCGCTGCCATTGGTATTATTGTCGCAGTCCTCAACCAATTGCTGACCCGTTCCGGGCGAGAAGAATATGCGATGATTACAACGCTTGCGGGGCTGGTCGTTGTGTTGATGATGATCGTCCCGCAGATTGGTAATCTGTTTCAATATATCAAATCGATTTTTGGGTTATAAACGATATGGATATTGTAAAAATTGTTGCAATTGCGATCGTGTGTGCACTGCTGTGTGCGGTGCTCAAGCAGTATAAGCCGGAGTTCGCCATCGTTGTGCAGCTTGCTGCATCCGTATTTATTTTATTGCTCATTGCTTCGGCAATGGGGGATCTCATAAGCGCAGTGAAAGATTTGATCAATGGCTCGGGGATCAATACCGAATATCTTACACTGCTGCTCAAAGCGCTCGGTGTATCCGTTCTGACTCAATTGGCAGCAGATGCTTGCCGCGACAGCGGGGAAACTGCGCTTTCCAATAAAGTGGAGTTGGCAGGCAAGGTGACGATCCTCTTACTTTGCCTGCCCCTTGTGAAAGCCATGATCCAACTGTCGGCCGGACTGATAAAAGGATAAGGATTTATGAAAAAATTTCGAATGATAGCGATGGCATTGCTCTTGTTTGCATTATTAACCGTTCCGGTGTCGGCCATGCAAGAGGATTCCACTCAAAGCCAACTGGAAGCCTATGGGACCGTCGAGTTGTTTGACGATCTGCCGCAGGAAACGCGCGCGCTTTTTGAAGAGCTTGGCATTGAGGAGATCGATTTTAACACGCTGTTTCAGACATCGCCGCGTGCCCTTGTGGAGATGTTTCTGAATTTGCTACAGGGAAAGCTCAACAATCCTCTAAAAACGGCGTTGCAAATTCTTGGGGTTTTAATCCTGCTTGCGGTTGCAGAATCTTTTATAGAAGAAAAAAGCAGTCAGGCCAATAAGGGGATGGCGTTACTCTCAGCCTTGTTTTTATCGATCGTTTTGGTGCCGCAGGTGATGGATTGCCTTTCGCATACCTGCGCGGCTATCAGCCTGAGCAGTAATTTTATGCTGGCTTTTATTCCCGTATATGCGGCGATCGTGGCGGCGAGTGGAAATCCGGCGCTCGCTCTGAGCTCGCAGACGCTTTTGTTTGGCTTTGCCCAGGCGATCGCGCAGTTTTCCTCCGTTTTTCTAAAGCCGTCTATTGGAATTTTGCTGGCCTTGAGTATGGTCAGCACGCTTTCTCCGATTTTCGATTGGAATGGAATCACCAATATCATCAAAAAAGCGGTTACGATCACACTCGGCTTTCTATCCACTGTTTTTGTCGGGCTCCTATCGATCAAAGGCCTTCTTGCGGGCGCTGCCGACAGCGCTGTGGCGAAGGGCGCTAAATTTTTGATTGGCAGCTTTGTGCCGGTGGTGGGGGGAGCGGTTAGCGATGCGCTCGGCTCGATTGTCAGCTCATTGAGTCTGGTGCGTGGAGCTACAGGAGCATTTGGAATTTTGGCGGTTCTGCTCATTGCACTCCCTGTTTTTGCCGAGCTGCTTTTGTGGCTGATGACACTGAATTTATGTGCGGTAGGGGCCGATTTGTTTGGGCAGGGGAAAGCGGCTACCCTGTTGCGCAGCGTTGCATCCGCTCTGGTTATTTTAGGGGCGATTCTGTTGTTTAATGCAGTGCTTCTGATTATTTCCACTGCCCTGATGCTTTCAGTCAAAGCTGGAACATAAAAAGGAGGAGAAGAGATGGAAACACTGCAAAGCTGGGCGCTGTGCATCACGTTCAGCGCTGTTGGCGCTTTGCTGGTGCATGCGCTCGTGCCGAAGGGCGCAACGGAAAAGGCTATTCGGGTTATGATCTCGCTGTTTTTGTTATCCGCAATTCTATCGCCGTTTTTATCCGGAAAAGGGATTACGCTCACGTTGCCGGATCAGGGCACAGGAGATCTGGAGGCGCAGGTGGAAGCGGCGCAGGAAAAAATAAATCTTACCCTTGTTCAGCAGGCGCGCCAGAAAATTGAAGAAGCGGCGAAGCTCTCGCTTGCAGAAATCGGCGTCACGGAGGCGGAAATTCAGGTGGACATGGATATTGCGGAAGATTCCATCATATCTATAACAGAGCTTAAAGTTTTTTTATCCGACGTTCAGGCCGGTAGAGAACGCTTGATTCAGGAGGCATTGGAGAAAAAACTCGGCTGCCCCGTAACAGTAGAGCTCGAAGGGGATTAAGCCGCATTGCAATTGAAAGCAAAGGAATGGATGACAATGAAAAAAAACATGGGAGAAAAAGGCCGGAAACTGATGGATGCAATCAAAGCCGATAAAAAAATCACATTGATCGTATGTATCGGTCTATTGGGTATGCTGCTGTTGTTGGCCTCAGAGTTTATCCATCTGCCGAAAAAGCAGGAGGCGGAAACACCCTCCGAAAACATACAGACAGAATATAGCTATGCGGAAGATCTTGAAAAACGGTTGACCAATATCGTGTCCTCCATCAGCGGAGCAGGAAAGACGAAGGTGATGGTCACGTTAGAAAACGGCGTGGAATCTGTATATGCCGCAGACGAAAAGCAGTCGGTCGAACGCAGCAGCGGGGAAAAAACCGGAGGAGTTGAGGTCAATGAAAAAAGTAATACAGAGAATGAGTATATCATCCTGCAATCGAACGGCAGCAGAGATGAAGGTTTGGTCATCAAGGTGATCCAACCCAAAATCCGAGGTGTCGCAATTGTTTGCGAAGGCGGTGACTCCGCCTATGTCCAGCAGCGGATCACGCAGGCTGTAACGGCTGTGTTGGATATCGGCGCATCCCGCGTCAGTATTGCACGTATGGCAGATTAGGAGGTGAAAAGAGTGTGTTTGAAATATACCGGATGGGAAGTTTTGAATGAACACCGCTGTAAATAGACTTTGGATGCGCCCTGATTCCCTTGTGCCTGCGCGAACGGGACTGACTCGCCGCGCTTATGATAAATTGATGAAAGCACCTTGTATGGAAAGGACTGATCTTCGGCTTAAAAGATTCATCTTTCAACCGGATAAGCTCCACTTAAAATTTTGGCGGCGCCAGAACCGCGCGCTCCCGCGGGCCGGCGCAAGAAAGGAATGGTCATAAGTATGAGTATGTCAATTGGAAAAAGGCAAATTGTTCTCGCAACCCTGGTGGTTGCGCTCGGCGCAGCGGTGTTTGTTAATTGGTATTATACGAAGCCGGATGCGGAAAAAGCGAACACCGGCGTGACCGTTACCGAGGAGGTAACGCAGGCTGCGGGCAATTTGGGGGATGCGCTTCTCGTCAATTCCAGCTCAGTGTCCTCACAGAGTAACACGAAGGAAACCAAAGCGCAGCAGGCTCAGGCGCAAGTGGAAGATGAATATTTCGCACAGGCTCGGCTCAACCGCTCCACAGCGCACGACAAAGCGGCCGAAGCGCTCAAAAAAACAATTGAAGATAGCAAATCCTCCTCAGAAGCTGTAAAAACCGCCACGCAGGAGCTTGGGGAGCTTTCCAAGGCGATCAAGCTGGAGGCCGATACGGAAAACCTAATCAACGCAAAGATCGGCAGCCCCTGTGTGGTGGTCATCGGCAGCAATACAGCACAGGTTGTAGTTGGAAAAGGGGTATTGAAGGATGCCATTACCGTGCAGATTAAAGAGATCGTGCTCAAGCAGACTGGCTTTTCTGTAGAAAACGTTACGATTATGGAAGCGAAATAGCTGCTTTTTTAGCGCTGTACGGGCATCCAAGCCTGTGTGAAAGCAAAAAATGGTTGTGTCTTTCCGCTTTTGTGGTATAATAGCTTCAAACAGAGTTTGAAGCATTAGAAAAATGTCGGTCGGCGCGAAACGCCTCCTGCCGCAGAGCGGCAATGCCATTTTTCGTAGAGAGTTTTTGCACATATGGTATAATAGCTTCAAACAGAGTTTAAAGCATTAGAAAAATGAGTTGCAAGGCTTCAGGTTCTGCAAATTGGAAAATTCCTGAGGCAAGCTTTTCGCCAAGCAAAGGCAAATGGTACATTATGTTTTCTGATTCTTGCCAGCAGGCGGGAGAATGGAAGGATTTTATGGACGATATGAAGAAACAGGACGTTGTCAGCGGCCTTGTGATTTCCGAAGAGGTGATCGCCGCGATCGCTTTAAATGCTGCAAAGGATGTCGAGGGTGTGAGCGGCTTCGCGGCTCGGCCCAGAGATCTGCAAGCGCTTCTCCATATTGGAGATGATATGCTGAAATCTGTGCGCGTATGGGTCAATGAAAACGAAATTAAGCTTCATTTATACTTATTGCTCAAAGGCGGCACAAAAATCCCGGCTGTCTCCGCTCAGGTGCAGCGCGCCGTCAAAAATGCGGTGCAGAATATGACAGGGCGGGTTGTCACTAAGGTGAATATCAGCATTGTCGGGGTTGACTTTTCTGAGATCGCGCAAGCGCAAAAGTGAGTTTTAAGCCCTCTGCAACGTGGGGAGGAGCAAAAGGCGTTTTATGCGGCAAGCCTTCAGAAGCCAGTGCAGTTTCGGAGGTTTTCCCGGGAAAGGCCGGTTTGTTTTCTCAGCTGTGGAGGGCTGATTTTATTGAAAAAGTGGAGGACAAGCATGACCAGACGGCAGGCAAGAGAACAGGCGTTTACTTTAATTTTTGAAAAATCTTTTCATCCGGAGATCACGGTGGAAGAAATGATCTCCATGGCTGTAGAGGCGCGCTATCTGCAAACGGATGAATTCGCGGTTTTGCTTGCCAAAACGGCAGATGAGCAGCAGCCGGAGATTGATTCCATCATCGAAAATAATGCGATCGGGTGGAAGAAAGACCGTATTTCCCGCGTTTCTCTCTCTCTGCTGCGGCTTGCTTTGTGTGAGATGCTGTTTATTGAGGAAGTGCCGACGAACGTTTCCATCAATGAGGCTGTTGAGCTTGCGAAGCTCTATGCTTCACAGGAGGATGCCGCTTTTATCAACGGTGTGCTCGGCGCAGCTGCACGAAAGCTTGAGGCACAGTGATGAAAGGTTATCTCGGAATTGATACAAGCAACTATACCACTTCCACAGCGGTCTATTGCCCGGAACATGATCTGGTGCTGCAAAAAAAGAAGCTTTTGCCGGTTCCGGCGGGTGCGCTTGGGCTGCGGCAGAGCGATGCAGTGTTTCATCACACGGTTCAACTTCCTCAACTTCTGGAGGAGCTTTCAGCGGAATTTGGCGGAGAAATTCGCGCAGTTGCCGTATCCAACGCGCCACGGGATGCGGAGGGCTCCTATATGCCCTGTTTTTTGGCCGGGATGTCTGCTGCGCGTGCGATTGCGTCTTTTTTAAAGGTGCCGCTGTATTTTTTTTCTCACCAGAGCGGCCATATTGCCGCGGCGCTCTATAGCGCGGGTCGGCTCTCCTATTTTGAGCGGCCCTTCTATGCGTTTCACGTTTCCGGTGGGACGACGGAGGCGCTTTTAGTGCGCCCCAATGCAGCGCAGATCTTTGAAAAGGAGCTGCTGGCGCAATCCCTTGATTTAAAGGCGGGGCAGGCGATTGACCGTGTCGGGGGAATGCTTGGCCTTCCCTTTCCTGCTGGTGCGGAGCTCGACCGGCTTGCGCAGCAATCGAAGCGGCGCTTTCTCGTCAAGCCGTCGATGAAGGGCGCGAACTGCTGCCTTTCCGGAATTCAAAATCAGTGCCAAAAAATGCTTCATGCGGGCGAGTGCAGGGAGGATATCGCTCGTTTCTGCATCGAAAGCGTTTTAGCGGCCATCGATGCGATGGCGGAAGAACTGCTTCGGCAGGATGGAACGTATCCGTTCCTTTTTGCGGGCGGCGTGATGTCAAACCGCGTGATCCGTGATGCAATTATCCAAAAGTATGATGCGAGTTTTGCGGAGCCGTCCTTTTCCTGCGACAATGCAGCGGGAATTGCTGTGCTGGCGGCAGCGCAGGAAAAAAATCTGCCTCGGGAACAGCAAGCTGGAATTTAAATTTTTAACTTGCTCGCAGAGAAAGGAATGGTCATAAGCATGAAGGCGCCCTTAGTGCTGACGATCGGTCAGCTGAATGCCTATGTAAAATCGCTGCTTGACGGCGATGACAATTTAAATCATGTATATGTCAGTGCGGAAATTTCAAATTTTACCAATCACTACCGGACGGGGCATTTTTATTTTTCTTTGAAGGATGAAAATGCTGTGATCCGCGCGGTGATGTTCCGCTCGAGCGCGCAGCGGCTCAAATTTCTTCCGCAGGATGGAATGCGTGTGATCGTGCGCGGCCGGGTTTCTCTCTATGAGCGGGATGGGCAGTATCAACTCTATGTGGATGATTTGCAGCCCGATGGAGTGGGCGCTTTGAATCTCGCCTATGAACAGCTGAAAGAAAAGCTCTCTAAGGAGGGCCTTTTTGCGCCAGAGCGAAAAAAAACACTTCCACGCTATCCCATGCGGGTGGGAGTTGTCACCTCGCCTACGGGAGCGGCCGTCCGTGATATTATCAATGTGCTCTCCCGGCGATTTCCGCTTGCGCAAATTATTTTACAGCCTGTTCAGGTGCAAGGAGCAGATGCACCGGGGCAGATCGCTGATGCTATCCGGCTGTTTAATGAAAAGAAGGCGGCGGATGTTTTGATTGTTGGCCGGGGAGGTGGATCGCTGGAGGAGCTGTGGGCCTTTAATGAGGAAGAGGTTGCGCGCGCGGTTGCCGCTAGTGAAATCCCTGTGGTTTCAGCTGTTGGGCATGAAACGGATTTTACCATTTGTGACTTTGCGGCCGATTTGCGTGCGCCTACGCCTTCCGCGGCAGCTGAGCTTTGTGTGCCGGATGCGCAGGGGGAGCTGGCTAGGGTTCAGATGCTGCGGCACAGCGTTTTTCAACTTGTGCAACGCCGCATGGAATCGGAGCAGCAGCGCCTCGATACTTTATCGGCACGGGCGCAGTTGCAGAGCCCCATCCGTCTCCTGGATCACCGGCGCCAATCGCTAGAGGCGTTGAAAAGCAGGCTTGGGCAAACGGTTTCTGCGCTCCTCCTTCGGCAAAATACACGCCTTGCTCCGCTTATGGGGAAGCTGGATGCGTTGAGCCCCTTGAAGGTGCTTTCTCGTGGGTATGCGATTGCGTATCACGGCGGCCGCCCTATCTACTCTGCGGCAGAGCTTTCGGCTGGCGATCAGCTTCATCTAAAATGGGCGGATGGCGGCGCGCAATGCGCCATATTGGAGGTTGATCCCTGAGATAAACCGATCGGGGAAAACTCAAAAGAACACTCCAGCGATCATTGATGTCTGTGAAAGGACGGAGATTTATTTTGAAAGAAGTTAAAAAAGAGCAAACTTATGAATCTGCTATTGAACGCTTAGAGGAAATCGTAACCCTTTTGGAAGGAAGCTCCCTCCCTTTGGAGGAATCTCTGCGTCTTTTTGAAGAGGGCACGCGCCTCGCAGGCTATTGCAATACGTGCCTGACGCAGGCGGAAGCACGGGTGACGGAGTTGTCCCAACAAGAGCATATGGAGGAATCCCCATGCTGAATTTTGAACGCCAGCAGCAAAATTATCTTTCTATGATAGAAAACAGCCTGCATCTCTACCTACCGGAAGAGGGGCAGGGGCAGGATATTCTGTTTCAGGCAATGGCTTATAGCTTAGAAAACGGCGGCAAACGAATTCGCCCTATTCTCACGCTCGCATTCTGCGAAGCGTGCGGGGAAGATCCACATGCCGCACTGCCCTTTGCCTGTGCGGTGGAAATGATCCACACCTATTCGCTGATCCACGATGATTTGCCCTGTATGGATGATGACGATATGCGGCGTGGCAAGCCCTCCAGCCATGTAAAATTTGGAGAGGCAAACGCGCTTCTGGCCGGGGATGCTCTTTTGACGCTTGCTTTCGAAACGATGCTTGACCAGCGTTCCGGCTATCCGGTTGATCCCAAACGGACGATTCAGGCGGCCGCTGTGCTGGCGCATGCTGCGGGCGGCCAGGGGATGATCGGCGGTCAGGTAATTGATCTGGCTAGCGAAGGCAGGCAGATCCCGCTGGATCGGCTGAAAGTGATGGACTCTCTTAAAACGGGCGCCTTGATTGACGCCGCCGCACAGATGGGCTGTGTGGTTGCAGGGGCAGGGGAGACAATTTGTAAAGCAGCATCCCTGTACAGCTCCTGTATTGGACTTGCCTTCCAGATCGTTGACGATATTCTAGATATGACGAGCAGCAGTGATGTGCTTGGCAAGCCGGTGGGGAGCGACCGGGAAAAGGAAAAATCAACCTATGTTTCCCTCTTGGGCTTGGATGCTTCCCGCCGCCTCGTCACGGAATTGACTGCGACAGCACGGGAGACGCTCTCGATCTTTGAGGAGCGGGCCTCCTTTTTGTTGGAGCTTACAGAACGGCTTGCAACGCGTGAGAAATAGGCGGCCTTCTATTCTGTCTGTTAGGAGCATTGCTGATATGAATGAGAATCAGATTCTTTCACAGATACATTCTCCAGACGATGTAAAGCAGCTGGAGGAAAATCGCTTGGGTGAGCTGGCCACTGAAATTCGCAAGGTGTTGGTGGAAACCGTTTCCCAGACGGGCGGCCATTTGGCCTCTAACTTGGGGGTGGTGGAGCTGACGATTGCGCTGCACCGCGTGTTTGATTCTCCAAGGGATCAAATCGTATTCGATGTGGGCCACCAGGCCTATACCCATAAGCTGCTGACCGGGCGCTACAGCCAATTTTCCACTCTGCGCACAGAAAACGGTCTTTCCGGCTTTGAACGGCCCAATGAGAGCGAGCACGATGTTTTTTACAGTGGGCACAGCAGCACCTCCATCTCCTCCGCCTATGGGCTTTCCGCTGCAAAAAAGTTGGCAAAAGATGATCACTATGTGATCGCTGTCATCGGCGACGGCGCTTTAACGGGCGGGTTAGCCTACGAAGGGCTCAACAACGCCGGGCGTACGCACAGCAGGCTAATTGTAATTTTGAATGATAATGAAATGTCGATTTCGCATAATGTTGGTTCTATGGCGCGTTATCTTGCTGTGATCCGCTCGAAGCCTGGTTATTTTCGGTTGAAGGCGCGTATAGAGGGCTTTTTAAACCATATCCCGCTAGTGGGTAAGAAAATATCCAATCTGGTTTTTCGATCAAAATCAGTTTTGAAAAATTTAATTTATCAAAGCACAATTTTTGAAGATATGGGCTTTCAATATATGGGCCCGATCGACGGGCACAATTTGGAGCAGCTTCAGGAGGCGCTTGAGGGCGCTAAGATGCTGCATCGGCCGGTTCTTTTGCATATCAACACTGTGAAGGGAAAGGGCTATGATTTTGCAGAACGTGAGCCGAACAAATTCCACGGGATTTCAAAGTTTGATATTAATACTGGGGAACCCGTTTTTTCTAGCACCAGTTTTTCTGAGATGTTTGGCAGGGCGTTATGCGATTTTGCGCAGAAGGATGAGCGGATTTGCGCCATCACGGCCGCCATGGCGCTGGGCACGGGCCTTGATGCCTTCAGCAAAGCGTTTCCCGACCGCTTTTTCGATGTAGGAATCGCAGAGGAGCACGCGGTAACCTTTGCCTCGGGCCTTGCAAAAAATCATATGCTGCCGGTGTTTGCGGTATATTCAACCTTCTTGCAGCGTTGTTACGATCAGTTGATCCATGACGCCTCGCTGCAAGGAAATAAAATGGTGCTTGCAATTGACCGCGCCGGTTTCGTCGGGGAGGATGGGGAAACCCATCAGGGCCTGTTTGATATGGCTTTACTCAACAGCGTGCCAGATTTGACGATTTATTCGCCCTCCACCTTTTCAGAACTGAAAAATGATCTGGGCAACGCTTTTTATATTGATAAAGGGATTGTGGCCGTGCGGTATCCGCGCGGAACCGAGCGCG
This sequence comes from uncultured Oscillospiraceae bacterium, assembly GCA_900544375.1. GTDB lineage: Bacteria > Bacillota > Clostridia > Oscillospirales > Acutalibacteraceae > Fimivicinus. The sequence continues at coordinate 10,575 of UQUZ01000008.1, forward strand.
AATTCCCCGCAGATTATACGCCCTCCTTTGACTCTTTCACTCATTATGGCGAAGCGTGGGCAAAAATTGTGATCGTTACCTTTGGCCGGCTGTTTTCTAATGCCTGCATGGCGCTTGCTACCCTGCGGGAAAAGGGCATAAGCGCGCGGATCATCAAGCTTAACCGGATTAAGCCTATTGATATCCGTGCCGTTCAATCAGCCCGTTTGGGGGAACAGATTTTTTTCTTTGAGGAAGGTGTGCGTACTGGCGGCATCGGGGAGCATTTTGCCGCCTTGCTGTTGGAGAAGGGCTTTCAGGGTAGCTTCCATTTAACAGCAGTGGAGGATTGCTTTGTTCGACAAGCGGCGGTACCTTCGCTGATGGCGCAATACCACATGGATGCGGACGGTATGGTTCAAGTGATTTTGAGGGAGGCGGCGGAGCATGGCAAAACAACGGCTTGACGTTGCCGTTTTTGAGCGGGGGCTTGCGCCCAGCCGGGAAAAAGCGCAGGCGCTCATCATGGCCGGGCAGATTTATCTCAACGGTCAAAAGGTCTCCAAAGCGGGTGCCAGCGTAAAGCCGGAGGATCAAATTGAGCTTCACGGCACACAGCTCCCCTTCGTCAGCAGAGGCGGCCTTAAGCTTAATAAGGCGATGCAGTGCTTTCCCATCACGCTAGAGCAGAAAATTTGCATGGATGTTGGCGCCTCCACCGGTGGCTTTACGGATTGCATGCTGCAAAATGGAGCCCGCAAGGTTTATGCGATCGATGTTGGCTACGGCCAGCTTGCCTGGAAGCTACGCACAGATGAGCGCGTTGTGAATTTGGAGCGTACAAATTTCCGCTATGTGACGCAGGAGCAGGTGCCGGATGCAATCGGTTTTGCGAGCGTGGATGTTTCATTCATCTCCTTGCGCTTGATTTTACCGGTGCTGTTTTGCCTCTTGCAGAAGGATGGCGAAGCCGTTTGCTTGATCAAGCCTCAGTTTGAAGCTGGGCGCGAGAAGGTTGGCAAAAAGGGCGTTGTGCGCGACCCTGCCACACACCGGCAGGTGATAGAGGCCGTCTGCTCTTTTGCGCTGGAAACAGGCTTTTCTATTTCGGGGCTAACGTTTTCCCCGGTAAAAGGTCCGGAAGGTAATATTGAATATTTGATTTATCTAAAAAAAAGCGCGCCGCTCCAAAGGCCCGATGCCATTGAGATTGAAGAGGTTGTGACACTGGCACATCGCTCGTTGGAGAAAAGCGGGCGGGCGATCCTGCCGGAAGGGGGGAGATGAGAACATATGAAGCTCGCAGTATTGCCGAACCTGACAAAAAAGAACGCGCGGGAAATCGCGCTCTCCGTCCTCCGGGAGGGGAAGGCGCTCGGCATCCAGTGCGTGATGTGCGATTCGTTAAAAGCTGATTTTATCCAGGGGGATTTTTCTTTTCTCCCAGAGCAGGAGGCGCTACAATCCGCCGATTTTGTGGTTTCTATTGGCGGAGACGGCACTATGATCCACGATGCCAAGCTCGCGGCGCCCTTGCATAAGCCTGTGCTCGGCATCAATGCGGGCCGCCTCGGCTTCATGGCGGGTTTAGAGCCGCAGGAAATCTTCCTGCTAAAAAATTTGGTCTGCAACAATTTTGCAATTGACCGGAGAATGCTGCTTGATGTAAAATTAAAAAAAGACGGCCAAATTTGTTATCGATCCCAATGCATCAATGATGTTGCTCTTGTGCGCGGTGAAGAACTTCGGCTGCTGGAATGCAGCGCGTTTTGTGATGGGCAGCCCATTGCGCGGTATATGGCGGACGGCATGGTGGTTGCAACGCCCACCGGCTCCACGGCTTATTCTCTATCTGCGGGCGGGCCTGTGGTGGACCCATCTTTAGAATGCCTGTTGCTCACACCGGTTTGCGCGCACTCCTTATTCAGCCGGCCTATGCTGTTTCGTCCGGACGCCAAGCTTTCTCTATGCGCCGAAATGCGTGACGGGGGCAGCGTTTATCTCTCATGCGATGGGGAGACAGAAAAAATTCCGGAGGATTGCACGCTTGAGGTAACAAAGTCGGAGCTTTACGCAGATTTTATCCGGATGAAAAACGATACCTTTATGGACCGCTTGCAGGCGAAATTTTTTAAGAGGGGGCCCCTGGTTTGAAACGGAAACGGCATGCACTGATTCTGGAGCTGATCCAGCAATACGAGATTACCACGCAGGACGAGCTGCTTGCAAAGCTGCGGGAAAATGGATTTGAGGTCACACAGGCGACCGTATCCCGCGATATCAAAGAATTGCGGCTTGTCAAGGCGATGTCTCCCAGCGGGCAATACCGGTATATGGCCGGCGCGGCGCAGGGCGACGAATATCTCGCAAAATTCTATACGATCTTCTCCGGCTCCGTCATTTCTGTTGATTATGCGGGGAACACCTGTGTGGTGAAGTGCTATGCGGGCATGGCGCAGGCGGCCTGTGCGGCCATTGATGCGATGCATTTTGAGGGGATCGTCGGCACGCTGGCGGGGGATGATACGATTTTTGTACTTTGCCGCACGCCTGAATTAACGCAGCAGCTGAAAAGCTCTCTTGACAAAATGCTGCAAAACGGATAACGCATTTTCAGAAAGGCATGGTTCGTTATGCTGACAAGCCTTCAAATTGAAAATATTGCTGTGATCGAAAAAGCGGAAATCAGCTTTAATAAGGGCCTGAATGTTTTAACGGGTGAAACGGGCGCGGGCAAATCGATCATTATTGATTCCATTAACGCGGTGCTCGGCGAGCGCACCACGCGGGAGCTTGTGCGCTCCGGCGCACCTTCCGCCAAAGTGTCGGCACTCTTTTTTGAGATTTCAAGGCCTGCTATGCAGGTTTTGGAATCCTTCGGCATAGAGCCGGAGGAGGATGGAAATCTCCTGATCCAGCGCTCTATTAGCGCGGATGGGCGCAGTGTATGTCGGATCAATGGCAAGACGGCGACTGTGTCTATGCTGCGCCAGATTGGGGGCGAGTTGATTAATATCCATGGGCAGCACGACAGTCAGTCGCTCCTATCGCCGGATAAACACCTCGGTTTCATTGATGCGCTCGCGCAGGATAGCAAGCTCTTAGAGCAATATCACAGCCTTTATGCCGCCTATGTCAAAGTCAGGCGCGCTTTAAATGAATTGCAAATGGATGAAGAGGAAAAGCTGCGAAAAACAGACTTGCTCCGATTTCAGATTGACGAATTGGAATCGGCTAACCTGCAAATCGGGGAGCAGGAGCGCCTGATACAGGAGCGCGCTCGCTGCCTGAATGCCGAAAAAATCCTTCAGAGCCTGCGCAGGGCCTACGATGCGATCAATGGCACAGAGGAAACGCTTGGCGCGTTGCAGCTGTTTACAGATGCTGCGGCGAGCTTGCAGGAGGCGGCGCGATATGATGCTGCTGTGGAGAAAACAGCGCAGGAGGTTTTGGATCTCTCCTATAATGTGGAGGCCTATACCGATGAGATCCGCAATGCGTTCGACTCGCTTTCCTATGATCCTGGAGATTTGGAGCGAATTGAAGAGCGGCTGGATCAGCTTTATAAGCTCTCCCGGAAATATGGAGAAACGGAAGAGGAAATGATCGCTTATCTAGAGAACGCACAGAAAGAGCTGGATGAGATCGCTTTTTCAGAGGAGCGGACAGAAGCGCTCCATGGAGAGCGGCGGGAATTGGTGCGTAAAATCAAGGCGTTGGCGGTAACGCTTTCCGAGGTCCGCAGGCAGTCGGGAGAGCTCTTTACCAAGCAGGTGGAGGAGGAGCTGGCCTATCTCGATATGCCGCACGTACATTTCCTTGTCCGCCATGAGCAGGTAAAACCCGGGCCGAACGGCGCGGATGAGATTGAATTTTTAATCTCCGCGAATCCCGGCGAGCCGCCGCGCCCATTGGCGAAGATCGCCTCGGGCGGAGAGCTGTCCCGCATCATGCTGGCAATCAAAAATGTATTATCCGGCAGCGACGAAATCGGCACGTTGATTTTTGATGAGATTGATACGGGTGTGAGCGGCCGGGCTGCGCAGAAGATCGCGCTAAAATTAAAGCAGGTGTCAGCCGGGCGACAGGTGATCTGCGTGACGCACCTGGCGCAGATTGCAGCCCAGGCAGATTGCCATCTCCTGATCCAAAAAACCGTGCGGGAGGAAAAAACCTACACCCAGGTAGACGCGCTCGATTTTGAGGGGCGCAAGCGCGAGCTTGCCCGGATCATGGGCGGCATGGAGGAGATCACGCCGTTGCAGCTGCAAAGCGCGGAGGAATTGCTGCGGGCGGCTGAAATGGATTCTTAAACGCTTGATTCTTTATCAGTAAAATAGCAGAGCGGAGATATCGAAATAGGTATCTCCGCCCATTTATTTTGTGATGCTGCTGGTGATTTCAAAATTGTTGTTACCTTTTTCAAAATATTGCAACCACTATTATGTAGGCTTTTATGAAAGGAAGCGTGTTGTGGACTCATTTGATGAATTATATCAGAATTACAACAAAGATATTTTTCGATTTTTATATAAGCTATGCGGTTATGATCGCGTGCTTGCAGAAGATTTGATGCAGGAAACTTTTCTGCATGCTTATTTAGGCATTACAAATTTCAAAGCGCTGTGCAGTGTGAAAACTTGGCTGATGCAAATCGCGAAAAATAGATATTTCCTGTTTTTAAGACGGGAAGAAAAGCGCACGCCTATTGTTTCTTTAGAGATTCTGATAACGGATCTCTTTGATGAAGGCTTAAACGTAACAGACGGTTTATATGAACAGCAATTGATCTCCGATTCTCTTGATATTGTATTTTTAATGTCCGAAAAAATGAAAATCGTTTTTCTTGATCGAATCTATTATGATATGTCGTATATCGAAATAGCAGAGCATCTTTCCATATCAGTGGGATCGGCAAAGATGCTTTTCCACAGAGCGAAATTGCTGTTACAAAAACAACTAAAGGAGAATTATGGATATGAAATATGATTGTGCATTGATTCAGGATGTTGTGTCTTTATATCACGAGGAAGTGTTGAGTGAGCGCAGCAAAGAGGTAGTAAATGATCATTTGAAGATGTGTTCAGAATGTAGAGAATATTACAATACTTTTTCCTCTTCTGATCCTCCAGTGAATACTGCTATTTTAGAAATGGGATCATTATCTCATCTTGCAGACAAAATTAAAGAGTATCACGCTTATCAGCTTGGAGTATTCCTATTTTCGATCATTGCCATGTTGACAATTGTTTTGCCATGGTTTGGATATCGCGGCGTCACGGAGACAAGGGGTACTATATTATTCAGCTATCCTGCTGCTATTATTGGTTTTGCATTGATGCAGTTTTCTATTTGGTTCCGCTTTAAGGATTATAAAAATCGTATGATTTGGGGGTATATAGGGTTTGGGTTGGTTTTGCTGACCGAAATCTATGTTTTTTTAACAATCACTACAGGCAGCACAATAGGAGTAGATTTTCTTTTATTTCATTTTGATGTGCCGTGCCTCGATGAAATCAATCTGTTCCACAGCTTTTCCAATGCAAGGTTTGGTTTTTATTTAGGCTTATTGGCAACGGTATGGGATGCAATCGCCTTTTCCTTTTTTGTTCATCGGTTCAAATAAGGCCACCCCCTCCAATTTGATAAACTGATTCTAATTTTTTCCAAAAATAAGCTAGCCCTGCGAGATGCGATCCGCCTCAGGGCTAGCTTTTAAAATCATATGAAAGAAACTGTTAAAACTTTGTGCTCATCTGATAGCTTAGCGTCATCAGGCTGTCGCTCAAATGCACGTTTTCCACCGCAACATCCGGATAATGTGCCGCAATATCGAAATGCGTATAGTTCCAAAAGCCTTTAATGCCGAGCTTGACAAGCTGCGCGATGATCTCCGGCGCGTTGTCGCTTGAAATGCACAGCACCGCCACCATAGGTTTTTGATCCCGGCAGAAGTCGTCTAACCCATCTACATGGCGCACAGGCAGACCGCGCACGAGTTGGCCCGCCATGGCCTCATTCTTATCGAAGATACCGATAAGATTAAACCCGCGCGCTTCAAACGACATGTGTGTTGCAATTGCACGGCCTAGATTACCCGCGCCGATCAGGATGGTTTTCAGCCCCCGATCTACCCCCAGAATGCGCCCGATTTCCGCATAGAGCTGCTCCACATTGTAGCCGTAGCCCTGCTGGCCGAAACCACCAAAGCAGTTGAGATCTTGCCGGATCTGCGAGGCGGTCAGCCCCATGCGTTGGGAGAGCTCGCGCGAGGAGATACGGGTGATATTGTGCTTTTCCAGCTCGCCGAGGAAGCGGTAATAACGAGGCAGCCGCTTGATGACGGACATAGAGATATTTTCGCTTTTCGCCATAATTGATCCGCCCTTATTTGCTTAGGTTTTGAACGGTCTCCATCACATAATCGCCAAATTCGCTGCATGTGCAGCCCGTATCACGGCCTGTGATGGTCAGCTTCTTCTCCTCCAACATGCAGATGTCAAGCGCGCGCTCGAGCAGGTCCGCCTTTTCCTGGCGGCCGATGTGGGAGAGGAGCATCACGGTCGCGCGCAACATAGAGCAGGGGTCCGCATACTGGCCGCGGCCCTCGCGGATCATGCGGGGGGCGGAGCCATGAATCGCCTCAAACATGGCGTAGCGCTTGCCGATATTTGCGCTGCCTGCCGTGCCAACACCACCCTGGAATTCGGCAGCCTCATCCGTGATGATATCGCCGTAGAGGTTCGGCAGGATGAACACGCGGAAGTCGCGGCGGCGCTTTTCATCAATGAGCTTTGCCGTAAGGATGTCGATATACCATTCGTCTGTGGTGATCTCCGGGTATTCTTCGCCGATCTTTTTGGCGATGTTGAGGAACTTGCCGTCCGTCGTTTTGATCACGTTGGCTTTTGATACAACGGAAACGCGGTTCTTGCCGTTGCGCTTCGCGTAATCATAGGCCAAACGGGAAATGCGCTCGCACCCTTCCGTTGTCGCAACGACGAAATCCATAGCGAGATCGTCCGTCACATGCACGCCCTTGGAGCCCACGGCGTATGCGCCCTCCGTGTTTTCCCGGAAGAAGGTCCAGTCAATGCCCTGGTCCGGCACCTTGACAGGCCGCATGTTGGCAAACAGGTCGAGCGCCTTGCGCATCGCTACGTTCGCGCTTTCAATATTCGGCCACGGGTCGCCTGCCTGTGGTGTCGTGGTCGGGCCCTTGAGGATGACGTGGCACTTTTTGAGCTCCTCGAGCACGTCGTCCGGGATTGCTTTATTCGCGGCCACGCGGTTTTCAATCGTCAGGCCGTCAATCACACGGAATTCGACCTTGCCGGCCTTCACATCGTCCGCGAGCATGTATTCGAGCACGCGGGCGGATTCCTTTGTAATGATCGGGCCGATACCGTCGCCGCCACAAACGCCAATGATGATTTTATCAAGCTTGTCATAGTCGATAAAATCCTTATCCGCCTTGATGCGGTCAGAACGCTCATACTGCTCGCGCACGAGCGCCTCAAAGTGTGCTACCGCTGATTTAATCTTTGCTTCGTCCATCTTTTCTGCCTCCATATGTATCGTTTCTTTAATGAGCGTTTTCGCGCGTGTAGTTAAGCAGACCGCCTGCGAGGAGCATGTCTGTCTGCCGCTGTGAGAAGGAATAGACGAGGGGATAGCACTCGTTCTTCGTCACGTTTTCGAGCACGACCGGCTTACCCTCCGTGATCAGCGCGCGCACCTCCGGCAGGCGCAGCTCGTCGCCGAGCTCGATGTTGTCGTAATCCGCCTCATTCGCAAAGGTGAAGGGCAGAATGCCCGCATTGATGAGGTTTGCCTGATGGATGCGGGCAAAGCTCTTGGTGATCACAGCCTTCACGCCGAGATAGAGCGGGACGAGGGCTGCATGCTCGCGGGAAGAGCCTTGGCCATAGTTCGCGCCTCCGATGATCATTCCCTTGCCCTCCGCCTTGCAGCGCTCGGAGAAATCCGGGTCGACCTGCCCAAAGCAGAATTTGGAAAGATAGGGGATGTTGGAGCGGTAGGGGAGAATCTTTGCGCCAGCGGGCATGATGTGATCGGTGGTGATGTTATCGCCGACCTTGAGCACTGCCTTCGCTTCAATGGAATCCGGCAGAGCCTTCGTCACAGGGAATTCCTTGATGTTCGGCCCGCGCAGAACTTCGACCGCCTTCGCCTCCTCCGGCGTGGCAGGCAGCTCGACCATATTGTCGTTGATGAGGAATTCCGCCGGAAGCGTCACCTGCGGCGCGTCGCCCAGCGTGCGCGGGTCGGTCAACACACCTGCCAGCGCACTTGCGGCGGCAACCTCCGGGCTGACGAGATAGATGCCCGCGTCCGCCGTGCCGGAACGGCCCTCAAAGTTGCGGTTGAAGGTGCGCAGGGAAACGCCTTTGGAATTGGGGGACTGCCCCATCCCGATGCAGGGGCCGCAGGCAGATTCGAGAATGCGGGCGCCCGCGGCGATCATATCAGCCAGCGCGCCGTTCTGCGCGAGCATATTGAGCACCTGCTTGGAGCCGGGCGCGATGGAAAGGCTCACATCTGGGTGCACGGTTTTGCCCTTGAGGATCGCGGCCACTTTGAGCATATCGAGCAGGGAGGAATTCGTACAGGAGCCGATGCTGACTTGGTCAACCTTGATCGGGCCAATCTCCGTTACACTCTTGACATTATCCGGGCTGTGCGGCATGGCCGCCATCGGCGCAAGGGAGGAGAGGTCAATTTCAATCACCTCGTCATACTGCGCGTCTGCATCGGGCAGCAGCTCGATCCAATCCTGCTCGCGGCCCTGCGCTTTTAAAAATGAACGGGTGACCTCGTCGGAGGGGAACACAGAGGTCGTCGCGCCGAGTTCTGCGCCCATGTTGGTGATCGTGGCGCGTTCCGGTACGGAGAGCGTTTTCACGCCCTCGCCGCCATATTCGATAATCTTGCCAACGCCACCCTTAACGCTCATAATGCGCAGCACTTCGAGGATGATATCCTTCGCCGCCACCCAAGGGCTGAGCTTACCCGTCAGGTTGACGCGCACCATTTTCGGCATGGTGATATAGTAGGTGCCGCCGCCCATGGCAACCGCCACATCAAGGCCGCCTGCGCCGATGGCGAGCATACCGATACCGCCGCCTGTGGGGGTGTGGCTGTCAGAGCCGATCAGCGTTTTGCCTGGGATGCCGAAACGCTCCAAATGCACCTGATGGCAAATGCCGTTGCCGGGGCGGGAAAATCGAATGCCGTGCTTTTTGCATACCGTTTGAATAAAGCGGTGATCATCCGCGTTTTCAAACCCGGTTTGTAACGTATTATGATCAATGTAAGCAACAGAAAGCTCTGTGCGCACCCGCTCAACGCCCATCGCCTCAAATTCGAGATAGGCCATGGTGCCTGTCGCATCCTGCGTGAGCGTCTGATCGATGCGGATGCCGACCTCGCTGCCGGGCGTCATATCGCCGCTGACGAGATGTGTTTTGATAAGCTTTTGACCGAGGGTGAATCCCATTGCATGTCCTCCTACTTGTTTGAGTTTTTAACAATCTTTTTTTATTGTAGTCGTTTGTTGGATTTTTGTCAATGTTTTGGGCAATGATCCGGCAGAAAAGAAAGGGTAAAAAACACGCGATAAAATAGCCATTTTTACAAACGGACTTTCTCCAAGCACAATCTTATAGAACATAACGCTCGATCGCCTGCGCCACGCCGTCCTCTTCATTGGATGCAGTTTTGTACCGTGCCGCGTTTCGTGCCGGCTCATGCGCGTTTTCCATGGCAAACGACCATTTTGCCCACCGCAGCATGCCGAGATCGTTGGTCGCATCGCCGAAGGCCATCACGTTTTCCGGCTCAATGCATAGCTCTGCACACAGCCTTTTCAGGCCCGCCCTCTTATCAACGCCCCGTGTATTTATCTCTATGTTTCCAATAATTGCGGAAGAAACCTCAAAAAGCCCTGTTTGATTCAGGGCGGTGAGCAGGGGGGTGTAATACTGTTTTGGCATGGAGAAAACGTTCACTTTTTCAATCGTCTGGCCAGCCAAGGATGCTTCCAGATCGTCCACAATGGTTAGACGGGCGGCCAGACGCTCGATAAAGGCAGCGGGCAGGCTTTCGTTATGAAAGCGGCCGATCAGGCGGCGCTCAAGGTAAGAATGCCCAGCGCAGTAGGTTTCAAAAACAGCCTCGTAACGGTGCAGAAGGGAGAGGAGCGTTTGAAAGTCCCCCCAAGGAAAATCAAAGGTGAAAAGCCGTTTGCCCTGATGCAGATCCCGCGCCGCAGCGCCGTTAGAGAGCAAGGCATATTGCGCGGAGGGAACTTGCTGCGCTACGCTTTCCAGCTGCACCCACGTTCTACCACTGGCAAGGACGAGATGAACGCCCTTTTCAGAGGCGTGTTGCAGCGCGTTACGGTTCCGCTCGGAAACGGTCATATGATCTGAGCGGAGAAGTGTTCCGTCCAAATCCATTGCAATGAGCTGAATTGGCATCCTGTTATCTTCCTTCCTATATAGAAAAATATATTGACTGAAAAAATAGCGCCCGGCCGGCTTCGGCGGACGCCGCAGAGATTCGATCAAGTGGAAAATCGAGTGACGACGCGTTGCAATCGGAAATTTGCCACAGGCGTTTTCTGATTGAAGCGATAAATACTCATCATTAACCCAATCCCGATATAGACGCAGAGGTTAGAAGAACCGCCCGCGCTGAAAAACGGCAGCGTGATGCCGATAACCGGCAGCCACTGAAGCACCATACCGATATTGATAATGACTTGAGCGGCGAGCATGGAGGCCATGCCCATGCACATCAGGTAGCTTGCGTTGTCGTTAGCGCGCTTGCCGTTGATCACAATGCGCAGAATGATCGCCGCGAGCAACACGAGCACAGCAATCGCACCGATAAAGCCCAGCTCTTCACCCGCAACGGAAAAAACAAAATCGTTCTGGTTCTCCGGCACAGCGCCGCTTTGCGTATAATTCCCATTGAAAAGGCCTTGCCCGAAAAACTGGCCGGAGCCGATCGCACCAATTCCACGGTTCTGCTGAAAAGCTTCATTTTTTGCGTAGAGATCCGGATAGAGAATGGCAAGAAAACGATTTTTTTGATCCTGATTCAAAATGAATTTATCCCCCAGCGCCCAGATGGCGGGGAAGGCCACTGCAACCGCGGCAAACCCAGCGGCAAAATAGCCCCAATGCACCCCAGCGGCAAACATCATGCCAAGGAACATCAGCATAAAAATGAGCGCCGAGCCGTCGTCGCCCGTGGCCATGACAAGCCCAATTGGGATCAGGGCATGGATACCGAGCAGCAGGACGGTCGTGAATTTGCTTACATGATCCTTCACTGCGTCGAGATGCACGGCAAAGGTGATGATGAACCCGATTTTCACCAGCTCCGAGGGTTGGAAATAAAATATCTTGAGATTGAACCAGGAGCGTGCGTCAGGCCTTGCTGGCGGAGCAGAACCCCAGATGAAAAGGGCGCACATGATGAGCACACAGAAAATAGCAACCAGCGGCCATAGCCGGATAATCACTTCATAATCGAGAAACGAAATCAGCAGGCAAAGGATCAAACCTGCCGCCACTGCGATAATCATGGTTCGCAGCTCTGAGGGGATCAGCTTGGTCGCGCCATTTTTTGTTGCGCTGTATACGAGCAGCATCCCAAAGGCGGATGCGCACAGACACAGAAAAAACAGGAGCTTATCCGTTTCCCTAAAATAGAGCTTAAACCAGCTTCGAAATTTTTGCACTGCTTCACCTCCAGGGTTTGGTTTGACCAATTGTTAAAATCTGATTCAGCCGAATGCCATTTCAAATGTTTTTTTCTGCTCTGGTAAATGGATAACATATCCTATGGGGATTTTGTGTTCTGTGGCCTCTATGATTTTTTTTGGCTCCGTTTTCTCCAAACGCACCGCAAAGCTCGATGCAGCCCACGCCGTTGGCGGCGAGTTTTTTCGCCGCTGCGCAGGCTTCTTCGAGATTGGATACGCCGATGATCTGCGCCGTTTCGCCATGAATGGCTGCCGAATCCTGGGGATATACGAATTCGCCCAAGATGAGATACGCAAATTTCATTTTGATCCTCCCTTTTTTGTGAATGGGATCAAAGGTGAGGCGTGTCAGAGCTCTTCCTGTTCGATCGCTGTAATCTGATCAATTCGGCGCTGGTGGCGACCACCTTCAAACGGGGTATCAAGGAATACGTCAACGAGCTCCAGCGCAAGGCCGGGGCCGATGACACGCTCGCCGAGGCAGAGCATATTCGCATCATTGTGCAGCCGCGTATATTTCGCGCCAAAATAATTGGAGCAGCACGCCGCACGGATTCCCTTCACTTTATTCGCCGCGATGGAGATGCCGATGCCCGTGCCGCAGCAGAGGATGCCTTTCTCACAGGCGCCGCTGGTCACAGCGCGCGCAGCCTCTGCGGCGATTGGGGCGTAATCGACCGATTCTGTGGAATTTGTGCCGAAATCTTGGTAGGGAATGCCCCGCTCCTCCAAATGCTTTTTGATGGTTTCTTTGAGCTGATATCCGCCGTGGTCGGCTCCAAGTGCGATCATGTAAAAATCCTCCCAATCATTCATTATTTTGTTTTTTTCTTAATTCACGCTCTGCCTGAGGTAGACGCAAGTAGAAAGGGGCGAGCGCGTCCGAGGGAATCCCCTCGCCGTGGAGAAGCTTTTCCTCCGCCAATAGCGCGGCGCAGGCCGCCTGTTGATAATAATGATAGGCCGGCGCAATTCGGCTGCCAGGAATTTGCTCTCCAATTGCATCCATGCAGAGCTTCGCGCCATCTCCCGCAAAAACAACCGGCAAATTTTTGCCTGTCAACAAGGGGGGGAGCTCTGTAATTTTCATAGCCGCATCTTCCGTTAAACGCGAAAGCGCTCCGGCACGGCAGGAAAAAAGCGCTGTATATACCTGCGCACAGCGTGCGTCCATTGCAGCGCACACAGTGCAATCCCCGCCGGTTTGCCCAAAGGCGATCACTTCCAGCGTAGAGAGTGGGATACAGGGCTTATCATGCGGAAAAGCCAAACCTTTTATCGCCGCTACGCCGATTCGCACGCCGGTAAAGGAACCCGGGCCGTTGGTAACAGCAAAAGCGTCAATCTCATCAAGCGCAAGGTTCGCATTTTTTAAAAGGCCATGCACCAGCGGGAGTAGCGTTTGGCTATGCGTCAGGCCGGTATTTAAAAAAGCCTCGCCCAACAGCTTTCCGTCCTCAGCAATTGCGACGCTGGCCGCACAGGCGGAAGATTCCAGTGCAAGAATTTTCATGCAGATTCACCGCCTTTTTCAATTGTAATAATTCGTTCGCTTTCAAATGCTCCGCGCTGAAAGGACACGCGGATTGCGTCTTCCGGCAGCGCGCCTTCAATGTTTTCGCTCCATTCGACGGCTAAAATTCCACCCGCATCCAAATAATCAAAAAATCCGGTAGAATATAGGCCGTCCCAAGAGTTGACACGATACATATCAAAGTGGCAGAGCGGAGGGCTGCCGCCATATTCATGCACCAGCGCGAAGGTTGGGCTGGTCACCTCCGCATCAATGCCCAACCCCTGCGCAAGGCCGCGCACAAACGCGGTTTTCCCCATGCCCATTCCACCAAAAAGAGCGACAACACAGCCACCGTGCAGCCTTGTTGCAAAAGCTCTGCCTACGGCTTCTGTTTCCTGTACGCTGTTGGTGTGAATGGTATGCATGGAGTTATCCGTCCTTTCTGATCGTTGCAATAAAGCGGCATAAATCGCTTTCAAATAGCTGTAAACTTTGTTTGAAGCTATCATACCACAAATGCAAAGCATTTAAATACAAAAAATGGCGTTGCCACCTTGCGGCGGGAGGCGTTTCACGCCGACAGACATTTTTCCAATGCTTCAAACTTTGTTTGGAGCTATTATACCACATTCCGGCGGGAAGGGAAAGCCGGGCGTTTCTCATTATTTCCTATTTTGATTTTTCATCTTGCGAATCACCTCTTTTCTTTCGCTATTGACGCAATTCGATTCCGTGATCTTTTGCAGCGCTTTCTGATAAGTAAAATCGTCCAGTGAGTTTTCCTCTTTTAAATATTTCATCGTCAGCTCAGGAAATTGAACGAAGCAGATCGAGATTGCCCAAGCCACTGCCATGCGGGCGTAATACCCCTTTGCCGGAATTTGATTAAGCAGGGCGAGCACACGGCGGATATGCCGTTCCTCTATAAAATAGAACAGCAGCATCACCACCCCAAAGCGCGCTTCAAATTCCCGCTCTGTGTGAAGGTAAGGTTGTATGAAATTCCAAATCGCTTCAGGCTCTTCTCGGGCAATTTTCAAGCCGCTGCAAAAGCTGTCGCAAACAGACCAATTATCAATTTTTGGCACAAAGGCCGCGATCCTATGCAAAAGCTCCGGCAAATCCGCTCTAACGTAACCGATCACCATCCCCTGGAGCATAATTTCTTCAAAGGATTGATCCTGCGCACTGGCAAGATAGGCGCGCCAATCTCCCCTGATTATTTTTTTGGCAAGCTTGCGTAAGATGGGCAGCCGGACTCCTAAAATGTTGCTCGTACCGGGGAGAAGGCTACTGGAGAATTTTTGAAACTCCGGCTCTGATAATGCAAGAAGCTGTTCATGAATCGATGCCTCCACTCGTGCGCCTCCTTTCAAGATAATGAAATGAATTATACTATGAAAAAGCCAAATCATCAATTGCAATAAAGAAGGTATAAAAATTTCCAACATGGGTATGATAGGGATGCAAATATTTCAAGGAGTGATAATAAATGCCGAACCTTACTTCAAAAGAGCTCGACGCAATCAGCGATGAGTTGACGTATGAGCAGGTGCTGATCAAAAAGTTTAAAAATTATGCGACGATGACCAAAGATCCCAAAATAAAATCTACCTGTGAGCAGATTGCCGCCCAGCATCAGAACCATTTTAATATTCTGATGGGCCATTTAAACTGATAAGGAGGAAGTAAATATGGATACGATGGGCCAGCAAAACAACCAGCAAAGCTGCCTGAGTGATGAGGAAATCATGAATGATATTCTCAGCTCTCAGAAGCATATTACCGGCGTTTACAACACGTTCAGCAATGAATGCACGCACCAGGCGCTGCGCAATGATTTTTTGAATATCTTACGCGAGGAGCATAATATCCAAGTAGATGTATTTACAGAAATGCAGAAGCGCGGATGGTATGCGCCGCCGGAAGCACAGCAGCAGATGATTGATCAGACAAAGACGAAATTTCAGAATGTGGCGCAATCTCTGTAACAATCGGGAATGACAGATGTAAATAGAAAGGGCGATGTCCTTTCCGATGGCTTTAGGTCTGATTGAGCAGGCAAAGTGATAAGGAAAAATTTTTCTAAAAAGCCTCTTGTCAAAAACAGATGGATATGATAGAATAGCTACCGTTGCGATGATTGAGCAAACCTATCCGGGTGTGGCGCAGCTGGTAGCGCGCTTGACTGGGGGTCAAGAGGCCGTGAGTTCAAGTCTCGCCACTCGGACCAGCAAAAAGCCCTGAAATGACGTAGATACGTTGTTTCAGGGCTTTTTGCTTTTCCGCATTGCGCCGGTTGTGCCGAAAAAGGGATGAAAATAGACACAAAATTACGGACTAATTACGGACTAAAATAGGGGGCTGAACGTTTCAAGTTTACCCCCCTGTTTTTTTATATTTATAGTTTTAAATGCTCATTGATCAGCTTTGCGGCATTGTCGATCATACTTGCTTTCAAGCGCAGGTACACTTCGTGGATCATTTTTTGATTTGCATGGCCCACCAGCCTGCATGGCAATCTCATCAGGCGCGCCCGCTCATATTCGTGGTGGAACTGATGGGCGCATACGTCGGCTACCCAGTCGGTTTGATGGTAGGTGTACTGCTTACCATTTCGCACGCGGGTGTAGGTGCGCGTGATTGGATGCGCCAAAATTCCGCCCAATGGCGATGATACCAAGGGGCGGTCACCGGTTGCGTCCCTAAGCCGATGATGTACGTTTCCGGCGGTAATCCCCGGTATGGCTCCAGCGCATCTTTGAGCAGTTGCAGCAGGGGAACCTGCCGGATGATGTCTTGGTCACGGTAATTTGCGGCTGATTGTAGACCAATTCCACGGCTTTTGTGATGTGAATGATATATAGATAATGAAAACAAAAAGCGGGAACCAGTAATAAAAAACTGGCTCCCGTCTTTTTTGTAGCATTTTATTGCATATCAAGGCTGTTCCCTTTTGTAGTAAATTCGTAGTAATTTGAGTATCTTATTATTTCGTTTTGCTTGTAATTAAAGGGTTTTTCTAGATAATCATTTAGATTTTCTATAAATGTTTTTAAAAGTAAATATTTGGGATAAAAACATTTGTTTTCATAATTATTACAAAATTAAACATAAATTTTAGTAATGATTACTTCAATAAAAGAAAATAATACTTTTTACTACCTATAATGAATTTAAGTTATGGGCACTCGATTTTTCTTTGTATCAATCGGTTTTCCCTCTGTATAGAGCAGGAATTTGTTCTGTCCTTTTGTTTTATGCGAACTTGGAGATATATCATCCTGTGTAGCTCGTAAAAAAGGGGGCCTGTGTAGAGACTGAGCGAAGCACTTGACTTTTTAGATCACATTGGTTATAATCCCCTCAATGGCAATGAAAAGAAGAAGTAGTGGCCCATGTTCGGCGCAGAGAGTTCCCGGTTGGTGAAAGGGAATGCGGGCATTCCATGAAATACATCTTTGAGCTGCAAGGCTGAACAGGAATCTCAGTAGGCCGCGCCGGCAGCGCCCGTTACAGCGTGAGGGTATGAATCGTTTAAGGCGAGTGTACCCGGTGAGGCCGCTTTTGTGAGAAAGCGGTAAATAGAGGTGGTACCGCGGATTTTCCGCCCTCTGTAATTTTGGATTGCAGAGGGCGTTTTTTATAACCTTCTGCACGGAAAATTTTTGGGAGGTATTTGGAATGAGCGTATTTGACGAACTCAAGGCGCGCGGCATGATCGCGCAGATGACCAATGAGGAAAAGATCCGGGATTTGATGGAGAATCAAAAAATCAAGTTCTATATCGGCTTCGATCCCACGGCAGATAGCCTGCATGTGGGCCATTTCGTGCAGATTATGGTGATGGCGCATATGCAGCGCGCAGGGCATGTGCCGATTGCGCTGTTCGGCGGCGGTACCGGCATGATTGGTGACCCGTCCGGCAAAACCGATATGCGCAAAATGCTGACAAAGGAGACCATTCAGCACAATATCGACTGCTTCCAAAAGCAGATGTCAAAGCTGGTGGATTTTTCGGATGGCAAGGCTTTAATGGTCAACAATGCCGATTGGCTGCTAAATCTGAATTATATTGAATTTCTGCGCGAGGTTGGCGTTCATTTTTCCGTCAACCGTATGCTGGCGGCGGAGTGCTATAAACAGCGGCTGGAGCGCGGGCTCTCCTTCTTTGAGCTGAATTATATGATTATGCAGAGCTATGATTTTCTTGTGCTCAGCCGGGAATATGACTGCCAGCTCGAATTTGGCGGGGACGATCAGTGGAGCAATATCATCGGCGGTGTGGAATTAAACCGCCGCATGGATGGCCGCGAGGTTTGCGGCATGACCTTCAATCTTTTGCAAACGAGCGACGGCCGCAAAATGGGCAAGACGGAAAAAGGCGCCGTGTGGCTTGATCCGGAAAAGACCAGCCCCTATGAGTTTTATCAATACTGGCGCAATGTTGACGATGCAGATGTCATTAACTGCATGAAGATGTTAACCTTTATCCCGCTTGATGAAATTGCAGAATATGAGAAGCTGGAGGGCAGCGCGCTTAATCAGGCCAAGGAGAAGCTGGCCTTTGAGGTGACAAAGCTTATCCACGGCGCAGAAGAGGCCCAGAAGGCACAGTCTGCCGCGAAGGCCCTTTTCAGCAGCAGCGCGGATGCAGAGCATATGCCGACTACTGTGCTGAAGCCGGAGCAGTTCACGGATGACGCTATTACGGTAATTGATATCCTGGTGGCCGCATCTCTTGCCAAATCAAAAGGGGAAGCACGCCGGCTCATCGAGCAGGGCGGTATTACGGTGGATGATGGGCGTGTAACGAATCTCGGCGCGGCTGTCTCCAAGGCTGATTTTGCAAAGGGCCATGTGCTTGTTAAAAAAGGGAAAAAGGTATTTCATAAGATTGTGCTAGAATAAGCGAAAAGCAGTCCGCAGATGGGGCGGACTGCTCTTCGTTTTTATGAAATTTTATTTGGAAAGAAGGTTTATCAAATGAAACGCAAGCATAGGGGGTGGAAGATCGCTCTGTGCGTGGTTTTGGCGCTGGTCGTCTGCATCGCAGGCACGTAAACGGCGATCTATTTCCACCGCTCAGAGCCCGCTTCCGTCAAGCCGTATACCGGGTCGTTCCGATATATCACGACCGACGGCAAGGCAATGGTTTCCGCGCACCGCAGCGGGGGAGATTTGAATCCGGAAGAGTCTATGGCCGCTTTCAAAAACTGTGTGGAGAGCAAGGATTTTCAGACGGATATTTTTGAGTTTGATCTCCACATCACAAAGGACGGCGTTTTAATTCTCCTTCACGACGATACGCTGGATCGAACCAGCGATTCCGCAGAGGTATTCGGTGAGGAAGATGTCCGCCCGGAGGACAAGACCTATGAAGAGCTGCGAACGCTCAATATGGGCGCAAAATTTACCGCGCAGGATGGCAGCACACCTTACAAAGGGCTCAAAGGGGACGATGTGCCAGATGACGTGCGCATCCAGCGGGTAGAGGAGGTGCTGGATTATTTACAGGCGCATGGGGATTTTCAGTACATCATTGAGATCAAAAACGGCGGCGATCTTGGCAAGCAGGGGGTTGATATCCTCTATAACATCCTGAAGGAACGGGATTTGCTCGACGATGTAATCTTCGGCACGTTTCATGGGGAAGTCAGCAAATATGTGGATGAAAAGTATCCGGATCTGATGCGGTCCGCCGGAATTGCAGAGGTGCTTCAATTTTATTTTGCAAGCTTCCTCGGTATCAAACTGGATGTGAACTATGTGGCGCTCCAGATTCCCTATAGGCTTGCAGGTTTTAATCTGGGCACAGCTCGCATTATCAATTATGCGCACTCAATGGATCTGGCGGTTCAGTATTGGACGATCAACGACCCTGAGGATGTGAAATATTTAAATTCTATTGGCGCAGACTGCATTATGTCCGACGATCCGGGCATGGCATATCGGGTTATCAACGGGCAGAACAGTTAAATGAAAACAGGCAAGCGGGCGGCGGGAATCACTATGATTCCCGCCGCCTGTTGATGAACCCTTTACATTTGATCGCTGTGCATTTTTCGCATAAAAACGAGGACCGCCGCGGCAAAGACGAGCATGGCATAGCCCGCTACCCATACGAGCTCTGGTAGGATACTGCTGTAGTTGCCCGTGAGAGCGTACCGCCCAGCATTAACGGCATGGGCGAAGGGGAGAAGGTTTGCAATGGTTTCAAATGCTCCGCCAACCAATTTCAAATCGAACCATGTTCCAGATAGCCACGCGCTCAAATTGGTCAGAAGCGCACCGCACACGCCGCCAACCTGCTTATCATTGAATACGCTCCCACAAAGCAGACCAATCCCAATAAAAAGCAGCACGGCAGGAATCGATACAGCCATTGCAAGCAAAATCCGCACATTGCATGTTAACCCCAGTAAGAGGGCCACTGCGTAGCATACCGCCATCTGTGCAGCGGCCAGTGGCACAAGCGGAGCCGTATAGCCAAGAATAAAATGGGGAGCGGTCATCGGTGAGGTAAACAATCGTAGCATGAAGGCGCCGGTGCGATCCTTTGCAATCAACATTCCAGAAAAGAGGGAAATAAAAGATAAACCAAATACCGCGATTCCAGGCGCCAACTGCTCGATTTCAAATAAATCCACCGGAATATTCGATTGAATCAGCGACAAAAGCAAAAGAACGATAACTGGAAACCCAATCCCGAACACCAAGTTCAATTTATCCCGCAGCATTTCCTTGGCGTTTCGTATGGCAAAAGCCAGCGTTTTCATGCCATTCCACCTCCCTCGCCGCACAGCGTGACAAATGCATCCTCAAAAGAAGCTGCATTTGCCTGGGCCGTCAGTTCTTGCGCGGTTCCAAGCGCTTTTAGCTTGCCATGGGCCATGATGCCAACGCGGTCTGACAGCGCTTGTGCTTCCTCCAGATAATGTGTTGTCAATAAAATGGTTATGTTGCCTTTCAGCCCCTCTATGAGCTTCCACAGCTCTCTCCGCGCCAACACATCGAGCCCTAGTGTCGGCTCATCAAGGAATAAAATTCGCGGCTCGGAAATCAGAGCCATTGCGATAGAAAGCCGCCTCTGCCAGCCGCCGGAGAGGGTTTTGGCCCTGCTTTTTGCGATTTCCTCCATGCCGAAGGCCGTAATGGTTTCCTGCGCTTTTTGCTTGCTTTGGCTTCTTGATTCCCCATAAACGCCGCAGATCAGCTCCAGATTTTCACGCACGCTCAGATTTGGCGCAATTGCTGTTTCTTGTGGAGAAACATTGATGTTTTTTTTGACCTCATAGGGTTGTGAAACAATACTTTTTCCCATCAGGAGCGCGTCCCCGCTAGTTGGGCGCAGCAAGCACGAAAGCATTTTAATCGTGGTTGTCTTACCCGCGCCGTTCACGCCGAGGAGGGCAAACAGTTCCCCTTGATCAATCGTCAGATTCAGCGCGTCAACAGCTATTTTATCCTTGTAGCGTTTCGTAAGCGCTGTTGTTTCAATCGCTTTCATCGTCCTCACCGCCCTCTTGAGTTTCTCGGATTGCACGGGCAAAGGTGATAGAATCCTCTTCCGTATGCTCCGGATAAATTTCTTTTGCTTTGCCGGCAAAAATAGCGTCCGCGATTTTTGCAAACACGCCATAGCGTTCAATTGCGATGCCTTTTTGGGCGTCCGCCAGCAGGAGAAGGGTATCGCCGGGGTTAATCTGGAACATATCCCGCACTTCCTTCGGGATCACGATTTGCCCCTTGGGGCCGACCTTGACAGAGCTCATGAATTTATCGTTTCCTTTGAGTTTGCTTCCCATCATGACATCTCCTTAGTAATAAAAGTATAACTTATATAACTTATAATACTTTATCCGATAAAATCTGTCAACACCAAAGCAAAATGCCGGGCGAGATTCTCGCTCGGCATTTTGCTTTTATGTTTGTATAGGCCTTTTAGGAGCCGGTTGACCGGTAGTGCCGCAGACCAAATCTCCAGATTGCATAACAGGGGAGGAGGAAGACAAAGCACACCAGAGGCGCAAACATCCGCAGGATATTCTCCGAATTCCCGGTCAGATAATCCAGCGGAATCTGCTGAAACCAAGCGTAGGGGACAGCGACGGTGCAAAAGGTTAAAACGGCTTTCCCATAGACAGCCAGCGGATACTGCCCGAATTCCTTGCCGCCATCCGTCAGGACGTTCATAAATTCCAGCCCCTCCAGCGTAAAAAAGCTGAAGGCGGCATATAAAAGAAACAGGCAGGAAAAAACAACCGTGCCTCCTACAATCATGAGCAATATCGTCAGCACCTTGGAAGGGTTCCAATGAATATCGCTTTTTGCAAAGGCAACAAGCATCATTAAAATGGCTTGCAGCATGCGGCCAATGCGCGATAGCTCCAGCTTTGAGGCAAGAATTTGAAAGATGGCGCTTCGCGGGCGCACGAGCATACGATCGAATTCACCATTGGAGATCGCTTTGGGGAACTGGTCAAAACCACGCGCGAAGCATTCTGCCAGCGAAAAGGCCATGATTATCACAGAGGAGCATAGCAGGATGTCTGTAAAGGTATATCCCTTGATCGCATGAAAGCGGTCAAGCAAAAAATAAACGCCTAAAATTGCGGAGAAGGAAATCAGAAATTGCCCGAATGCGGTCAAAAAGAAGGATACTTTATATTGCATCAAGCTTTTGAGATGGATGGAGAGATATTTCCCATAAAGATTCAAATGAATTCTCCTCTCTTACCCGACGTATTTACAAAATTGCTTTTTGAAACGTTAACCGCCCTGGATGACAACGCGCTGAAGCGCCTTTCTCATCATCAGCCGCCCCAACAACAGCAGCGCCAGAAGCCAAAAAGCCTGGATCAGGATGCTGACGAGCGCAGGCAATCCTGCCAAGTCGCCGCCATAGATTCGATAGGGCACGTTTTGCATGGAACCGAATGGGAGCAGCGAAAAAATGACCTGCAATTTTTCCGGGAAAAAGGGCAGGGGAATAATGGCTCCGGAAAAGAAATCGACAACAGCAACGGCAACCAAACGGACGCCCATTGGCGAAATGGTAAAAAAGGCGGAGATATAAATCAGCATGCAAAAGGCCCCAACAACAAGCGCGCCCAATAGAAAAGATACAAGGAATAATCCCGCCGTCCCCCAAGAGGGTGGCAATCGTATTCCATAAGGGCTGGGTAAAAGCGCCGCAACGAGCAGGATTGGAAAACAGCGCAGTACCGCCCTGGCGAGCCGGCTTCCCAGCGTTCGAAAAAAGATCATGCTGTATAAATCACAGGGTCGGCAGAGCTCATAGGCGATATTGCCGGAGGATATCAGTTCAAAAATATCGTTATCCATATCCCAGACCATAAAAAGGGCCAAAAAAGCCTGTTGCAGCCAGATATAAGCAGAGAGCGCCTGCATATCCATGGGGAATGCGCCGGTTCCCGATTGATAGAACGTGTGGTAGAGGATGAGATACATCCCACCCCAGGCAAACTGCGTGACAATGCCCGCCAGTGCCGCGGCGCGGTATTGCATCCCGTTTGCAAAGCGGATGCGAAGAATAGAGCGGTATTTTCGAATCGTCTGCAAGAAAGGCACCTCCTTAAACGCCGAATTCCCGATAAAGGCCGACCACCAATTCTTCCGCGCTCGGTTGGGAAACAGAAAAATCGGTAACGTCCAAATGGGAGGAGAGCCATGCAATCGCATTTGAAACAGGGCAGAGTTTGATATCCGCCTCTAAGACAGCCCGCCCGTTGAGCGATTCTCGAAGCGTGAGCCCCTGGGGCAGGCGAGATTCCGAATCCGTGATAGATTGATCTCCGCCGAAGCTGACAGTGATGGCGCGGGCCCCGCAATGCCTGCTTCGCAGCTCGCTGAGGGAGCCGTCCATCAAAATTTCTCCTTTTCCAATGAGCAGAATCCGCTCGGTGAGCGCCTCAATATCCTGCATATCGTGCGTCGTGAGGATGACCGTGGTGCCTTTTTTCTGGTTGAGCGTTTTAATAAACTCCCGCACTGCAATTTTGGAGACAGCATCGAGCCCAATGGTCGGCTCATCCAAAAATAGAACCTGCGGATCGTGCAGAAGCGACGCGGCAATCTCGCAGCGCATCCGCTGGCCCAAAGAGAGCTGGCGTGTTGGCGTTTTCAGGATCGTTTCGAGCGAGAGCATGGTGGTCAGCATATCGAGATTTTTACGGTAGCGCGTCGGCTCTACGGAATAGATATCCCGGATCAGCTCAAAGGAATCGATCACGGGCACGTCCCACCAGAGCTGAGAGCGCTGCCCGAACACCACACCGATGTTGCGCACATGCTCCTTTCGCTGCTTCCAGGGCGTTTTCCCATTGATGCGGCAGGTGCCGCTGTCTGGCGTCAGAATGCCGCTCATGATTTTAATGCTGCTGCTTTTCCCCGCCCCGTTGGGCCCAATGTATCCGACCATCTCCCCATCTTGAATTGTGAAGCTTACGTTGCGCAGCGCTTCGATTTTTTCATATTCTCGATGAAATAGTGCTTTGGAGGCCGATTTCATGCCGCTGCCCCGCCGGGCAACGCGAAAGGTTTTGCAGATATTTGTTAGTTCAATCATCTTGGCCGAATACTCCCTTCCATTTTAAAATGCAACACAAAAAGCGCGTATCCGCTTGGGATACACGTTGCGTAGCTTTCCGGAATCCGGGTTGAGAAACGGAAAGGCGGTGAAATGTGGAAATTAAAGATACAACATTTTTTAGAATAAGTCAATAAAAAAATTGGTTCACATTTTATTCTGTTGAATTTCACAACAAAAACCTCTCTCTTGTAAAAGGAAACAGTATGTGTACAGCTTGGGGATGCTTGAAGCAGTCTTTGAAACATGGTATATTGAGATAAACCCAATTAAATTTGAGGGGAGGCAAAAAGGTTGCGTTTTTTTTCACGCAGAAGGGCAAAGGAGCAGGAAGAACGCCCGGAAGCTTTCGTTAGTGCGATTATTGTGGCTGCCGGGCAATCGAGGCGTATGGGCGGAGACACGAGCAAGCAGTTTATTCTGATCGATGGCGTGCCCGTCATTGTGCGCACCTTAAAAGCGTTTGAAATAGCGGAGCGCATCCGCGAAGTGGTGATAGCCGCGCGGCAGGAGGATATCCCGCAAATGTATGCACTCATTCAGGATTATGAGATTACAAAGGTGAAACAGATCATCACTGGTGGAGAAACGCGCCAGGAGAGCGTTTTCCGCGCGATCGCGCAGGTGGATGAAAATGCGGATTTCCTTGCCATCCACGATGGGGCAAGGCCGCTAATCCGCCCGCAGGAGATCGATCTTGCGGTTTCTGCCGCGGTGGAGCACGGGGCGGCCGCACTGGGTGTCCCGGTGAAGGATACGGTCAAGCAGGTTGATGCGGATGGAAAAATCGTAGATACCCCGGAGCGCAGCACGCTATGGGCCGTGCAGACGCCTCAGGTTTTTTCTCGTGCGCTTTATCTGCGGGCGGCGGAGCAGGCGGGGGAGGCTGCGGCGCAGTTGACGGACGACTGCCAGCTGATCGAACGAACGGGAGCCCCCGTCTACCTGGTACGTGGAGCTTATGCCAACCTGAAAATCACAACACCGGAGGATGTGTTTGCGGCAGAGGGCATCTTAAGAGCTACAGAGGATTTTTATGGGTAAGCGCTCCCTAAGATATCTTGAAAAGGAGTTTTAGAGCAATGAGAATTGGACATGGATATGATGTGCACCGTTTGGTAACAGGCCGAGCGCTTCTCCTCGGCGGAGTTCATATTCCGTATGAAACTGGGCTTTTAGGGCATTCGGATGCGGATGTGCTGCTGCATGCCGTTTCAGACGCATTGCTGGGGGCAGCCGCCTTAGGTGATATCGGGGCGCTTTTTCCCGATACGGATCCGCAATATGCAGGGGCCGACAGTTTGCAGCTTTTGTCGCTTGTCGCACAGGAGCTTCAGGATGCGGGCTACAGAATTATGAATATAGACGCTACGGTGCTTGCCCAGGCGCCGAAACTAAAGCCCTATATCCCGGATATGCGGCAAAATATTGCCAAGGCATGCGGCGTCACGCCCGATGATGTGAGCGTTAAGGCCACAACGGAAGAGGGGCTTGGTTTTACAGGCAGCCGGGAAGGCATAGCAGCACATGCTGTTTGCCTGATCGAAGCGCGCTGAACAGACTGCGCATCTGGATTTTCAAAGGACACGAACCTCTCGTTTCGCATAGAATGATACGAAACGAGGTGACGCTTTATGGGACAGCCAAATTTTCAGGTCTGTTCAATCACACACGCGGAAAAGGGAATCCGCTTATTAAATGAAAATGGGTTCCGTGCTCATTATAAAAGATCACCTGATCCAAACGCTGAGGATGGGTGCTGCTATACAATCTATTTGGCCAATGGGGATGCTTCCGAGGCCCTTTCAATCCTCCAGAAGGGCCACGTCCGGCTGACTGGAGAGCTGGGAGGCGGCTCGCAATCATGATTTATTTTGACAATGCCGCAACTACCTATCCGAAGCCCCAGGTGGTAAGGGAGGCTATGGCGAGAGCGCTTGTGGAATTTGGAGCCAATCCCGGCCGATCCGGGCATGCCATGTCTATGCGCACTGCCGATCGGATTTACCGATGCCGGGAGCGGGCCGCGGCGATGTTTGGCCTGCGGGAGCCGGAAAATGTCGTATTCACGCTCAACTGCACACATGCAATCAATATGGTGCTGCACGGCGTGCTCAACCGGGGCGATCATGTGGTGACCTCCGATTTGGAGCACAACGCGGTCATGCGCCCTTTATTCAAGCTCGCAGCGGATGGTGTGATCTCTTATACCACTGCGCATGTTTGTGAAGGCAATGTTGAAACAACGGTAGAAAATTTTAAAAAAGTGATCAAACCCAACACCCGTATGATCGTTTGTATGCATGCTTCCAATGTGTTTGGCACCGTTTTGCCAATTGCGGAGATTGCCGGGCTGTGCCATGAACGTGGATTGCTGTTTGTGGTAGATGCAGCGCAGAGCGCCGGCGTTTTGCCGCTTGATATGGCGAAAACGGGGATCGATTATCTCTGCATGCCCGGCCACAAGGGCCTGTATGGCCCAATGGGAACTGGACTTTTGCTCTGTGCAGATGGCGAAAAAATCCGCCCCCTATTAGAAGGCGGCACGGGCAGCCTTTCTGCTCATCTGTATCAGCCGCCCATCCTACCGGATAAATTAGAAAGCGGCACGGGCAATACGCCAGGGATTTTCGCTCTTTCCGCCGGCATTGGTTTTGTTCAAACGATTGGTATTGACGAAATTGCACAGCATGAGCTTTCTCTGATTCGAGAGTTGTACGATGCGTTGGCGATGACGGCAAATGTGCGCCTTTATACAAAACGTCCGGCAGCGGGCACTCATGTTCCGCTGCTCCCCTTCAATATCGCAGGGCTGCATAGTGAAGAGACGGCAGCCTTACTGAATGAGGCCGGAATCGCCGTGCGCTCGGGGCTGCATTGCGCCCCTTGCGCCCACAATGCCTACGGAACCTCGGAAACCGGAGTGGTTCGTCTTGCCCCGTCTTATTTTACCAACAAAAAAGAGGCATATGAGCTGATAAAATCTGTCCGAAAAATTGCAAAAGGCCAGAAAACGTGATATGATAAAAAAGAATAGATTCATGTGGCTAGGATGAATCGGCAGCGGCGGGGGGGTTCCATGCCGCCGCTGTATTTTATTTCTGCCAAAAGGCGCGCTCCGATCATCGGAGCGGATGCTTCAGACGTTGATTTAGGTGCATGAAGCACGGGAAGGGCGCGGTTTATGCCATGGAGTTAGAACAACTTAAGACCTTTTTTATACAATTATGGAACGTTATCTCCACCTTTTGGAACTCTGGGTTCTTAAAGCTGTGTTCCAATGTGCTGGATATTGTGTTGGTGGCATTCATTGTCTACCATGCTATTAAACTGATTCGTGAAACACGGGCCATCCAATTACTCAAAGGAATTTTGCTTTTAGGGTTGCTATATGTTGTTGTCAATCTATTCAAAATGGAAGCGATGATGTTTGTCCTGCGCAAGGTGTTTGAATTTGCAGTGATCGGCCTCTTGGTGCTGTTTCAGCCGGAATTGCGCCATGCGCTGGAAAGTATGGGGCGCAGTAAATTCAGCATTTTCAATCCGTTTTCCGGCAAGGGCGGGCAAGAGCTTCGGCGCCGTGAGCAAATCCAGAGTGGGATTGACGGTGTTTGCCGTGCCTGCTCCGATATGAGCGATAAAAAAATAGGCGCGCTGATTATTTTCGAACGTGTTACCATGCTTGGCGAAATTGCTAAAACAGGCACAACAGTGGATGCGCTTGTTTCACCGGAGCTGATTGGCAATATTTTTTACCCCAAGGCCCCGCTGCATGACGGAGCGGCATTGATTCGTGATGGGCGCGTTTGCGCGGCGGGCTGCATCCTTCCGCTTACGCAAAATAATGCAGTAAGCAGTGAGCTTGGCACTCGCCACCGTGCAGCGCTTGGTATGAGTGAACAGAGCGATGCGATTGTTGTTGTTGTTTCGGAGGAGCGAGGGTCAATTTCCATTGCTCACGATGGGATCCTGATGCAGGATATTTCCGATGGCGACCTGCGTGAAAAGCTGCAAAAATATTTGATTGTGGAGCCGGAGCAGCCTGGCGAAATCAGCCGCACCTTTAAGCGCATTGCTGGGAGGATCAAGCATGGAAAAAAACAAAATGATGAAAAATAGAAAAAAAGTGGATTTTAGAGAGCTTTTTAGCAACAACCGTTTTGTGCTGCTCTTTTCGATTGTGCTTGCCTTTGTCATCTGGACTGCGATTTCCATGACGGCGAGCCCAGAAGAAACTTTCCTCATTAAGGATGTGCCAGTGGATTTCAGCCTCAAGGGGAGTATGCCGGAGCAGCTGGGCCTGCAGGCGTTTGGAAACACTGATTTTAAAGTAGATGTAGAGGTATATGGAAAACGCTATATCGTTTCCAACCTGAGGCCAGAAGACATTAAGGTAACGCCGGTTTTGTCCAATGTCAGCTCTTCCGGTAAAAATGATGTGTCGCTGGTGGCTAAACCCGCAGATAATAGCGCTGAGTTTACGATTAACTCGCTTTCTCAAACAAAGGTGCAGGTTTATTTTGACACATATAAGGAAGTCTCTTATCCTCTAGAGCCGGATATCATTGCGGACAAAGTGATACCAGATGAGGGATATATTCAGGAGTCAACCTATTCTTCTGTTAGCAATGTGACGGTTTCCGGCCCGACAACAGAGGTGAACAAGGTTAGCAAGGTGGTGGCGCGCGTTTCTCTTTCCAAGCCGCTTACCAGTACGACTACGCTGGAGGCAAAGATCACGCCGATTGGTGAATATGGCGGTGTGCCGCAGTATCTAGATATTAATCACGGCCAATCAAACGTGACTGTGACGATCCGGGTATTAAAGCTAAAGGAGCTTCCGGTGACGGTATCTTACACGAATGAACCGTTGGCCTATGTTGCCAACCCCTTGCCCACGACCATTACCCCTTCCCGCGTTACAGTGGCGGCTGAGGAAGCTGATATTGACGCAATGGAGTCGTTTTCTGTTGGAACGATCGACTTTAGCGAGCTCGGTATGATCCGCCATACCTTTACCTTCCCCGCTTCTGCGATCAAGGAAGTAACTATAGTTGATAAAAGCATTAAAAATTTCTCTGTGGTAATCGATGCGCGGGATAAAACTTCGAAGCCCTATACGGTTTCTAAAAACAATATCACCATGCTTAATGAGCCAGATGAATTTCAGGTAACCGCCCTGGAGGATATCAAAAATGTTACGATTGTCGGCCCCAAATCATCCATTGACGCTTTAAATGCAGATGGGATCTATGCAGAGGTTGATTTGAGCACGATTGAACTCTCAGAGGGCCGTCAGGAAGTAACTGCCAGAGTATACGTCAGAAGCTTTAATGACTGCTGGGCATACAGCACTTATAAGGTGCCGATTCAGATAAAAGCAAAAACTGAGTGATGGATTTCTCGATCCGTCATTTTGAAAGGAGTGGAGCAGCAATCTTGAAAAAGCATATCTTGGCCTGCCTTGCTTTGGCTCTTAGCTTAGTGTTTTTATTCAGCGGCTGCTCGCTTCGTTTCACTGCTCTGCCAAACCTGCTGCGTCCCCCGAAGCCCATAGGGGAATATAGTGGCCTTCAGGAATCCTTTGAGTCATATGTTGCCACAGCCACGGGGAAAAACTTTTTATTGAAAACTCCAATTACCGGAGATTATCGTTCTTCCTTTATCATGTATGATATGGATAACGATGGGGAAGAAGAAGCGTTTGTGTTTTATACGCCCAATAAGGATCAGTCTACTGTCCGTGTGCATTTTATGGACAGCCAGAATGGAAAATGGAACATCCATAACGATTTCCCTGGTATAGGTAGCGATGTATATTCTGTATCATTTGCAGATTTAGATGAAGATGGAATATCTGAGCTGATTGTAGGATGGAATTTGTTTGAAAGCAAAGAAAGCAAAATGCTTTCTGTTTATCAATATAGCAACACGGATCATGGGCCGGTGATCAATACGTTGGCCCAGGAGGCCTTTTCCGCCATGCTGCCGGTTGATATTGACCACGACGGCAGTGTAGAGATTTTTTTGTTGACGCCGGAAACAAATGGCAATGCTCACGTCGCTGTGGGAAAATTGTTAAAAATGGAGAATGGCACTCTTGCTATGGTGAGTAAGGTGACGCTGGATCCTAAAACATTGAATTATGTGTCCATTAAGCAAGAGGATTTGGGCATTCAGGTTCCTCTTAAAATTTATATTGATGCGAATGTGGGTACCTCTGGAATGATCACCGAAATTGTTTATTGGGATAGTCAGAGCCAAAAGCTTGTTGCTCCTCTTTACAATGAAAAGAAAGGGATAAATCCGGTTACCCGGCGTTATGAGCCCATCGCTTCGCGGGACATTAACAATGATGCGATCTTTGAAGTGCCAGTTCAGATTATATTGCCAGATAGTGGATATGCAAGCTCAGACCTTCTTGCTAGCGATGCGGTGGGCACTGTGCAGACAGATCTGGCGGCAGAACAAAAGCTTTATCTGACAAAATGGGTGCAGTTTCAAGAGTTTGAGCCGCAGACGGGCAAGGTAGTCGCTTATAGCTCCATTAATTATTCAGATGGCTATATGTTCTTTTATCCCGATCAATGGGTAAAAGATGAGGAAAACCCTAAAATTACAATTATCAGCAATTTGCAGGAGCGGCGTTGGACTTTTTTTGCGAGGGAAAATGGTAAAATAGGGGAGGAACTTTTCAATATTTGGACGCTCCCAGCTGAACAATGGGAAAAAAGCCCGAACGCAGATTACACACTGTTAAAGGAAAATGGCAGCGTTGTTTATGTGGCACGTTTGTCGAGTGCTGCCTCGCAATATGATATTGATTTTGATCAGTTAAAAACAAGCATTTCGATTATTGAGTAAAGTGTTTCAAGAGAACATGATTTGTGCTTTTTCAGCACGAAACTCGGTGTGCGAACAAGATTATACATTGAAATTTTGGCTATGCCAAAACCGCGCAAGTTTGCGGTGAGGCGCAAGAAAGGGATGGACATAAGCAGGATGAAAACAGTTCTTGTAGCGGAGGATGAAGCGTCTATTCGTGATTTTATCGTCATCAATTTACAGCGTAGCGGATATGAAGTGTTGGAGGCAGGCGATGGGCTGGAGGCCTTGCATATCTATGACGAACGCAATGGCGAAGTTGATGTGGCACTGTTGGATATTATGATGCCGCAGATGGATGGGCTGGAGCTTTGTAAACAGCTGCGTGCCCGCAGTCCGCGTTTGGGGATCATCATGCTGACGGCGCGCACGCAGGAAATGGATAAGGTAACCGGCCTCTTGGTGGGGGCGGACGATTATGTAACAAAGCCTTTTTCACCATCTGAACTAATGGCGCGAGTTGACGCGATTTATCGCCGCGTTGAGATGAGCAAGGAGTCATCCGGCGCTAAGGAACAGGATGATACAGTGATTCTTGGGGAATTCGTGCTCAATCCGCGCAACCGAACGCTGACCAAAAGCGGCCGCTTTATCGATTTAACACAGGTAGAATTTCAAATCATGGAATGCTTTTTTCAGAATCCAGGCGCAGCGCTGGACCGGACGGATATCCTGAACCGTGTTTGGGGCAGCTCGTATTTTGGAGAGGAAAAAATCGTAGATGTCAATATCCGCCGCCTGCGCATGAAGATTGAGGATGAGCCGTCGAATCCCAAGCATTTGGTAACCATCTGGGGCCTTGGATATAAGTGGGTTGTTTAATTGCCGATCAAATTTGAAATTTGATATCATGGACAAAGGAGATGGGATGAATGCATTTCAGCGGCATCACAAGGCGCTGGGTAATCAATACGCTAGGCGTTATTTCTTCCCTGCTTCTTTTGGTCTCGATTATTGCCTCGATTGCAATTCATTTTTATTATTATGAATATGTCAAAATAGCGCTTAACTCCCATGTGAATGACACGGTTTCCACCTTTTTTAACCTGTATTACAATACAGACGAGCAGTTTGAAAATCGGGCGCGTGAGTTTGTAGAAAATTTCAAGGCAAAGGATAGCATGGAGGTCTGGGTGATCGATAAAAACGGAAAGGTGATTATTTCCTCCAGTGGATTCCCGATAGACGGCTCACCCGAAATGCCGGATTATCAGGAGGCGCTGGCTTCCAAAACTGCCAGCGGTACGGCCCGGTGGATAGGTCGTCTTCCATCCGGCGAAAAAGTGATGACCTTAACACAGCTGCTGGGTGAAAACGGTGGAGCTGTCCGTTATCTGATCTCACTGGAGGGAATTGATAATCAAGTCTCCACATTTATTTTGATTATTTTTTTTATTTGCCTTCTGGCGATTGCGTTGGTGGCAATGTCTGGTTCTTTCTTCATTCAATCCATTGTCAAGCCGGTCATGCAGATCAATGCGGCAGCGCAAAAATTTGCGCATGGTGACTTTAGCAGCCGGATTGACAGCCATCATTATAACGATGAAATCAGTGAATTGGGAGAAACTATCAACTATATGGCTTCGGAGCTTAGCGAGGCCGACCGGGTGAAGAATGATTTTATATCAACCATTTCTCATGAATTGCGCACTCCGCTAACAGCGATCAAAGGGTGGGGTGAAACATTATTGCAAGTGGGGGATACCGATCCAACGCTGTTATCCAAAGGAATGCAGGTGATTATTGATGAATCCGGCCGCCTGACCGGGATTGTAGAAGAGCTTCTTGATTTTTCCCGCATGCAAAACGGTAAGCTCAGCATGCGTATGGAGAAAATCGACGTATTGGCGGAGTTGGATGACGCTGTTTTTGTGTTTCGGGAGCGCGCACTGCGTGAAGGGATTGAGCTGATCTACAATGTGCCACATCTGCCCGCTCCGATGAATGGGGATGCGAATCGGATCAAACAAGTGTTTGTCAATATCTTGGACAACGCTTTTAAATATACAGAACAGGGCGGCAAAGTGATCGTTGTCGCTAATATTACGAACACAACGCTTGAAATCATGGTAGGCGACACTGGCTGTGGTATTCCGGAAGGAGATTTGCCACACGTAACGGAAAAGTTTTATCGCTCCAACGTTTCGGCCCGCGGCTCCGGGATCGGGCTTGCCGTGGTCGATGAAATTGTGAAGCTGCACCATGGCACTTTAAAAATTAACAGCGTAGTAGGAGAGGGAACGACGGTCTCCGTATTATTTACGATAGATCCGGTGGTTCTCCCTGATGAAAGGAGTTCACAGAATGAGTGATGGTAAAAACAAAGGAGTGCAGCATAAAACCTCTGTTGGGGGACAGGCTCTGATCGAGGGCATTATGATGCGCGGGCCGCGGGGCGCGGCGATGTCTGTCCGTCTGCCGGACGGTACGATTGATACAGAGTATAAGGATTATAAACAAATCAAGGATAAAGTGAAATTTTTAGGATGGCCAATTATCCGCGGAGTTGTCAGTTTTATTGAATCAATGGTTTTTGGCTATAAATGCTTGATGGAGTCGGCCGAAAAATCCGGATTGGATACGGAGGATGTCAAGGAAGAGGAAATGTCCAAACTAGACCGCTGGATTTCTGACCATTTTGGCCCGAAAATGATGGCTGTTATTTCGGCAGTGGCAATGGTGCTGGGGCTTTTATTGGCGTTTGCATTGTTTTTTTATCTTCCTTCTCTCATTTTTGACGGAATTAATACGCTTGCAAAAGGAGGGCTATTATCCTTTAAGGGCCTTATAGAGGGCACCATGCGTATTTTGATCTTCATCGCCTATATTGCGCTGGTTTCGCAGATGAAAGATATTAAACGTGTTTTCAGCTACCATGGCGCAGAACATAAAACGATTTTTTGCTATGAGCACGGGGAAGAATTAACGGTTGAAAATGTGCGCAAACAAATTCGCTTTCATCCGCGCTGTGGCACAAGCTTCATTTTTGTAATTTTAATTATCAGTATCCTTGTGGCCTCCCTGCTGATTTTGATTTTCCCTGAGCTTGGCAATCCGGAAAACCGGATTCTATGGATGTGCATTAAAATTCTCACGCTGCCCGTAACGATGGGATTTGGATATGAATTTATCCGCTATGCGGGTAGGCACGAAAATTGGCTGACAAAAACCCTTTCCGCGCCCGGTTTATGGATGCAGCGTTTGACGACGAAGGAACCGGATGACAGCATGATCGAGGTTGGAATTGCCGCCTTTAAAGCTGTGATTACCGATAACCCGGAGGATGACGCAATTTGATAACCTATCAGTCGCTTTATCAAGAGGCAATTGAAACCCTCCGGGAATCCGGCAATCCGGACGCCGCCTTTGACGCGCGCTGCTTGATGGAAAAAGCCTTTGGTTTTGATCGTACAGCGCTCTCTCTACACCGGGATCATGTGCCAGAGGAAAATAAAGAGCGCTATTTCAGGCGGTTATTCCGTCAAAGAGCAGAGGGGGAACCGCTTCAATATCTCATTGGGATATGGGGTTTTTTGGATGAATCGTTTCAGATCGGCCCAGGCGTATTGATTCCTAGGCCGGAAACAGAACTTCTTGCCCTAACCACCCTTCAGCGGCTAGAATCATGGGAGCATCCGGTAGTGTTTGACCTTTGTGCCGGAAGCGGCTGCTTGGGGTTGAGTATTGCAAAGAGGCGGCCCGACGCCGAGGTGTTTTTGCTGGAAAAATCAGAGGCCGCATTTGCCTATTTACGGCGCAATGCAGATCGTATTGCGCCAGCTAACACCCATCTGCAATTGGGCGATTTGATGGATGGCTTTCAGAGTTTTGACTTTCCTGCGCCGCAGGTGATCGTTTCAAACCCGCCCTATATTCGATCCGCAGAAATAAGCGGCTTACAGCGGGAAGTGCGGCACGAACCGCGTATGGCCCTTGATGGCGGAGAGGATGGTTTGCTGTTTTACCGGGTGCTGGCAGAACGCTGGGTTCCCTCCTTAAGCGAGGGCGGCATGATCGCCGTGGAATGCGGCGAAGGGCAGGCGGATGAGATCAGTGCCATTTTCCAAAAGGAGGGTCTGCACACCTGTTCCTATTTGGATTATGGAGAAATTGATCGAATTGTAACGGGAGGAAGGCCCACCGGTGCAATTGGATGAAAATTTACATTTTATCTGTTGACGCGCATGCTGTTTTAGGATACTCTAAGTAAGAATCATTTCATTCTGAGGAGTTTGAATACATGATATTGAATTTTTTCCGAAGCGGCGACTGGACGAGCGCGATGATCGGAGTATGCGTTTCCATTTTTGTCGTGTTTTGCACGCTTCCGATTCATGAATATGCGCACGCTTGGATGTCTACCAGGTTGGGAGATGACACGGCGCGGCTGAGCGGAAGGCTAACGCTCAATCCACTTGCGCACATCGACCCTATTGGCGCTGTAATGATCCTACTGATCGGCTTCGGATATGCAAAACCGGTGCCGGTCAATATGCGGAATTTTAAAAATCCAAAGCGCGATATGGCCCTCACAGCCTTGGCGGGCCCGGTTTCTAATTTGTTGATGGCTTTGTTCTTCATGGTTATCTATAATATTTTTGGCCTTTTTTTGTCAACGAGAAGCACCATTATTTCTGTTGCTCTTTTATTTTTCAAAATGGCTGCGATGATTAATGTGAACCTTGCCGTGTTTAATCTGCTGCCGATTCCGCCACTGGATGGCTCCCGCATTTTAGGGCTTATTTTGCCGGATCAACTCTATTATAAAGTCATGCAGTATGAGCGGATTATCATGCTTGTCGTGCTGGCGCTGCTCTTTTTCGGCGTATTGAGTTGGCCGCTGAGCTTTTTGAGCAATCTTGTTATGAAGGGGCTTGCGTTCGTAGCCGGTTTACCCTTTTTACCGTTCCATTGAGGGGGAGCGGATGAATGGATAAAATATCATATAAACTCCCCGTTTTTGAAGGCCCAATGGATTTATTGCTCCATTTAATCAACAAGCATAAGCTGAATATCTACGATATTCCGATCTTGGAATTGGTCGAGCAGTATGTGGCTGCCGTTCGCCAGATGCAGGAGGATGAAAATTTAGAGGTTACCAGTGAGTTTTTGGAAATGGCGGCACGCTTGGTTTATCTGAAAACGGTCTCCTTGCTGCCGGTTCACGAAGAGGCGGATCAGTTGAAAAAAGAGCTGACAGGAGAGTTGCTGGAGTATCGGGACTGCCAGCTCATGGCACAGAAGCTGGCGGAGCATACAGATGGATTTGACCACTATACGCGTGAACCGCAGGTTTTTGAAGTGGATCCCACCTACACGCGCCTACATGAACCGGATGAGCTGTTGTGCGCTTATCTTTCTGCTGTCGGAAAGGGGAAGCGAAGGCTGCCTCCTCCGGTGGAGTCGTTTACCGGAATTGTTTCCCATAAAATTGTATCTGTGGGTTCCAAAGTCGCCTTCATCCTGCGCCGGTTAATCCGCGGGCAGAAACAGCGGCTAGGGTCTTTTTTTGAAATTGCGCCTTCCCGTTCTGATATGGTGGCTACCTTTCTGGCCATGCTGGAGCTGATGAAAGCGAGGCGAATCCGTGTGGATGGAGACGGTGAAGCTGCGCAGGTGCTCTTGTTGCGCCGTTCGGACAAATCGTCCCATTCTTTCACCCAAGGGGAGGCGGATCATCTTTGAATGCCAAACAAATTCAGGCTGCTGTGGAAGCCGTTCTTTTTGCGGCGGGCGAACCGTTGGAATTATCCCGTTTGGCACAGGCGCTGGAGGTCAACGAGGGCCTGATGGAGCAAATTTTAAAAAACCTGGAGGCTCAGCTGGATGAGCGTGGGAGCGGCTTGTGTTTGCTCCGTTTGGGCAACCGGTATCAGCTTTGCACCCGCACGGAATTCGCTCAGAGTGTCCGCCAGGCATTGGAAATCAAGCGCAACGCTCCCTTATCCCAGGCCGCGTTTGAAGTGTTGGCGGTAGTTGCCTATAACCAGCCTGTCACCAAATCTTTTGTGGAACAGGTGCGTGGCGTAGATTGCTCAGGCGTAGTCAATACGCTATGCCAAAAGGGCCTTTTAGAAGAAAAAGGGCGGCTGGAGCTTCCGGGAAGGCCACTTCTCTATGGCACAACGACGGAGTTTTTACGTTGCTTTAGTTTTTCCTCACTGGAGGATTTGCCGCCGTTGCCTGGAGATCCATCTTCAGAAAAAACCCCCATAGAGGAGAGCGATGCGGCGGATTCAGAGGAATATGCGCTTTTACCGGCGCAGGGAGGGGAGATGAGCATTTGATTGTTCTCTACATATTGCTGGCAATCATTGCGCTGATCGTGTTGGCTTTCAGTTTTCGGTTGACGTTGCAGCTTGATTATCATGAGATGGTCGAGTTGGAAGTTCGATACTTATTCTTTCGATTTAAGCTCCTGCCGTGGGAAAAGAAGGAGAAGGCGCCTAAGGAGGAGAAGCCGGTGGAACAGAAACCACCGGAAGAAAAGAAACCGAATGATAAGCCCGCAAAGCCTAATCCACTCAAAGCTTTTTGGCAAAACGAAGGCGTAGACGGCGTGATTGCGCTGCTCAAAGAGACGGCCAGGATCGTATCCGGCATGTTTCGGAGTATTTTTAAGCATGTGATTATTGACAAGCTGTTTCTTCAAATGTATATTGGTTCCGGAGATGCAGCGCAAACCGCAAACGATTATGGAAAAGTTTGCGCTGAGGTGTTTCCTGCGCTCGGAGCGATTTGCTCTGTGATGAAGGTGCGGAAATATGATGTGGATCTTTCCCCTGATTTTTTAGCAAATCAAAATGAAACAGAGCTGCATGCAATCATCACCCTGCGCCCGATTTTCGTTACGAATGCGGCGGGTGTGATGGCTGTTCGGCTTTTGTTTAAGGTTGTTTTCAAAGTGCTTTTTTCCAAACCAGATAAAAGCAATGAAAATAGAATGAAAATTAAAGAAACTAAACAAGGTGGTGCTTCTTCATGAAAGAACAGTCTGCATCCGGGATCCTAGGCACAACAATTGAAAAAATCCGCGACCTGGTGGATGTCAGCACAATCATTGGCGATCCGATGTATCTGGAGGGCGGGATGACGATCATTCCAGTATCAAAGGTAACCTATGGTTTTGCTTCGGGCGGCTCCGATTTCCCCTCCAAAACAAACGCGCAGCTTTTTGGCGGCGGCGGCGGCGCTGGCGTGACGATCACGCCGGTCGCATTTCTGATCGTCAGTGATGGCGAAGTGACTCTGAAACATATTACGGCTTATGACAACGCGGCTGAACGTGTAGTCAATTTGGTGCCTGAGATGTTTGATAAGGTTACGAGTGTCGTCAATAAGACCATCAAAAAGAAGGAAACACAGCAGGCAGAGGCGGAGCAAGCCGCCAACGCAGCAGAGGTAACCATAGAAGAGGTAAAATAATCCCCCTATGAACGTCTTTTTTAGCAATTGAATTGATTTTTTTGCCACCGCCTGCATACGTATAAACAATGGCAGGTGGTGGCTTTGTTGAACAAACGAAAAAAGGAAATTGGTGGATTCCATAAATACCTGATTCCGCTTTTGCTGTGCGGTGTCTTTTTATTTTTCTGCGGGGTTCGGGCGCAGGCGCAGGAACTGCCTTCTATATCAGCGCAATCGGCGGCATTGCTCGTCGCTGATACAGGAGAATTTTTATTTGAAAAAAACGCTCAACAACAGCGGGGAATGGCAAGCACAACCAAAATTATGACCTCCTTATTGGCGGTTGAGGAGAGCGATCCCAATCGTGTCATTACGGCGACGGAAGCCATGGTTCGCGTGGAGGGCACGTCCATTGGTTTGCAGGCAGGGGATAAGATAACGCTTCGCAACCTGATTTATGGCATGCTTCTAGAATCCGGCAATGATGCCGCCAATGCAACTGCAATTGCACTGGCGGGCTCTGCGGACCAATTTGCCGAGCGGATGAATGCGCGCGCAAAAGAGATTGGCATGACCAACACACACTTTGTGACGCCGTCTGGATTGGATCACGAGGAGCATTATTCCTGTGCGCATGATATGGCGCTTCTGGGCGCGGAAGCAATCCAAAACCCGGAATTTGCCGCGGTTTGCTCAACCAAGAGTATCCGTGTCGCATATGGCAATCCAGAATATCTGCGCACGCTCCGTAACCATAACCGCTTATTATCCGCCTATCCCGGGTGCATTGGCGTTAAAACAGGCTTCACAAAAAAGAGCGGCCGATGCCTGGTTTCCGCAGCGCGACGGGATGGTGTGACTTTGGTTGCCGTTACGCTCAATGCCCCAAATGATTGGGATGACCACAAAAAATTGTTCGACTACGGATTTTCTGTTGTGGAAAATCTGAAACTAGATGATAGCCTTTCTGGGATCCAACTCAAGGTTGTTGGTGGAGTGAGCAAATCTGTGCCGGTTGAATGCGCGATTACGCCCAGCGTTGCCGCTTCCGATATGCCTTCCGATATTCATCGGGAAATTCGGCTAGAGCCCTTTGTTTATGCGCCTGTTGAACGGGGGAGAATCGTAGGGGAGGCACGATACTATCGTGGCGATCAGTTGTTAGCTTGTGTCCCTCTGGAAACGGCGCAGGCGGTGAAAAATATTGATCCCCCCAAGCAAACGGAGGAGCCGGAGAAAGAGAAAAAAGGATTTTGGAACCAAATTAAGGAATGGTTTTCGACTCATTTAAGGAGAGAAAAAAAAGATGACTGATGAGAAAATCAGGCTGCAAAAATATTTATCAGAATGTGGGATAGCCTCACGTCGTAAGAGCGAAGTGCTGATTGCGCAAGGGTGTGTAAAGGTCAATGGTGCCCGAGCTCAGATTGGGGATAAAATCGATCCTAAACGAGACACGGTTTCCGTCAATGGGCGAAAGGTTGCGAAAGAGCAGGCGCTCTGTTATATCATGCTGCACAAGCCGCGCGGTTTTATCACAACCATGAGCGATGAGATGAATCGTAAATGCGTTGCGGAACTTGTACAGGATTGCGGAATGCGAGTGTATCCTGTAGGGAGGTTGGATCGGGAATCGGAAGGCCTGCTGCTCATGACGAATGACGGCGCCTTCGCAAACGCCATGATGCATCCTAAGCGCCATGTTCCAAAAACATATCGTGTAACCATACGGCCTGGCGTTACCGAGGAGCAGATCACTCAGATGACCACGGGGCTCATGCTGGATGGTCGCATGACCGCGCCGGCTGATGTGCATATTATTACAAAGGAAGAGGGCCGCGTGGTGCTCGAAATTGTCCTCTACGAGGGGCGAAACCGGCAGATTCGAAAAATGTGTGAACAACTCGGTCTAGAGGTCGCAAGGCTGAAGCGGACAGCTGTAGGA
This sequence comes from uncultured Oscillospiraceae bacterium, assembly GCA_900544375.1. GTDB lineage: Bacteria > Bacillota > Clostridia > Oscillospirales > Acutalibacteraceae > Fimivicinus. The sequence goes on from UQUZ01000008.1 coordinate 50,716, forward strand.
GCTGTAAAGCTTGGCATGTTACCACAGGGTAAATGGCGCGAACTGACATCCGAAGAAGTGAACCGGCTTATGAATGCAGCAAAAATGAACGCAACGAATAAAAGTAAATAAAAAATCCCTTCTAAACCTCGGCTGATACTGCAAAAAGTATCAGCCGAGGTTTTTATAGCGTTTTCTTTGAAGATGAACGGTGGAAACAGTCGTTCTGTTGTGATACAATAAACCAAAAAGAACCTTCCTAGGAAAGGGGGAAGATTTGAGCGGGATAGGCCCTGAAAGAGAGTGAAACAATTATACAAAATAAATATTTTGTATAATATAGGGGAGCTAAAATTTGAATTCTGCTTAAATCAAAATTGCGATGCCTTTCATTGACTATTCTGACTTGCCATCCGTTTTAACGGACTTTCTTCGCTATCTCGATGTGATTAAAAACAAATCTCCATTAACCGTGCAGGAGTATGCGACGGATCTTCGCACTTTTCTGCGTTTTCTTAAGCAATCGCGCGGTCTTGTATCTGCTGCTACTGATTTTGATGAAATCAATATTTCAGATATTGACATTGCATTTCTGCGCGCAGTTTCTCTCAGCGATGCCTATGCGTTTTTGTCCTATTGTAAAAATAAACGTCATAACAATGCAACCACCCGTTCGCGCAAAGTTTCTAGTATTCGTGGCTTTTTTAAATACTTAACGGTTCAAAGGAAAATATTGGATGAAAATCCCATGCAGGAGCTAGATACGCCAAAGCAGAAAAAGGCGCTTCCAAAATATTTAACACTTGACCAGAGCATCAGTCTTTTGGAGCATATTGATGGTAAAAACAAAGAACGTGATTATTGTATGGTCACCTTTTTTCTTAATTGTGGGATGCGTCTTTCTGAACTGGTGGGGCTGAATCTTTCCGATATTCATGATAATGAGATTATCCATGTAACCGGCAAGGGCGATAAAGAGCGCATTCTTTACCTCAACCAGGCCTGCCGGGATGCTCTGGCAGAATATTTGAAGGTGCGCCCTGTAGACGGCGTTAAGGATAAAAATGCACTCTTTCTCAGTAACCGGATGCAACGGATCAGCCCTAAAACGGTTCAGCATGTTGTTTATACATTTTTAGAAAAGGCGGGACTTGCCGGCCAAGGCCTATCGGTGCATAAGCTGCGCCATACGGCCGCAACGCTGATGTATCAACATGGGAAAGTTGATGTTTTGGTGCTTAAAGAAATTTTAGGCCATGAAAATTTGGGAACAACAGAAATTTATACGCATATTATGGACGACCAGATGAAATCAGCTGCCGAAGCGAATCCTTTGCATCGGCAAAAGGCGAAAAAGCAAGCTCAAAAATGAAAGAAGCCGGAGAACGCTTTTGCAAACAGTGCATCTGCCAAAGCGGCACAAGCCAGCAATATGAGCAACATTCCGAAACGTGCGCAATAAAGGCGAAAGTTATGGTAGCTATCCAGCGTTTTATTGCCGTTCATTACTGCAAAAACATCCAGCGACATTGTAATCCCCTCCCGGCAACCAATCAATAGTGTAGCGGTAGACAAAATTGCTCCCGGCAGCAGGATCAGCATGCAATAACCAACTCCTGCAAGCGCTTTGGTGCTGTATAAGTAACCGAATACAGCTCCCAAACCGAGCCCACGAAGAAAGGGCGCAAGCGCAAGAAACGGAAAGCCTATCGCACAAAGCCCTGCAATAAAGGCAACTGAGAGATAGATCAAATTTGAAAACAGTGAGTTGCACATGGTTGAAAACAGGGATTGCGAGTTACGAATTGTGCTGTATTCCTGTAAAAGCTGCAAGAGCTGCTCTAGCCATTCGTGGTTGGCACTGTATTTCACGGATACCGCTCCAAACGCCATTCCGGCCGCAAAAAGCGCTGTTAAAAGAATCAATTTCCAACTGGAAGCAATGCGATCTACCAGCATTCCGTTTGGAAGGGGCCTTCTTTCATGCGGCCTGATCCGCCTTGTCCTCATTTTGTTTCCTCCTTTTTACACGTATCCTTAATAAGGTATGGCGCCGGGGAGGAAAATAGAACTCTAATGGATCTTGCTCAAAATAAAAAATATAAAGATCCTTTGCCTCTTCGCAAGAAAGAAGCAAAGGATCTTTTCGGTATTCTCTGATTCCATTTATTCTTCAGGCTGTGCAAGCGCGGCTTTTATCATGATCGCGCACTCTAAGCGCTTTTGCTCCAGTGCGCAGGAAAGCTTGTGCGGCTTCAGAATATCACCAGCATATTGCAGATTATTGGCGTTGCAGCCGCCGCTGCAATAAAATTTAGCCCAGCAAGTGCGGCATTCCGATTTTTCATACACATTGGTTTTGGAGAAAAGCAGCTTTTTTTTCTGATCTAGCGAGCCGTCTAATACGCTTCCCATTTTCCACTCATCCATCCCAACAAACTGATGGCAGGGATAAATATCGCCCTCTGGCGTGACTGCAACATATTCATTGCCGCAGCTGCACCCGCGCAGCCGTTTGATGGCGCAAGGGCCCTGGTCAAGATCCAGCATGAAGTGGAAAAAGTTGAACGCGTCTCCCCTTTTTTTTCTTTGAATAATTTCCCTTGCAAGGTTTTCATATTCCTCGTAAATGCGGGGAAGATCCTCTTCTGTCAGGGCGATGGGCAGCAGCTCCGGGTCTGCAACTACTGGCTCGATTGAAATCTGGTCAAACCCCAGCTCGCGCATATGGATCACATCTTTTGTGAAATCGAGATTTTTCTTTGTGAAGGTGCCGCGTACATAATATTGATCGAACTTCCCATTGCGGCGCTTTTCAACGAGCCGCTGGTATTTCGGCACGATGGCACCATAGCTACCGCTGCCGTCCACACGGAAGCGAAGCGAATCATTAATCTCTTTGCGCCCATCAATAGAGAGAACGACATTGGACATTTCACGGTTGATGTAATCGATTTTGTCATCTGTCAGCAGCAGGCCGTTGGTGGTGATCGTGAAGCGGAAATTTTTGTGATGCTCCTTTTCGATCGAACGGGCATATGCCACCACTTGCTTAACGACCTCAAAATTCATCAACGGCTCACCGCCAAAGAAATCCAGCTCCAGATTATGGCGGTTTGCTGAGTGCTCAATCAAAAAGTCAATTGCGGCCTTTCCCACTTCAAAGGGCATTAGCTTGCGCCCATGGCCAAAATCGCCTTGTGCGGCAAAGCAATAGCTACAGCGCAGGTTACAGTCATGAGCAATATTCAGGCACATGGATTTTACGGGCGCGGGGCCCATCTGCGCAGCAAATGGTTCATAATCATCGGAGGAAAATAAAAATCCATTTTGGTAGAGGCTATAGAGCTCTGCGTAGGCCTCTTGAATTTCTGCATCGCTGTATGTACCCTGTAATCGCTCGGCAATTTTCTGTGGGCAGTTGGCCGGTAGAGGAGCTTCTAACCCATCGAGCAGCTCATAGGACAGCTGATCCACTACATGGACCGCCCCGCTGTTGACATCGAGCACAATATAAAAACCATTGAGATAAAATTTATGAATCATTCCTGGATTATCCTTTCCGCACCGCTCTGTGGCTGCATTTTACGGCATGAAAAATTAAGGGACAGTCTCCTGCCCCTTAATTTGAAGCCGATTTGATTGGAGTGCTTATTTCTCACACTTCTGATTGGCAACCGTGCAAGACGTTTTGCAGGCAGACTGGCAGGATGCCTGGCATTCGCCACAGCCGCCTTTGGCAGCGCTCTTCTTCAAATTCGCCTGATTTAACGTTACGATATGTTTCATCACAATATCCTCCTACTGATCTGATAATATTTAAATTATAGCACACTGATCTCTGATTTTCAATCTATAATATTGGGAAAATTTAGCCCGTATAGGGCAGCGCAAAACGGTTATCCTATTTGCAGCGGAACAGGATATAAAAAAGCGTTTGCTGTCCTTCTCCGCAAGCCGTTTATGTGGGGGCAACCCAGCATAAACGGTGTTTTTTTATGGTAGAAAAGCTTAAAGATACTTAATGTGACATATCGTTTTTTTCTTTTACGCAAGGGTGGCAGCCAACAGGCGTAAGGCCATAACGAATATAAAACAACAAAGCCCGCCTGTCATCCGGATCATCTTTCCTCTAACTTTGGAATGTTTTTTATTGGTTTTGCTTGTTTTGAAACAGAATATGTAAATCATTATAGAATAATCTGACGAAAAATCAACTGATAAACTGAATATAATTTTATTTATTCATAAACAAGTCATAGAATCATGTTATGATTATAAACAGAATTTTATGGATACCACCAAGGAGGCAATTATGAGCTGGCAAGAAGAATTGAAAAATAATGTAACAACAATTGAGGAGCTTGCAAAATATATTCCTTTCGAAAGCTCTGAAATTGAAAAATTAGAGTCCATTGTCAAAGATTTTCCGATGTCCATCCCCCGCTATTATCTTTCCCTGATTGATCCAAACGATCCGAATGACCCAATCCGCAAAATGAGCCTTCCGGCATTGGAGGAGCTTGATGACGCAGGCATGTGGGATACCAGCGGCGAGGCGAGCAACACCAAAACAGAGGGCTTGCAGCATAAATATGCACAGACAACCTTGATTCTCTCCACCAGCAAATGTGCTATGTATTGCCGCCACTGCTTCCGCAAGCGTTTGGTAGGCACATCCGATGAGGAAGTGGCAAAGACGTTTGCACCGATCCTCTCCTACATCAAGGAACATCAGGAGATCAATAACGTCCTGATTTCCGGCGGAGACTCCTTTTTGAATAACAATCAGGTGATTGCGTATTACTTAAAAGAGCTTTCCGGTATTGAGCATCTTGATTTCATCCGTTTTGGCACGAGAATTCCTGTCTCCCTCCCCTCCCGTATCACAGAAGATCCGGAGCTGATTGATATCCTGCGGGAATATGGCAAGAAAAAGACGATTTATGTGACGACGCAGTTTAATCATACCAACGAATTGACCCCGCAGGCCATCGCTTCAGTTGACTTACTGCTCAGCGCCGGTGTGATCGTAAATAACCAGACCGTCTTACTCCGCGGCGTAAACGACGATCCGGACACACTGGCAAACCTCTTCAATTCCCTGATCCGCAACCGTATCATCCCCTACTACATCTTCCAGTGCAGGCCGGTCACTCATGTGAAAACGCAGTTTCAGGTGCCGCTTGCGGAAGGCGCAAAAATCGTGGATCAGGCCAAGGCGAAGTGCAATGGCTTCAGCAAGCGTGTGCGCTATGCAATGTCGCACGAAACCGGCAAAATTGAAATCCTCGGCATGTTGAATGACAAAGAGATGCTCTTCAAATACCATCAGGCCAAAGATCCAAAAAACAGCAGCCGTATCTTTACGGTGGAGTTGGAGGATAGGCAAGCCTGGCTTTAAAAGAAATTTACGCAGTGGGTATTGCATTGATGCGATTACCCACTGCTTTTATTTATAAATAAAACAAAGCGCACCGAAGAGATGATTCATCCGCTTCGGTGCGTTCTTTTTGAAACAATTTTACTCAGCCTTTAACACTGCGATCGTTACAGAATCGGAGCCAACCTCAATTTCTTTGGTCAGATCAGCCTGTGTCATGGGCGCAAACGACAGTTTATCAGCGAGCAGCTCTGCCGCAATGTGAGATTGCTGTGCCGCCAAAGCCTCCGAAAGGAAGGCGCTGCCCGTTACAATCGCCGCCTGGATATGCTGTTCCACCTGGTAGCCCGCTTCCTTGCGAAGCAGCTGGCACTGGCGGATGATATCGCGCACCGCGCCCTCTGCACGTAAAGCGTCGGTTAAAACCGTGTCAAGGGCAATCGCCACGCCCTCCCCGCATTCTGCGGAAACGATCCCAGCCTTGGTTTTTGACTGGCGCGCAAAGAGATCAACGTCGAATGTGCCTTCCCAGCCTGGCACTGCAATTTGTTTGCCCGCATCGAAGGCCGCAACCATCGCGCGCATTTCGTCAGCAGATGCAGCCTCTAAGGTTTGTTTCATTTGATTGACGTTCTGCTTGAGCACCGCGCCGGCAGCCTTGAAATTAACGCTCAGATAAGCATCCTCCAACAGGTTAAAATCCTGAATATATACAATTTCTTTCACATTGAGCTCATCCAGTACATTCTTTTCGAATACGCGGATTTGATTGGCAACAGCCTCCTCGCAGCAAATATAGAGCTTTTGAAGCGGTTGGCGCACCTTGAGCTGCTGCTCATTGCGCAGGCGCATAGCTGTGGCAATCACTGCGCGGGCACGTTCCGTCTGCTCGATTACGCCATCATCTGCAATCCCCTCCAGCGGCTGCGGCCAATCGCTCAAATGAACGCTAATGGGGGCGTTAGGCATCACCTTGCGGGTTAGCTCCTGCCAAATATGCTCCGTCATAAACGGGATGATGGGAGACATCACCTGCACGCAGGTGTTCAGCGCATAAAAGAGCGCCCAATACGCTACCATCTTATCGGCCTCATCCTCCGTTTTCCAGAAACGGCGGCGGTTGGTGCGGATATACCAGTTGGAGATATCGTCTACAAACACTTCAAAATCCTTCACGAGCAGGTAGGTCTTATAATCATCCATCACCTCTGTTGCCCGCTTGATAAAGGCATTGGTGCGCAGCACCAGCCAACGGTCAGTCGGTGTAAGCTTGCCGAAAGCAGGTTGATATCCCTCTAAAACCGGCTTATCGATCTGCGCATAGGTGTTGAAAAAGGTGAAAATATTCCAGAAGGAAAGCAGCTTTCGGCGCGCTTCGTCCCCCAGGTTATAGCCAAAGCGAACATCGTTTGCCACCGGCGCACCTGCATACATATAACGGATGGTATCCGCGCCGATTTTTTCGGCAGCCTCGTCGAATTTAATCATGAACCCGGTTTTTGAAAACTTGGAGCCATCCTCTGACACCACGGTATTGTAAGAGAGCACGCGGTCATACGGCGCGCGATCCTCTAAAACAACACTCATAAAGAGCATGGAATAGAACCACAGGCGCACTTGCTCACGCATCTCCGTAATCCATTCGGCCGGGTAATTTTTGCGCCACGCCTCTTTATCGTCAAAATAGCCGAGCGTGGAAAATGGAACGATACCTGCGTCCAGCCACACATCACCGATTTCACTGATGCGGGAAACCTCATGGCCGCATTCCGGGCATTTAATTTTAATCTCGTCAATCCATGGCCTGTGCATCTCGGGCAACGCGTCCACTTTTGCCGGGTCGGTACTCAGCCTCTTTAACTCCTCTTTGGAGCCGACTACGGTCAGATGGCCGCAATGCTCACAGGGGTAAAAGGGCAGCGGCATCCCATAATACCGCTTGCGGGAAATATTCCAGTCGCCCATATTGTTGAGCCAATCCTGCATCCGCTTGCCGTTGGAGGCAGGCTCCCACTTCACCTTTTCTGCCGCAGCAATCAGGCGGGGCTTCAGCTCCTGCGTGCGAATATACCAGGCGGGCACCAGGCGGAAAATCACCTCAGATTTGCACCGCCAGCAGACCGGGTAGCTGTGCTCATATTCCATTACCTTATAGAGCTTACCGGCTTCTTCAAGCTTTTGAAAAACCTCATCCGCAATATCATGGCTGTTTTTACCCGTCATCCAGCCGAATTTATCAAGGAAAAGCCCCATGTCGTCTACCGGCATAATCTGCGCAAGGCCGAGCCGGAGGCCAAGCTCATAGTCTTCTACGCCGCACCCGGGCGCAATGTGGACGATACCAGTGCCTTCGTCCGCCGCAACATCCTCCCACGCAACGATAGAATGATCGACTCCCTGCTGCGCCTCAAACTCTGGGAAGCAGGTTTCAAACTTTAGGCCTACCAGCTCATCGCCTTTGAAAGCCCGCAGAACTTCTACCTTGTCGTCTCCCAAATACTTAATCGCATTTTTTGCCAGCACGATCGGTTGTTCGTCGCTTTTCACCTTCACTTCCACATAATCAATCTCCGGGTTAACGGCGAGGGAAACATTGGCGGAAAGCGTCCACGGAGTTGTCGTCCAAGCAAGCATCTTGAAATTGCGATCCACGACCGGCAGCTTGAAAAAAACGGATTTGTGCTTCATCATCTTGTAAGAACCGGTCATTTCGTGCTCAGAGAGCGAGGTGCCGCACCGCGGGCACCATGGCATGGGCTTATATTCGCGCTCAATCCAGCCATGCTCGTGGCAGGTTTTTAAGAAATGCCAGATGCCGCCGATGTTTTTATCCGTATGCGTGAAGTAGGAGTTTTCCCAATCCATCCATTGGCCCAGGCGCTTGGATTGCTCCGTAATAATGCCGGAAAACCGCTGGACGCGCTCCACACATTTGCGCGTGAACTTGTCCATTCCATAGGCCTCAATGTCTTTTTTCGTATGGAAGCCGAGTTCCTTCTCTACTTCGACCTCAACCCATAATCCCTGTGCATCGAAGCCGTTTTGGTAGCGGCAATCATAGCCGCGCATGCCTTTATAACGAATGAACGTATCCTTCAGCGTCCGGCCCCAGGCATGATGGATCCCCATGGGATTATTCGCAGTAATCGGCCCGTCAAGAAAACGGAACATTTCATGCCCATGATTTTTTTCACGCAGCCTGTTAAAGCAATCATTTTCCTCCCAAAACTGCATGACGCTGTGCTCCAGATCGACGAAGCTGTTTTTTTCTGACTCTGCCAATGTAAGCCCTCCAGTATAGTGAAAATACGATTGCAAATGCAACAAAGTATAAACAATATAATTATACACATGCAAAATGCACATTGCAAGTGCCTTGGCGAGCCGTTCTCCGATTTTATTGCTTTTTTCGGGTGTTAGTGGCGCGGAATACCATCTGGATGGCAGGATCCGGATTGAAACTGATGCCCTGTAGCGAATGGAAATGCGCTCCAATTTTATGAATTTATCATAAATTTTTTGCATTTTATTTGACCTGTTTTCGTTGATATGCTAGGATGAAGTCACCGATGAAATGGGAGGAGGTGTAGCAGCAAGGCAGCTTTGTTTTTGACATAACGTCCAAATTTTTATGTTATAGAAAGATATAGGAGGAAGAACCTTGCGAAAAACAAACAAACTGCTTGCGGCCGCACTCGCCATACTCCTTGCGTTCTCTACCGTGTCCCTTTCGCTGACGGCGTTTGCACAGGGTGATTCCCTTGCAGATCGTATCGCGGCATACAGCGGCGACCTGTCCGACGAGGCGGGCGTAGCGCTTGCCGCAGACTACAAATCGGCCAGCGATGCGGAAAAGGATGCCGTGGGCGTAGAAAATGTATTAAAGATGTATCAGCTGGCAAGAGCGCGTGTGCAGGCGACGGGTGGATGGTTTCCCAATTACCCGGTTAATATTCCGAAATTGATTGGTAACCCTACGGAGATGCAGCAGAAGGCCGCAGCGCTTTATCAGCAGATCATGGGCATTATCGAGGTGGAAGGCCTCAAGCTGAATTCTTCTACCGACTTTACGCAGGCGGCGGCTAAAGCCGCGCTGGAAACGCTTAACGTTTCTTATGAGACAGCGGAAGAAATCGTGCGCGGCTATCTTGGCATTTTGGATCAAAAGGGCGAATATTGGGGCGCGAATCAAAATTTTGTCGCGTTGAATCAACTGGGAGTGCTGAATCTGACAGCGGATCTGCAACAAAATCCCTTCCGTGCTCAAAATACAGGAGAAACTCAGGAGCAATATGAAGCGGCGAAAGCAGCAGACGCAGCCGGCCGCTACTGGAACACACTTTCTGCGATGCCATTCGACAAGGAGCAGAAGCATGCGTTGTCCATCGCACAGGATGTGATCTCCGCTTACCTGCGCTTTTCCCAAGGTGAGGGCGGCATTGACGCCGTGAAAACATCCCTTTCCGCTTATGACGACCTGAATGCACTCCAGCAGAAGCTGCTTGCGGATTTGAGCTATCCTGTGGCAGTGCTGAATGGGGAAGCGCATCCTTTCTCTAAGGCTCTACAGTTGATCCGCGGCGAGGCGATGCAAACGCAGTCTCCCGGTATCAAGCCCGTCGAAAAGCCCCATATTACCGGATCGATTGACTATCCGGCAGGGATCACCAAACAACAGGCGCAGCAGGCGCTCAGCGCGAGCGACGCTTTCTTAAATGAGGCGTTGGAAATGCTGGTGCCTGCCATTCAGGAAGCGGGCGGCCTACAGCCGTTTGCAAAGAACCAACTCGCAACGAATGCAATGACAGGCCAGGCACTCGCCGCGGTTTATACGCAGCTGGATTCGCTTATTAACAGCGTGATTTCCGATCTGCCGGAATTTGTGCAAACGATTGTAAAGCAGTTAATCGGAAACGCATTGATTCCCGCAGGGGCCGCAGAGCGGCTAACGGAGGAAAAATACGCACAGACGAAGGCAGCGCTTTCCGCAGATGGACTAACCTGGCAGAATGCAGACCTTTCCAAAGTCAACTGGGGCTTTTCTGATGGAGACATGGAAGGTTTCATCGATGCACTGATCGCCGGACTGCGGCCTGTAACAGAGCTGGTTTTCGGCATGCAGCTGCTGAGTCTTGTCGGCGCAGACATAGCTTTTGAAAACAAAACGGATGATGATGGAAATTTTCAATACGGATTATATGAAAAATTATTCATCCCCATCTACGACGCGCTTGGCATTACCAATGCGTTGACCAGCGCTGAATACACGGCGCAGGTAAAGCAAAAAACGGAAGAAGCAGGGAATTATGACGCTTACTTGAAGCTTGTATTCTCTCCCCTGCTGCCGTTCATTGACCGCCTGTTGGAAAACCCGATAGATACCCTTACCGAAAGGCTCCCTCATCTGGTGTATGAATCCAGAGTGGTATTTGATGCCGTTCGTGAGGCAACTCAATCCATCGGTTTTGGGTTGGAAGATCTGGTGGCTCCCTACCTGAGCCTGGACGGCATCTTCAGGCTTGCGGCCGATGCGTTGCAAAACCTGGAGATCAATGGACAGAGCGTTTCTCTCACATTGCCGGAGCCGGATTGGGATACTATCGCTTCCCTTGGGAGCTTGGAAGCCGTTCCCACGGCAGGTGCCGGCTATGCGCAAAAGTATGCCGTCAAGGCTGATCAGCCCGCCATGTTTGTTACATTGCTCCGCTATGTGGAACAGGCGCTCTCCCAAAACCGGGATGAGATTGAGCGGCTGATCGGTACGATCGAAGGTGGCGAGGAGCTGCTGCCGATTATTCAGGAGATTCTCGGCTCCCTAAGTCAAAAAGATGCGCTGACCACGCTCGTAATTGAGCTGCTTGCGCCGCAGGAACAGGAGCCCTCTGATCCGGATCAAGAAGAAAATCCAGATGAGGAGAACGGCTTCTTCCCAGATGAGGAGGAAACCAATGCTGGCGATCCATCTATAGATGATACGAATGAAACGGAAAACCCCAGCACGGGAGGCACTGCCTTCCCCGCGGCTCTTGTGGCAGTTGCCGCTGGCGCTGGTGTGATCCTGATCCTCAGCAGAAAAAAACTCTCCAAGAAATAATAAAGTGCCATCCATAGAAGAACCCTTTGCCCTCTTAGACCAATTGGGCAAAGGGTTCCTTTGTTTAACAGAGCTTAGCAGAAGCGAGGAGCTCCTCACTAATTTTTTGTGCTTCATGTTGTCACTTAGTGGTATCAATCCACTGCTGCCATATTTCCGGGCAGTAGCCGACAGTTGCATATTTCCCGTTTCGCACAATGGGCGTTTGGATCAGTTTTTGATTTTCGAGCAGCTTTTCCTGCCGCGCGCTATCCCCGGCTAGATAGCGCAGCAGAAGGGCATCAGTGTCTTTCAACTTTGTATCGATCATCTTTTCTAGACCACCGACAGCCGCCTTGACACGCTCAAATTCCCCTTTGCTCATCCCGTATTTCACCAGGTCAACAAACTGATATTTGATGCCTCTCTCCTTGAAAAAGCGCTCTGCCTTTTTGGTATCAAAGCATTTTGGCTTACCAAAAATTTGAAGATTCATCTTTTGTGCTCCTCCCCAATATAAGTAAAACGCGGCACCTGCCGCCCTTGATACATTACTGTTTGAAACCACATAGCAGCCGGGCGGGCCCAAAGCGCGTGATCTCCATACAATGCTTGGTAAATCACCATTTGCTCCCCTGTTTCTGAATGAGTTGCCACGCCGATCACGTGGTATTCTCCGCCTTTAAAATGCCGGTATGTTCCCCTTTGGATCTCCATGGATACAGCCTCCTTCTATCGAATTTCAACGCCGAGCAGCTTTGCCAATTCCGAAGCCTGTTCCATCGTTACAATCGCGCCGCGCAATTCGGGGATGGTGACGCGGATTCCCTCCAGATCATCTGAAGTGAAATCAATCCCTTTTAAAGGGGTGTGCAGCAGCTCGGTTCCCCGTAGCCTGCAATTTTCAAATCGAGTTTTCATTAACTTGGATTCTTGCAGATTGGAATGGGAAAGATCGCATTCCGAAAAAAGTACTTCCTTACATTTTGCCCGGGAAAAGGCTGCCATCCGTGCCGGACTGTTTTTAAAAATACATTGTTCGAAGGAGGAATCAGAAAAATGAGCGCCCGACAGCTTACAATTGGTAAACTGAACGCGGCGAAACAGGCAACGATCAAAAAAGGAACTGGCAAAATCGCAGCTTTCAAACACTACATTGAAAAAGTAAAGCTGTTCTCCTTTGCATTCTCCAAATCGACAACTGGTGAACCTACATTCCTTCAAGGAGATAATTCGGAGCGTTTCTGTCGGAACGACGCCTCCCTCGAAGTGGATTCCGGCCAAATCGGATTCTTCCTCCACTGCTTGGCGCAAGATGTTTTCCATATCCTTTTGTAAAATCAGCCGCTCTGGCAGGAGCGGGCCGCGGATTTGCAGCATAAAAGACATCCTTTCGATCATCAACCGCAAGCCAACTGCTCTTGTGAATAAGACGGCTGCGATATAAGCATGATTTGGTTGCTTCGTCAAAAAAATAGCGCGGGACGGCAAGCATCCAGCGCTATCGTTTCCCTTATCGGGGAGATTATTTTGTACCAAAAATACGATCGCCCGCATCGCCGAGGCCGGGGAGGATATATCCATGGTCGTTGAGTTTTTCATCAAGCGCCGCGCAGAAAATATCAATATCTGGATGGGCCTTGCATAGCGCGTCAAGCCCTTCAGGCGCAGCAATAATGCCCATGAATTTAATCGATTTGGGGCCGCGTTTCTTGATCTGGCTGATTGCATCGATTGCAGAGCCTCCGGTTGCGAGCATCGGGTCAAGAACGATCACTTCGCGCTCCTCAATATCAGCAGGCAGCTTGCAGTAATATTCCACAGGCTGAAGCGTATCCGGGTCGCGGTAAAGGCCAATGTGGCCCACGCGAGCGGAGGGAACCAGTGCCAACACTCCATCCACCATGCCAAGCCCTGCGCGCAGAATTGGGACAAAGGCGAGCTTTTTACCAGAAATAACGCGGGTTTTGGCCACGCTCACGGGGGTTTCAATCTCCACCTCTTTCAAGGGCAGATCGCGGGTTGCCTCGTAGCACATCAGCATTGCAATTTCACTGACCAGCGCGCGGAATTCCTTGGAGCCTGTGTTTTTATCACGCAGCAGGGTGAGTTTATGCTGGATGAGCGGATGGTTGGTAATTGTAACGTTTCCCAAATTCAACGACCTCCAATGATTTCTTTCTCGTTGCGATTATACACCTATCCCGGGAAAAAGACAAGAGCCGACGGCGCGACTTTTCCCGAGGCAACCGTTATAAAAACAACTCATTATCGCGGCGCAGAGTCTCCACGGGAGCCAGCTTTACGCGAATCGCCTCCTCAGCCTGTGCTGGCAACGCCCGAGCTGCCTTTGGGCAGACTGCGATGCAGCGCAGGCAGAGAATGCACTGAGACGCCTCTGTCCGATCCGGATGTTTCAATGGAATCGCCCCAACTGGGCATCTCACCGCGCAAAGGCCGCAGTGGATACAGACAGAGGATACCTCAGGGACTACGGGCATCTGTTTCCATACCTTATAGGGCCTGTTCCCGGGCACTTCAGGGGAAGCAAACTGGCCTGAATTAACCTTATTGAGAATTGCTTGTGCCAATCTACTGATCTGCTTCTGATCCTCCTGATCTGGCCTACCGGCCGCAACCGTGCGAACCATGGAATGCTCCGCAAGCAGCGCAGCAGATGCGATCGACTGAAAGCCTCGCCGCTCCACAGTATCATTGAGCTCCAACAACGCGTCCTCATAGGCGCGGTTGCCATAGACGGCGATTGTAATTGCCTTTGTATAGCTGCCTGTGAAGCGGGCAAGCCTCTCCAAAAAACAGGCCGGCATCCGGCCGCCGAAAACAGGACCGGCAATCAAAACGATATCCTTCTCCTCAAAGTGCATGGCTTTCCCCTGCGGAAGCGACAGATCAACTTCCGTTATTTCCTCTGCCAGCCCCTGCGCCAATAAGCGCGCGGCGCGCAGCGTGCCGCCGGTAGGGCTGAAAAAAAGCATGGTTAGGGTTTGCAGCATGATAAAAATCCTTTCTCTGTGTTTTGATTTCTATTATTTCATTTCTCCACGGAAGGAAAGCCCGCTGAAACGCTCCCCCCAGGCATTCGCCCATTTTTCACAATACAGTGCATAATAGGAAACCTGGTGTTTTTTACGGTATGCCTGGAAGCAATTGCACCATATTGCGGAGGGAAGAGCGATCACAAGCCAGTAAAGCGGCCCCAGCAACAGACATTGGAAGGTGTGGCCATATTCATGAATACGGGTGTTATATGTCCAGCGTTCGTTTTTATGATCTGCCATGAAGATAAATAATCCCAGAGAAAGCCCGCCAAAATTCCACGGCAGGAAGGTGATAATCGCTTTTTGGAAACGCTCGGTCCTCCCCTTACGCCGCACAAACAAATGTGCCAGCAGGCCAGCTAGGTTGACTGTTAATCCCCACGTCCACTGTACCAAATAAAACAATACCTTTTTCACTGGAGAACCTCCTCGTTCGCCCTATCATAGCGGCCAATCCACATATCTTCAAATTTTTGGCCGCTGATTTTTTCACAGCGCTTTATTTGCTCCTCAGTTAGTGTGACATACCCCTTTTCTTTCTTCTCCTGTATCGCGGCACGGATCATTTCATGATCTTTTTTTGTCATGGAGTAACGGTAAATGCTAATTGCGGAAAACACCACAAAAATCATCGGCAAAATAGAAAAGGTCAGCCGCACGCCAAAGATGCCCTGCGCGGTTTGAGCGAGCGTATCCTCCTGCCCTGTTACAAAGCCAAATGCATTCAAAATGAAGCCGGTCATAGCTGCCATCACACCGCTAACTGTCTTTTTCACAAAGGAAGAGAAAGTGGAGATCACGCCTTCGCGCCGCCGGCCTGTAATCATTTCGTCCACATCCGTCACATCGGGAAAGATATTCGTCGGCACAAACCCGATGCCCGAAAAGCCGAAATTATAGAGTATGCAGGCGAGAAAAAGGAAGAAAGCAGGCGTTGATTCATTCATAAAAAGGCCCATGGCAAGGCCGAAAAATAAAATGGGGGCGAGGAGTTTTCCGCAACGCTGCTTGCCGAACTTCATCGTCAGCCAATAATTTAGTGGAAAACCTGAGGCCTCCGCCACTCCGGATACCGTCGTCAGCATGTTGAAAAGGCTGAAGCGCTGAGCAATATATTTGATAAAATACTGATCTGTATTGCTGTAAAATCCGGTGCACATCATATTAAAAAAGCTGATCACAAAATATTGCCGGAAGGCGCGGTTGCGGAACACCTGTACGTATTCTCCAATGCTTTCCCGGAGGCTGAGCGGCGGCAGTTCCATACCAAGGGAGCTGGGCTCCCATGTTTTTTTAAATGTAAAAATCAATGGCAGGGAGAACCACAGGCAAAGCACGATGCCCAACACCATAAATTTTGTCCGGGAGCCTGCCGAAAGCGATTCCATATCAAAAAAGCCGAGCGTAATAGACACCAGCATGAAGGAAGAAACCATACCTACTGAATTCATCAAATAGCCGACGGAATTATACTGTGTGCGCAGCGAATAGGCAGGCGCAAGCTCCGGCAGCATGGCGGTATGCGGCACAACCACGAGCGTATATGCAGTGCTGAATAAAATATAGGCGGCGCTGTAATAAACCATGGTGTAAAGCGGGTTTCCAAGGGCAGAAATGCCGAAGGAATACCACATCATAAAGTAAGTAACGGCAATTGGAATCACGCCCCACAGAAGGTAGCGCCTGTGCCGCCCATATTTCGAACGAGTCCGATCTGTAATCAAGCCCATGACTGGGTCTGAAACAGCATCCCAAAGCTTTGCAAACAGGATGACAAGCCCTGCTTGCCCTGCATTCAGTTTTTCCACTTCCGTCAAAAAGGAGAGAAAATAAATGCCAATGATGTAGGTAGAGCCACCACTGAAGATATTGGCGGAGCTATAGGCAATCATTGGAAAAACCGTGCTTCCAAAGCTTCCCTCCACGCCAATTGCCGCTTTAAAACGTTCCCACATTGTTTCAATCATCCCCTCGTTGATTATCGGTTACCTATCCAACGCCTGTTCAAGAAGCCCCAATCCGAATTGATAGGATTCTGCAAAGACTCCTGCCGCAGTTTTCAGCGCGGTTAGATTTGCCATGTCATCGTTGGTATATTGCCCATCCCCCAAAATCTGGATCATCAGAGCATATATCGTATCCATTTTCTTCTTTGCCTTTGCAAAGAAGGGCTGAATTTCCTGGCAGCCGCTTGGAACCGGGATTTTTTCAAAACCCGCAAGCCTTGTCGTAAGCGTATCGGCCGCAGCGTTTCCCGCTTCGGTATCGCCGCTTTGCAGGCTAGCGGTAAATGCATGGATTTGCTGTGTGCAATCGCTTTGAAAGGCTTCCATGCTGCTTTGATACTGCCGCATTTGAAGAAGTGCGCTGTCGTCTGGAGCGGTGCTCTCCGGTTGTGCCCGTTCGCCGCAGCCTAAGAAAGAGAGAAACAGTGCCGTAATCAGTAAAAGAGACGCTATTTTTTTCCACTTCATGAATGCAATGCCGCCCCCTTAATCTTGATAAAGGTTTGCCTCATATGGGCGCATCACCGCACCTTCACGCCGCGTTGTATAGTTGGAATAGAGAAGCGTTCCGCGCATGCCTGTGTTCACATGCTGAACCGTTTTCCCGGTCAGATTCAGTTCAACATAAAAGCGTTGCCCATCCATCCGCCGGAAATAACAAAGCAATCCTTTAGGGGAGGCTGTTACAGGAATCACATCTCCGTAAACCAATGCCGGATTCTCTTTGCGCAGCGCAATCAAAGAACGGTAAAAATGAAGCACAGAGTCGATGGCGTTCTCCTCATCGGCAGCATTAATTTTGAAATAATCAGGGTTTACCCGAATCCAAGGCGTACCTTCTGAAAATCCGGCATTTTTCTCTCCGCTCCACTGCATCGGCGTGCGCGCATGGTCGCGGCTGCCGCTGAGCACGGTTCGAAACGCTTCGACGGACGATTTGCCTTCGTCCATCAGTTTATGGTACAGATTGACGCTCTCTACGTCGCGCAGCTCATCAATTGAGGCAAACGGCGTATTGGTCATCCCAAGCTCCTGGCCCTGATAAATAAACGGCGTGCCCTTCAACGTCATCTGAAGCATGGCAAGCAGTTTGGCGATCTCACAACGATAAGCGCCATCCGGATCAATTTTAGAGACCATGCGCGGATGGTCGTGATTTTCAAAAAAGACAGTCGGCCAGCAATGATTTCCGTACTCCAGCTGCCACTCCATCAAATTTTTGGCCATAGGGCGCAGGTCAAAGCGGTAATCCTGAAAGCGCTGTTTGCCGGGGTTATCCATATGGTCAAAGGAAAATACCACGTCCAGCTCTCCCCGGTCGTCCCCCGTCATTAGGCGGCTCATCTGAAGGCCGGTTCCCTGGCATTCGCCCACTGTAAAGGCATCAAACTTGCCAAAAGAATGTTCCCGCAATTCCCGCAGATATTGGTGCAGATGCGGGCCGTAGAAATAATGCTCGCAGCCTTTGAACCCCATTAGGGAGCCGATCACGGCATTTCCATCCGGCAAACCCTCCTTCTTGGAGATAAAGCTGATGACATCGAGCCGGAAGCCGTCAATCCCTTTTTCCAGCCACCAGTTTGCAATTTGGAACAGCTCTTTGCGGACCGCTTCGTTATCCCAATTAAAATCCATCTGTTTTGAGCTGAACAGATGCATCGCCCACTCTCCGCGTTCCGGATAATAATTCCATGCTGGGCCGCTGAAGATGGAATCCCAATTGTTCGGCGGTATCCCGTCCCCTTTTCCCTTTCGCCAAATATAAAAATCACGGTACGGCGAATCCGGGTCTGTGGCAGAGCTGCGGAACCATTCGTGTTCATCTGAAGAATGGTTGATTACCAAATCCATAATCAGCCGCATGTTTCTCGCATGGACTTCGCTGAGCAAGCGGTCAAAATCCTCCATCGTGCCGAATTCCCGCATAATTTTTCGATAGTCGCGAATATCATAGCCATTGTCGTCGTTGGGAGAATCATAAACAGGTGAGCACCAGATCGCATCTACGCCCAACGCCTTGAGATAGTCGAGCTTTTCGATGATCCCGTTGATATCTCCAATCCCATCCCCATCGGAATCCTTAAAACTGCGGGGGTAGATTTGATAAAACACAGCTTCTTTCCACCATTTATGTACAATGGGCGTGTGATCATCCAGCGGACGCTCTGTTTCACTGTTGAGCAGGCCAAGCAGCGCATTGATGAATCCATCGTCCAGCTTGCCGAACGACAGCTTTTTCAGGCTGTTAATTTTCAGAGAGCCCAGAGGCGTAGCCGTCAGTATTTTTTCGCTTAGCCCGAGTGAATAAAATGCCTTTGCCAAGATATCATGCCCAGCAGGCGTTTTTAACACATCCTTTAATTTTGTTTCCTTTGTAACCATCCATTTCTGCATTGACGATAGCCTCCTTATCTCTGTTTGCCTTTCTTTTTCTCCATCCATATCCGGCCTATCCGCCTGCCATTCCCCTGTTTGTATTTCAAAGTTAGACAAAATACTTGATAATATCATAACGTATTCAGATGATTATTACAATAGCAGACCCTTTTTATTCTCCAATTCATTTCATTGGATCGTATCAAAGAGAAGGCCTTCTATATCTGCCGTGTTCCAATTTCGGATGCGTATATATTCTTTTGTAATCTGTGCCATTTGCAGATCGTTTACTTGACCGATATATTCTTTCAAATCTTCCTCTTGAAAATAAACGGATATCCTAGAATTTACCTGACGCCCAAAGACGGGCAGCCCTTCCATAGGCTTCAAATTAACAATCACGAGGACGTCGGCGACCTGATTTTGAACTCGCCATAGTTCCCATGCGCTGCATTTACGCATTGTACCATCACCTCTGATATAATCATATATTATTTAACTTAACTTTGTATAGTTTTGTGAAATAATTTCACATAAAAACATCTAAGGCCATATTCCCAATGTAGGAATATGGCCTTCTATTATGTCCAGCTTGAATCTTTTTTTGTAGAAACCGTCTGGGCGGAAAAAGCACTTGCAATAATACGGAAAAGGCTTGTATGCCTTAGATATCCACGAAGCTTTTCCTCTTTAGCAGATCCGTGGCCTTGCTCAAATAATAAAATCGTGGCTCTCATGCCGTAACGGTTGTCCATAACTATCCTATCTGAACAAACTCTGCGTATGAAAAAACATGTCCCTTAAAATTGTCGCTTTTGCAAATAATCCATCTATGATCCCGCATAGAATGAATTATCTTAGGAAACAGGTGCTGCTCATGAAAAAAACAAAGCAATTCCTTTGGGATACCGCAGTATTGACCATAGCTGCTCTTTTTATGCGGACAGTCGGCGTATCCTTCAATGTGTACCTGACCAATCAGCTTGGCGCGGCGGGAATTGGGCTCTTCCAGCTGGTTATGACGGTTTTCTCCATGGCGATCACGTTTGCCTCTTCCGGAATCCGGCTTGCGGCGACCCGGCTCGTGGTAGATGCCATAAGCAAAGATCGAGCAGATGTCAAAAAGGTGCTCCGTAGATGCTTGCTCAGCATTCTTCTGGTTGCTGTTGTCGTCGCGTTGATTCTTTATACCGGTTCGGATCTCATCAGCCAGCATTGGCTGTATGACAGCCGAACGGCACAGCCTCTGCGCTTGCTTTCACTCAGCCTTCCGTTTATTGCAATGTCCGCAGCATTAAGCGGGTATTTTACCGCAATCCGCAGGGCAGGTGTTTATGCGGGCGTACAAGTTCTGGAGCAGCTTGTGCGGGTTGCCTCCACGGCAGGCTTTCTGCATATGCTTTCCGGCCGCGGCTTGGAGGCCTCCTGTATCGCAATTGTATTGGGCAGCTGCGTTTCGGATCTCATCTCGTTCCTGGCCTCGTTTTTCCTGAGCAAATGGATGGTGCGCAGGCAGAGAAATCAGCACCGAGTGATGCTGCACCTTAACCGTAGGCTGCTACGCATTGCGGTGCCGGACGCGGTCGGCGCGTGGGTGCGCTCTATTTTGCTAACCATTGAGCATCTCCTGATTCCAATTGGGTTTAAAAAATCGGGAATTTCGAGCGAAAACGCTTTGGCAACTTATGGGACGATTCATGCAATGACCCTCCCGGTGCTACTCTTCCCCTCCTGTATCCTCAATTCGTTGGCAAGTCTTTTGGTGCCTGAGATAGCGGAATACCATGCGTTGCATCAGGCAAAGCGGATTGACGGCATTATCAATCGTGTTCTTTATGCCGCGCTGCTGTTTTCCCTGCTGGTCGCGGGCGTCTTTTACGCCTATGCAGGGGAGTTATCGAACGCGGTTTATCACAGCAGCGATACAAAGCCTTTTCTTCAGCTTCTTGCTGTGCTAGTGCCTGTGATGTATTTGGATATGGCGGTGGATGGGATGCTCAAAGGGCTTGACCAGCAACTGAGCTCCATGCGGTATAACATTATTGATTCCGGTTTGTGTGTCATTTTGGTCTATTTTCTCATCCCGCGCTATTCGGTTAAGGGATATATCATTACCTTGTTTGTCAGCGAGATTCTTAATTTTTACCTCAGCCTTCGAAGGTTAATTCGAGTCAGTACGCTACGCTTAAACTGGAGACGGATTTTGAATCCAATTTTATGCATGACTTGTGCTGTGACCGGTGTGCGGCTTGTTGCAACCCTGCTTCCTGCGCCTTTACTGCACTCTGTTCCATGGCTGGTTGGGGCAATTTTGGCGACAAGCTGCGCATATCTGCTGGCACTTCGCTGCTCCGGAGGCATTACACAGCAAGATCTCCACTGGTTCGCCGGAATATTTCGATCGGAACGAAAAGCTGCTATGTCCGTATCTCCTCAAAACACCGGCGTATCAATTTGACACGCCGGTGTTTTATTTCCCAATTGCAAGGACGGTTTAGTTATTCTCTCTTTCTCAGATGCGCCGGTCCAGGCGATCTGTATATTCCTCCTTAAAAGCTTCGAAATGATGATTTTCCAGCTCGTAGCGAATGCGCTCCATGAGGGTATTATAAAAATAGAGGTTATGCATGACACACAGCCGCATGGCAAGCATTTCCTTCGCTTTGAAAAGATGGCGCAAATAAGCGCGCGAATGGCGCTGGCACGTGGGGCAGTGGCATTCCGGATCGACCGGGCCCAAATCGCGCTCATATTTTGCATTATTCAGGTTGATGATCCCGTTCCAGGTGAAGAGATGCCCATGGCGGGCGTTACGGCTTGGCATCACACAGTCAAATAGGTCAACGCCCCGGCTGACGCCTTCCAAGATGTTCCCCGGCGTTCCGACGCCCATCAAATAACGGGGCTTGTCCTTTGGCATATAGGGCTCCACCGCAGAAATAATGCGATACATCTCTTCCTTCGGCTCCCCTACCGCTAAGCCGCCAATTGCGTATCCATCCAAATTCAGCGCGGCGATCTGCTTCATATTTTCAATCCGCAATGCATCATAGGTGCAGCCCTGATTGATCCCAAAAAGCAATTGCTGGCGATTGAGCGTATCCGGCAGTGAATTGAGCCGCTGCATCTCAGCCTTGCACCGGGCAAGCCAACGCACCGTTCTGGCACAGGATTGCTCCGCATAGTGGTATTCCGCCGGATTTTCCACGCACTCATCAAATGCCATCGCAATGGTGGAGCCAAGATTTGACTGGATGCGCATGCTCTCCTCCGGCCCCATAAAAATTCTGTGGCCGTCGATATGGCAGGAGAAGGTGACGCCCTCTTCCTTAATTTGACGCAGCTTTGCAAGGGAAAAAACCTGGAAACCACCGCTATCGGTCAGGATCGGACCCTGCCAGCCGGTGAAAGCATGGAGGCCTCCCAAATCCTTCACCAATCCATCCCCTGGACGCACATGGAGATGATAAGTGTTGCATAGCTGCACTTGACAGTGGAGTTCTTTTAGGTCATAAGCGGAAACGGCGCCTTTGATTGCGCCGCAGGTGGCCACATTCATAAATGCGGGCGTTTGGATTACGCCATGCACAGTGGGGAATTCACAGCGCCTGGCGGCCTTCTCCTGCGAGAGGATTTTTAACATAGGATCGTCCTTTCCAATCAGTGGTTTTGCTGTTCACCTCAGAATTAAAAGGAGCAAACAGGTTAATGCAAAAACATTTTTACGACCATGCGCACATAGGCTAACCAATGCTTCAAATGTTTGAAGCTATTATACCACACGCAAGGCCAACCTTTGTGAAAAATGGCGCTGCCGCTCTGCGGCAGGAGGCGTT
>UQUZ01000009.1 GCA_900544375.1 uncultured Oscillospiraceae bacterium
TCGTTTGATACCTTTAGAAAAATGCCTGTCGGCGTGAAACGCCTCCTGCCGCGAGGCGGCAGCGCCATTTTTCGCGGAGGGCTGGCCTAGTGCGTATGTTAAAACAGTATCAAACATCGTTTGATACATTAACCCGGAGGATGATGGATATGCCGGATGCTTTTTCGCGCGAACGAATGCTCCTTGGGGAGGCGGCCGTTCAACGGCTGAGAGAGAGCCATGTGATCGTGTTTGGCCTGGGCGGTGTGGGCTCCTTTGCGGTGGAGGCGCTTGCCCGCGCCGGAGTTGGGGAGCTGACGCTGGTTGACCATGATACGATATCTATAACGAACCTCAACCGCCAGCTCTACGCCCTGCACTCCACATTGGGCAGGCGGAAGGTTGACGTTGCCCGCGAGCGGGTGCGGGATATCAACCCGGACTGTAACGTGCATGTAATCCCGGAATTTTACCTGCCGGAGCATGCGCAGCGTTTTTGGGGCGTGCGCTACAGCTACATCGTGGACGCGATTGACACCGTTAGCGCTAAAATTGACCTTGCCTGCCGCGCGCAGGAGATGGGGATCCCAATTATCGCAAGCATGGGCACTGGCAACAAGCTAGACCCCTCCCGATTTGAGGTGGCTGATCTCTATGAAACACAGGTGTGCCCCTTGTGCCGTGTGATGCGCAGAGAGTTGAAAAAGAGGAGCGTAAAAGCGCTGCGAGTGGTTTATTCCCGGGAGGAGCCGTTGAAACCCGCGCCCTGCGGTGAGGAGAGGGAAAAGCGCGCGGCGCCGGGCAGCATCTCTTTTGTGCCGCCCGCCGCGGGCCTTTTGCTCGCCGGGGAGGTCATACGGGCGCTTTGCGAAGTCTAAGCCGTTTTCCGTTCGCTGGTATATTGAAAAAGCCGCCGGATACAATAATCCCGGCGGCACTTTTTCTGCTGGAAGGAGTGCGCAAAGAAAACCCGGCTCGCCGGGTGAAAAGGAGTGTTTCCTATGAGTTCCTGCGCAATGGGCGCATTCCCGGAAAAAATTCGCGTGATTCAATATGGGTGCGGAAAAATGGCGAAGGTGCTGATCCGCTATTTGACGGAGAAGGGTGCGGAGATCGTTGGCGCAATTGATACGAATCCAGAGGTTGTGGGCATGGATATCGGCGATTTCGCGGGCCTTGGGCATCGCACAGGCGTCGTCATCAGCGATGATGCAGACAAGGTATTAGACAGCTGCGATGCAGAAGTGGCAATTCTGACGCTGTTCAGCTTTATGACGGACATGGAGCCGTTTTTTGAAAAGTGCGCACGGCGGGGCATCAATGCACTTACCACCTGTGAGGAGGCGTTTTACCCCTGGACGACCTCCCCGGAGATCACAAACCGGCTTGACCGGCTGGCAAAGCACCATGGCTGTACGCTTGCAGGCACCGGAATGCAGGATATCTTCTGGTGTAACCTCATTAGCGTGCTTGCCGGCGGCTGCCACCACATTGAGCACATTGAGGGCATCACGAGCTATAATGTGGAGGATTATGGGCTTGCGCTCGCTGAGGCGCATGGCGCGGGCTTTACCAAAGAGGATTTCGAGGAGACAATTGCGAGCGCGGACAGCCTGCCCGCTTACGTTTGGAATTCCAACGAAGCGCTCTGCTCTAAAATGGGTTGGACGATCCGAAGCATATCGCAGAAATGCATTCCCACCTTCCACAGGGACGATATCTATTCCAAAACGCTCGGTCGAACCATCCCCAAGGGCGATTGCACAGGTATGTCCGCCGTGGTGACGACGGAGACGATGCAGGGCGTGACGATTGTGACCCAATGCGTCGGCAAGGTGTATGCGCCAGAGGAGAGCGACCTCAACGACTGGAAGATTTTCGGCGAGCCGAATGTGGACTGTTCAGTTCGGCACCCGGCAACGGTGGAGCACACCTGCGCGACGGTGGTCAACCGCATCCCGTGGTTGTTAAAGGCCCCCTCAGGATTTTACACGGTGGAAAAAATGCCGTATAACGAGTATCTCACCTGGCCAATGCAGCTTTCTGTCTAAATGGAAATGGAGGGATTCCCTTTTCGCAGTCAATATGATATGCTTGTGACAAAGGAATACAGAGTGCGGGGGGAACAGGCTGCTGCAAAATTGTAAATTTGAAACGGTTGCTTTGGAGAAAGCTGTTTGCGGGCCATTCCTTTTGGCCCGCATTTTGCGGCACGTTTGGATGCTCTTCGCGTTGCGTGAATTACGGTGTTATACAAACGCTGTTTGTGGAGAAAGGAAGGCGGTTATGGCGAACCCGATCGGGCTATATCTTCACATTCCGTTCTGCCGTGGGAAGTGCCCCTATTGTGATTTTTATTCGATGCGCGCGGATGCGGCGTGCATGGATACATATACCCAGGCTTTGCAAAAATCCTTGGAGCAATGGGCAGAGCGCATTGGGCGGGCGGCGGACACGCTCTACCTTGGCGGCGGAACACCCTCCCTGCTGGGTGGAGCCCGTATTGCGGCGCTGGTGCAAACCGCGCGGGATTGTTATGGGCTGCGCGGCGCGGAGATCACAGTGGAGTGCAACCCTTCCGATGCGGATGGGCATTTGTTTGAGGCGTTGGCAGGGGCGGGCGTCAGCCGGATCTCCCTGGGCCTGCAATCCGCCGTGGATGAGGAGCGAAAGGCCCTGGGCCGCCGGGCTGGCGTGAAGGAAGCGGCGGCATCCGTCCGGCTTGCAGGGGCGGCTGGTATCCAAAACC
Organism: uncultured Oscillospiraceae bacterium; assembly: GCA_900544375.1. Classification (GTDB taxonomy): domain Bacteria; phylum Bacillota; class Clostridia; order Oscillospirales; family Acutalibacteraceae; genus Fimivicinus. The sequence continues at coordinate 2,729 of UQUZ01000009.1, forward strand.
TTTCGCTCGATTTAATGCTCGGCATACCGGGCCAAACGGCGGAGAGCCTGCGCCGCTCCATTGATTTTTGCACACAGGCGGGAGTTTGCCACATCAGTGCGTATTTGTTAAAAATCGAGGAGGGGACCCCGTTCGCCCAGCGGCGGGCCTCTCTTGTTTTGCCGAATGAGGATACGGTATGCGATCTCTATGAACAGGCGTGCGAGGAACTCGAAGCGGCAGGCTTTCAGCAGTATGAAATCTCCAACTTTGCCCGGCACGGGTTTGAAAGCCGGCATAACTTGAAATATTGGAATGCGGAAGAATATCTGGGCCTTGGCGCATCGGCGCACTCCTTTTTGGGGGGGAAGCGCTTTTTCTATCCGCGTGATAGGAATGCGTTCCTCCGTGGGGAGGGCCCTATACAGGATGGGGAAGGCGGCTCGTTTGAAGAATATGCCATGCTACGCATGCGGCTGGCAGACGGCCTGATCGAATCACTGGCCAGGCAGCGTTACGGCTGTGGGATTCCGCCCTACATGCGGGAAAGCGCCCGGCGGATGGAGCAATATGGCCTGACGAGCCAGGATGAGGATGGCATACGCCTGACGCGGAAGGGATTTTTGCTCTCCAACACGGTGATTGCGGAGCTTCTCTACCCTGCTGGTGGAACGGCCGGGTAACGCGGCCGTTTTTTTTGCTGTACAAAATAAAAATCCAATGGTATGATAGACGATGCCAAATCGTGCCTGGCCGCCAGGTGCGGAATACAGGAAAGGAATGTCTGCTTTTGCTGCTTGCGATTATTTATATTGCTTTTATTAGCCTTGGACTGCCGGATTCCCTGCTCGGCGCCGCGTGGCCTGTGATGTATGAGGAGCTTGGTGTTCCGATTTCTTACGCTGGGATCGTCACGATGATTATCGCCGCAGGGACGATTGTTTCCAGCCTTTTATCCGACTGGCTCATGAGAAAGGTTGGAGCGGGAGTGATTACAGCTGTCAGCGTGTTCATGACTGCTGCGGCGCTGTTTGGGTTTTCCGCTTCCCATTCGTTTTTGCTGCTGTGCCTGTGGGCGGTTCCCTATGGGCTGGGCGCGGGCGCGGTGGATGCTGCGCTCAACAATTATGTGGCGCTGCATTTTTCCTCTCGCCATATGAATTGGCTGCATTGCTTTTGGAGCGTTGGCGCAGCGGCCAGCCCTTATATCATGAGCTATTGCCTGACGGGAGGGTTCGGCTGGAACAACGGCTACCGCTCTGTCGCTGTTGTTCAGACGATTTTGACAGCGGCGTTATTCCTCAGCCTTCCGCTCTGGAAGCGGCGCCGATTAGAAGGGGCGGAAGGGGAGAGCGCGGCAAAGGCGCTGAGCCTGCCGCGGGCCGTAAAGATCAAGGGCGTGCCGTTCGTTTTAATCATGTTTTTTGGCTACTGTGCACTGGAGCAGGCGGCGGGTCTTTGGGCCAGCAGCTATCTGGTGCAGTTTCGCGGGGTGGATACCGATACCGCCGCATGGTCTGCCTCGCTGTTTTATCTCGGCATTGCGGCGGGGCGCTTCCTCTGCGGATTTGTTGCGGAACGCTTGGGCGACCGGCGTTTGATCCGCATTGGGATTCTAACGATGATTGGCGGGGTGCTGCTGATCGCGCTCCCGGTTCCATACGATGCTTTTACATTGGCAGGGCTGCTCATTGTTGGCCTGGGGTGTGCGCCGGTATATCCGTCTGTGATCCATTCGACTCCGGCAAACTTTGGCAAGGAGAATTCACAGGCAATCATCGGTATTCAGATGGCGAGCGCCTACGTTGGCACCACTTTCATGCCGCCGCTGTTTGGCCTGATTGCGGCGCATATTCATATTGGGCTGTACCCAGCCTTCCTGCTGGCGCTGGCCCTTCTCATGCTGTGTATGTCGGAAAAGCTCAACCGCACGGTTGCAAAGCGGCAAGAGGGAGAGGCGCGTAAAGAAACGGCAGAACAGGAAGCGGAAAATGCATAAAAAAACAAACCTGGTTCGCCCGCGTTTGCTAAAATGCAAATAATAAAACAAAAATCGCCGCATCCCTGCTGAAAAGGGGATGCGGCGGTTGGCATTTGATAGCCTGGTGTTAATTCGTTTTATTTGATGATGCTTTCCCCGGTCATTTCCTTCGGCTGCGGAAGGCCCATGATTTTGAGCATCGTCGGGGCAATGTCACACAGGCGGCCGCTATCGCGCAGCTCGCAGGGGTAGCCCACAACGATGAAAGGAACCGGATTCGTCGTATGCGCCGTGAAGGGGGAACCATCCGGTTCATACATTTTATCCGCATTGCCGTGATCCGCCGTGATGAGCACTGCGCCGCCCATCTGCGCCACCGCGTCAACAACGCGGCCCACGCAGGTGTCCACAGTTTCCACCGCCTTGACGGCGGCTTCAAATACGCCGGTGTGGCCGACCATATCGCAGTTGGCAAAGTTTAAGATCACAGCATCATAGTTGCCGCTGAGAATGCGTTCAACGACCTTGTCGGTCACCTCAGGCGCGCTCATTTCCGGCTGGAGATCATAGGTCGCCACCTTCGGGGAGGGCACCAGCACACGATCCTCGCCCGGGAAGGTCCTTTCTACGCCGCCGTTGAAGAAAAAGGTAACGTGCGCATACTTCTCCGTTTCCGCAATGCGAAGCTGTGTTTTGCCAAGGCTCGACAAATATTCGCCAAACGTGTTTTCCAGAGATTGCGGGCGGAAGGCGACCTGCACATTCGGCATCGTCGCATCGTACTGTGTCATGCAAACATAGTGCAGTGGGAAAAAGCCGTTGCGGCGCACAAATCCGGTGAATTCCGGATCGACAAGCGTACGTGTGATTTCACGCGCGCGATCGGGGCGGAAGTTAAAGAAGATCACACTGTCGTTCGCCATGATGCGGGCGTCCGCATCATGGGAGCAGACAGTGGGCACGACAAATTCATCTGTGATGTTTTTGCCCTCCGCGTCGATTTCCTGATAGGATGTGCGGATGGCTGCAACCGGATCTTCCGCCTGGTTGCCCTCGCCGTATACCATGGCGGCGTAGGCCTTTTCCACACGCTCCCAACGATTGTCGCGATCCATTGCGTAGTAACGGCCCATCACGGTGGCGATTTTACCCACACCGATTTCTTTGAGCTTCCTTTCACACTCCGCAACAAAATCCGCGCCGGAGGTGGGGGGCACGTCGCGGCCGTCGAGCAAGCAGTGGACATAAACTTTTTTCAGCCCCATGCGCTTTGCAAGCTCCACGAGCGCCCAAAGGTGCGTGTTATGGCTGTGTACGCCGCCATCTGACATTAGGCCGATTAGATGCAGGGCGGAATCATGGTCAATTGCCGACTGCACCGCGCCGGTAAGGGCTGGGTTTTCAAAAAATTCGCCGTCAACGATGGATTTGGTGATGCGCGTCAGCTCTTGGTAAACCACACGGCCTGCGCCAATATTGGTGTGGCCCACTTCGCTGTTGCCCATCTGCCCGTCCGGCAGGCCGACATCCATGCCGGAGGCGCCAATATAAGTCATCGGGCATTCCGCCATCAACTTGTCGAGCCGGGGCGTTTTCGCCGCGGTGATGGCATTGCCATAGTCGGATGGATTGTGGCCGAAGCCATCCATAATGCATAAAACAAGGGGCTTTTTCATATTTAATGGTTCCTCCTAAATTTGAAAAGAAAAGCGGGCGGGCTGCCATCCCGCCCGCTTGGGTTACAATGGTTATTTGGAAGCGGCTTCCACGATCTGCGCAAAATCCGCAGCCTTCAGCGAAGCGCCGCCGATCAGCCCACCATCCACATCCGGCTGGGCAAGCAGCTCCGCCGCATTTTTTGCGTTCATTGAGCCGCCGTACTGGACGACGAAAGCATCTGCCGCCGCCTGGTCGTAGAGGTCTGCAACAACTGTGCGGATGTAGTGGTTCACCTCATTGGCCTGCTCCGAAGTAGCGGTGCGGCCGGTGCCGATGGCCCAAACAGGCTCATAGGCGATGATTACGCGGGCAAGCTCCTCTTTGGATACGCCACCGAGGGCGACTTTTGTCTGCATGCCAACGATTTCAAACGTGATACCCTGCTCGCGCTGCTCGAGCGTTTCACCCACGCAGAGGATTACTGTGAGGCCTGCGTCCAGTGCGGCACGCACGCGCTTTTGGACGGTCGCATCCGTCTCACCAAAATAGGTGCGGCGCTCGCTGTGGCCGATCACAACATACTCTACGCCCATCTCCGTGAGCATCTCCGTAGAAATTTCGCCGGTGTAGGCGCCGCTCTTTTCCCAATGGCAATTTTCTGCGCCAACCTTGATGTTGGAGCCTTTTGTGGCCTCTAACGCCGCCTGTAGGTCTACATATGGCACGCAGATGACGACGTCGCAATCGGCGCCCTTTACAAGGGGCTTCATTTCCTCAACCAGAGCAGTGGTTTGAGAGGGGGTTTTGTTCATTTTCCAGTTGCCGGCGATAACGGCTTTGCGCAGTTGCTTGTTCATAACGCGATACGCTCCTTTAAAATTGATCATGATACATCCAAAGGGCGGAATGCGCCGCGCCAGAGGGCGCGGGAACGCTCCCGCCCTGCAAGGTTCTTATTTATCGTTGAGGCACGCGATGCCGGGGAGCTCCTTACCCTCAAGGAACTCGAGGGAAGCGCCGCCGCCGGTGGAGATATGGGTCATCTTATCGGCAAATCCGAGCTTTTGCACGGCCGCCGCAGAGTCGCCGCCGCCGATGATGGAGATCGCGCCGCTGTCCGCAACCGCTTTGGCAACCGCGATGGTGCCGCTTGCGAAGTTATCCCACTCCGAAACGCCCATCGGGCCATTCCAAACAACGGTGCCTGCGCCTTTGATTGCATCTGCAAAAAGCGCTTCGGTGCGCGGGCCGATATCAAGGCCCATCCAGCCCTCCGGCAGATCGTCGGAATCAACAGCCATGGATTCTGTGTCCGGCTTATATTCCTTGCCGACCTTATTATCGACCGGGATGAGGAATTTAACGCCTTTCTCCTTTGCCTTCTGCATCATTTCGCCTGCAAGCTGAACCTTATCTTCCTCGCAGATGGAGGTGCCGATCGGATGGCCGAGCGCTTTGAAGAAGGTGTAGGCCATGCCGCCGCCGATGATGAGGGTGTCCACCTTGTCGATCAGGTTGGTGATCACGCCGATTTTATCAGAAACCTTCGCACCGCCGAGAATGGCGACGAAGGGACGCTTCGGGTCGGCAAGCGCAGTGCCCATCACGGAGATTTCTTTCTGGATCAAGTAGCCGCACACGGCAGGGAGATGATCGGCAACGCCTGTGGTGGAGCAGTGTGCGCGGTGCGCTGAGCCAAATGCGTCATTCACAAAGATATCGGCTAGGGCCGCAAATTTCTTGCTCAGTTCGGGGTCGTTTTTGGTTTCGCCCTTTTCAAAGCGCACATTTTCCAGCAGCATCGCTTCGCCGTCCTGTAGGGAGGCGGCAAGCGCCTGCGCGCTTTCTCCCACTACGTCGGAAGCCATCTTGACCTCTTTGCCCAGCAGCTCAGAAAGGCGCTTTGCAACAGGAGCAAGGGAAAATTCGGGGTTTACCTCGCCCTTCGGGCGGCCGAGGTGGGAGCAGAGGATCACCTTGGCATTGTGGTCAAGCAGATATTTTATCGTGGGAAGGGAGGAGACAATGCGCTTATCGCTGGTGATTACGCCGTCTTTCAGCGGCACGTTGAAGTCACAGCGAACGAGCACCTTCTTGCCTGCTACGTCGATATCCTCGATCGTTTTTTTGTTCAGTGCGTCCATGAATGACCATTCCTTTCATCTGGGCGGGCAGCAAGCCGCGAGAATTACACGGCGCCAAACCCCCAACCCGTGTTCTACTTCTGTTTTGGGCGTTTCTTTTCTATTTCACGCGGTAAATATTGTATAACACGACGGAATAATTTGCAAGTAGCAAAGGCTCTAAACCTGAAGGGGAAGATTGTTAAAAAACTGTCACACTGATGAGGCGTTCGCCCCAGCGGAATGGCAGCGCTTAAAAACGCCGGTAATCGGATGCCGCAAAGGCAGCTGCTGCCATGAAGAGGATTGCCGGAAGCGTGGTGGTGACGAAGGGCGTTCCAACGGTGGCCTTAGCAGCTGGGGGAGACGAGGGCGGGCGCAGCGGGGCAGAAGGCAGTGCCGAGGGTCCGTCTGGCGTCAGCGCGGATGCCGTCACAGATGTGGCCGTAGTGCGCGTTTGCCCGGCCTGGGAGACCGGTTGTACCGAAATGACTTCAGTGGTCTGTAACAGAACAAAATCTTCCGGAACAGATGCTTCGGAGGGAATTTCCGTCAGCAGTACGCCACTGCCGTCTCTATACCGCACGCCGGAGCCGTCCACGCGGTCGTCCACCCCTTCCGTATCCACATAAAAGCCGGCTGCAAGGCCGGAAACAAATGCTCCAATCTGGCGCATTCTTTCGTCTGTGAAGGCTTTTTTCAGCATGTCTGCGGCTGAGAATCCAGCAAGCTTTGCCAGTGTTCCAGCCCGCATGGAGGAGACAATTCCCAATGCGGGCTTCCACAGCGCGCCCGCCCCGCTTGATAAATAGGAGGCGTCCAGCTTTAGGTCGCTGAGCATTTTGTCACAGAGGGAAGCGGCGGCGGGGAGCAGCTGCTCGGTAATCAGCGCCTGGGTCAGCGCGGGATTTAGCTGCTCGAGCAGAGCGGAGAAGCTGGCGTTTGGCTCTTCCTGCCCAACGCTGTGGGCGAGCATCAGCTCGGTAAGGAAATCGCTGACTGTGTAAGGCTGGCCGCTGGCGGTCTGCGATAGGGCGCTTCTGCAAAGCTTTTCGACCATTTGCTCCACCTCCTTTCGGAGCGGGCTCTTTCCGCTGGCGTCCGCTGTGAGCCATTGGTCGTCGAATTGGGCAAATAGATCGTGCGCCATAGGGATCAGGTCGCTGGAAATAGAGATGCGCAGGGCGGGCAGGAGGAAAGAGGCGGAGCTCTCAACCAGAACGGTGTCTGCGCCGTCAAGCCGGAGCGTCAAGTTAAGGTTGCCGCTGAGATTGATCGCAAGCGGCTGTTGCAGCGCGGATTGAATTGCTTTTTGTAGGGCTGAATCGAGCTCGCCGGTTTTTGCGAGCGTTTCAACCCCTTTTTTAAGCCCATCCGATTCAAGCGTGTTGAGTGGACCGTCTAAAAAGCGCATCGCATAACGAGCAAAGGCAGTTTCCGAAAAGAGGGATTGCCGCAGATGCTCCTGATAATCGATTCGCTGGCCTTGCCAGGTGATTTCCTTGACGCTCTCTGATTGGAGAGTGATTTGCCCGCCTTCTACCGTTGCGGTGCGGATCGGAGCGCCATAGGTAACGAGGGAGCCCGTTTCCATATCCAAAAGCCAGTTCCCCTCCGGAGAGGTGTATTGCGCAACATCCGTTTCGTGCATATGCCCGGTGAAAAAATAGGAGAGCCCCGCGTTGGCAAACTGCCGCGCGATTTCGGAGCTATTATGGATCGTGCCGTTAAAAGAGGCCGATCGGGCGCCGGATTGATGCGCCAATAAGGGGCGGTGTATGCCAGCGATCAGCGTTTCACCATTTTGCCGGGCTCTATCTGCCTGCTGCAACACCCATTTCATTAACCCGTCGGAGATTGCGCCGCCCTCAACGCCCTGTTCATGGGCTTCGCTGTCAATCATGAGCAGGCGGATGCCGGGCTTTGGCGTAACCGCATAGGAAAGGCTGCCTTGTACCGCCTCTTCTGAAGGCTGGGGCTGATAGTAGGCGGCGCTGTCCGCGCCGTCGTAGCCGTACGCATGGAAGATATCCCGGAATTCGGCGGGGGATAGGCCGCCGCTCATGTCGCTTTCGCCATTGATGACGAATACGCGGATCCCTGCCTGCTCAACCTTTTGCAGCTTTTGCGCCAATTCCTCCGCGCTTGCGCGGCCTGCGCCGCTGGTCAGGTCGCCTGTAAGAAGCAGCACATCGGGCCGTTGGCGGATCACAGCCTCAATCGCTTCTTCCGTTGCCGGTGCGCTCTCGCCATATAGCCGCCACTCGTTTCCATCTGCCGCCGCTTGATCGGCGGCGGCAAGATAATGCAGGTCAGATAGGATGCAGAGTTTGATGGAAGCAGTGCTTCCTGAGATGGCGGCAATGGCGGGCAGGAGGCAGCAGAGTATGCATAGACACAGGCAAAACGGGACGGCCCGTTTGATGGGATCGCTGACCTTCATACAGCACCCTCCTTTTTGCGTCAAAACGCATCGCCGGGAATTCATTACAGAGTTCAGTATCTGCATTTTTGAGCTGGAACGGTACATTTTGCATCTGAAAATTTATGGAAAATCACCGCTCGGCCAGAGTGCTTCACGGCAAAACGGAAATTCATCAAAAAGTTATATATTTTTTGCAGGCGGTGTGCTATAATGAAAAAACATTGTGGATTTTTATGCCTGCCGCCCTTTTTTAGGAAAGGACCGGCATGATGGAATTGCCAAATATTAGAAGGGGCTTTTCCAAAACCATACTGAGGAGACTTGTAGAATGGGATTTTTAAAAAAACTGTTTGGCGACTATTCCGCAAAGGAGGTAAAGCGCGTTCTTCCCCTGCGGGATAAGGTGCTTGCCTTGGAGGAAACATACGCCGCTAAAACGGATGAGGAGCTGCAGGCCGTGACCCCTGCGCTCAGGGAGCGGCTCGCAAACGGGGAAACGCTTGACGATATCCTGCCGGATGCGTTTGCCGCCTGCCGGGAGGCTTCTTGGCGCGTATTGGGGATGAAGCATTTTCCCGTGCAGGTTGTCGGCGGCATCATCCTGCATCAAGGCCGCATCGCTGAGATGAAAACCGGTGAGGGCAAAACGCTCGTCGCTACCCTGCCCGCATACCTCAATGCCTTATCCGGCAAGGGGGTGCATGTCGTCACGGTCAATGATTACCTCGCCCGGCGTGACTCGGAGTGGATGGGCAAGGTTTACCGCTTCTTGGGGCTGAAGGTCGGCCTGATTGTCCATGAGAAAAACGACGCGGAGCGCAGGGAAGCCTACGCGGCGGATATCACCTACGGCACAAACAACGAGATGGGCTTTGACTACCTGCGTGATAATATGGTGCCCTATAAAGAGTTGAAGGTGCAGCGTGGCCATAATTTCGGCATCGTCGATGAAGTGGACTCTATCTTGATCGACGAAGCGCGCACGCCGCTGATTATCTCCGGTAAGGGCGACGCCTCCACCGACCTTTACCGCCAGGCGAATGAGTTCGCCAAGCGTTTGAAGGTGGTGCGCATCAAGGAGCAGGATACGAAGAAAAACGCCGAGGAAGAGGCGGACGCCGACTATATCGTTGATGAAAAAGCCAAAACGGCCGTGCTCACCAAAGAGGGAGTGAAAAAGGCGGAAGCCTACTTTCATGTGGACAACCTCATGGATCTCGACAACGTTACAGTCCAGCACCACATCAACATGGCTATCCGCGCGCAGGGCGTAATGAAGCGCGATGTGGATTATGTGGTGAAGGATGGGCAGGTGCTCATTGTGGATGAGTTCACCGGCCGCATCATGCTCGGCCGCCGCTATAGCGAGGGCTTGCACCAGGCGATCGAGGCCAAGGAGGGCGTGAAGGTTGAGTCGGAGAACAAGACGCTTGCGACCATCACCTTCCAGAATTATTTCCGCCTGTATGAAAAGCTCTCCGGTATGACCGGCACGGCAATGACGGAGAGCGAGGAATTCCAGGAGATTTATAAGCTCGATGCCGTCGAAATCCCTACCAATAAGCCGATGGTGCGCGACGACCACCCGGATGCAGTGTATGCAACGACGGAAGCGAAATATAAAGCTGTGATTGACCAAATTGAGGAGTGCCATAAAAAGGGCCAGCCTGTGCTGGTGGGCACGATCTCCATTGAAAAGTCCGAGCTTTTGAGCGCGATGCTCAAAAAGCGCCGTATCAAGCATGAAGTGCTCAATGCGAAATATCATGAGAAGGAAGCGGAGATCATTGCCCAAGCCGGTAAGTTCGGCGCGGTGACGATCGCCACGAATATGGCGGGCCGCGGCACGGATATCATGCTTGGCGGTAACTCCGAATACTTGGCTAAAGCGGAGATGCGCCGCATGCAGATTCGTGAGGAACTCATCAGCGAGGCGACTGGTTTCGCGGAGACAGACGATCAGGAGATTCTGGATGCACGCCGCACTTTTACTGAGCTTGACAAGAAATATAAGGAGGAGATTGCCGAGGAAGCGGAAAAGGTGCGCCAGGCTGGCGGCCTCTTCATCATCGGCACGGAGCGGCATGAATCCCGCCGGATTGATAACCAGCTGCGCGGCCGTTCCGGCCGTCAGGGGGATCCCGGTGAAAGCCGCTTTTACCTCTCCTTGCAGGATGACCTGTTCCGCCTGTTCGGCGGCGATCGGATGGCGAACCTTGCCGATTCCTTCGCAGCCCGTGGGCTGGAGGATGCGCCGATTGAGTTGAAACTCGTCTCCAATTCCATTGAGAGCGCACAGCGTAAGGTGGAATCCCGCAACTTTGCAATTCGCAAAAACGTGTTGCAGTTCGACGACGTCATCAACCGCCAGCGAGAGCTGATCTACAAGCAGCGAGATATGGTGCTCGACGGCGAGGATCTGAAGCCGACAATCCTCAAGATGATTGACGAGACGATCACGCAGGCCATTGATCTGTATTGTCCCGCCGGCAATGAAAAGGCGGATTGGAACCCCAAGGCGCTGCATGAGAATTATCAATGGTTGGTAAAGCCGGAGGATATCGAAGGCGAGATCGACCGCGACACATTGCAGGATACGCTCATCGAGCGCGCGCATGCGCTTTATAATGAGCGGGAAGAGAAATTTACGCCCGAAATCATGCGCCAGCTTGAACGCAAGGTGTTGCTCGATAATGTGGATGCGCGCTGGATGGAGCATATCGACGCGCTCGATGAGCTCAAAAAGGGCATCGGCCTGCGTGCTTACGGCCAGCAGGACCCGGTTGTTGCCTTCCGGCTGGAGAGCTTCGATATGTTCGACGAGATGACCGCTTCTATCCGCGAGGGCACCGTGCGCATTATGCTGACTGTGCCGGTGCGCAGCGAGGAGGACGTCCGCCGCGAGCAGCAGGCGAAAATTACCTCCACCAGCGGCGCGTCCGACGGCTCTGATAAGGCGCGCCCGGTGCGCAAGGATAAAAAGCCTGGGCCGAACGATCCCTGCTATTGCGGAAGCGGAAAAAAGTATAAAAAGTGCCACATGCAGGCCGATCAGGCAGAAGCGGCAAAGGCCGCCGCGGCAAACCGCGGAAGGTAAGCGCACATTGCGATTTGCCGCTGCGGATAAATGGAATATGGAAAAACCTATACAGGTGGTTATACCATCGGTATAGGTTTTTTTACAAATCATACGATTGCTCTGATTTGTAGAATGCATAGGAAGCGCTTATACGCAGGTACTTTTTGGATTTCCTTTAAATATGCAAAGAATACAAATATCAGGTGGCTGGCCGCTCTCGTAAGCAGCGCGTATCCCTTTGCTCCATATGTTTGCGGCAAGCCTTGCATTGTTATTTCGCTGCGCTTTAATAAAAGGGCTTGCTTGTGACGTAAGGGAATGAAGTATAATGACAATAGCAGCACAACAATCCATGAAGGCTGTGCCCTTCTCTCTGATATTTTGTAAGCATCAATGTACAGGGGTACACTGATGCAAAAAACGGGTGATGAAAATGATTCATGACAAGCACGATAAGGCGATTCCGCCAGGGTATATGACTGTGGGAGAAGTGGCGAAAAAAATGGGAGTTACCGTCCGCGCGCTGCAATATTATGATAGGCAGGGCCTGCTTTCCCCCTCGGCAGAGAGCGCGGGCGGGCGCAGGCTCTATGCGGATAAGGACTTGATTCGGCTTCATCAGATTCTGTCTCTGAAACATTTGGGGTTTTCATTGGACGATATCAAAAACCGATTGAGCTCCCTGAACACTCCTGCCGATGTTGCGCAGGCGCTCTCTGAGCAGGCAGCCGCCGTGCAGGAAAAGATCGAGGTCCTGTCGGAATCCCTGCGGGAGATTGAGGCGCTGAAGGCCGAGGTGCTCCAAATGCAATCGGTAAATTTTAAAAAGTATGCCGACATTATCGTAAACCTTCAAATGAATAATACGTTCTACTGGCTGATTAAGCATTTTGACGACCGGACGCTTGATCATATCCGGAGCCGTTTTGATCAAACCAGCGGTTTGAAGATGATTGAAACCTTTCATAACCTGCAAAGCGAGGCGATACGGCTTCAGGGGGACGGCGTATCGCCCGAAAGCGAAAAAGGCCAAGCTTTTGCCGAAGCGTTTTGGCAGATGGTGACGGAGTTCACAGGCGGGGATCGGGAGATTCTGTCGCTTCTGATGGAGGTCGGAAAATTCGATGGGCTGGATAATGAATGGAAGCAAAAACAAACCGCCGCCAATGCGTTTATCGAACCAGCCTTGAGCGTTTACTTTACAAATCTGGGCGTTAATCCATTTGAGGAGGGGCCAAATTGAAGGAAGCCATTCAGGTAAATGAGCTTAGGAAAAGCTACGGCGATCATGCCGTGCTGAAGGGGCTCACGTTTCATGTAGCCAAAGGCGAAGTTTTTGCGTTGCTCGGCGTGAACGGCGCTGGAAAAACCACGGCTCTGGAATGTATGGAAGGATTGCGCAAGTATGATGGCGGCAGTGTTGTAGCGGATGGAAGGATGGGGATTCAGCTGCAATCAGCCTCCCTCCCATCCCACATCAGGCCGATGGAGGCGGTGCGGCTATTTGCAAAATGGAACCGGGTGGAGGCAGATCGCTCCATGCTTGCCTCCCTCGGCATCCAAGAGCTAGCAAAAAAGCAATATGCAGACCTGTCCACGGGTCAAAAAAGGCGGCTCCACCTCGCGCTTGCCTTAATCAGTGATCCTGATATCATCTTTCTCGATGAGCCCACGGCCGGGCTTGATGTGGAAGGAAGGAGCTCGCTGCATGATCAGATCCGTAAGCTGAAAGCGCAGGGGAAAACCATTGTTTTGGCCAGCCACGATATGGCGGAGGTTGAAAGCCTGTGCGACCGCATTGCAATTTTGAATGGCGGAAACCTCGCATATCTGGGCACGGTCGCACAACTGACCGCAAAAATCGGAAAACGCTATGCCATTCGCATAACAACCGGACGGGGCACTGAAACGTATCATTCCGACCATATTGCAGAGACCCTGCTGGAGTTGCTTGAGAAGTTGAAGCGGCAGGGCATTGCTGTGCTGGATATTGAAATTGATCGGGGAACGTTGGAACAAGATTTTTTAGAAATTGCAAGGGGGCATGGCGAATGAGCGCGTTTTTCTATGGCTTGGCTTTGCAGTGGAGGCTGGATATTCGCAGCAAGTCGCTGCTCATTACCTGTTATGTCGTTCCTCTCCTGTTTTTTGCCATCATGGGCGGAATTTTTACCTCCATAAACCCGGAGGCAAAAGCCACGCTGATTCAATCTATGACGGTCATGGGCGTAACCATGGGCGCGTTGATCGGGCTGCCGCCCTCCCTGGCGGAGGTGTACGGAAGCGATATCAAGAAAATGTACAGAGCCAATGGCGTGCCGTTATATCTTGGGCTGGTATCAATGGCTATATCTGCGTTTCTCCATCTTTCAATGATGTCTGTAATCATCTGCGTCGCAGCCCCCTTTGCCTTTGACGCGGCGCTTCCAGCAAGCCTGCCGCAGTATGCTTGCTCGCTTGCGGTTTTGATTGCAGTATCGCTGAGTATCGGAAGTGTGTTAGGGCTGGCGGTGAGAAATCAGGCAAAGCTCACCATGATCTCGCAGCTGTTTTTTCTACCGTCTATCATGCTGTCAGGCATTTTGTTCCCCATCGATTTGCTTCCGCGGTTTTTCGAGATGCTGGGGAAGCTGTTTCCAGCGGCATGGGGATATGCGTTGATGGTGGGGGAAGGCTTTTCCTTTGCAACCCTGTGGCCTCTAGCGGCGCTGTTTGCGGCTGCGGGCGTTATCCTCATGGCTTTATTGAAGCGGTTGCAAACAGAAGGGTGAGCGCGCACGGCAATCGGACAAAAGGCGCGGGAAATACTGTTTGACAGGTTAGGCGCGCTTGTGCTATAGTAAAACTGCAACAATAAAATATGGACAGGGGAGCTTGTGAGCAGGCTGAGAGGAAGTCATCAACTTCGACCCTTACACCTGATTTGGATAATGCCAACGTAGGGAGCGAAAGCGCGATTGTTTTCGATCAGCGGGAAATGCCAAACGGTGTTTCCCGCTTTTTGTTTTTCTGTCCATGGAATTTAAAGGAGGAAAGGGAGGGTTGTAAAATGCAAGATTTTGCAACCGTCTCCAGAAAAATCACTTGAGGGCCGTACAGTATGCCCCTCATTTTGCATCTGAAGATGCAAAACCGTGCTTTTTCTCGGTGTGATTTTTATCCATGATGCAATGTGCCCTGCGATTTGTTCTCTTAAGGCATAAATTTTGCCCAAAATTTTGGATGCGCCAAAACCGCAAAATTTTGCGGCCCGGCGCAAGAAAGGAATGGTCATACAGATGGATTACACCACACAGATGGACGCGGCACGTAAGGGGATTCTGACGGGGCAGCTTCGTGCCGTTGCGGTGGAAGAAAAAATGGAGGCCGAACGGCTGCGCGAGCTGGTTGCGAAGGGGCAGGCGGTGATCCCCGCGAATAAAAACCACGTCTGCCTCAAGCCCCGCGGCATTGGGCGCGCCCTACGCACGAAGATCAATGTGAACCTCGGCGTATCCAGAGATTGCCTTGATCTGGATGAAGAGTTCAAAAAGGTGGAGGCGGCCGTTGCCATGGGCGCAGAGGCGATCATGGATCTGAGCTCCTTCGGCGACACAAAGGCATTCCGTCAAAAGCTTGTGCACGGCTGCACGGCGGTGCTGGGCACGGTGCCAATCTATGATGCGGTAGTTTATTACAACAAGCCATTGAAAACCATCACTTCGGATGAGTGGATCGATGTGGTACGCATGCACGCACAGGAGGGCGTGGATTTTATGACGATCCACTGCGGTATCAACCGGGAGACGGCTCGAAAATTCAAGGGGAATCAGCGCCACACCAATATCGTTTCCCGCGGCGGCTCTATCATTTTCGCATGGATGGAGCTGACCGGGGAGGAAAACCCGTTCTACGCGCGTTTCGATGAGATTCTGGAGATCTGCCGGGAATACGATGTGACCTTGAGCCTTGGCGATGCCTGCCGCCCGGGCAGCATTGCGGACGCGGGCGATATCCCGCAGATTGAGGAACTCGTCACATTAGGCGAGCTAACGCAGCGGGCATGGAAGCGGGATGTGCAGGTGATGATCGAGGGCCCGGGGCATATGCCGCTCAATCAAATCCGGTCGAATATGGAGATTGAGCAGACGGTCTGCAAGGGCGCGCCCTTTTATGTGCTCGGCCCGTTGGTCACGGATGTGGCCCCCGGCTACGACCACATCACCAGCGCGATCGGCGGGGCGATCGCGGCTACCTACGGCGCCTCCTTCCTGTGTTATGTAACGCCTGCCGAGCACCTGCGGTTGCCAACAGTGGAGGATGTAAAGGAGGGGATTATCGCCTCCAAAATTGCCGCCCACGCGGCGGATGTCGCCAAGGGCCTGCCCGGCGCGGACGAATGGGATTACCAGATGAGCGAGGCCAGGAGGAATCTTGACTGGGAGCGGCAGTTTTCTCTGGCGCTCGATCCGGAGAAAGCGCGCGCCTACCGCGCGCAGAGCACGCCTGAGCGGGAGGATACCTGCACGATGTGCGGCAAAATGTGCGCGGTGCGCAACATTAATAAGATCCTGCGTGGCGAAGACGTAGATATCATGGACTGAGAAAGGGAGAATGCAATATGTTCGGAGAAAAGCTTGAAAATATACGGAAAACATCGCCCCTGATCCACAATATTACAAATTATGTAACCGCCAACGACTGTGCGAATATCCTGCTCGCCTGCGGAGCGTCCCCCACGATGGCGGACGATGCGTCCGAGGTGGAGGAAATCACCGCGATCAGCAACGCTTTAAATATCAACATCGGCACACTGAACGCCATGGTGGAGGGCATGTTTCTCGCCGGGAAAAAGGCAAATGCGCTCGGCCGGCCGGTCGTGCTCGATCCGGTTGGCGCGGGCGCGTCCAGGCTGCGGACGGAGACAGCGTGCAGGCTTATTGATGAAATCCGCTTTACCGTCATCCGGGGCAACATTTCTGAAATCAAAACACTCGCTTCCGGCTCCGGCACAACAAAGGGGGTCGATGCGGATGCGGCGGATATCGTAACGGAGGAAACGCTTAATGCGGCGGTGGCTTTCGTCAAGGCATTTGCGGCCAAAACGGGCGCGGTGATTGCCGTAACCGGTGCAATCGACCTTGTTTCGGATGCAGAGCGCACGTTTGTCATCCGCAACGGCCGGCCGATGATGGGCCGCGTTACCGGCACGGGCTGCATGCTTTCCGCCATGACTGCCGCGTATCTCGCGGCAAATCCGGAATGCCCGCTGGAAGCGGCAGCTGCCGCAGTGGGCGCAATGGGCGTTTGCGGGGAGATCGCGCTGGAGCGGTTACAGAAGGGGGAGGGCAATTCCACCTACCGCAACCGATTGATCGACGCGATTGATTGCCTGGATGCAGAAACGTTGGAAAGAGGGGCAAACTATGAAGTTCGATAAACAAAATTTATTGCTCTATGCGGTGACAGACCGCTCCTGGCTTGGGGAAAAGACCCTGTTTCAGCAGGTGGAGGAGGCTCTCCAAGGCGGCGTGACCATGCTACAGCTACGGGAGAAGGATTTGGATGAAAAATCATTTATGGAGGAGGCTGCTGCGGTGAAGGAGCTGTGCGCCCGCTATCAAGTGCCGTTTCTAATTGACGACAATGTGCCGCTTGCGCTCCGTTGCGGCGCAGATGGCGTGCATGTGGGCCAGTCCGATATGGAGGCAGGCGAAGTACGCGCCAGAATCGGCCCGGATAAAATCCTGGGCGTATCCGCTCAGACGGTTTCCCAAGCAGTTTTGGCGCAGGAAGCGGGCGCGGATTATCTCGGCGTCGGCGCGGTATTCTCCACATCGACAAAGCTGGATGCAGATACCGTGTCTCTTGAAACGCTGCGGGAGATTTGCACAGCAGTCAAAATCCCGGTGGTGGCAATTGGCGGGATTAATGAGGCAAATTTACCGGAGCTCACCGGCAGTGGGATCAGCGGTGTGGCGGTAGTGTCAGCAATTTTTGCCGCACCGTCGCCCGGCGATGCGGCGAGAAGGCTTTCCATGCTTGCGCAGCAGGCTGTGCAGGGGGTAGAATAGAGGTGGAAAAGGTGGAAGGGGGAAGTGCTGCATGAAAATGACCGGAGCCATTTTTGATATGGATGGTACGCTGCTCGATTCCATGCCGATTTGGGATCGGGTGGGCATTGATTACCTTGCGGGGCTGGGCATCCAGGCACGCCCGGATTTGCCGGAGCGGCTCCTGACGATGTCGATGAGGCAGGCGGCGGCATATTTTCGCTCTGGCTACGGCGTGAACTTGCCGGAAGCGGAGATTATGGATGGGATCAACGCGCGGATTGAAGCCTTCTATCGAAAAACGGCGCCTGCAAAGGAGGGCGTTCGAGATTTTTTGCACGCGCTTCGGCAATCGGGTGTGAAAATGTGCGTGGCAACGGCGACAGACCGCCCTTTGGCAGAAGCCGCATTGCGGCGCACAGGGCTGCTCAGCTATTTTTCCTTCCTTCTCACCTGCACAGAGGCGGGCTTCGGCAAGGACAGTCCGGATATTTTTGTATTGGCACAGAAAAAACTGGGCACACCGCGGGAACAGACGGTGGTCTTTGAGGATGCGCTCTATGCGATGCAGACCGCAAAGCGGGCGGGGTTCCCCGTTGCGGCCGTTTACGACGCATCTTCCCAGGCGGATCAAGAGCAGATCCGGCAGCTCGCGGATGTTTATATGCCCTTGTTTCCCGGGGCGGAGGAGGCTTTGCTGTGAAAACAGTGCTGACCGTCGCGGGATCAGATCCGAGCGGAGGGGCGGGTATTCAGGCGGATATCAAGACGATCACCGCCCACGGCCTTTATGCAACGAGCGCCATCACTGCGCTGACCGTGCAGAATACGCTGGGCGTATCTAGGGTGGAGCCGGTTCCCGTGGATCTAGTCGCCCAGCAAATCGACTGTGTGGTAGGGGATATCCGGCCCGATGCGGTCAAAATCGGCATGCTCTGCAATGCCGAGATTGTGCAGGCGGTGGCACAGGCGCTGGCTCATGGTCAAGCGGAATGCATCGTAATCGACCCGGTGATGATTTCCACGAGTGGGCACAGGCTGCTTGACCAGGAAGCGGTGCAGTGGATGAAGCGAAAGCTGTTCCCAATGGCGCAGCTTATCACGCCGAATCTGCCGGAGGCGGAGGCCCTTTGCGGAATGCGCGTACGTGATGAAGCGGAGATGGAGCGCGCTGCGCGGCTGCTCTCGGATCAGACGGGGGCGGCGGTGCTCCTCAAAGGGGGGCATCTTGCCAAGACGGCGGACGATTTGCTGCTCCAAAATGGGGAAGCTCACTGGCTCCAGGGCCGCAGGGTGGAAAATTCCAATACGCATGGCACCGGCTGCACGCTTTCCTCTGCGATTGCCTGTGGCTTAGCGCGGGGGCAATCGCTCGTGGAGAGCGCTCGGGCAGCGAAGGAGTATCTCACGAATGCGCTGCGTGCAGGGCTTGATCTGGGAGCAGGGAACGGGCCGCTCAATCATATGTTTCAGCAGACAAGTTGATCAAACGAGGCGGGACGGCAAAGCAGCCGTCCCGTTTTTGCGTCGGGGGAGACACGTCTTTTGGAGTTCCGGGCCGCTGGCATTGACATTCCGCCGCTGTAAACTTATAATAAACTACGTATTGGCAAAGATAAATCTATATGGATTAAGGATGGATACGATGATACAGTTTGAAGAACTTCGCCTGCAGCTGCTTGAGGATGAGGATGCCCTCAAGGAGCTTTCTTCTGCGCTTGGCCTGGAAGAAATGCGCAAAGAGGTGGCAACGCTGGAGGAGCAGACGGCGGCGGACGGCTTTTGGGAGGATCTCGGCAACTCCCAAAAGGTGTTGCAGCGCGTGAGTATGCTAAAAAACCGAATTTCGGCCTATGAAACGCTGAAATCGAATTTTGACGACGCGCTTGTTATGATCGAATTGGCCAATGAAGAGGGCGACTTGGATCTCCTGCCAGAGTGCCAGGAGAGTGTAAAAGCGGTGAAAAAGGAGATCGAAGCCCAAACGTTGGCAACCCTTCTCAGCGGCGAATTTGATTCCAAAAACGCCATCCTTACCTTCCATGCGGGTGCAGGGGGCACGGAGGCGCAGGATTGGGCAGAGATGCTGTTCCGCATGTATAATCATTGGGGCGAGCGCCATGGCTTTAAGGTGAGCACACTTGATTTTCTCGACGGCGACGAGGCGGGTCTGAAATCCGCTGTGTTGCTGGTAGAAGGCCTCAATGCTTATGGCTTTTTGCGCAGCGAAATGGGCGTGCACCGGCTGGTGCGTGTGTCTCCGTTTGATTCTTCTGGCCGTAGGCACACCTCCTTTGCTTCCCTGGAGGTGATGCCGGAAATTGACGACACCTTTGATGTGGAGATCAGCCCGGAGGATATCAAGATGGATGTTTACCGCGCGAGCGGCGCAGGAGGGCAGAAGGTGAATAAAACATCATCCGCCGTGCGGTTGACACATATCCCGACAGGGATTGTCGTTTCCTGCCAGGTGGAGCGCAGCCAGCATCAAAACCGCGAAGTTGCGATGCGCATGCTCAAATCGAAGCTTGTGGAGATCAAGGAGCGCGAGCATTTGGATAAGATTGAGGATATCAAGGGCGACCAGAAGGAGATCGGCTGGGGCAGCCAGATCCGCTCCTACGTCTTTATGCCCTATACGCTGGTTAAAGATCATCGCACAGGCTATGAAGCCGGCAATATCAACGCTGTGATGGACGGGGATCTGGACGGCTTTATCAATGCATATTTGAAAATGGAGTCGCTGGAAAAGCTCGAGAAGAAGAATTGACAAACGCCGGAATGAGGCGGAGGAATGGAATGAGAAACAGAAAGCAGCCTTCCTGGCTTCAAACAGCATCAAAGGGGAAAAAGCGTGTGCTTGCAGCGGTATGTATTTTGCTTGTTTTGGGCGTGTTATCCCCCTTCGTTATCAATGGGATTGTGGTGGGCAGTGCCCGCCGGTATATCTTGGAGCCACAGGAAACGGAGCAGGTGAACGCAGATTGTGTGATCGCGTTGGGCGCAATGGTGTGGGGCAAGGATACGCTTAGCCATATGCTGGAGGATCGGGTGCTTGGCGCGATTGACGTTTACGAGCGCGGCGGCGCAAAAAAAATCCTGATGAGCGGGGATCATGGGCAAGAGGACTACGATGAAGTCAATGCCATGAAAAAATACGCGGTGGAAAAGGGCGTGGCGGCGGACGACGTGTTTATGGATCACGCAGGTTTCTCCACCTATGAAACGATGTATCGTGCGCGGGATGTATTTCAGGCGAAAAAGGTCGTCATTGTCACGCAAAAATACCATCTGTACCGCGCGGTTTATATTGCACGGGCGCTGGGGCTGGAGGCATACGGCATTGCGTCTGACCCGAGACCGTATAGCAGCGTGGTTTATAACAACGCGCGGGAATTCCTTGCGCGTGTGAAGGATTTTTTTACCGCAATCGGGAAACCGGAGCCGACCTTTCTTGGGGAGGCAATTCCCATCAACGGCAGCGGCGCGCAGACGGATGATCAGGTTTAGTGTTGGATAAATGAAAAAGGCAAGTAAGCGGCCCGGGATCATGCCATCGCATGATCCCGGGCTCGGTTTGTATTAGCTGCGCTATTCTATTTTTCGATGTCTGGCTTGGGGTTCGTAAAGAAGGCCCCGCCCGAAATCTACAAACGAAGGGGCGCCCCATTTCGGCATTATTTGAGCACAAAACCGACCTTTTTCATCACCTTATCCAGTGTGCGCTGGGAGATGCGCTGCGCCGATTCAGCGCCCTTGGCCGCGCAATCACGGAGATAGTCGGGGTTTTTCATATAGCTGTCGAAACGCTCCTGCACGGGCCGCAATTCTTCAATGACCGCCTCGGCGACGGCGGTTTTGAAATCGCCATAGCCTCTTCCCTCGAATTCCGCCTCAATTTGTTCCATCGATTTACCGGTACAGCAGCTATAGATGCCCATCAGGTTGTTGATAGCGCTACGACCCTCTTCGTAAGCGACGCGGGCTTCGGAATCTGTAATGGCACGCTTGAATTTGCGCAGGATCACATCCGGCTCATCTAAAATGGAGATAAAGCCGTTGACGTTCGGATCGGATTTGCTCATCTTTTTCTCCGGCTCCTGAAGGGACATCACACGAGCCCCCTCTTTGCCGATATAGGGCTCAGGAATCGTAAACACATTGCCATAAATGCCGTTGAAACGGCCGGCGATATCACGCGTAATCTCCAAATGCTGCTTCTGATCCGCACCGACAGGCACAAAATCCGCCTGATAAAGCAGGATATCCGCCGCCATGAGCACCGGATAGGCAAACAGGCCGACATTCACATTATCCGCATGCTGGGTTGATTTATCTTTAAACTGCGTCATGCGTGACATTTCTCCAAATTGGGTATAGCAATTGAGCACCCAGGCAAGCTGCGCATGCGTTGAAACCTGGCTTTGGATAAAAATTAGGTTCTTCTCCGGGTCAAGGCCAATCGCGAGCAGCAGAGCGTATAATTCCAACGTGCGGCGGCGCAGCTCCGCCGGATTTTGCCGCACGGTGATCGCGTGCAAATCCGCCACCGCATAGGCGCAGTCATATGCTTCCGACATGGAAACCCAGTTTTTCAGAGCGCCGAGGTAATTGCCGAGCGTTGGGATGCCGCTGGGCTGGATCGCGCTTAAAATCCGTTTTTTGCGTTCAGGCTGTTGTTCCATCGTAATCTTCACCACTCTCTTAAAATTGCCGCTTAACCTGGCCCAGAATCTGCATGCCCTTGACGATCGCCTCGTCGGTAGGCGTTGAGAAATTCAAGCGGAAGCACTGGGTGGGGTCGCTCTCATGCGTCATGAAGGCGGAGCCGGGCACAACCGCCACCTTTTGCTCCACCGCGGCCTGGCAGAAGGCCGTCATATCAACGCCGTCCGGCAGGGCGCACCAGATGAACAGCCCGCCCTCCGGGCGGTTGTAGGTGACGAAATCGCCGAGCTCGCTGTCGATCAGATCACACATCAGGTTGAGCTTTTTGCGGTAAATATCACAGATTTTTTGAATATGGGCCTCCACATTGTAATGTGCCATCCATTCATCCACGATCAGCTGGCAGAGCATCGGGGTGTGCACATCTGCCGCCTGCTTGCCGACCGTCATCTTGGCGATCAGCGTCGCGGGGGCAATCGCGTAGCCCACGCGCATACCGGGAGAGAGGATTTTGGAGAAGGAGCCCGCATAGATGACAATGCCCTCCTCGTCAAAGCTCTTGATCGCGGGCACATGCTCGCCCGCGACGCGCAGGTCGCCATACGGGTTATCTTCAATGATCAGCACGCCGTATTGTTTTGCGAGCTCGTAGACCCGGCGGCGCTTGGCAAGCGACATGGTAACGCCCGCCGGATTTTGAAAATTCGGGATCGTATAGATAAACCGGACATTCTTTTCCTCCTGGAGCGCTCGCTCCAGCTCGTCTACATCCATGCCGTCTGCCTGCACGGGGATGCCGCGCAGCTTCGCGTTGTAGGAGCGGAAACAGTTGAGCGAGCCGATGAAGGAGGGCGCTTCGCAGATCACGGTATCGCCCTCGTTGCACAGCGCCTTGGTGGCGAGATCCATCACCTGCTGTGCGCCGGATGTAATCAGTAGGCTGTCAAAGTCGCGGCCAATATTGTGCTTTTGCTTCATATAGGTAGAGATACGCTCTCGCAGAGGCGTATAGCCCTCCGTGACGCCATATTGCAGGCAGTCGATCGGGCGCTCGGTGAGCAGCTTTTCCGTAATTTCACGCACCTCCTCGGTTGGAAAGGCTTCCGGCGCGGGGTTGCCGGCGGCAAAAGGGATGACGCCCGGCTGGGAGGTCGCTTTCAAAATCTCACGGATTGCGGAGGGCTGGAGAGTGGAAATACGATCAGAAAATTCAAATTGCATATGAATACCCCATTTGTTCTGTTAGAATGAGATTATTCTAACATAGTTCGCACAGTTTTTAAAGAGGTAGAGGCCGCGTTTGTGGACTTTTTCCCGTCGATGATGTATAATCAAACCTAACGGACAAGCCTTGTGAAGGAATCGGCACAGCGCCGGCCAGGCCGGCGGATAATTGGAGGTTGCTATGAAACGAATTCTGTGCGCTGTGACGGCGCTAACCTTATTTATTACGCTTCTGACAGCCTGTGGAGGGCCGAAAACGGCGCTGCATATCGGCGGCGCACAGGTCAGCAGTGAAATATATACGTATTATTATGATCTGGTAAAACGCTCGCCGGAGCAGTATCCTGGTGATGCGCGGGAAAATACGATCAGCCTATGTAAGGAATATGTGGCGGTTAATACACTTGCGGCGGAGCGGTCGATCACTCTAAAAACGGAGCGCGAGGCAGCCGCTTCAGCATGGGTTAATCAACAGTGGAAGTTTTTCAGCACCTACTATACGGGGCTGGGGATCAGCAAGCAGACGCTGATGAAGGTTCGGGAAAACGAGGCGCGAAGGGAGCTTCTGCTGGAGGCCTATTATGGGGCGAATGGATTGCAGCCGGTGGCGGAGGATGCGCTGAAGGATTATTTCTCCAAGCACTTTGTGGTGTTCAAATCGATCAATGGGTATTTGACCGATACGAACGACGCAGGCGAATCTGTGGCGCTTAGCGACGACCGCATTGAGGAAATTAAAAAGCAATTTAATACGATGGCGGATTCCATTAGCAAGGGCACCTCGATTGAGGAGGCCAACACGAAATATTTAGAATCTCAGAATAGCACCAGTGTCGGTGAGTTCACCGCATCGGTGATTAACGGCGGAAACACGGATTATCCGGAGGGGTTTTACGATCAGGTTGTGGCGATGAAAAATGGCGACGTGAAGGTGATCACGCTTTCCACCTTCATTTATGTGGTGCAGAAGCTGGATGCTTTGGGCGAGAAGGGCAGCTATTTCACGCAATACCGCACAGATGTGCTTCAAAGCATGAAGGGGGAAGACTTCCAAAAGCTTTTGCAAGAGCGGAAAGACTCCTTTGAAGTGGAGGAGAAAGGCGGGGTACTCAGGCGCTGTGAAAAAGTTGTGGATGAAAAGCGGCCACTGAATGGCGGAGAAAGCACGGCATCCCAAGCGCGACAGACGGCGCCATCCACCTGAACGAAGGATAAAAACAAGAGGCTGTTGCGAAAATCTTTGCATTTTGCAACAGCCTTTTTTCATTGGAATGGGGGGTTATTCATTGAATCTGTTTCGCCTTTTTAGCAGCGGCGCGCTATTGTTGTTTGCGCTGTACTGTTTGATTTTTGATCGTACGCTCCCCTTTTCGATGCCTACGGCCGTTTTGATTGTTGCCACGGTGTATCTGGCCGTTTTTCCGGTGAAGGATATGCTATCCCGGTTCAATCGCACGCTTTATAAAGGTCGTCAGTTTGCTAAAAATTATGAAAAAACTCCAATGTTGGATGAAGTGGAATTCCAGCGGATGAAAAAACAGTATGACCGGAGGGCTTGGTATGCCATGCTTTTTTGGCTTGCATTTCTGGCGGCGGTAGGAGGCCTGTACGCGGTTGGGGTTTTTGATCGGGCATGGATTTTCTTTTTCTTTGCCTTCTCGGATTTCTGCGTTTATTTCGCGGTGTTTTTTTGGTGCCCGTTTCATCGGATCATCATCAGGCCGAGCTGCTGCATGGAATGTCGAATTTTTAACTGGGATAGCTTTTTTTCCTATAGTTTTCTGCTTTTCCTACCCAGTGTTTATAGTATCATCCTAGTGGGCCTGGCGCTGTGCTCGCTGGTGGAATGGGAAATCACCTATCATAAATATCCCAAGCGATTTTATCGGATGTCCAATCAAAAGCTGACGTGTGAAAACTGCGATCTGGAGGCGTGCAAAAACCATCATAAAAAACGGTTTCACAGAACGCTATGTGAAAAATACAGAAGAGAAGGTGAGGAGAGGCCGGCAGCCCTATCGGATAGGGAATCATCAATGACAAAATGAAACAGGCGGGGAGCGCTGCAAACCGTTATCGTTTGCAGCGCTCCCCGAAAATTTTTGCGGGCATGGATTGATGCGAAACCGTGTTGTGGCCTTCGCCCACGGGCAAAGCGATGAACTTGTGCGTGGATCCACCGTTTTCTTCGTGCTTTTACCGATGTGTAGCCGCCATTCCCATCGCACGGAACAGGGATAGCCCGTTTTCATAGGGGAGATCCCCCGCGTAGTTCCAAACCATCATTCCGCCCAAACCAAAATCCATCGCATAGGCGGTCTTATCATAGACCATCTGGCATCCGTTATAATAGCGGGGAGAGGTTGCGGTCACCTGAACAGGCGCGTTGTTCTGCCACTCGGTAACCTCTTGGGGGCCGGTTGCTACATTGCCAAACCAGCCGAGTTGTTCTGCCTCTGTTTTATAATCAAACCATTGGGCGGCCCGATCCGTGGGGCGGGCATAAAACGGAATGCCGAGATCGAGCTGCTCCTTTTTTAAGCCCTTTTTCAAAAGCGCGTTGATCTCCGTTACCACGCAGGGATAAAAAGGCGCATGGTAACCGTCCTCATCAAACATATCATAAGTCATAACCTCGACGAGATCAAGCTTCTCGATAGTCTCCCGGGAAGCCTTAAACGCCCAGCTCTGAACGGCGATACCGAGCCGTTTTTCACCGAGGGCCTCATCAAGTGAGAGAAGGAACTGATCAAAAACCTTCCAATCCTTTTTGCGTAGAGGATATTCCCAGTCGAAGAAAACGCCGTCCAAATCGTATTGATCGAGCAATTGTGTGATGGATTGTATCAGATTTTTGCCGTTGACACCGGACATGGCCGCCTTATGCAGGTCGGCCTTGGCATACATGGATTTGTTCCAATCCTCAATGCCTGACGGCGCGTCAGGGCCGAGCAGGTTGACATAGAGCCGGATATCTCTGCTTGAGACGGCTTCCCGCACGTTTTGGAGAGCTGTTTCAAAAACTTGCCGACCGTCTAGCTGCTGGCCATCAATCTTTTTATCCTGAAAGGAGAGATTGCCGTTTTGATCAAAAACGAGGCTGCCAAATAGGATCGCATCCGTAATCACATCGAAGTGCCCGTCGCTTATGGCCTCACGGTCATAAACGCTGTCGGTTATAACATAGGAGGTAACGCGAAATCCCTCTGGTTTACTGCCCGCAACCCGATAGGCCTCGATGCCCTCTAACGTGAAGTCGGCGCCGTCTATGATGGTGAGACGCAGGGAGGATGTGGTCACCTCCGGAAAGGCGCAATAGCGATAAGCGTCTACTTTATCATTTCGATAAATCGTTTCATAACCGTCTCCTTTTGGGATTTGAAGCTCGAAAGCGCGGATGCTTGCGCCCTTTTCCCGCAAGACGACCGTATTGACCGCGACCTCTTTGGGAAAGACGATTTCCAGGGAGCTATTTTTGGTCCCGTTCCATTTTCCGGTTATAGCGGCGCCTGTCTCCGCATCCTTCATGGAGGCTGTTTCCATTAAATTTTCCTCCGTGATAAAATCAGCTGATTTTGGCGCCTTGCCGCATCCAGTCGATCCCATGAGCAATAAAAGCGCCAGAAAAGCCGCCAGCGGTCGGATTTTTTTTCTCTTCATAACTGCGACATGCCCCTTCTCATTCTTTATTCTGCCTTGTGCTGTTGTTCTCGCGTTGCCTGCTGCTCCTTACGGCCGAGGTCATTGGTGTTGATCGATTTACCGAACACCACAAAACGGTCAAACAAAAATTCCGTGACGAAATTGATCAGCATGGTGCCAATTTGAACGAGATAATAATTCCAGCCGATTCCGGTCAGCGCTCCTACCCACCATGTAGACACAGGGGAAAACACAGCGTAGTATCCAGCTACTTTCAGCATAGCGATCGGAATGTTATTTGCGGATTTAAACGTGAATTTTCGGTTGAACGTGAAGTTCCATAAAACAGATAGGACTAAGCCCGTGATATAGCACGCCATGGGAGGCCAATGAAACAGCTCTTTACAGATCGTGGAGCTTATGATTTGAATGCCCCCCGCACTGATAGAAAATAGGGTGAATTTGACTGCCTGGAGCAGATTTTGCTTTTTGGTAAGCTTTGGTTTGCCAGGTACAGAGGGAATAACGTTGGGCTCTGTGCTTTCATTCATATTTCTGCGCTCCTTCATATCGTAATTATTCAAAAGCAGCCACGAAGGGCTGTTTGATACGGCAGAAAACTGAAGATCTATATTTTATTATAGCAGTCTGTTTGAATATTGTAAAGAATGCATTGGTTTTATTTATATAACAAATATAAATTATTCATTCTATATAAAAATAAGGCGTTTTGCATATTTTGCAAAACGCCTCGTTGCGCTACCCTCGATTTGTTTATCGTTTTTACCAGTTGATCGTAAACCAATCTCCCAAGTGGATTGCAAGGGATGCTTTGATCCCACTTCCCAATTTGACGTCAAAATTCATGGTAACGGCAGGCATATCGTAATAAACTTTTTGCAGTTTCCCATTGGGGCCAACCGTTGCCTGAATGGTAGAATCAGAATAGGAAATATCGATGCTGTTAAATTTCACCATACCCTTTACCGCATCGGTAATCTGGTTTTTCGAAATTGTGGAGAAAGCTTTGGAAACGCTGCTCCCCTTTACCTTGAGCGTAACGACATAATTGCTGCCGCTCTTTTTACACGTGGCCGATGTAACGTCAGAGGCTGTCAATTTGCTGGAATAGCTCTGTCCGCCTACATAAAAATTTTCTTTTTTCTCAGCGGCTGAAGAGTAGGTTTCGTTTACACTCTTCGGGGAGTCGGAGAGAAATGCTTTCATCAACGTATTCGCAATGCTTTCCAGGATTCCATTGTTGATTTGCGGCGCTTTCGCCAAGCTCGCCTGATTCTGTGTTTTTGTAATACTCTTCGCCTTTGATTTCGCATCGTTTGCCGCTGTGTTGTAATAATTAATAAGCGCGGCCTTCGACATTTTGGTCGGGTCGTTTTCATCGGCTTTCGGCGCAGTGCTTTTTTCTTCCTGCGGTTGTTTTTCGCTTGGCTGCGTTGCGGAAACATCGCCGGATACCGGGAGGGTGTCCGTGCTCTCATCCAGGCTTGGCTCAGATGCGCTGGCCCCGCCTGTTTCCCCGGCGGGAAGAGTTTCCTCGTTTGACGGCTGATTTCCACTGATGGATGGATCTGTGCTGGGCTCATCCGATTCTCCTGGCGAGCAGGCAGCCAGCGTGGCTGTCATAGAAAGAGCCAATAAAACCGCAAGTAAACGTTTACTCTTTTTCATAAAAATAGAACTCCCTTCTCTCTTGTGTGGGCCCCTATTCCGTATGGTCTTACCTACCCACAAGTCTATACGGTATAAAATTAATAGAAAATGAAAAGAATGTCAAGATAATATTATTTAAATTTATTTATTGTTTATATTTTATTAAAATTTTGTGAAACTGGAATAATGACACTAAAAAAGCCTCTTGTCAAAGCGAGAAAAATCGGCTATACTAATAGAAAATCAGCCAAGATGAAAGTAACGGCCTGTTCAGCCTTTTTCAGAGAGCCGGTGGTCGGTGGAAACCGGTAAAGAGGCAGGCTTTTCCACTTTCGGAGCTGCCGGCGAGGAACCGGAGGGGCGTGCCCGTTACAGCACGGATCAAAGAGGCCGGCTTACCGGCAAAATGGGTGGCACCGCGGAGAATTTGCTTCCGTCCCATAAGGGGGGACGGAAGCTTTTTATTTTGCCGCTCTTCTAGAGTAAGGAGATTTGAAAGGAGAATTTGTATGTTAGACATCAAATTTTTGCGGTCCAATCCGGAGCTTGTCAAGGAGAATATCCGGAAAAAGTTTCAGGAGGAAAAGGTAGCGCTGGTCGACGAGGTAATCGAGCTGGATGAAAAATGCCGTGCTGCACGCACGCGCTGCGAATATCTGCGCAGCCAGCGTAACACGATCAGCAAGCAGATCGGTGCGTTTATGGCAAAGGGGCAGCGGGAAGAGGCGGAGCAGGCAAAAAAGAGCGTCTCTGATATGGCGGAGGAGATGAGCCGCCTGGATGCGGAGGTAAACGAGCTCTCCGCCCAAATCCGTGAGCGCATGCTGGTGATTCCCAATATCATTGATCCAACCGTCCCGATCGGCAGGGACGACAGCGAAAACGTAGAGCTGGAGCGCTTTGGCGAGCCGCGTGTGCCGGAATATGAAGTGCCCTATCATGTGGAGATTATGGAGCGCTTCAGCGGCATTGATCTGGACAGCGCGCGCAAAACAAGCGGCAACGGCTTTTATTACCTGCGGGGGGATATTGCCCGGCTGCACTCCGCGATTCTTTCCTATGCACGGGATTTTATGATTGATAAGGGCTTTACCTATTATGTGCCGCCCTTCATGATCCGCGGGAACGTTGTAGATGGCGTGATGAGCTTTGCCGAAATGGAAAACATGATGTATAAGATCGAGGGGGAGGATCTCTACCTGATCGGCACGAGCGAGCATTCCATGATCGGCAAATTCATCGACACGCTGCTGGAGGAAAAGGAACTGCCGCAAGCGCTCACGAGCTACTCTCCCTGCTTCCGCAAGGAGGTGGGCGCGCACGGCATCGAAGAGCGCGGGGTTTACCGCATCCATCAGTTTGAAAAGCAGGAGATGGTGGTTGTCTGCCGGCCGGAGGAGAGCAAGGAGTGGTTTGAAAAGCTCTATCATTATACCATTGAATTTTTCCGCAGCCTCGATATTCCGGTGCGTTCGCTGGAATGCTGCTCCGGCGACCTTGCGGACCTGAAGGTCAAGAGCATCGACGTAGAGGCATGGTCCCCCCGCCAGCAGAAGTATTTCGAGGTGGGAAGCTGCTCGAACCTTGGCGACGCGCAGGCCCGTAGGCTTGGCATCCGTGTGCGCAATAAGGAAAAGGGCAACTATTTCCCGCACACGCTCAACAACACGGTGGTGGCCCCGCCCCGCATGTTGATCGCCTTTTTGGAGAACAATTTGCGGGCGGATGGTTCTGTTGCTATCCCGGAGCCGCTGCGGATGTATATGGGCGGGAAGGATGAAATAAAATAAGTTTGGTTTATTCCTCTAGTCAAAATGGTTTTACTTGGCGGCAAATTTGGTGAAGGAGTTGCGAACCAAAAAGCCATCCCGAATCTTAATCCGGGATGGCTTTTTTATATTGATTTCTTCATATATCTAATTATCTATTTGCTCATTTTTTCACAGTGGGCGGAAAAATCACCCTTGCCGCTCCGCTTTTCTCCAGCGCCATACCCAACGGCAGACCCAGCAGATAACAGACCGCAAGCTGGCCGAGGCCCACCTGCACGGCGGCGATCAGGAACCCCCAAAAGGAAGCCGCCTCGCCGGGCGTGAACAGCGTGATTTGCAGTCCAACGATTATGGCGTTTACCAATACGGGCGGCAGGGGCGCGAGCACGGGCACGTTTTTAATCCGCACCTTGCGCACCGCCCGCGTGAGCAGCGCGGCGATCAGGGAGGCGGCCGTGCCGAAAACCAGATCCAGTGGGTATGGGCTCGCAAGGTTGCCGATCAGGCAGCCAATGGCAAGGCCAGGTACTGCGGCGGGCGTGAAGATTGGCAGAATGGTTAGCGCTTCTGAGAAACGGAATTGGATGCTTCCATAGGCAAGATTAAGGGCCATGGCCAGATAGGTTAGCGCAGCATAAATCGCAGCAATCATTCCCGCTTGGGCGAGATAGAGAAGGGTTCCTTTTTTCATTTTATTTTCACTCCATAGTTTTGATTTGGAGCTGCGGCTGCCGCGAAAAAGTTCACAGCAGTCGCATACTCCCGTCAGGATGGTTTCGAACTGACGTAAAATGCTTTTTGAGCGAGAAGGGTAAAATGGGCGTTTTACCCTTCTCGCTTGCTCCTGTCAGGATGGTTTCGAACTGATGTGGTTCATGAAAATCAGATGGCGTTCAAGAAGGATTTCAAATGCATTAGCACCTGGACAAAACCGACGATAATTTTCTTCCAACCAGTTGGGGCGTTTTGCCCGTTAAGGATCATGAGCAGGCCGTGGGCCATATCCTCCGTAAATGCCATGCCGGCACTCATGCCGACAAAGCCGCGGATGGGCATCTGTAGCGCGAGGGAGGAGAGCATCAGCGCAGTCTCTTCGTTGCCGTTGGCAAGCTTCAGAGTGACTGTGTTAACAATTTTATTGAGCCTTGCGCCCCATGGCGTTTCCTTCGCGTCCTCCAGCGTGCAGTTGAGGTCAAGCGGCTCGCCCGGCTTACGGTATGCAGGCGGCAGGGGGCGCCCGATGAGCACTTCAAACTGATCGGCCGGGATCTCCTGGATTGCGCCTTCGTAATAGCTGGGCGCGGTCTGACGGTAATCCGGGACAATGGCATCCGGGTTTGCGCTCTCCACATCGACCGTGCCATCCAGTCGGATATCGCGGCTGGATGCGCCCACAAGAATCTGATAAGCACCGCTCTCAACATGCCAGTCGTGAATATTGACGTTATAATAGGCGAATGCTCGCTCAGTTAGCGTGACCGTCACGGTTTTTTGCTCACCGGCCTTCAAAAAGACTTTGGCAAAGCCTCTGAGCTCCTTTGGCGCCTTGAAAATTACGCTGTCCGGCGCAGCAACGTAGACCTGAGCAATTTCCGCGCCATCCACCTTGCCGGTATTTTTGATTTGAAAGGAGACGGTCAGCTCCTCTCCCTGCTTGACCGCCTTTTTGCTCAAGCGTAGGCCGGAGTAGGAGAACTGTGTATAGGAAAGCCCAAAGCCGAAGGGGAACTGAACGTCCTTTTTTACCCGGTCGTAATATCGGTAGCCGACAAAAATGCTCTCCCTGTATTCGGTTGTCACAGGGGCGCCGGGGAAGTAATTGGCAGTTGGGTTATCCGAAAAGCTCAGGGGATAGGTTTCCGCCAGCTTTCCGCTGGGATTGACTTTTCCGGTGACGAGATCGGCAATCGCGCCGCCGCCCGCCTGGCCGCCGAGATAGCCGTTGAGGAGCGCCTTTATTTTGCCAAGCCACGGCATTTCTACCGGTGCGCCGCCGGAAAGGACGACCGCAACGTTTTCGTTTGCTTCACTGACCGCCTCCGCCAGCGCATTATGGCTCGCAGGGAGGTGCATATGGAGCCTGTCATAGCCCTCGGCCTCGTAGCTTTCCGTCAGGCCAAGAAAGAGAAGCACCACATCCGCCTTTTTCGCGGTTTGGCAGGCGTCACGGATCAGGCCTTCATCCGGCTGGTCGGTCGTCTTATTATAGCCCGGGGCATATAGGACGCTGACGCCCGCATCCAGCAGGCAATCGAAGGCAGAATCGAGCTGTGTGGGATTAATTAAGGAGCTTCCCGCGCCCTGGTAGCGGGGCGAGCGCGCCATCTCCCCGATGACCGCTACCGTCTGGCCAGCTTTGAGCGGAAGGAGTTCTCCATCGTTTTTAAGCAGCACCATAGATTCGCCCGCGATTTTGCGCGCAAGGCGGTGGTTGGCGGCGTGGTCGCAGGTGTGGGCCAGGGCCTTTACCTTCTCCGCGCGGAAAATCAAATCAAGAATCCGGTCCACCCGCTCATCGAGCAGGGTTTCGTCAATTTGGCCTGCGCGCACAGCGTCCACAATTTTTTGATCGTTGACGCCGCCGGAGGCGGGCATTTCAAGCTCCTGCCCTGCGAGAAGGCCGGGCACACGCTCATTGTTAGCGCTCCAGTCTGTCACAACAAGGCCTTTAAAGCCCCAATCTTTGCGCAGCACATCGTCGAGCAGCCACTTGTTTTCACAGCAAAAAGAACCGTTAATTTTATTGTAAGCGCCCATCACCGTCCATGGCTGCGCTTTTTTGACTGCCGTTTCAAACGGCGCGAGATAAATTTCACGCAATGCACGCTCATCTACAACGGAATCGACCTTCATACGGCGCGTCTCCTGATTGTTGCAGGCGAAGTGCTTAAGCGAGGTGCCTGCGCCTTGCTCCTGCGCGCCGTTGATAAAAGCGGCGCCCAATTCGCCCGCAAGCAACGGGTCCTCTGAAAAATATTCAAAATTTCGGCCGCACAAAGGCGAACGCTTAATGTTGACGCCGGGGCCGAGCACAACGCTCACACCTTCTGCAAGCGCCTCTTGCGCAATCGCGCCGCCCATCTCATGCAGCAGCTCCGGATTCCAGGAACAGGCAGTGGTAGCGGCTGTTGGAAAGCAGGTGGCAGGCTCGCTGCCGTTGATGCCGAGGTTATCCTGGCTGCCGGTTTGCTTGCGCAGGCCATGTGGGCCATCGCAAACCATAATTTCTGGGATGTTGAATTTTTCAAGCCCCTTCAGATGCCAAAAATCTTTGCCGGAGCAGAGGCTTGCTTTTTCCTCCAGCGTCATCTTACTGATCAGATCCTGATGTTTCATCTCAATGCCTCATCCTTTCGCACTCCGCTTGGAAGAAAGGGAGCCGCCTTTCCCACAAACGAATTCTCTTCCTTATTTTTTTGCTGAAAACTCATAATAGCTTAACCATTCGTTCATCAGGCGGCTCCAGCGGGCCGAGAGCGGATGATAGCCATCCCCGTTTTCCGGAGCGGCAAGCCCCTGCCCATGGTCGCCATAAGGAAACAGGTGCATTTCCACGGGAACCCCACGCTTGGCAAGCGTGTTGCAGAGCGTCAGGGCAGTTTGATAATTGATAAGCCCGTCGCGCATCGACTGCCAGATAAAGGCGGGTGGAAATTGCATGCTGTCCTCCAGCACAACATCAAAATAGGCGACGAGATCGAATTCATCGTCGTCGTCATACTCCTCCTTGAACATCACGGCCGCATAGCCCAGCAGCATGGCGTCCGGGCGGGAGGATACGCGCTCTACCGGATCAGCCGCGGTAGGGTCGCCGTCGTCCGCATAAGCGCAGGAGAGGAAGGCGAGATTGCCACCGGCTGAAAAGCCGAGCACGCCGATTTTATCCGGCAGGATGCTCATTTCCTCTGCATGATAGCGAAGATAGCGCACAGCCCGTTTTGCATCGAGCAAAATGATGTCGCGTGAATAGGGGACGACACGGTAGTCGAGCACGGCGGCGTGGATTCCAGCCTCATTGATCTTCTGCGCCACCACTTTCCCCTCGTGCACAGCTTTGCTCGTATAAGAGCCGCCAGCCATTACAATCACACAGCCACGTTTTCCATCGCCGGGCGCGGGGAAAAAAGTGATCGAAGGCCTGCGCTGACCGATTGCCTGTTCAAACCCGGGTACCTCGCCATCCCACAGGGGCAGCTGTGTATCCTCGCTGAGCATTTCCGCCCAAGGGGCATCAGGGTTCAGGTTCCCCCAAATATCGTAAGTATCGGCCAAAATAGATAACCTCCTTGCCGCATCAGCGGCTTTTGATTGTTTTTTCTCTCTGGGATTTCGCCGCTGGCAGAAGAGGCTTGAAGGCCGGCTCCCACGTGGGCGAAGAAACTCAAAACGATTATACACGCTTGCCCAAAAGAGTGCAATCTCTATTTGAAACATTCCAGACTTTCCAGACGATGCATGTCCATAAACAAATCGTTTATCTTTCTATCAGGAATGATATAAATTCTTATTATAAAATTAAAGGTAAAACCGCCCTGGGATAAATACCGCATCTATAAAGAATTATAATAGATACCGTCAGCTTATGGTATGTGCCTTCGGAGCGGGAGAACAGCACCATAACGACGGCCTTTTTTGCGCTAGGCTGCTGAATTGTACGGCGTTGGCGCAGATAGAACGTCAGCTTACAAAATTTTATTTTTGAAACGTTATTTGCCCGATGGGTGAAGTAAGGAGAGAGCCGAATGAACACAACCATGAAAAAATTAACGGCGATTCTGGCGGCAAGCTGCCTGCTGGCCTCGCTGGCTGCCTGCAAGGGGCCAGAAACGGAGCCTGGGGCAACCGACAGTACCCTTCAAAATACAGCGGGGCAATCCTGGGAATCGCAGGCTATCTCCGAATCTCGGCAATCAGAAGAAGAAGGTTTGGAATCCAGCAGAGTTTCCGTTTCCAATAGCACTGCAACCGAAGCTTCTGACCGGCCAAAGGAGACAGCTAAACAGGTTGACACTACGAAAAAATCGCCGGTCCAAAATCAAAAACCGTCAACGAAAGCGGAGATCATCGCCTATTTCAATGTAGCAGCGAATAAGGTCAAGATAGAGAAACCAGGCGTTAAAAAAATAGAGGAGATTTCCTTTCATGTAAAGGGGGACGGCGCGATTGCGAACATTGCCAATAAGGTTCAGGATGCGCTGAAGAAAAATGGCACGTTGAATCCGGACCCCATTACCGTGAAAAAGGGCGCAAGCCACAATGCGGCATTTCCAGTTGAAAATCAAAGCTGGTCAAGCCGCCTATCCGCGGGCGCTGTATCATCGGCCTCCTGCGTGGAGAAGAATGGAGCGTATATGATTACCATCCGGATGAAGGATGAGCATATCTCCTATGAGCAGGCGAGAAAACCGCTTCAGACGAAGCACGGCCAGGTCGTCGACATTCTCAAGGCCAATGAGATTGATGAGCAGATGAAAAGCTTGAGCTGGCTTGTTACCCTGCATGATTTGGATCAGACTTATTCGGGCACGACCATTGTATGCACGATTGATGCAAAGAGCCAAACGATGCGCTCCGCGCACTATCGGATTATTAGCAATGCAACGATCAAGGCCAGCGCGCCAATCGTGGGCGATGCAACGGTAAACGCGACGATTGCATTTGACCAGATCTACCAATTTTAGAGGATAAAAAGGGGAGGCTGTTGCGCGCTGCAAAGCATTTTGCGGCCGGCCCCTTCAAACATTTTTGGGCCTTTGTCCCTTGTAGGACCAATTTCCCTAAAATACGCTTTGCAGTTTGTTTCCCAATGAAGCGCTGTGCAACAGCTCTTTTGCACGGGGCTTTCAAAAAATTTATGCCGCGGCTGGCGCCTTTTCGGATCACAGATCCCCCAAGGCGCCAGCCTTTTTGTTGCGATACGTTATACAGAATTATAATTCTAAACTTTTATTAAAATGCAGTTAATTATTTGTTAATAAATTATCCATATTTTTAAGAATACTCGTGATAAAATATAAATAAAATTTAACAATTGGGGGGATCATTTATGGATTTAAACAAAATTATCGAGAGAAAAGATTCTGCGGCACAGTATATGGTAGATGAGATTACCTATATCTGTAAAAACCTTGATAAGCGTTCGCCTGGCTCGGAGGGGGAGAAACAGGCCTGCGAGTACATGGCGAAAGTCCTGCGGGAGGATTGCGGATGCGACCGTGTGCAGGTTGAAGCCTTCAAAGAAAACCCCGGCTCCTTTTTTGGTTGGATTTACTTTACAATAACAGCCGCCCTTTTGGCGATTGCCTGCTACTTCTTTTTCCCGCTTGCCTCGATTATTCTTTTACTAGGAGGCCTTTTCATTTGCTTTATGCAATTTGGTCTGTATAAAAAGCTAGTTGATCCCGTTTTCCCAGAGAAAACGGGCCATAACGTAACGGCTGTTAAAAGCTGCAAGGGCGAAGTAAAACGCCGCATCTTTTTCAACGGCCATCCGGATGCCGCATGGGAATGGCCGGTCAACTATAGGCTGGGTGGTGTTGGATTTGAAGGACACGCAGTCATTTGTTTTCTTGGATTAGTTTATTATTTGGTGCTTTCTGTTATCTTCATTGTGCAGAATGGTTTTCAATTCGGCGGCTTTGATCCTTCCACAGCGCTTGGAAAAGCGGCGCTGGGCGGCCTTGTTTTTGTGCCGTTTATGATCGGCCTGTACTGGATGTGGAATAAGCACCGCATTGTGGACGGCGCAAACGATAATCTCTCCGGCTGCTATATGGGCATTTCCATCCTCAAAGAGCTCCAGGATGCCGGCATTGAATTAGAAAATACGGAGATTGGCGTGATCCTCTCCGGCTCGGAGGAAGCGGGGCTGCGTGGCGCAAAGGCTTGGTGCGAGCAGCATCAAGGAGAGTTTGACGATGTGCCTACCTTTATCTTCTCTTATGACACGATCCACGACCCGAAATATCTCATGACCAATTACCGAGACCTCAATGGTACCGTCAAAGCGGATAAGGATGTATCCGATTTGTTTATGGAAGCGGCCAAAGAGCTTGGAATTCGCTGTAGAAAGGGCTGGGTGCCGCCGCTCGGCGGTGCGACGGACTCTGCCGCATTCGCACAGGCTGGTTTCCGTGCAACGGGGATAACTGGCTTGAACCATAAGCTGGAGGATTATTATCATACGCGGCGCGATACCTATGACAATATGAATCTCGAGGGCTTGGCAGGGTGCTTTGCGGTCAGCGTGAAAGCGTTGGAGATGTTTGATAGCGGGGCAAAGCAAGCGCCCGTGAAGAGCGCGGCCATGCACAAATAAGAAAATAGTCTAAAAAGAATTTTGGTTTGAGGGGCGGCATGGCTGGGAGGTTATGCCGCCTTGTGGCTTCTGAAATAGCGTGCAAAAGTGCTGTTGCAAAGGCAGTGCTGCAAAAAATGCAAAAAACACGTCTTTCGGGTGTTTACATGCTCCGAAAAGACGTGCTTTTTCTGCCTCTAGGTCGATCCTTTGTGCATTTGGTCAAGCAAATTTATTTTACAATAGCCTCTTTCAATTGCCTGTTCCTTTTTGCTTTCAAGGGATTGCGTTTTTATCCAAGATCGCTTACACTATTTTTGAACAGAATGCTATGCATTGAGTTCGCTGGTCGGCCGAACCGATGCGTGACGGGATAAACAGCCCAGGCCAAAACCCAAGAGCAAGCATGGTTGCCTTGCCGATTGCCCACTGCGCTGAAAAAATAAGCGTCGGGCCTTCAATCATCCGCATTTGTATTTGCCTGTGCGGCTGTTGTCAGAGCTGCATTTACTTTTTTGATCGCGTTCCAGTTCTTTTGATGCTCTGCAAGGGTTTTGGCATAATAATATTTGCCTGCTTTATCGGTTGCAAAATAGAAATAATCCGTCTGCTCTGGATTGAGAGCGGCGTTGATCGCGTCCATACCCGGGTTGCAGATTGGGCCTTCCGGTAAGCCGGTGCATTTATAGGTGTTATAAAAGCTGTTGAACCGATCTTTGTCTTCCGTCAGATAGGGCTGCACCTCCTGCTCCAGGTAAAAGATTGTAACGTCGCATTCGAGCTTTGGGTGGCTTTTGCTATTTAAGCGGTTGTGCAAAACGGAAGAGACCGTTTTCATCTGTGCAGGATCCCCTGCTTCAGCCTGGATGATGGAGGCCAAAGTGAGCACTTCATCCATTGTCATATCGAATTCTTTGGCACGGGCTTTCTGCGTGCCGGTTATTTTTTTCTCCAAATTGTCCAGCAGCTTCTGGATAACGCGTTCGGGGCTGTCGTCCCGATAAAATTCATATGTGTCGGGGAACAAATACCCCTCCAGAAGGAACGCTCGGTTTTCCCAATCTCCAATCTCTTGTACGAGCGGGCTGTCCGCATTGCCGCGGTTTACTTCTGCAAGAAATTCAGAGCGGGTGAACAAGCCGTTCTGTTCCATCAGGCCGCCGATATCAGCAGCGCTGGCTCCCTCCGGGATTGTGATGCGCACGGTGTTGGGCGGCTCTGTAGAGCTGCCGTCCTCTGGCTGCTGCGAGGCGCAGGCGCTCAAGAACAGGCACAGGGCACAGATGAGGGAAATGATCCGCAATTGTTTCATAGGCGGCTCCTTTTCAAAAATGATAGATTACCTTTATTGTACGCAAAATTTGACCGAATGCAAGACTTTCTGAGTAAAAACAGCGGGATCTCTGACAAAACTGATACCAAATTGGAGGGCTTAGATGAAAGCTTTTTTTCTTTCGCTATGGCAAAATGATATTTTGAGGCTGGCTTTGGATTCTGCCTTTAAGCTGGTGCTCGCCGCCGTTTGCGGCGGATTCATCGGCTATGAAAGGCAGCATTCCCATCGCCCCGCCGGGTTTCGCACGCATATTCTTGTAGCAGTGGGCGCTGCACTGGTGATGATCACCTCAAGCTTCCTTACCGATCAATATCAAGAGGTCATGCAGATTGATCCAACGCGCATGAGCGCGCAGGTTATCAGCGGTATTGGCTTTTTGGGCGCAGGCACCATTTTGCGCGAGGGATTTAGCGTGAAGGGGCTTACCACGGCTGCTAGCCTTTGGGCGGTTTCCTGCGTGGGTATTGCGGTGGGATCGGGCTTCTATGCGGGCGCGTTGATCGCCACGTTGGTGATTTATCTGACACTCAACCTGCTTAAGCGTATTTCCGCTCGTGGGAATGCCGGACGAAACCTCTATGTTGAGGTGGAGGACGTTGGTCTACAGGCTTCCCGCGTGGGGAAGGTAGTCCGCCGCTGTGGGGGAGAGCTTGCCTCCATGGAGCTGCTTAATGTGGATGGGGAGGAAGGAAAGCGGAAAAAAGCACCGGTGCTTAAGGTGCTGGTCTATACGCGCAATCTCCATGAGCTTGATTTGATCGTGGAAAGCATCCGTGCAGTGGAAGGCGTGCGGGATCTATATGTTGAATAAAGAAAATGGGACAGGAGAAGACAGCGGCATGCAAAAAATAAGGCAGAATTATAACCATACGCTCTATGCCAGCTATTTGGGCTATATCACGCAGGCGATCGTCAACACGTTTATCCCGCTCCTATTCCTCACGTTCCAGAGTTCCTACCAAATTTCGCTGGATAAAATCACATCGCTTGTCACGATCAATTTTGGCATTCAACTGATTGTGGATCTGCTCAGCACCAAATGGGTGGATCGGATTGGCTATCGGGCAGCCATTGTGGCGGCTCATATCTGCGCGGCCGCAGGGCTTGCAGGGCTGGGAATATTGCCGGAGCTGTTCTCTGACCCTTATTGGGGGCTTTTGCTTGCGGTTGGGCTGTATGCCGTTGGCGGAGGGTTGATTGAAGTGCTGGTCAGCCCAATTGTGGAGGCTTGCCCTACGGATCAGAAAGCAGCAGCGATGAGCCTACTGCACTCGTTTTACTGCTGGGGCTGTGTTTTGGTCATCCTTGTTTCCACGCTGTTCTTTTCCGTATTCGGAATTGCGAATTGGAGGATTCTCAGCTTTCTTTGGGCGGCGGTTCCGCTGTGCAATGCACTTTATTATTCGCAGGTGCCTATTGCATCCTTGCATGATGCAGGGGAGGCGATGCCGGTGCGCAAGCTGTTTTCTAGCCGCATATTCTGGGTGTTCGCCCTGCTGATGGTCTGCGCAGGCGCCTCTGAACAGGCGATGAGCCAGTGGGCCTCCGCTTTTGCGGAATCCGGGCTGCAAATTTCCAAAAGCGTTGGGGATTTGGCCGGGCCATGCATGTTTTCAATTCTGATGGGGCTGTCCCGCGTATTTTACGCAAAATTCAGCGAAAAAATTCACTTAAAAGCCTTTATGGCGGGGAGTGGCGCGCTATGTATTGCGAGCTATCTGCTTGCGTCGCTGTGCCCAAATCCGCTCCTTTCCCTCATAGGCTGTGGATTGTGCGGCCTCTCTGTAGGGGTTTTGTGGCCGGGAACTTTCAGCCTTGCTTCCGCTTCCTGCCCCAGGGGAGGAACAGCAATGTTTGCTCTGCTTGCGCTTGCGGGGGATCTGGGGTGCTCTGCCGGGCCTTCGCTGGTCGGCTTCGTTTCAGATGCGGCGGATGGCAATCTGAAGGCTGGCCTGCTTGCGGCGATTTGCTTTCCTGTGCTGTTACTGTGCGGGCTGGCAGTGTACAAACAAATGGCGCGAAATGTGGGGCGCGGTTTGAAGTGATCAGCCCTTCACATCGGGGAACTTCAACGGAAACATAAAAAGCCCGCCTTTCGGACAATCGTCCGAAAGGCGGGCTTGCGATCTGCCACATTTAAAATGAAAAAAACGAAAAGCAGCCCTGTTATCTCTTGGAGAACTGCGGTGCACGGCGTGCGCCTTTGAGGCCGTATTTCTTCCTTTCCTTCATCCTCGGATCGCGGGTGAGGAAGCCTGCCTTCTTCAGCGCGGGGCGGAGAGCCTCGTCATACTGAAGCAGGGCGCGGGAGAGGCCATGGCGGATTGCGCCGGCCTGGCCGGTCACGCCGCCGCCGTTGACACGGCAGACGATATCGAACTTCTCCGTCGTACCCGTCAGCGCGAGGGGCTGGCGAACGATGAGCTTCAGCGTTTCAAGGCCGAAATAATCATCGATGGACCTGTCGTTAATGGTGATCTTGCCCGTGCCGGGATAAACACGCACGCGGGCAACGGATTTTTTCCTGCGGCCGGTGCCGTAAAAATAGGGATTGCTATCGTACATATTCCTTCTCCTCCTTCCTTAAAACGCCCATTCCTGAGGCTTCTGAGCAACATGCTTATGGTCAGCGCCTTTATAAACGCGCAGGCGGGTCAGCGCATTGCGGCCAATGACCGTATCCGGAATCATGCCTTTCACGGCGAGCTGCATTGCGAAATCAGAGCGCGTTTTCATCAGCGTGCTGTACTTGACCTCTTTGAGGTTGCCGATATAGCCGGAATGATGGTAATACATCTTCTGCTGGAGCTTGTTGCCTGTGAAAACGGCCTTGTCAGTGTTGATAATAATGACATGGTCGCCGCAATCGGCATTGGGCGTAAAGGTCGGCTTGTGCTTGCCGCGCAGCAGAATGGCGGCCTGGGCGGCTACGCGGCCCATCGGCTTGCCTGCTGCATCAAGCACATACCAATTGCGGGTGATGTCGCCCGCCTTCGGCATATAGGTTGACATAGTAAAACCTCCATTTGTATCGTCTTACCTTTTTCAGTGCCTGCATAGCATACCATAAGCGGGGTGGGCCTGTCAAGCTTTTTGCCCGTTTTTTTAATTTAACGGGATTGTACTTTTGAAATCTCCCGTTTCCTTCATTTTTAATGGCAAATGCTCGTGTGTGAAAAACGAAAATCTACCCATAGAAAAGAGCGGTAAATGTATATTTTAAAAAAGATAGACAATCATTTTACTATGCGCTATAATCTGGATATCCGGAGGAAATCTCTGGAAATCAATACATGTTAGGAGAATGATTGATGAAAAAATATGTTTGCACCGTTTGCGGCTATGAATATGATCCAGAGGTCGGCGATCCGGATAACGGCATTGCCCCGGGCACTGCCTTTGAAGACCTTCCGGAGGATTGGGTCTGCCCGCTGTGCGGCGTAGGAAAGGATCTTTTTGAGGAGGCGTGAGCCTGCTTCGCAGGAAAGAGAGGCGTTAGAAAAATGGATCAAACCGCTTTGTTTAAGCTCTCTTACGGCCTGTATGTTGTAGGGGTAAAAAATGGAGATTCCTTCGGCGGCTGTATTGTGGATGCGATGATGCAGGTCACTTCCGATATGCCGCCGCTGCTCATGCTCGGCAGCATGCGCAATAATCTAACCAATCAGCTCATCCGGAAAACAGGGGAACTCACCATTTCTGTTCTGCGTGCAGATG
This sequence comes from uncultured Oscillospiraceae bacterium, assembly GCA_900544375.1. GTDB lineage: Bacteria > Bacillota > Clostridia > Oscillospirales > Acutalibacteraceae > Fimivicinus. The sequence goes on from UQUZ01000009.1 coordinate 45,334, forward strand.
CAGATCCGTTTTTGATCGCAAATTTCGGTTTTCAGTCCGCACGTAAAGTGGAAAAGTGGGAGAATGTCGAGTATGCTGTAAAAGACGGCCTACCTGTATTGCTGGATGCTGCCTCCTATTTGCGCTGCCGCGTATTGGAGGCAAAAGACCTTTCCACACACACGGTTTATACCTGTGAGGTGACGGATGCCTGGAACGGCGACGGAGAGCCCTTGCTCTATAGCGACTATCAAAAGCATATGAAGGATGCCACCCGCAAAGCCTTCCAGGATTTTTTGAATGCGAAGAAAGTGGAGCATACCGTGCCTGAGCAGGAGCAGAAGCCACAGTGGGTCTGCTCTGTCTGCGGTTATGTTTATGACGGAGACGAACCCTTTGAAAAACTGCCGGAAACTTGGCAGTGCCCGCGCTGCGGGCAGCCCAAATCCGTATTTGTGCGGCAATGATGGCTCGGCCCGGCGGCGGGATTTTGCCTCCGGGCCGTTTCTTTCATGGGCGGTGTGCGCCCCTTCCTGATTTTTTGGTGGGAACGGTTGCTTTTTTCAGGAAGGCGTGGTAAAATAACAGTCGCCTTGAAAAGGCATATGATTGAATACCCGCCCGTGGCGAAGCTGGATATCGCAGCAGATTCCGATTCTGAAGGCCGGGGGTTCGAATCCCTCCGGGCGGGCCACAACCAAAATCCTGTCGATTTATGTCGGCGGGATTTTGGTTTTTTTGGTTCACTAGGCGATACCATCAGGCGCCCAAACACTGCAAGTAGAACGATTTCACCGTTGCCTGCGTTTCTGTTCCTGGAAAAGTTGCCGGCGGGAATACGCAATGTTTTCAAGGCTTCTCAAAAAACGTGTTGTTCCCTACCGGTATCGCCTAACGGATTTTTGAAATTAATAACGAGTGGTGAGCTATGGGCTCAAATGAATAACGCAGAAAAATTTGAGAGAAATTAGGCAGCTCGATTGTGCACGATAAGAGAAACGGAGAGCGGCAACAAAGGGCGCGTTGCATCATGCATAAATAAACGCAGAATTAAGGGGGACTATTGCAAAATATTTCATTTTGCAATAGTCCCCCTTTTCTTTTGTGCTCTATTCAGCCACAGACGATGCGATGATACCGTGTTACTACTCAACGGACGGCAATTCAGACGTGCAATGTGGGCACCTGGAGGCATCTACGGCTATTTCACTTTTGCAAAATGGGCACACTTTTGTTGTCGGTGCAGATGGCGCCTCCTTTGTTCTTTTGCCGAGCGACATCATTTTATTTACAGCCTTAACAATGATGAAGATGATAAAGGCCATGATAACAAAATGAATCACGGCGGAAAGGAACGCACCGTAGTCTATGTAGTTGTCGCCGATCAGGTGGAGCTTTCCCTGAACCTGGCTGCCGCCGATGCAGTTGATAATCGGTTTGATAATGTTATCGGTAAAGGAAGTAACGATTGAAGAAAAAGCACCGCCGATAATAACGCCAACAGCCAGATTCAGCACATTTCCTCTTGAGATAAACTCTTTGAATTCCTCAAAAAACTTTTTCAATTTCATTTCCCTCGTTTCAAATTGTTTTTTAAATGAAGCAAAGCATCAATGTGCAGGGGGAACATGGCCATCAGGGCGTGCCCAAACGCATGCTGCCTGCGTTCTCGGGCTCGACTGGCGACAGCTAGGCGTCGCCCTGCGACCTTATCATCCTGCGTCTGGGACGCCTTGACGGTTCTTTGAAGTGTTCAGCCTGTGGCCGTGCTTCTGGCAAGGCAGACGACGCAGCTTTCCTTGCCGGAAAGCAAGGAGGATAATGCAGCCACAGTGCTAAAAACCGATGTGTACCCCTGTACACTGATGCAAGAATACGGCGATTACATTCTATGGATGCAGGTCTTATCCTTTGTCCATAAGCCCTGCTGACATGATGTTCCCCGGTTACTTAATTGCCGAAAAAGCGGCAGCCTCTTTTAGCCACATCATCAGCTCATCGTCTAGTTCTTCCACTTTAGCAACCAGCATATGATGCGTCCATCGATTGGGATATGGCTCGGTTATAACGTCAATCCGCTCGGATTCAACCCTACGGTTTAGGCCGAAGGTGATCACGATGTAGGCGGGCGGGCAATCTTGCTTTTTGCGCACCTTGGCGAAAGAAACACAGGCGAACATACACCGGTTATAAAAGGAAATCTGCGATTTCTGCACTTTGAGCCTGGTGTTTGCAATCTTGGCCAAAATTCTCTTTTCCAACTGCTCATACAAGGGCAGCGCCTCCATATGCCCCTGAAAGAAAAGCAGCACATCTGCGCGCATGGCATTCTCCTCCCGTGTTCCCCATGAACTTTTATATTTAGGCAAAACCGGCGATACCAAATCCACGATTTTTCAAACCACTATCGAAATTAATTCATATAGAACTTTATATAAATAATAGCACAAACAATTGCTTGTTTCAATGGATTTGGCCAGGCGTGCAAAAATGGTGAAAGCGCAAAAGGAAGAGCAGTAAGTGCCCATTTTTTCATAACGGATTTGATAGAATTTTGACGCTTGCTGTTTTGCCTTGCTGCCAGTTCATGCAATCTTTCTTCACGCAAACAAAAGCCTTCTGAAAGATTTTTGTAACTTTTTTGTAAGTTGAAGCCCTTATGATAGGGGCAAGATCAAAAACAGGAGGCTTTTCTCATGAAAATGAATATATTGGTAACGCTCAATTCCGGCTACATCCAACCGCTGACTGTGATGCTCAACTCGCTGCTTTCCTCAAACTCCAACCGTGATTTTCGCGTGTTTGTGGCGCATTCCTCGTTAACGCGGGAGGATTTTCGCTATCTCGAGGAGCATGTGCCGATGGATCGATGTGAGCTTGTGAACATTCAGGTTCCGCATACAATGTTTGCAGATGCACCCGTTCTGGAGCGCCTCCCGAAGGAGACCTATTACCGCCTGTTTGCAGCACAGCTTCTGCCGCGGGAGGTAAACCGAGTGTTGTATCTTGATCCGGACCTGGTAGTCGTCCATTCCATCGATCAGCTCTACCGGCTGGATTTCAAGGGGAATCTGTTTGCGGCAGCGTCCCATCAGTTCGGCCCGATGCAATGGCTCAACCGCACACGGCTTCAAATGCCGGAGGGCAGCAAGTATATCAACGCGGGCGTCATGCTGATGAACCTTCAGCTGCTGCGCGAGGTGCAGGATGTGCAAGCCGTTTTTGATTACATCCGTGAAAATCGGGAGAAGCTTTATTTGCTTGATCAGGATATCCTGAATGGGATGTATGGCGGCAGCACGCTTGCTATAGACGCGTTGCTCTATAATTTAGACGATCGTTATCTGCTCAATCACAACTTGCTGACTCGCCCGAGCCGACATGTTGACATGGATTGGGTAAAAGAAAACGTGGTGATTGTGCACTACTGTGGCAAGAGTAAGCCATGGAAGGCGGATTATAAGGGCAGGCTGGGCTTTTTCTATGAGCGTTACAGCGGATGCCTGGGTGAGGCAACAATGCCCGGCCTCACCCATCAAACGGCGGTACAGATTGCATAAGCAAGAAGAATGGCCGAAGAGTGGAGTGAAAAAAGCTGGAGAACTTTTTCTCCAGCTTTTTTCTGGTTTTCAAATAAAAAAGTTCAATTTGTACCTTTTGTCTAAATAATATCATTTTTATTAGAGAAATACTAGACTATTTGCTTTATTTATTATATAATCCTTCCGTAATGCTTTGACGATGATCGGATTCGATGCAAAGTGTTTCAGATTGTTCACAGAAAAGAGGGAGTTTATGAAAACAGGGAAAAAATTGTTCAGCCTAGTGCTGGCGGGTGCGCTTTTCCTACAGGTGGGGTTGCCCGCGGCGCAGGCGGCAGGCGAGCAGAGCCAAGCGCAGCAATATGCACAGCAGATTGCCTACCAAACGGAGGCTGAGGGAATTGTTTTGCTAAAGAATAAAAACAATTGCCTGCCGCTGGAGGGGAAGCAGGTGAACGTGTTTGGAGCGGCATCTGTCAAGCCGTACTATGGCGGCGGAGGCTCTGGGCAAATCGATAGCAGCGATGTGACAGATTTTTATACGGCGCTGGAGCAGGCGGGCGTGGCTTATAATACCGAGCTGAAATCCGCCTATACACGCTGGAGCCAGATGCATTCGCTCAACTTGAAAGAAATACTCGGCGCGAAAGACTTTTTCTCCTTTGGGACAAAGCTTCTCTTCGGCAGCGTTGCAAAGGTGGAGATGCCGGTGAACCGCATGACCGCAAAGGTGAAGCGGAATGCGAAAAAGTACTCGGATACGGCAATCTTTTACTATGGCCGTTCCGGCTCTGAAGGCGCGGATCTGACAGAGGAGAACCTGCGCCTGACGAAGGAAGAGCGGGCAGTGCTTGATTATGTAACGCGGGAATACCGGCACGTTATCGTGGTGTTCAACGTGGCCAATATGCCGGAGATGGGCTGGCTGGAGGAGTATGATACGATTGACGCAGCTCTGATGATCGGCATCCCGGGCACCGTTGGCATGCAGGCTGTGGCTGATGTGCTTGCAGGCAAGGTGAACCCCTCCGGCAGGCTGACCGATACGATTGCATACCAGGTGGAGGATCATCCTTCCAGCGCTAATTTTGGCAACTACCGCTATCCGGGCACCCTGAAAACCTATATCGAATATCAAGAAAGCATCTATGTCGGCTACCGCTATTTTGAAACCTTTGCGCCGGAAAAAGTGCAGTATCCATTTGGATATGGCCTTTCCTACACGGATTTCCGCTGGGACGTCCACTCGATCTCCACAGATGGAGAAACGGTGAAGGCAGAGGTGCAGGTGACCAACTGCGGCCAGCGCGCAGGCAAGGATGTGGTGCAGGTATACTTTTCCGCGCCATACCAGAAGGGCGGCTTGGAAAAGAGCGCGATCTGCCTGGCGGGTTACGCCAAAACGGAGCTGCTTGCACCCGGCGCCTCTCAAACGGTAACTGTCCAATTCGACTTTTCTGATATGGCCTCCTATGGGGAGAAGGAGCAGGCTTGGGTGCTGGAAGCGGGAGATTATACCGTGAGCGTCCGGCGCAATGTGCGCCAGAGCGTGGCGGAGGAACAGCTCCCTCTGGCCGAGCGGAAGGTTTTGCGCTACGATGATAAAACCGGCGCGCCGATTCAAAACCTCTTCTCCGACGTCAATGGGGAGATCACCTATTTTTCCCGCAGCAATCCGGAGGCGACTTATCCGCAAGGCCCCATGACCAAGCTAACCGACGCCGTGCGCAACGCGGATACGGAGCCCGCGCCGAAAACGGAGGGCACCGTGCCCACCACGGGCGCGGTATATGAAACCGGCACGATTACCCTTCAGGATGTTTACCGCGACGAATCCCTATGGGATGCGTTTTTGGATCAGTTCACGTTGGATGAGATGATCAATTTGGTTGGAGACTGCGGCTACCATACGCGGGCAATCGACCGCTTGGGCATCCCTGCCACAGTTGATAACGATGGCCCCGCCAGCATCAAGGGGAAGAACGGGTTCTTCGCCTCAGAGGAGAGCATCGCCTTCCCGACGGAAACGATCATTGCCTGCACTTATAACGACAGCCTCGCCCAACAGATGGGCGTGGCAATCGGCAAATCCGCCGCAGAGCTCGGCACGCACGTTTGGTATGCGCCGGCGGCCAACCTGCACCGCAACCCCTTGGGCGGGCGGAACTTTGAATATTATTCCGAGGATCCGCTGCTCTCCGGCAAAATGGCCGCGGCGGTAACGCGCGGCGCACAGAGTGAAAACGTGGTCGTTACCATCAAGCACTTTGCGCTCAACGATCAGGAAACTAACCGCTTCGGCGTATTTACCTGGTGCAATGAGCAGGCAATGCGGGAGCTCTACCTCAAGCCCTTTGAGATCGCGGTCAAGGAGGGTGAGGCATATGGCATTATGTCCAGCCTCAACCGCATTGGCGCGCAGTGGTGCGGCGGAAGCTACGCATTGCTTACTCAGCTTCTCCGGGAAGAGTGGGGCTTTGACGGCATGGTCATCACAGACGCTTATATGAACCTTACCGGCACGGGCTATATGAACCCGAACCTTGCCGTGTATGCAGGCAACGACGAGCTGCTGTGCATGGTGTGGCCGCTGCGGAAGCTGCCGCTGGTGGCTTCCATGAAACGGGCCTATCGAAACGACCCGATTGGGTACGGAGAGGCGCTGCGCAAATGCGTCAAAAATATCTGTGTGGCCAAGATGCGGACGAATGCGTTCCTTACCACCATTGGACAATAGTTGAAGCGATCTGCTATCCATCAGCAGGCGGGACGTGGAAGATTCCACGCCCCGCCTTTTTTGAGGGAAACGCTTATTTTTGTGTGGCAGAGGAGCTCTCCTGAGCCGGTATCTGCGCGATGCTTCCGTTGGGAAGCATCCGTTTGCTGAAATAGCGGTATACGAAGGAGATCAGGAGCATTAACGCGCCAAAGACGAAGAAGGAGACAATCCGCCTCCCCTCCGAGAGGCCGGCCAGGTCAAGCAGAAAGAGCTTTGCCAGCGCCAGGAAGGAGAGGCACAGGCCAAACCTGCGCATAGAGCCGTATCTGCGCCAGAAGCCGCAGAGGACCCAGCCGAGCGCCGTTGCCAGATACAGGGCGCTGATGAGCGGGTTGGAAAAGGCAAGCCGGAACTGGCCGAGCAGTAGCTCGGTGAGCAGCACGGTAAAGGCGGCGGATACGGTGAGCGGATAAATCTCGGCAGGGGCGCGGAAGCGTTTGACAAGTGTTCGGGTGAAGTCCGCCGCCGCCAAAACGGAGGCGATGTTGGAGGCGATTTGGAGTAGGACCAGCCCGATCTGCACAGCCTGTGGAAAGAAATTCGCCTGCCGGAAATACACGCAGTTGACAATATGCACCATCAGGAAGGAACAGGCATAGATCAGCAGGCCGATCACCGCTGTCACATCATCCCGCAAGCGGGGCAGCCGGACCGCGAGACAGCCGACGGCGCAGCCTAGAAGAATGGTCAGGCTCAGCAGGAAGAGGTCCGTATGCAGCGCGTTTATATGAGCGGGGATCAGAGCGGGCAGGAAATATTGTGTAGCAAAGATGACATAGAGCCACAGGTTGAGCAGAAACCCGTATGGATACACGCTTTGTATACCGCCCGTTGGTTTTCCTCTGTGTAGAATGACCGCCATGGGGAACAGACTGGCCGCTGTGACGCAGGTGTACGCAGCAGCGCAGGAGGGGAGGAATGCAAGCTTTGGAAGGGAGAGTTGCAGCATGGGGTACGCGATGAGCAGCGAGAGAATTGCCGCCGCGCCGACCAGCCAGCCCGCAAGCTCCAGGGGGCGGCGTTTTCCCTGCAAACCGGGCAGCAGGAAAAGCAGGGCTTCTGCCGTCCAGGCATAGACCGCGTAGGCATAGCTGAAGTAGAGCGGAATAAGCAGAGAAAAAAGGATCGCAGCGCCCGCCGCTGCATACAGGCCTGTGCGTTCCTTCGGAACCCGTTTCCAAAGATACCCTGCTGTGCCCGCGAGGAGCAGGGTGAAGCAAAGCGGCTGTAGAAATGCATAGTTCGTGCTGGGGAACCTACCGGTCAGAAGGGAGAGCGCCACATAGCTCGCCATCAGGTTACAGCCTTGCAGAAGAAAGTCGTGGATTTTCAGTGCAGCCTGCGTACGCCGGGCATAGAAGAGCGGACCCGCCAGAAAAGCGAGGCAGGAGAAGGCGACCAGCAGGCAGGGCGTTAGCCTACAGAGCCAGCCGAGGCCTGTTGTTTCGAGCGGATAGAAGTTCGTTCGCTCACGAAAAAGGACTGCGAGAATAGAAAACGCGGCCGTGTTGAGCGCAAAGCCGACAAATTGCGCTGCGATCCATTTTTTACGGCACGCCGTCAGCAGAGAGAACAAGCACAGCCCTGCAAAATACAGCTCGCTGATCACGAGAAGCGGCAGCGGTATCCCCGGCTGAAAAAAGAACACAAGAGCGGGCAAATAGCCGCCGATCATGGCAAAAGCCGCAATAACCTGTGCGTTGTGCCGTTGGGAGAGAAAAAAGGCCAGCGCAGTGATCAGCACGATTAGAGCGAAGGCCGCATAGGGTTGCAGCAGATGCAGCCAGAAAAAACAGGTGACCACGCTGACATAGAGCAGTGCGACCCCGCCTGCGGATAGGCCGAGTGAAAACAGATCCCGCCGCCTGCCGCCGCGCCCCATCCATTCCCCCACGCCCAAGAAGAGGAATGCCAGCAGAAACAGCATGCCGCCCTTGAAAGAATCCGGCAGCTTTGTGTAGGTGAAGCGTGCGGCGGCGACTGATCCAATTACGATGAGAAGAACGCCGATTTTGTTGAAGACGCTCAGGCCGATCAGCGCTTCAAAACGGCGGCCGCGCAGGGCGGCGCGGGCCTCCTGCCCGGTGAGCGGTTCGTTTTGCAATGCGCTGAAGGCCGGGGCCGCCCCCTCCTGCAAGGCGGCGGCGTTTGCCTCCCGCTCGCTGCGCAGGCGCGTGATGCGCTCGTCGAGCAGGGCGCGCAGCCGGTCAAATTCGGCGGATAGTTCGCTGAAGAGGGCTTCGTCTTCCTCTTTGGCCTGCCGCTGCAACAATTCGATGCGCTTACGTATCGTTTTTTCAAAGGCAACTAATCGGTTTTCTTCCGCGGCATCCTGCGCCTGATAGTAGGCGGAGAGCCGCTTTGAGGCGAGCCGCAGCGCGAGCTGCTTTTCGCTGTAAAGCTTGGCGTGCAGCGCTTCCTGCACAGCTTCCAGCTCCTTTTTCAGTGTGTCACGGGTTTGCTCCGCCTGGCGGCAGCGGTTTGCTGTATGCGCCAGTTCCGCTTTGAGGCGATCGTTTTCCGTGAGGAAATCTTTGGCGCTGAGTGAGGCAATCTCTGCTTCCAGCTCCCACAGGGTTTGCTTTTGCGCATGCAGGAGGGCTGATAGATGCTCTGTTGCTTTCATGTGGTACACTTCCTTTCCCAAAATAATGCTATAAAAGTAGCCCTAAACTCCTCGCCTTAGGGGAAATGGAGCATTCCTTTCATCGATGAGCGGTTGGTACACCGCGGGTAAGCATTCTTCTGTAATAAAAAGCGCGTGCCATCCTTACGGTTACAGGATAGCACGCGTGGGGGCGAAACATCACAGCATGTCATTTTTGGCCTTGCCCGTGTCATTTTTGGCATAGGGTCAAAATGATTCAAAAATTGAATTTTATCACAATTGTAAATACCTGATCTTCACAGCGGGTTATTAGCTCGCCATGATATTTTTTAAGCGTGGTACGGATGCTGCGCAAGCCAAAGCCGTGGCGCTCACGGTCGGCTTTTTCTGTCCGGTAAAGGCTGCCGAATTTGCGCGGCGGGGCTACGACGGGGTTTGCAACAGAGAGCACGAGGAAATTTTCCTCCTGCTGGATTCTCAAGCGAAGGTAGCGGCCGGTTGGGTCCGGTATCTTTTCGCAGGCTTCGATGGCGTTATCGAGCGCGTTGCTCAGGGCGATGCATAAGTCCATTGGCTGCACCTTTGTGCTGTGCAGATCGCATACGTCAAAGGAGGTGTTGATTTGCTGCTTTTGAGCGGCAATTAGTTTTTCATTGAGAATGGCGTCCACTGCGGAATTGCCGCTGATTGCCACATAAGACCGCTCCTCTACCGTGGCCGTCATCGCTTTGAGGTATTGCTTGAGCGCTTCGTATTCGCCCTGCTCAATCAGCGTGTTCATGCACAGCAGGTGATTATTCAAATCGTGGCGCAACTCGCGCATGTGGGTGTAAGCCTCCTCCATCCTGCGGATGGATTCCTTTTGCAGCGCCATCTGCTGCTCCAGAAGCTCATATTGGCCTCGCATTTCAAGCTGACTTTGCAGCCTTGCAAATAGGGTGAAAACCATGATGTTGATAAAGACAAGGCCGATGATTGCAACAAAAATATACTCCTGCATATAGGCTTCTCCGGGGAGCTTAGCCGAATAATATTGAAATACGGTCAGCGTAACGATCGTCGTTAGGGGGACGGAGGTGAGCATTACCCAATAGCGCAGAGAAATATTCTTTTTTTGCCGGGAAATAAAAACCATGAGCAGCATCACAAACAGAAACAGGATCATCTTAGGCAAAACGATCTCTAAAAGCCGATGCAGGATATCCCCAGTCGGGAACAAAAACAACTCCTGCGGCAGGAAGGAGAGAGCAAAGGCAGACAATAGGTCGGAAAGAAACAAAACAGTGGAAAAAATCAGGTTATAAAAAACCTTGATGCTCAACCGGCCTCGGAAAACCAACAGGGAGACGAGAAATACGAGCAGGATTTCCACTGCTGTTTTTACACTGATCACTGTGAGCCGCGCGCTGCTGGAAAACACCGCCGCAAGCAGCAGGATATAGCTGAGGCGCAGCGGCCATTTGCTGGCGTATTTGGGCTCAAACATGGCATTGAGCAGAGCGAAGGCAAGCGTGATTTCAAACACGGTGGCGAGCGCTCGAACAATTTGAAATAATACCGCTTCCATGGATGACAGCCTCCTTTCGCGCTACCGGAGAGACCAGAGAAAGGCCTCGTTGGTTTCCCGGTAGCGCCGTTTGCTCACGGGGATGGTTTCTCCGGTTTTTAAGGTGAGGGCAGTGGCTCCCACCTTTTGAATTCCGTGCGCGTTGACGAGAAAGCTCTGGTGGCAGCGCACAAAATCCTTTTTTTTCAGGGCCTGCTCTACCTCATCGAGCTTGCGGTAGGTTTTATAGGCCTGCTGCGCCGTGTGGATCAGCAGAATCCGGCGGTCGCTTTCAAAATACCGAATGTCACACAGCGGGAGAGCGATGGTTTCACCGTCAAACTGAAAGCAGAAGCGCTCCTCCTGCTTATGCAGGAGCTCCTCGAGAACCTCGCGGAACACTAGCGGAAAGCTGTGGGAAAGCTCCGGCTTTAAAATATAGCGGAAGGCGCGCACCTCATAGCCGTGAAACACATATTCCGCCGACGATGTGATAAAAACGATCAGGGCTTTGCTGTTGCACGCGCGGATGCGTTTTGCAGCAGCCATGCCGTCAATTCCATCCATTTTGATATCCAATAGGATTAGGTCAAAGGGCGTTCCCTCTTCGCAGGACCGGCAGAGCGACTCCCCATCCGCAAAAAGCAGGATCTGCGCATCCTCCCCGGCCTGGGCAAGCAGGTCGCGGCTCATGGAATACAAGGCGTCGCGCATGAACTTTTCATCATCACAAATGGCAATCTGCAACAAGAGGCCCCCTCCCTTCCCGACTATTTATTATAGAATGCCCCCGTGCAAAAATGGCGTTGCCGCTCTGCGGTAGGAGGCGTTTCGCGCCGACAGGCATTTTTCCAATGCTTCAAAGCCATAAGCTTTGAAGCTGTTTTACCATACGCAGATAGGCTAACCTCTGCGAAAAATGGCGTTGCCGCTCTGCGGTAGGAGGCGTTTCACGCCGACAGGCATTTTTTCAATGCTTCAAAGCCATAAGCTTTGAAGCTATTTTACCATACAGCAAAGTCTTTTAAAAGGCAATCCCTATGATACAAAAAGTGGAATGAGACTAAATGGGGCGTTTTCTTCCCTCTGTTCTGCCCAAGATGCAACAAGCCCGCCCGGTTAATCCGGGCGGGCTTGTTGACACAGCGATAGAAGGCTGGGCGTGCTGTTTGTTAGGAAACGGTGATTTGTATTTTTCCGGAATACCCGATGAGGATAATCTCAACGCTGCTGCTGCCTATAGGGAGCGTGAGCGTGTTCGTACATGTGCCATTATCTTTGAGTAGAACCTTGGGTGCGTTGCTGCCGGAGCAGAAAAGAAGTTTTGCCCGCCCTCCTGTGCTGCTTAGCATACAGGAAACAGTGATCGTATCGCCCGCCGGGCGCTTCAGTGCCGTGCCGCCGAAGAGAATCTCCCTGCCGCTGAAGTTTTGGTAAGCGGCCGTATAAGAGCCCGTATAGCTATCCCCTCCAGGAACTCGGATCCCTTGTAGGGCGGCGTCCGGCGTGCGGGCGAGCGCACCGCCTACCTGGAGCGCGTTATCGTAATGCCGGAGGATCGTATCCTTATCACAGGCCGGTATACCGGAGAGGATACAGCATATGGCGAGCAGGGCGGCCGCCAACGACAGGATGCGAATGAGGAAATAATGCATGATTGTTGCAGCTCCTTTCGAAGCAGCCCTGCCTTAGGGCTCTTTTGAACGGATCATTTTCCTGCTGCCCAGGAAGGTGGCTAGGAAGTAGCCTCCGTAGATGATTAAAAACAGCAGCGCCGCCATGAGGATATTGGGAAGAGCGTTTAAATGGCCAAACTGGGCGATCGCGTTGTTGACCACGGAAATACCCACAACGGAATGGATAACCGCTAGCCCCAGCGGGAGCATGAAGTAAGAGAGGATTTGAGTGAACAGCGCCCGGTCGATCATGCGGCCTGAAGTGCCGAGCCTGCGCAGCAGCCGGTAGCGCTCCGTATTGTCGGAGGCTTCCGAAAGCTGTTGCAGAGCGAGGATGGCTGCGCAGGTGATGAGAAACACGATGCCTACATAGATGACGAAATAGGAAATCATGAGCTTCATGCCGCCGCTTTGCATATAGAGCTCATAATGGGAGAGCGCATTTGTGTAGGGACGCGGCGCTTCCTCCCCCTTACCATAGAGCGCTGCGATTTCTGCGGCAAAGGCATTTTCACCCGTTTCGCCGGGCTTTGTGTAATTGGCGTTGAGCAAAGCGGTCATAGGCTCGCAACTCTCCGCAAGAGTATCCGGCACAACCAGCGTGCCGGTCTCCATGGCCATCATACCGTTTTGCAAAGGGTATTGCTGAATTTCCAGGCTTGAGGGGCGCAGTTCAACGCCGTTGATCGAAAAGGTCCGCCCTTGCTCCACATAGGCCTTTAAAATTTGATGCATTTCTTTTACGTTGCAGACCACGGCATATTCATCCGCAGCAAGGGAGATGGGCGCCTCCCCGCGCAGGGCGAGCAGCTTGTTATAATCGGAAAGGCGAATCAGGGGGATTGAATAGGAAGCATCCCGCTCTTCAATATAGGTGGCGCCCATGGTTTCTACCGCAAAATCATAGAGTGGGCGGAAGGTCAAATCACCTGTGTTGAAGAGCCAAATCTGCGTATATCCGCTGAATTGCTTCGCAAAATCAAAGCCGTGCGACTTGAGATCCGCCTCAATATCCTGCGGGCCATTTTTCGAGCTCTGGCTTTTCAGGGTAATATCAAAGGGGGCGGCGTCATCCACCTGGCCCGCCATCACATCCACCGCGCCCAGGCCGCAGGAGAAGGTGCCGATGGTGACCAGCAGCATAATGCAGATGATGGACATGGAAATGAAATTGGTGTTAATTTTGCTGTTGAGCTGGCGTAGGACAAACATGTTCAGCCCCTTATAGTAGAGGCGTTTATTCCCTTTTGCGATCCGTAGCAAAAAGCCGGAAAGGGAGAGGAAAAACAACACCGTGCCAATGGAGCCGAGGATCAGCGAGCCGAAAAACTGGCGATCCAGAAGAAACAGGCCGTTGTCAATGATCATATAATAGGCCGCGCCAAGACAGGCAACGGAGAGCAGGAAAATCACCACGCAGACCCAGAGCTTTTTGATACGCAATGTCTCATTCTTGCGGCCGCCATGGATGAGATCGATGAGCTTATATTTGGAAACCGTGCGGATATTGAAGAGCATAACCACGAGGAAGATCACACCAAAATAGAGGATTGTTTTGAGCAGGGAATCTTTAGAAAAGGAAAACGCGAAATCCTTGATCGGCACGTTCATCAGTTTTGCCGTCAAAACGCTCATGCCCTGTGATGCGGCAATGCCGATTAAAAGGCCCACGCCAAGGGAGAATAGGCCGATCACAAAGGTTTCTGCCGTGAGGATGCGAGAGATTTTGCCCCGATCCATCCCGAGCGTCATATACAGGCCAAGCTCGCGCTTGCGCCGCTTGATGAGAAAGTTATTGGCATAGAGAATAAGGCCCGCCAGCACGAAGGAGATGAATACGGAGAGGTAGCCAAGCATAGCCGTGCCGGTTTGGAGCAGGGCGTGCTGCTGCTCTGAAAGGAGGAGCATGGTTTGCTGGGCTTCCACAGCGTTGAATACGTAGAAGAGGCATACGCCGAAGGAGAGCGTTAGGAAGTAGATCACATAGTCGCTCAGGCTCTTTTTTACGTTTTTAAAAGCAAGCTTATAAAACATCGCCGTTGTCACCTCCCAGAAGGGTTACAACCTCGATGATCTTTTCAAAGAAGGCCTTGCGCGTATCCGCGCCACGCAGCAGCTCGTTAAAGATTTTTCCATCTTTGATGAAAAGGATGCGTTTGCAGTAACTCGCCGTAAACGCGTCATGCGTGACCATGAGGATTGTGGCGCCGAGCTCGCGGTTGAGCGTTTCAAAGCTCTCGAGCAGCATGCGGGCGGATTTGGAATCGAGGGCCCCGGTTGGCTCATCCGCAAGGATCAGGGAGGGGTTGGTAATCATCGCCCGTGCGCTCGCAACGCGCTGCTGCTGGCCTCCGGAGAGCTGGTAGGGATATTTCCCCAGGATACTATCAATTTCAAGCCGTTTTGCGACGTTGTGCACACGGCCGTCAATCTCCTTAGCGGGAGTGCCGATCACGGTCAGCGCCAGGGCGATGTTTTCAAAAGCAGTGAGCGTGTCGAGCAGATTGAATTCCTGGAAGATGAAGCCGAGCTGCTCACGGCGGAAGCGGGAGAGCTCCTTTGCCTTGAGCTGCGTCACATCCTGCCCGCGGATAAAAATATGCCCTGCGGTGGCGGAATCGATCGTAGAGATGCAGTTTAAAAGCGTTGTTTTACCGCTGCCGGATGCCCCCATAATGCCGATATACTCGCCTTGCGTTACGGTAAAGCTGATGTCGTCAACCGCTTTGGTAACATTTCCGCGGTTGCCATAATATTTTTCGAGATGTTCCACCTTTAAAATGGATTCCATATGAACGACCTCCTGTAATCTATGATGCCTCCATTTTAACAGCGGCGCGTAATGGCTGCCATCGGGGAAGCTTACCGCCGCCGAACAATTTTGTAAGGTTAAGAAGGCGCGTCTCCGTTTTTGGGCCGTATTGAAACAATAAATGCAGGCCGTCGGCCTGCATTTGTCATTTACTTCGCGCCTTATGTGTCTTTTGAAAGATCATGCATCGTGCCGCTTGGAAAAACCAGGCGAATTGTAGTGCCCTCCCCCTCAACGGACGCAAGGGAGAGGCCGATCCCCAATTTGTCGCACATCCGCTTGCTCAGATAAAGGCCCAGCCCGGTCGCCTTTGAAAATTTGCGCCCGGTTTCGCCGGTAAAGCCGCGCTCAAAAACGCGCGGCAAATCCGCTGCGCGAATGCCGATGCCGTTATCCGCAATTGTGAGGGCAACGCTATTTTTCTCCTGCTGGGCGTAAATATGAATAGAGGGGGAAGCGCTGCGGTATTTGATAGCGTTCACAAGGATTTGATTGAGAATAAAATCCACCCATTTCATATCGGTGAGCACAGTGTAATCAAGGGGCTCCAGCTGAAGCTTGATCCGGCTTGCAATCATATCCTTCGCATTACGGCGCACAGCGGTATTCACAAGCTCGCGCAGGGAGGCGGGGCGGATCAGATAATCCTTTTCTACGCTGTTGCTCCGCGCGTAAAAGAGGGCCTGCTCCAGATCGTCTTCAATCCTGCGGAGATCTTCGGATACGCTCGCTGGAACAGCTCCAGGGGCGTTTTCCAACGTGAGCTTGGCCGCGGCAAGCGGCGTTTTTACCTCGTGCATCCAGGCTTCAATATATTCGCGGTATTCCTCCTCCTGGCGGCGGTAAAAGGCAATCTCGTCGTTCATAGACTTATTGCAGACCATCAGCGTTTGATAGAGAATCCGCCCTTCTAGGAAATCGGGCTCGTCAAGCACCTCGCATAGCAGGACTTTGCGGTCGAGCGCGTCGAGGCTGCGCAGAAGGCGGCTGTAATAGGAGCGCTTGCGCGCATATTCCACCGCAACCGGCAAAAGTACGGCGAGCGCCTCTAGGATCAGGATCGATACGATCGTAGCGGCGGATTGCCGCAAAACGCTGAGCAGGGCCCAGGTGAAGCCCATGCAGGCGGCGCTCATCAAAAGGTATAGGAGCTTGGATCGGAGAAAAACGAAGAACTTCATGATTGGCACCCTTTCTGCGCAAGCCGGTAGGTCAGACGGTGTAGCCCTGCCCGCGTTTCGTCACAATATAATCTGGCGCGCCGATTTCTGCAAGCTTTTTGCGCAGGCGGTTGATGTTGACGGTGAGCGTATTGTCGTCGACAAATTCGTTCGATTGCCAAAGCTCGTTCATGATTACATCGCGGCTGACAATTGTATCTCGGTTGCGGATGAGCACGTGCAGGATGCGCGTTTCGTTTTTGCTCAGCTCTGTCTCTCGGTCCCCACAGCGGGCGGCGCTGCGGGAAAGGCTGAGCGACACGCCGTTCCAGGAGAGCTCCGCCGATTCCTCTGGGCTCCGATAGGCACGCTTGAGCACAGAGGCAATATGGGCGAGAAGAATTTGTGTGTTGTAGGGTTTGGTGATAAAGTCATCTGCGCCCAGGTTCATGCTCATCAGCTCATCTGTTTCGCTGTCGCGGCTCGTTACGATGATGATCGGCACAGCGGAGGCTTTTCGCACCTCCCGGCAGATATAATAGCCGTCAAAAAGCGGCAGGTTAATATCAAGCAGGATCAGATCCGCTCCCTCCTGCAAGATGGCCTCCACAATATGGTCAAAGCTGCTCGGCGCGCAGGTTTCATACCCATAGCGGCGCAGCAGAGCGGAGAGCTCCTCCCGAATTTTAGGGTGATCTTCCACAATCATGATTTTCATAGGACAATCCTTTCTTCCGGTGCGCGGGCGAAACGCAGCATTTATAGAGCGCACAGCAACTGGATAAATGCCGATCCAGCTTGGGATCCGGCGGGGTCACGCAAAACTGATTTTTGATCCATAGCTTATGGGAGGGGAGATTATCCGGCGCATAATAGGCGATTACCTGATAGCTTTCCGCCGCGACAGCCTGTTCTTTTATATGCCCAACGAGCGCGCTGGCGATCCCCTTGCAGCGCTCTGCTGGGCTGAATACTTCAATCACCAGGATTAAATCCTCCGTCAAACGCGGCTCAGTGGCAATCTTCCTGCGCTGCACAAATGCAAAACCAAGCAGCCGCCCGGCTTTGGCCGCAACAGATAAGATCCCCTTGCGCTTGAGAAACGATTTCGTGTGCGGATGCTGCCGGATGATTTGCCTCTTTTCCGAAAAAGAGGCTTCCCGAATCTCCATACAGCCGCCCCTTTCATTCATCTTCTTCCTGCTGGGCCTTCCATTTGGCGAGTTGATCCGCAAGCGCGGAATTGCCGCGGGAGGCCTGTTCCTTTTGTTGCCGCTCCAGATATTTTCGAACGTCGCTCTTGTTTGCGCCCGCCGCCTTTTTGCGCTTTTCAAAATCGCTGAGCCGTTCCCGGTAACCGCAGATGCAGGTGAACATTTTTTGCTCCCCTTCGCCGCGAAGCTCCAGCTTTTTGTGGCAATTGGGGCAACGGGCGTTCGTTTGAACAGAGAGGCTCCTACGGTAGCCGCATTCCCGATCCGGGCAAACCAGCATCCGGCCCCGTTTGCCGTTAACGTCGAGCAGGAATTTGCCGCAATCCGGGCATTTTTCGCGGGTGACGTTATCGTGGACGTAGGCCGCGTTGCTTGCGATCACCTGCCTAACGAGGCTGGTTGCGTATTTTCGCATTTCTATGAGGAAGGCGGGCAGACTTTCCTGCCCTTTGCTGATGCGCTGAAGCCGCTGCTCCCACTGGGCAGTGAGCGCCGCGCTCTTCAGATCGGGCGGGACGAGCCCGATGAGCTGCCGCCCCTTGGAGGTGGGGCGGATTTCCTTGCCCTGCCGCTCGATGCAAAAGGCGTCGAACAGCTTCTCGATGATGTCCGCCCGCGTGGCAGGCGTGCCGAGGCCGCTTGTCTCCTCCAGCGTACGGCGCAGCTTTTGGTCTTGCACTTGACCGCCCGGGTGCTCCATGGCCGTTAGAAGCGTTGCCTCCGTGTAGCGCGCGGGGGGCTTGGTCTGGCCGGGGGAGAGACAGACCTGCCTGACGGCAAGCTTCGCGCCCTGGGTAAGAACGGGGAAGGACTGACTTTCCGTCTCCTCTTCTGCTTCTGGTTCCTCCAGGGCTGCTTGCGCACCGTAAACAGTTTGCCAGCCAGGATTTGTGACGGTCTTCCCCTTAGCATAAAACGTGTGCTTTCCGATGGTGAGTGCCAGATCCACTTCCTCATAGCCGCAGGGAGAGGAGAGCACCGCGAGGAAGCGCCGCACCACGAGGTCATAGACGTTGCGTTCCTCCGGAGAGAGGGCAGAGAGATCGGCCGGCTCCTCTGTGGGGATGATAGCATGGTGGTCGGTCACCTTTTGATTGTTGACGATCGCCTTCGTGGGGATCGGCTTTGCGCGCAGGATGGCACGGGCATAGGCCGCATAGGGGCCGGTCATGATCCCACGCAGCCGCTCCGGGAGGGTAGGCACGACGTCGTCGGAAATATAGCGGGAATCCGTGCGCGGATAGGTCAAAAGCTTGTGGGTTTCATAGAGCCGCTGCATGATCGAGAGCGTCTGCTTGGCGGAATAGGCGTATTTTTTGTTGGCGTCCCGCTGGAGCTCCGTCAGGTCGTAGGCGGCGGGTGGCGGCAGTTTTTTTAATTCCTTATGCAGGCGGGCGACCACCGCGGCCTGCCCGGCGCAGGAGGAAACGATGCGCTCCGCCCGCGCGCGGTCGAAAAAGCGGGATTGGCCCTTTTCATCCCGGTAGAGAGCACGAAAGCCGTCGAACTGCGCCTGTACGGAGAAATATTCCTTTGGGCGGAAGGCGCGGATTTCCTCTTCGCGCTGCACGATCAGCGCGAGCGTAGGCGTTTGCACGCGCCCAGCGGAGAGCTGTGCGTTGTGCTTGCAGGTGAGCGCGCGGGTCACATTGAGGCCCACGAGCCAATCCGCCTCTGCGCGGCCCTGAGCGGCGCGATAAAGGCTGTCGTATTCTGCGGCAGGCCTGAGATGGGCAAACCCCTCCCGAATGGCTTTATCCGTCTGGGAGGAGACCCAGAGCCGTTTTGTTTTTCCCTTCCAACCTGCCTTCTGCATGATCCAGCGGGCGACCAGCTCTCCCTCGCGGCCGGCGTCCGTCGCGATGATGAGCTCAGTGACATCCTGCCGATGCATGAGGTGAGACACCGCGTGAAATTGCTTGGCGGTCTGTTTGATGACGACGAGCTGCATCTTTTCCGGCAGCATGGGCAGATCCTCTAGCCTCCAGGATTGGTATTGCTTGCTGTAGGCCTCCGGGTCTGCCAGAGTGACCAGATGGCCGAGCGCCCAGGTCACGATATATTGGCCGCCTAGGAGGCAGCCGTCGCCCTTCTGTTTGCAGCCAAGCACACGGGCAAGCTCCCGCGCGACGCTGGGCTTTTCAGCGAGCACCAATGTTTTTCCCATATGAATCCTTTCCGTCATCCCAGCCAGGGAAGCTCCAGAAGCGTGAAGAGGATGACATCCAATATAAAGTTTACGCCTGCATATCCATAAGCGCCTATGCGCAACCGCCGGACGGCCTTTGTCTGCGGGAGCGTGCAATAAAGTAGACCTATGGCGGCGAGTAGCAAAATGTCCGTATAGAAGAAAACGCGCTGCCCAGAGGAATAGATGGTTGGAGAAAGGCTGATGGTCATCGCGCTGGCATAGGCAGCCAGAATGCACAATAACACGCCCGCATGGGCAGCATCCCGCCGCCTGAGCCACAAAAACAGGCTGAGCGCAAAATCCGCGAGCAGGCACAGCAAACCGAGCGCAAGCGCCAGGCAGGCGGCCCAATCGAAAGCGCGCTCGGCGAAGGCCGCGTTGAGCCATTGAAAACCACCGCGCGTTGCAGCTAGGAGGATATTGAAGGGCACGCAGAGGAAGAACTGAACGCCATTGAGCGCAGCAAGCAAAATTTTCAGCCATTTTTTCGGGGCAAGCTGGAGGGCGGCAATGCTTAAAAAGGCGAGCAGAAGAATAGCAATCAATTGGATATAGAAAAATTGGTGCGCCAAGAGGTTCACCAATCCGCCGCACAGCTTTTGTAAGAGCGAAAGCTGTGGAAAATTCGGATAGGCGGCAGCCGCCTCAGCCGCCGTGCGGGCGCTGCCGCCGGGCGAGAGGAGCACCCACGCTGTTTCCGCGGCGAGAATCAAAAGCTGTAAAAGAAAGATGGGCCGGAAATGCTTCTCCCGCATCCACAAAGCGGCAAGTAGGAGGAGGAAAAATGTGAGCGTCAGCGCACAGGATTGCTCTTGGGAGGCAGCGAGCACTGCCGCGAGGCACCAGAGCGGTAAACAGCGCCAGCGCACTTTTTGGCCGAACAGCAGCGCAACAAGCGGGGAAAGCGTGTAAAGCATTGCCGCTGCCGGCCATACATAGAAAAACGTGGCGGAAAACCAAAAAGCAGGCGAATTGAGGGATAAAAAGAAAATCATCCAGAGGGATGCGCTACCAAACAAAATTCGTTCACGCGCCGGGAGCGGGCCCTCCGCCCATGTAAACAACCGGCATAGGAAATAGGAGATATAGAATAGCAGGCCAAAATTGACAAGCTTCCAGCAAACCAGCGGCGCGCGCAGGAAGAGCATGAGAAGCGCTTCCCCCACCGTGCGGCCAGACCATGTGAGATATCGCTGCGACAGAAATCCATAGAGGGAGAAATCCGGGCTGAGCAAAATTCCGGTGAAATTGCCGTCGTCTGTTTTGAAAAACAGACGGGTACAAAAAAGACAAAAGGCCAGTAATATCGCGCCGTATCCTACTAGGGGGAACCACGGAGATTGTCGCAGGGAAGAGATACGCTGCTTTTCTTGCTTCATCTAACCGCCCCCTCGAGCTGATAGGGGCTTCCCTGCGTGCCGTTGCCGCACGCCTTCACATTTTGCGTTTTGAGCAGGGCGGCAGGGCATACGCCGGTGTGGCCGTCGTATGCCGGGTCTTTATAAAAGCTGCCGTTGGTGGTCACTGTCGCCACGCCTGTGCGGGTGGAATTGGCTGGGGTAGAGGTCCAATACCACTCCGGGCTCATGGGGAGATTCAGATAAGGCGAGCGGTCGCTTACACTCGCGGTGTGGGTCAACCGCTTCGCCCGTTTTGCTGCGGGAACCCACCCGCTGATTTCCTTTTGACTGAGCAGAAAAATCAGATCTCCTTTGCGCTCTGCCAAAAGCGAGCATTCCTGCGCGGTAAACCCGGCCAGAAAGCCGGGCTCGTCCGCATATGGGTTCAGCCCGTCCAGCACATTCTGTGCGGCAGGCGGGCAGTGCGACCAGGGCACCTCCTGCTCCGCACAGTTGAGCCATTGCCGCAGAGAACTATCCGCCCAACGATTTGATCCCTGGGCGGCAAAGTCCGCGCCCCTGTGAAGGGCTGCATCCTCCCCGGCTGCATCAAAGGCCTTAAAGCAGAGAATCCGGCTGCTCCAAAGCAGAGGCTTGCCCTCCTGGATACGCAGCACCTGCCAAAGGATCGGCTCACCCTGATAGGAGCCGAATAACACATAGTCGTTTGCTTGAAGCGTGATATTCCGCGCCTTCGCCTTTGAATGGCGCTCAGCGGGCGCAGGGGCGATCAGGGGCTGGATAATAGCTTTTGCGGCTTTGCCGCCGAACAGCAGGAAAAGCATAAGAAAAAGCCCCAAAGCAATGTATAAAATTTGTTTCTTTTGCATGATGCCCTCGTTTCTCTCTCGAATCGGCAGGTCAAATATCCTCCTCGCGGAAGTTGAGCGTCAACTCCTCGTGCAGGCCGGTGAGCTTCGTATAGGCGACTCCCGCCGCTTCAAACATCCGCTTGGAGGCGCGCACAGCGACGGAATCCGCATATTTATCGGAGATGTAGATCACTTCTTTGATGCCGCACTGGATGATTGCCTTTGCGCATTCGTTGCAGGGGAAAAGCGCTACATAGATTTTGCAGCCATCGAGCGGCCGACCGGCGTTGTTGAGGATCGCGTTCAATTCCGCATGGCATACATAGGGGTATTTTGTGTTGAAATCATCCCCCTCACGCTCCCAGGGGAACAGGTCGTCGTCGCAACCGAGCGGGAGCCCGTTGTAACCGACGGACATGATCTTGTTCTGCGCGTTGACGATACACGCCCCCACCTGTGTGGAAGGGTCTTTGCTGCGCATGGCGGATAGCAGGGCAATCCCCATAAAGTATTCATCCCAGGAAATATAGTCGCTGCGTTTCGGCATTGCTGTCACGTCCTTTCCAAAATAACCTCTAAACCTTTATGTGTATCGTATCATAGTTTCTTTTCTGAATCAACCGCAAGTGTCGGCGCAATGCGGCTTCAAGCGATAGGCTCTGCGCAAAAAGAGGGATTGGCCCGAAATCGGGTGGTCGGATACAAAGCAAAAATTCATTTTGCTGGATTTGTTATAAAATCCTTGAAATAGGGAAGAGAATCAGATAAAATAAATCCCATTAGAAATGGATATTGGAGTGATGGTCCTCAATGGACAGTAGCAGTATTATCTTGCTGGTTGTTCTGTTATGCTTGATTTTAATGTCCGGCTTCTTTTCCTCAACAGAAACGGCGTTTTCCTGCATTAATAAAATTCGCCTGAAGAACAGAGAGGCGGCGGGCAGCAAGCGCGCGGGGCTGGTGTTGCGCATGGCGGAGGATTACGATAGGCTTCTTTCGACCATCTTGATCGGCAACAATATTGTGAACCTATCCGCTGCTTCGATTGCAACAGTGCTTTTCACCCGGTGGATGGGGGAGAGGGGCGTGCCGGTATCCACCATTGTGCTGACGGTGGTGGTTCTCATTTTCGGCGAGATTTCCCCAAAAAGCCTGGCAAAGGAGAGGCCGGAGCGAATAGCAATGGCATTCGCCCCGCTGCTGCGCTTTTTCATTATGCTCCTCAAGCCGGTCAATTTCCTCTTTGCCCAATGGAAAAAGCTGCTGCTGCGCCTGTTTCATGGCGGTGACGATCCGGGTATCACGGAGGAAGAGCTGATGACCCTCGTCGGCGAGGCGGAGAATGATGGCGGCATTGATGCGCATGAGGGCAGACTAATCCGCTCCGCGATCGAATTCCACGATCTTAACGCGGAGGATATTCTCACGCCCCGCGTGGATATCGTGGCGGTCGAGGATACGGATAGCCCGGAGGAGATTGCGGCTATCTTTAAAGGAAATCATTTTTCCAGACTACCGGTCTATCATGAAAATTTGGACGATATCCGCGGCGTAATCCACGAAAAGGATTTCTATTCCTATTGCTGGGACGAGGGGCGGCCGGTGGCCGAGATGATGCAGGAAGTGATCTGGGTGCCGGAAAATATGCCGATTTCCCGTCTACTCAATCAGATGCAGCATGCGGCCACTCACATGGCTGTGGTGGTGGATGAATTCGGCGGCACAGCAGGCATTGTAACGCTGGAGGATGTGCTGGAGGAACTGGTGGGCGAAATCTGGGATGAGCACGATGAGGTGAATGAGGAGTTCCGCCTCAATCCGGATGGAAGCTATACGATCGATTGCAGCGCAAATCTGGAGGATATGTTTGATTTGTTTTCCATTGACGAAGAACGCGATTATGTCAGCGTCAGCGGTTGGGTGATGGAAGAGCTGGGGCGGATTCCGGTGGAAGGCGACCGTTTTACGGATGGCCGCCTCCATGTGACAGTAACGAAAACGGACGGCCGGCGCGTGATGGAGATCCGCGTTGTGCAAGAATTGTCCCAGAGAGAGGATAATAGGCAGGAATAAGGGTTTGCGGTATGGTGAGATGCACAAATGACGCTGCTGGAGGGCAAGGGGAATTTGTTGCCTCCGCTGAAAAAACAGCAAAAATTAAAAATTGCTATTTTTTAATTGACAGGCCGCCGTGCGGCGCATATAATAAATAGCATTAGAGCAAAGGCGCTCCGGATGGAATGCTTTTGCTCTTTTTATTTTTTTAGAAAAGGGGCATTGTCATGGGAAAGTATACGAAAGAAGATATCCTCCGCATTGCACAGGAAGAAAACGTGAAGTTTGTCCGCCTTCAGTTTACGGATATTCTTGGCCAACTGAAAAATGTGGCGATTACTGTTAGCCAATTGGAGAAGGCGCTCAATAATGAATGCATGTTTGACGGCTCTTCGATTGAAGGCTTTGTCCGCATTGAGGAGTCTGATATGTATCTTCGCCCGGATTACGATTCCTTCGTGATCTTCCCATGGCGCCCGCAGTTTGGCAAAGTGGCCCGCCTGATTTGTGATGTTTACCGGACGGACGGCACGCCATTTGAGGGCGATCCGCGCTATATCCTGAAACGGGCGATCAAGAAGGCTGCCGATATGGGATATTCTTTTAACGTTGGCCCGGAATGCGAATTTTTCCTGTTTCATGTGGATGAGGATGGAAAGCCTACCACTAAAACCAATGACGAGGGCGGGTATTTTGACCTTGGTCCAGTGGATCTCGGCGAAAACTGCCGCCGCGATATCTGCTTAGCGCTCGAAGAAATGGGCTTTGAGATCGAGGCCTCTCACCACGAGGTTGCAGAGGGACAGCACGAGATTGATTTTAAATATGATGAGGTTCTGCCCACGGCGGATAATGTGATGACGTTTAAATATGTGGTGAAAACCTATGCGCAGCAGCATGGCTTACATGCCACGTTTATGCCTAAGCCGATTTTTGGGATCAATGGATCTGGTATGCATACGAATATGTCTTTGTTTAAAGATGGCAAAAACGCATTTTATGATGAAACCGATGTCAACAACCTCAGCGCCACCGCCTATCAGTTTATCGCGGGTATCATGGCACATATCAAGAGCATGACCGCCATCACCAATCCGTTGGTCAATTCCTATAAGCGGTTGGTGCCTGGATATGAGGCTCCGGTTTATATCGCTTGGTCCGCAAAAAATCGTAGCCCATTGATTCGTGTGCCTTCGGCGCGTGGAGCTGGCACGCGCGTGGAACTGCGCAGCGCAGACCCAGCCTGCAATCCGTATCTGGAAATGGCGCTCTGCCTGATGGCGGGCCTCGATGGGATTGAAAAGGGCATGACTCCGCCGCCATCAACAGACTCCAATATTTATCATATGACGGAAGAAGAGCGCAAGGCCGCTGGAATCGAAATGCTTCCGGGCAGCTTGGAAGAGGCTGTCGCGGCGTTTGAAGGCGACGCCTTTATTATGGAAGCTCTGGGCGATCATGTTTATACCAAATACTTGGAAGCTAAAAAGTCCGAATGGGAGGATTACCGCACCAAGGTTTCCCAATGGGAACTGGAAAACTACCTAATTAAATATTAATCCTTATTTAGCAGGCCGGCGGTGCGGTTATGTATCAGGCAAATTAAAATTGTTTTTTAACACGATGGCGGGGATGGCTGTGAAAACAGCTATCCCCGTTTCTGATGGGAATGAGATGCTTTCAGGCAATTGGGAAAAGCCACGCTAGGGCCAGCGCACCTTATTGCTTACAAAGGCCTTAGGACGGCCGGTGTCCTTGCGAAGCTATAAGAAGATTCCTGCAAGCATGGAGCCCGGGAATCCGGCCTGAGCGGACAGTTTTATCGGATAACAGATTGATAAAAGCAAAAAGATTCCCAGAAATATTCACTTGCAGTCCGGATGGCTTTTTTGTAAAATTGAAAAACAATAGGTAATCAGGATTTTCAATCCGTTTAACCTAAAAATTCATTCATGCCAATTTGGAGAGAGGAAGAAAATATTACAATAAAGAAAAAACAAAGATTTGTTTCGTCATTCCGCACAGAATTTAGTC
>UQUZ01000010.1 GCA_900544375.1 uncultured Oscillospiraceae bacterium
GATCTCCTTCCACAATGCATCCAACCGCTCGGGCGAAAGGGGAAGCGCCGTTTTACCGCCCGCAAGGAGCATCAGCAGCTCATAATTGCGCAGGGCAAATTCGCACTTGCGGTTATAAAATTTATTGGCACTCTGCGTTGTATAAGTGCCTTGGTGCTTTTCCAGATATAGCTCGCCCTGATGGACCGGGTAAACGGTGCCGTCATCGAGCTTTTGAAAGGCGTCGATCGCTTTGGAGGGGATCACCTCAGGCTCCCCCTCGATATTGCGAAAACGCTCCATGCGCTCAATATGCTCATAACCGGGGCCTGCGCCACCGTCGCCGATGCCAAAGAGCATGATGGCCTGATTGCTGATTTTGCGTTCTTGGTAATTACGCTCGCCAAATTTCATGCGCTCTGCTGTGACAGGGCCGTTATAAGTTTCATCCGGCAGCATATGAGCCAGCACCTCGGAGCCATCCGGGCTCTGCCAGCGGAAGGTGTGATAGGGGAATTTATTCACCGTATTCCAGCTCATCTTTTGCGTTAAGAAATAGGGCACGCCCGCAAGCTTCATCACTTGCGGCAGGCAGGCGGAGTAGCCAAAGCTATCTGGAAGCCAGAGGATTTTCATATCCAGCCCAAATTCTCTGCGAAAAAACTGCTTGCCGTAATAAAACTGCCGGAGCATGCTTTCGCCGCTGATGAGGTTGGAGTCCATCTCTACCCAAGTGGCGCCCTGCACCTCCCAACGGCCGGCCTGCACAGCCGCTTTGACACGCTGGTAAAGCTCAGGGGCCCCTTCCTCGATCCAGCGGTAGAGCTGCGCCTGAGATGCGCCGAAGATATAATTCGGGTATTTCTCCAGGTTGTGTAGTTGGGTGGAAAAAGTCCGCAAGCCTTTGCGCTTCGTTTCCCGGATGGGCCACTTCCATGCGAGATCCAGATGGGCATGGCCGATCGCGTAATATTGGAAATGGCCGGGCTCCTGATTGCGCCGATCAAAAAGAGGCAGGAGCTTTTCGCGGTATGCGGCGGCTTGTGCGTCGCTGATGGTTGGATACACCTGCAAAAGCGCGGAAAGCTGCTGGAGGATTGCAAGGGTAAATTCTGTATCCGGGTTGGTGTCATAAACAGAAATCAGGGCCTGCACGTCATAGGCGAGCGCCCGGATATGCTCATGGCACACAGCAGTGGATAATTCGCCAATGCGCGCGCCGTTTTTTAGGTTGCCGAACAGGTCGTTTGCCGCGGCATCGATCCAAAAATCGATCACGCCATCCTTTGAGAAATCCTTGACGACACGCTTAACGGGGAGGGAGAGTGTATAGTCGTATTCAGAGGCATAGCAGGTGATTGCCTGCACAGGGGTTGCGTCAGGCTGATAGATTAAGCCCTCGCCGCCGATATTGATGAGATAAACATTGTGATCCCCTCGATGCACAGGCGGAATTTTTCCCGTCACATGGAACCATGCGCAGTCAAACGTGTGCTGCGCCCAGCGGTCGCCAGGCTTAAGATGTTGCATCAGCCTGCCGGTTTCCTTTTTTGCAAAGGGCAGGGGCTCCTCGCTCACATAAGCGTCGGCCTGGAGCGCCCCGGTAACCTCATAAGCACGGTCAAACAAAGCTTCTGTCATGCGTTCGATCCGCGTTCTGAGCAGAAGATCCGCCGGGCGGCGGGATTTGGAGAAACGCTTTCGATCCTCCAGCCTTTTTTTGCGGTTTACAGATCCGCAGGTCATTTTTTGGGAAAATGTTTTTTGCATCGTATCTACCGCCTTGTCAAAGTGATCAATTAATTGCCGTATCGCTGAGAGGACAGGGCGTGCCGTTATGCAGCTGGCAATGGGGAAGATACGGGCGACCTTGTCCAGATGATGGATGGCCAACCCTTTTGGGTTCGCCCTGTTCCCATGTATCGCCTTAGTTTAGCATGTTTTTCGACGGCCTTCAACCTCTAAAATCAGCAGGGCGCACATAAACAGCATTCCGGCGGCCACCGGCGCAGAGGCGGCGAAGGCCTGCGGTAACGCCTGCACATGGTTAGAAAAAACTGGCGTTTCACAGGGAAACAGCCGGAAAAGCCCTGCGCTGATCAGGCAGGCAAGCAAGCCGTTTGCCACCCTGCCGCAAAAAAAGAGCGGCAGGGAAAGCTTTGTTTTGGATACATCGTGCAGCACTTGGCAATGCACGCAGATTCCGCCCCAGCCGAGCACAAGCGCAAGGGCGGGCAGCGGCACTTTTCCGGCTGCGCTGGCGCAGCCGGAGGTTACCTCTAAAAAGCATTGTAAAAGAATACGCAGTGTGCTGGGCAGCGGAAGAAGGCTGAACAGCGCAGCAATGCAGGAAAATAGAATGACCCAAACGCAGATAGATACAATGCCTGCGCAGCCTTGTGTAGCGGCGTCCACCAGGGCCTGCGCCATGGACGGGCCGGTAGGGGGAACAACAGGGCTTTCTCTCATCGTCTCTTTGGATGCGAGAAAGCGCATGCAAAGCCCGATCAGCAGCGCGCTGGCAGTGAGTGCCGCGCAGAGGATTAGCCCGGCCTGTCGGCTGCGGAGCATGGCGGAGCCAACGGCGCTGATTAAAAAGGCAGGGCCGGAATTGACGCAGAAGAACAGCATGCGCTGCGCCTGCTTTTGTGTGATCAGAGCGGCGTCGAGCAATTGCACCGTCATGCGTGCGCCAACCGGATAGCCGCCGATCAGGCTCATCAGGATGGCGCTGCCTGCCGCGCCTGGCAGGCGAAACAGTAGCTTGGTGATCGGTTCCAGCAGGTGGCCTGCCCGTTGCGCAAGGCCGGATTGCACCAGGAAGGACGAAAGCGCTAAAAACGGAAAAAGAGATGGAATCACAACTTGCCCGCATAAGGTAAGTCCATCCCGCACCCCTTGCGAGGCAGCCTGTGGCGCAATCAGAATGCCGCCCCCAAAGGCGGCGGCGCCAAATGCGGATAATAGGATTTGCAGCGTTTTCAGCCGTTTCTTTTTCATAGTCCTTCCCCCCTGATGCATATATATGAGGAACGGGCGGGGGAACATGCCCGGCATATCAGGAAACGCGAGGTTGGGGCCATGAGAAAAGCAGGAATACGCAGCCATCGGGGCAGCGGCGCGCCAAACAGCGGGCTGACCACCAAAGAAAAACTAACGCAGGAGCTGGAGATCCCTCAAGCCGCTCTACGCGGCGTTTCCCATATGGAGCTTTCCGGTAACCGGGAGGCAATCGTTGAAGGCTGTAAGGGTGTTGTGGAATATGACGAGGGGATTATCCGCCTGAATCTTGGCAAAAATATCGTGCGGTTTACAGGCACTGGGCTGAGCATCCGCACTTTAACGCTGGAGCAGGCGATTATCACCGGCAATATCCTCTCCATTGATTTTTCTAATTAAGTGGTTGCCTGGGTAGGCGGGAAGGGGAGACACAGGTGCTTTTTATTAAACTCATCCGTTTTTTATGCGGATATGTGCGTTTCCGTGCAAAGGGTGGCTTTCCGGAGCGCTTTATCAATTTATGCTCCAAGGAGAATATTCCCCTGTGGGACATCAGCGGCAGCAAGGGGGAAATGTATGCCAAGACAACAATTCGTGGGTATCACCGCATCCGCGCCTGCGCGCGCAAATCCGGCATGCGGCCGCGGGTGGCAGGGCGGTATGGGCTTCCATTCTTTCTGCATCGCCACAAGCGCCGAATTGGCCTGCTTTGCGGCGCAGCGGTAGCCGTGCTAATTGTTTGCATCCTTTCCTCCATGATTTGGACAATTGACGTGCAAGGAAATGAAGCTGTTTCAGATACGGAAATATTGGCCGTATTTGAAGAGCTGGGCGTCCGAATCGGGGCGCGCCGTTCTAAAATCGATGTGGAGGAGGTGCAGCGCACCGCAGCCAGGAGGCTCAACGATCTTGCTTGGTTGGCATTGAATATCAAGGGGAGCGCTGCCGTGATTGAGGTGCGCGAGCGTATCCCTGCTCCTCAGGTGGAGAATGATACCACGCCGCGTAATATCCTTGCTTCACAGGATGGCACGATCCTCAGCCTGAAGGTATATGAAGGAGAAGCGGCCGTGAAGAAGGGGGAGGCTGTGCTAAAAGGGGATCTGTTGATTAGCAGTGTTGTTACCAACAAAGATCTTTCTGTCTCCTTCAAGCACGCGCGCGGTGTTGCGATCGCGCAGACGCGTCACACGGTGAGCCATACCTTCCCTTTCCGGCAAAAGGCACGACAATATACCGGAGTGGAAAGCGAGCGTTATCGGCTTTCCTTTTTTGGGTTGCGGATTCCTTTTGGCTTCGACCGGCAGCCGGAAGGGGAGGCAGAGAGCTTTTTCTTTCGTAATACGCTGCGCATGAATCAGGTTCCGCTGCCCGTTTACACGGAAACATATCTCAAGCGGGAATATATCGAACAGGAGGTTACGCTCCCCAAAGCGCAGGCGCTGTTGGCCGCAGCGGCGGAATATGAGCAAAAGGTGAGGGCGGAGTTGGGGGAGGCAACAATTCTGGAGCAGAAGGTGGAAACGCATTTTACGCAGGAGGCCTGCGTTATCACAGGCACTTATACTTGCGAGGAAGAGATTGGAGTTCCGGAGGCACTACAGGTTGAGGATCATATGGCCTTGGAATAGCGTAAAGATAAATAACTTTACAGATGGAGAGATTCGTTGAAAAATAACGGATTGATTGGAAAATCTAAGAAAAAGATCAGGCTTATATCCGACAAGCCATTTACTTGACAGGTCAAAAAGTTGTGCCTGCCCGGTCTTGCGTCATACAGAACACTCCACATGGAGAAAAAGCAAAAAAAGTTGGGAAATACGCAATTTTTTATCCAGCGGATCATTATATGGATGGGTAGAAAAGCGCTGCATGCGCTGTTCCATCCTGCTCAAAAACGGATTCATATGATGCCTGAAGGGCAATGCTATGCTTTGCATCAAAACGGGCCTTGTATATGCATTTTGTATATACAGAGCCTGTTTTTTTCAAAGATGTGGAAAACTATGTGAAAGTAAAGTTAAAATCTTTACATTTAAGGCGTTATAATTCTCGATTTAGAATTATAAAAACGAGTTTCCACACTTTCCACAGAGTTTTCAACACTGAAAAGTTTTTTTACTTTACAGGTTTGTTTATGCAGGAGGAGGCAATCTTTGCATGATAATTTTGAGAAACTAGAATAAAATGGATGAATATAAATTGCGTTTGCATAATGGGAGAGAAAGAGATTGCGGCTGGAGGAAAGTATGTTATAATAACCTCACGAATCTCTAGGGAATCAAAGATTCCAAGAGCTTCGGAGAACATTGGCCATCGAATCGCGCTCACGCTTTCGGTTCTCGGCTAAATAGCTTCAAACGGGTCGTAAAGTTTCAAGCTTTGAAACTTGAAGCATTGGAAAAATGTCTGTCGGCGCAAAACGCCTCCTGCCGCGATGCGGCAACGCCATTTTCCGCGGAGGGAGCTCCAGGGTGTGGCAATGCAGCCTCCAACATGCTGTTTAAAGCGTAGAATTATATCTGCGCGTTTTTCGCCAGTTGATTTGTCAAAAAACATGATGCGTCGCTCGGCCGGAGCAGGCAAACGTTTGCCTGCAAAGCGCCGGTTGGAGCGGCCGTCTGCTCTCAGAGGAAGGTGACACAGGATGTCGATAAAAATTTATTGCTTTACCGGAACCGGCAACTCCCTATCCATCGCCCGTCAGTTGGCACAGCCGATGCGTGCGGAGGTTGTCCGGTTGGATCTCTCCTATTATGGAGAACAGGCGAGCGAAACCTGCGTGTCAGAGGGGGATATTATCGGTTTTGTTTTTCCCGTCTATGCATGGAGTTATCCCGATGCGGTGAAAGCGTTTGTAAAGAAGCTGAAGGTGGAGGGCCGGCCGTCCTATGTATTTGCTGTGGCTGATTGTGGCGATTCCGCCGGGGAAACGCTAACCGCTTTTTCAAGGCTGTTGGAAAAGCATGGCCTCCGCCTGGATTATGGGAATATTTGTGCAATGCCAAATAATTACCTGCCGCTGTCGAATGTGGATAATAAAGCGATGGAGCGCACGAAGCTGGAAAATGCCCGTGTGCGCTGCACGAAAATTGCAAAGGATATTGAAGAACGGTTGGTAGGGCTTAACAGCCTGCCGCCAAAGGCGATTGATCCGTTTTTGCTTCATGTGGTGCATCCGCTCTTTTGCTGGTATGCCAAACAGGCTTACCGGAATTTTGCTGTGGAAGAAGGCTGCACCGGCTGCGGCCTCTGCGCGAAGGTATGCCCGCAGAAAAATATTCGGCTAGAGGGCGGGCGCCCCGTGTGGGGAAAAACATGCGCAAGCTGCATGGCCTGCATTCATTGGTGCCCAGTGCAGGCGATTCAATACGGCAAAAAAACGAAAAGCTTTGGCCGGTATCACAACCCCAATATTAATGTTTCGGCGCTCTGTGGGGAGAAGGAGGGGGCAGGCCGATGAAGGGAAGGGTGATTTCCCTGCATGGAGTCCTCCGCTCAAAGCGATTCAAATGGACCCTGGCAGCCGCGGCCGTATTGCTTGCGATCGGGATCATTACCGGCGTGATCCTGTGGGAAACGCGCGGCGGTGTGACGGCGGATCGCCCAGAGGTTACAGAAATTTTCGGCGTGCCGGTGCATACCGTATTCATTCCGGAAACACTTCCGGGCAGGCCAGGAATCAAGCGGGAAGTAAAGTTCATCGTAATCCATGAGACAGGTAACCCCTCCGAGGGCGCGGATGCGAAGGCACACAGCGATTACCTGTTAAACGGCGGAGAGGGCACAACCTCCTGGCACTATACGGTGGATGACCATGAGATTTACCATCACATTCCGGATAGTGAGGTTTCCTGGAATGCTGGCGACCGGCGCCAAGAGCCGGGCGGCAACATGAACGGCATCAGCATTGAGCTGTGTGTCAATCAGGATGGCGATTTTGAAAAAACCTTCGACAACGGTGCACGGTTGACAGCGTATCTGATGAAGGCGTATGATCTGAAGCTGGATGATGTGCAGCAGCACAACTATTTTAATGGAAAGAATTGCCCGCAGACAATCCGGGAGAGCGGCCGGTGGCAGGAATTTCTAGAGCTAGCGGAAAGCTATCTCAAGCAGAAAAATAAATAAAAAGAGAAAAACAAAAAGAAAAGGTTCTGCCGCAAAACTTTGATATTGCGGTAGAACCTTTTTCCTTCCTTCCTTTGCCTCCGCCATCCATTTGGCGGAGAAAAAACGAAATCGGCTTGATTTTCGGCCTTTTTATTTACTATAATACATGCAAGGCTCTTTCGTTAGAAAAAGGAATGGTGAAAGCCCTACCATTCGCGTTACGATGTTCCTATGATTCAAATGTTAATTTAAAATCAGGAAAAGAGGGAATCCAATGCCCCAATCAAGTTTGGAGCTTTACACCTCCATTGTGCCGTCGCCGCGGCAGACTGCCTTTCAGGAGGGCGGTTTCCATGTGTTTTTTCACTATGGGATCAATACATTTACTAATAAGGAATGGGGAGATGGCAAGGCTCCCGCCCAATTATTTAACCCCACCCGGCAAAGCACGGATCAATGGATGGAAGCCGTATCTGCCTCAGGCGCTAAGGGCGTAATCCTGACAGCAAAGCATCACGACGGCTTTTGCCTCTGGCCAACGGAAACAACGGAATACTGTGTGCGCAACAGCCCGTACCGCGCGGGGCACGGCGACGTAGTGCGCGAGGTTAGTGATTCCTGTAAAAAATACGGGCTGAAATTCGGTATTTACCTTTCGCTTTGGGATCGTAACTGCCCTCTCTACGGCACGCCGGAATACAATGATTTTTATGTCCGCCAGCTCACAGAGCTGTTGACCGGCTACGGCGAAATTTTCTGCATCTGGCTGGATGGGGCGTGCGGCGCGAAGATGGACGGCAAAGAGCCTTACCCATATGATTTTGATCGCGTCTACAAAACCGTGCGCGAGCTACAGCCGGATGCGGTTATATCAAACTGCGGCCCCGATATCCGCTGGGTGGGCAACGAGAGCGGCCGCGCCAGAAAAAGCGAGTGGAACGTTGTGCCGGCCTTTTCCTGCGAAACGCAGAATATCGCCTCCCACTCCCAGCAGACAGATGCGCAGGATATGAAACAGCAGGCTTCTGATAGTCATCTGGAGGATCTCGGAAGCCGCGCTTTCCTTGCGAACTACGATTCCTTTATGTGGTATCCCGCGGAGGTGGATGTATCTATTCGGCCCGGTTGGTTTTATCATAAAAAGGAGAGCCGCCGTGTGCGCAGCCTGGAGAACCTTCTGCGTATCTACTATGGCTCCGTGGGCGGCAACAGCCTGCTTTTGCTTAACGTTCCGCCGGACACGGAGGGCCTGCTGCATGAAATGGATGTCAGGCGTCTGAAAGAACTGGGCGACGAAATTAAAAAAGGAGTCCAATTGCCCGCATTGGTTTCCAACGTTTCCGCCGCACCCCATGAAGCAGGGCACGGCCCGGAGAATCTGCTCACAAATGAAGCCGATTTCTACACGCCGACGGAGGTTGCCGGGCGCTATGAGGTGATTCAGGAGTTTGCGCGGGCACAAAAGATTGATAAAGTCCTTTTAAAAGAGCAGTGTGCGTTTTCCCAACGGATTGAAGCCTTCCGCATCTACGTGCGACTTAATGGACGGGAAAGGTTAGTTTATGAGGGCACGACCGTTGGCATTTGCCGGTTTGCCCTCCTGCCTAAGCCCCTCCAAGCGGATGGTATTCGTCTGGAGATCACGCAGTGCCGCGGAAAGCCCTATCTCAGGCAACTGCAAGCCTATCAGGTAAACGGCAGATTGCCGAGGCCATCGTGGCGCAGGCGGGCAGCACGCCTGTGAGCATTACGATTTTTGATGTGTTATAGAAAGAAGCGGATTGCCTCGTTGGAATCCGCTTCTCAGTTTCCTATTTTTGTTTGCTGGATCACCGGTCTGGATTCCAAAAATCCTCATCATCTTTCCATGCACCCGGGGAATAGAAAGACGTGTCGTTCCAACCGAAGCTGTTATCGTTTTGATGCCAGCCATGGTTTGCATCCCAGCTCTGGTGCGTTTCCCGCCAATAGGGCGGCTGATTTTTCGCATTGCCATAGGGGGAAAAGGCGTTGTTCGGCACCATGCCAAATTCCCAGGGGGAAGCAATTCCACGGTCGAGCGCATTCTGGCGCAGCAGCTCATAATACATGGCCTGTGTGGTGTAAAGATAGGGATGCACATATAAATAGGCAATGCCAAAGGTGACCGCTCCGAGCAGATACCACCCCAAAAAGCTCAGCTCCATGAGGAAGAGGCTCCCTTTGTACCCCTTTGTAATCCGCTGGCTCAAATTGAGCACTTGGGAGGCGGTGAGCGTTGGATTGTCGTGTTGAATCAAAGCCGCCATGGAATAGGAAAGAGATTTGACGATCCCGGGGATGATAAAAAGCATCGTCCATAGCACGGTGTAGATCCTACGCAGCAGCATGGTGCCAAAATAGTGGCTGTAATGCGCAGCTGCTTCCTCATACACACTGCCGAGGCCCGGCGCTCTTCCACGCAGGCAGCCCAGATAATACCCTGCGATTGAAACTTCAAGCGGCAGCAGCAACAGTGCAATCAGAGACATCATGTTCCACGATACGTTGATGAACTGCGTTTGATAAATCGCATTAAATGTGTTGCGCAGCTGGACGTAAAGCGACGTGCCAAAGTTGATATAATTGACGGCCTCGATGATAATGCCGGCTAAAAACAAATGCACCCATTGGCCGTTTGTAAGAAACTGCCGGGCGTTGGCCTTAATGGCCCTACGGTTCAGTACCAAGGGGAAGCCTCCCATGTGAAAATCTGCATGCATAACGCACGGTTTGCAACCTTTACACACGAGAGTATAGCATTATTTTTGAAGAGAAAAGTTGATGAACTGTAAACAAATTGCGAAGTTTACGCAGAGATTTCTGTTAAATTATCTAAAAATAGCGCTAGAGCCAATCAAAAAGCATGTAATCGGTTAAATTTCCGCGTCCCGTGCAATGCTGCGCGGCGCGAGATTCAGTGCTTGACGGGCAAAAACAGCGTGTGCTTGCTGGTAGTAGGGGTAAACATAAAAAATAGGGAACAGGAAAACGCAGGATAGGATCCATGGCGCAAAGCTGAGCGCAAAGGCGGCCGCCCTGCCCATCTGCCCATCCATCACCCGTTCGCTTTCCCGGATGACAGCGGAGGCTGTGGCCTTGTCTGATTCATCAAATAGGTAAAAAGCCAACAGGTAGCGCCGTGTCACAACCAGAAAGAAGAGAAGGCCCGTGATCAAAAAAACAGCGCCTGAAATACAGGGAATTAAAAATAGGATTGCTTCGCTCCCATTCACCAGCTTATACCATGCGATGCCGAGCAAAATAGCCCCAGGCCCGCAAAAAAGAAGCGCCCAGCCTAGTTTCCGAACCAGCAGTGCGAGCCATAGCGCTACAGCCCGCATCGCTCTGCGCGCGGGGCGGAAAGGGGAAAACAGGGCGCCTATGCCGTTATGCCGCCCGTTTCTGCCGCTCTGCCGCCAAAACCAGGCCATTCGCCCCGCTTTGAGCGGCGCGCAGAGTAGCACGCAGGCTGCCAGCGCGAGCAGGGATATGACGAACACCATCATGAGCGCGGCTGTTTCCCCTCCCATGCTGCGAAAGGCCTCCTGTGCCTGTGGCAGCGCAATCACGCGCCTTGCCAAGGGCGTCAGCACCCAGGGCAGGAATACAATCAGCCCGGAGAGCAGCCATAGGGCGTTTGCCGATGCATTATGCCCCACCAAGAGAGCGCGCGCTTCTATTTTTGTCATGGCCTCGTGCATATGATGATGCTCATTCCTTTCTGATTCCTGGCAGTTTGCAAACGTTCTCTTTCAATGATCTTGCAGCCATTTCTATTATGAACGAAATGAGAAGCTTTCATGCGTATTTGCCGCTGCGTCCGCTATGACTTTTCTCCATAAGGGTTGCTTTTGCGCTATCCACAAAATTTTTTCATCCCTACTCCTCTGCTGGGCACATTTTGCCCTTTTTTATTTTTTCCCGATATGGTAAGATAAATCTAAGTATCGGTATCCGCAAAGAACGGATATCTGAATGATTTAGGGATAAGGAGTTTTGCCAATGTCCAGCGTAAAACGTCTTTTTGTGGAAAAGCGGCCCGGATTCGATGTGGAGGCTCGCCATATGCTGGCCGACCTGCGCGAGAATCTGGGGATTGCCGCGCTTGAGGCGGTCCGCGTCGTCAATCGCTATGATCTGGAAGGGGTCGACGAGGCTGATTTTGATCGTGCTTCCCGCACCATTCTCTCCGAGCCGAATGTGGATACCGTGTCCGCCGCGCTCTCTGTAGAGCCCGGCTGGCGAGTTTTCGCGACGGAATATCTCCCCGGCCAATACGACCAGCGCGCGGATTCCGCGGCGCAGTGCATCGCCCTGCTTACCCAGGGGGAGCGGCCAAGCGTTCTCTCCGCGCGCGTGATTGCGCTCAAGGGGGATTTGACGGACAAGCAGTTTGAAGCGGTGAAAAATTACCTGATTAACCCTGTGGAATCCCGAGAGGCCGCCATGGAACTGCCGGAGAGCTTGCAGCTTCATGCGGACAAGCCTGCCGATATTGAGCGGGTAGCCGGCTTTATCCAATGGACGCATGAAGAGATTGCGCGGTATCATGCGAAGATGGGCTTTGCCATGAGTGTTGCCGATCTGGTGTTTTGCCGCGATTATTTTCGAGATACGGAAAAGCGCGATCCGGCAGTGACAGAGCTCAAGGTAATCGATACCTATTGGTCTGACCATTGCCGCCACACTACCTTTTTAACACAGCTGGACACGGTGGATATTGAAAAAGGTCCGTTGGCACGCGCCATTGAATCCGCCTGGCTCGAATATGTTGTCGCCCGTACAGAGGTTTATCAGGAGCGTAAAAAGGACATGACGCTCATGGATATGGCCACTATTGGCACCAAGGTGCTCAAAAAGCGCGGCCTCGTGCCAGATCTCGACGAGAGCGAGGAGATCAACGCCTGCTCAATTGAAGTGCCCGTGGAGATCGATGGTAAAACGGAGACCTGGCTCGTCCAGTTTAAAAACGAGACGCATAATCATCCCACAGAGATTGAGCCCTTTGGTGGCGCGGCTACATGCCTGGGCGGCGCGATTCGTGACCCGCTCTCCGGGCGTGCCTATGTCTATCAGGCCATGCGCGTCACCGGCAGCGGCAATCCGCTGACTCCGTTTGAGGATACATTGGCTGGAAAATTGCCACAGAAGAAGATTACTGTCGGCGCAGCGCAAGGCTATTCCTCTTATGGTAACCAGATCGGTCTGTCCACCGGGCAGGTTGTAGAACTATATGACGATGGATATACCGCTAAGCGCATGGAAATTGGCGCGGTCATCGGCGCCTCCCCGAAGGAGAATGTACGCCGTGAGCGCCCGCAGGCAGGGGATGTGATCGTTCTGCTTGGCGGCCGTACAGGCCGTGACGGCTGCGGCGGAGCCACCGGCTCTTCCAAGGCGCATGACACCTCCTCTATCGAAACCTGCGGCGCAGAAGTGCAGAAGGGCAACCCGCCCACTGAGCGCAAGCTCCAGCGGCTGTTTCGCAACCACGACGCGGCGCGCATGATTAAGCGCTGCAACGACTTCGGCGCGGGCGGCGTATGCGTTGCCATCGGCGAGCTGGCGGATGGGCTTGATATCGACCTCGACGCCGTTCCGAAGAAATATGACGGCCTTGACGGCACAGAGCTCGCCATCTCCGAATCACAGGAGCGTATGGCAGTCGTGCTCGCTGCGCAGGATGTGGAGGCATTCACCGCCCTTGCCGCAGAAGAAAACCTGGAGGCAACTCCGGTGGCTGTCGTCAAAGACGAACCCTACTTAACGATGAAATGGCGCGGCGATACCATCGTATCCCTCAGCCGTGCCTTCCTTGATACCAACGGCGTTACCCAGCACGCGCAGGCGAAAATTGCGGCTGTAAACCCAAAGAAGAACTATCGTTCTGCTGTTCCGGCCGAGCTTGCGGGGAAGCCGAAGCCCCAGGCGCTGCGGGAGAACCTTGCGCGCCTGCCCGTCTGCTCGCAGAAGGGGCTGGTGGAGCGGTTCGACTCCTCCATCGGCGCGGGCACGGTGTTGATGCCCTACGCGGGCAAATATCAGCTCACGCCGGAGGACGCGATGTGCGCACGCATCCCAGTTCTAAAGGGGGAAACGGACACCGCCACTGCCATGAGCTATGGCTTTATTCCGGCTTTGAGCCGCTGGAGCCCCTTCCATGGTGCGGCGTACGCGGTGACGGAATCTTTGGCAAAGCTCGCTGTGATTGGAGCGAAGCCCTTTACCGCCAGGCTCACCATGCAGGAGTATTTTGAGCGATTGCATGATCAGCCGGAACGCTGGGGCAAGCCTGCGGCGGCTTTGCTCGGCGCGCTGACCGCACAGCTGCACTTCAACGTGCCTGCCATCGGCGGGAAGGACAGCATGTCCGGCTCTTTCAACGAGCTCGACGTACCGCCCACGCTTGTGTGCTTTGCCGTCGCGGCGACAAGGGCGAGCAAAACCGTTTCCTCCATCTTTAAAAAGAGCGGCTCCCGCGTTGTGCTGCTGCACCTGCCAGTGGATGCAGAAACGCTCCTGCCCGATTGGGATCATGCTACAGACTTCCTCAACCGCGTTTCCGAGATGGTGTCTGATGGGCGCATCCTCGCCGCCAGCGTGGTGCGCGAGGGCGGCGCGGCGGCAAACGTGTGCCGCATGGCGTTCGGCGACAAGCTGGGCTTCCGCTTTGCGGACGGCCTGACCGCCGAAACCCTCTTTGCGCCGGAATGCGCCTCCATTGTGGCGGAGCTGGCCGACGGCGTCTCGCTCGACGGCTTCCAGTTTACGGAGTTGGGCGTAACGGCGGACGACGGCCAGTTTGCAATCGACGGGGAGACGCTCCCAGTCGATACGCTCATCGACGCTTGGACGGGTACGCTTGAGCCCGTATTCCCGACCAAGGCGGAGGAGCCCTCCATGCAGGCGGAAATCCCGCTCTATACGGAGCGCTCCGGCAGAGCGCCCGCGATCAAAATGGCAAAACCGCGCGTGGTGATCCCGGTCTTCCCGGGCACCAACTGCGAGTATGATACGGCCCGCGCTTTTGAGCGCGCAGGCGGCGAAGCCCAGGTGATCGTGATGCGCAACCTCACGCCGCAGGCGATTGATGAATCCACCGAGGCACTGGCAAAGCTCATAAAGCAGGCACAGATCGTTATGTTGCCCGGCGGCTTCAGCGGCGGCGACGAGCCGGATGGCTCCGGCAAATTTATTGCCACCACCCTGCGCAGCCCCCGCGTGCGCGACGCGGTGACTGAGCTGCTCGACCACCGCGACGGCCTGATGCTCGGCATCTGCAACGGCTTCCAGGCGCTGATTAAAACAGGCCTCGTCCCCTACGGCAAAATCACCGATACGCAGGAAACGGACCCGACGCTTACCTTCAACAACATTGGCCGACACGTCTCCTGTATGGTTTATACGCGTGTGACGAGCGTGAAATCCCCGTGGCTGGCAGGCACGGAGGCGGGCGAAGTGTTCGCTACCCCTGTTTCCCACGGCGAGGGCCGCTTTGTGGCGGATGAGGAAACGCTCAGTCGCCTGATTGCGAACGGTCAGGTTGCCACGCAGTATGTTGATCTTGAAGGCCGGCCCTCAGGGGATATCCGCTTTAACCCCAATGGCTCTATCTGTGCGATCGAGGGCGTCACAAGCCCCGATGGCCGCGTGTTCGGCAAGATGGCGCACATTGAGCGCAGGGGCGACCACCTCTACAAAAACGTGCCCGGCGAGAAGGATCAGAAGATCTTTGCCTCCGGCGTAGCATATTTTAAATAAGGCGCTTTGCCTGTTTGATTCCAAATGAAATGAAGGGACTTGGTTTCTAACATGAAATACGCAGTTGTTCTCTATGACGGCATGGCGGATTATCCTGTGCCCGCGCTTGGCGGCAAAACGCCGATGATGCTAGCGAAAAAACCGCGATTTGATTCCCTCGCCCAACGCGGCGAGGTGGGGCTCGTGCGCACAGTTGCCGAGGGCCTGGCCCCGGGCAGCGACGTTGCAAACCTCAGTGTGATGGGCTATGACCCGAAAAAATATTATACCGGCCGCTCTCCGCTTGAGGCCGTCAGCATGGGCGTAAATCTTGGCGATACGGATGTCGCCTTCCGCTGCAATCTCGTCACCTTGTCAGACGAAGCGGACTATGCGGAGAAAACCATGGTAGATTACTGCGCGGGCGATATTTCAAGTGAAGAGGCCGCTGAGATCATCAAAACCGTACAGGCACATTTCGGCAACGCGGAGTTTGCTTTCCATCCTGGCGTGAGCTACCGCCACTGCATGGTCTGGCACGGCGGTAAATTGGAGCTTGGCCACATGACGCCGCCGCATGATATCTCCGGCCGCGTGGTGGGCGAGCACCTCTCCCGGCATCCGGACGCCGTCCGTCTCATCGCCATGATGGAGGAGAGCTATGCGCTACTTAAAGATCACCCCGTCAACCTTGCCCGCATCGCCGCGGGCAAACGCCCTGCCAACAGCATCTGGCTTTGGGGCCAAGGCAGCAAGCCCATGCTTCCCTCTTTTGAAGCGACCTACGGCGTGAAGGGTAGCGTGATCTCCGCAGTCGATTTGCTCAAGGGTATCGGCAAATGCGCGGGGA
Source organism: uncultured Oscillospiraceae bacterium (assembly GCA_900544375.1). Classification (GTDB taxonomy): domain Bacteria; phylum Bacillota; class Clostridia; order Oscillospirales; family Acutalibacteraceae; genus Fimivicinus. The sequence goes on from UQUZ01000010.1 coordinate 15,704, forward strand.
TGGATACGCCGGAGGTGCCGGGTGCCACGGGCTATATCGACACGAATTTCAAGGGCAAGGCCCAGGCCGCCGTGGATGCGTTAGCGAGCGGGAAGGACTTTGTCTATATCCACATCGAAGCCCCTGATGAGTGCGGCCACCGCAACGAACCGGAGAATAAAGTGCGCGCTATTGAGCTGATCGACGAGCAAGTGCTCTCCGTCCTCCTGCCTGCGCTCGAACAGTATGACGACTATAAAGTGATGATCCTGCCCGACCACCCCACGCCGATTGTTACGCGCACGCATGCGGGCGACCCGGTTCCATACATGATCTATCATAAAAACAAGGAAAAATCCAGCGGAGTTGATTCTATCAATGAAGAATCTGCCAAGGCAACGGGCAATTTCATTGAATATGGCTCCGGCATCATGCAAAAATTCCTGACAGAGGATTAAAACGGCAATTAAACGATAACCCGAAAGGACTGAACTGTGATGGAAAAGAATTACCACATCAACACCAACTGCGTCCAGGCCGGCTATTCGCCTAAAAACGGCGAGCCGCGCGTGCTGCCGATCGTGCAGAGCACGACCTATAAATATGAATCGAGCGAGCAGATGGGCCGGCTCTTCGACCTGGAGGAAAACGGCTACTTTTACACCCGCCTGCAAAACCCCACCAACGACGCGGTTGCGGCGCGCATCACGGCGCTGGAGGGCGGCGTGGCCGGGATGCTCACCTCCTCCGGCCAGGCGGCAAACTTTTACGCCACCTTTAACGTGGCTTCTGCGGGCGACCACATCGTCAGCTCCACCGCGATCTACGGCGGCACATTCAACCTCTTTTCCGTCACGATGAAAAAGCTTGGCATCGATTTCACCTTCGTGCGCCCCGATGTGAGCGAAGAGGAATTAAACGCAGCCTTCCGCCCCAACACAAAGGCGGTGTTTGCGGAGACGCTCTCCAACCCCTCCCTCGACGTGCTGGATATTGAGAAGTTTGCGAAGGCCGCACATGCGCACGGCGTGCCGCTGATTGTGGATAACACCTTCCCCACCCCGATCAACTGCCGTCCCTTCGAATTTGGCGCGGATATTGTCACTCATTCCACCACGAAATATATGGATGGTCATGCCACCAGTGTCGGCGGCGCGATCATTGACAGCGGCAATTTCGACTGGACGCAGAACGATAAGTTCCCCGGCCTCACCACGCCGGATGAGAGCTATCATGGCGTGACCTACACGGAGCGCTTTGGCAAAGGCGCTTATATTACCAAGGCCACCGCACAGCTCATGCGCGACCTCGGCTCCATCCCCTCCCCACACAATGCGTTCCTGCTGGGGATCGGGCTGGAAACGCTCTTCCTGCGTGTGCAGCGGCACTGTGAAAATGCGCAGAAGGTGGCGGAATTCCTGGAGGAGAACGAAAAGGTCGCATGGGTCAACTACCCGGGTCTTCCGAGCAACAAGGGTTTTGCGCTCGCGCAGAAATATATGCCGCACGGCACGAGCGGCGTGGTCTCCTTCGGCGTAAAGGGCGGCAGGGAAGCCGCAACCCGCTTCATGGATCATTTGGAGCTTGCCGCCATCGTCACCCATGTGGCGGACGCGCGCACCTGTGTGCTGCACCCCGCGAGCACGACGCACCGCCAGCTCACCGACGAGCAGCTTGATGCGGCGGGCGTGGGGCCGGATCTAATCCGGCTATCCGTGGGCATTGAGTATGTCGACGATATCATCGCGGATCTCCGGCAGGCGCTGGAGCAGGCATAACACGGTTGTGAAAGAAAGCACCGTTTCTATCAGCCGGATAGAAACGGTGCTTCTGGTATGAGAGGCTGCTGCAACATGCGTTTGCAGCAGCCTCTTCGTGTTTTTTCTATGATTCAGAGTTTTAGCCTTTTCTATCAAACAGCCCCTTGAACCAGGCGACAACGCCGGATTCCTCCTGCGCCGGTGCCTGTGCCGGCTGTTGGCTTTCTGCCTTGATGCCATCTGTTTTCAGAATGAATTTTACATCTGTATCCATTCCATCCGCGGCCTGCGTATAAAGGCCGTACTCCTTGGAGAGATTGAGCCATGCCTGCACGCGCCCGAGTAGGGAGGAGGCCGCGTCGGCCGCATCGGTGTATTTGGAGAGCAGGCCTTGCTGCTCGATTTGATCGAGCGTTTTTACAATGCCGGAAGCCGTGCTGAGCGTTTCCGGCTGCGCCGCATTTTGCAGCGCCTTCATGATCTCGCTGCCGGAGGAGAGATCCGCCTGGATGCGCATCAGAGCGGCGACTGTTTTCGGCATGTTTTCAAGAGAAGCGCGCACGGCTGGATCATTGAGGTCGCCCGAGAGGGATTCGAGGATTGGGGCTGCATCCTTCAAATCCTGCGCAAGCGTGGGCAGCATCTTTGCGAATGCCTTTAGATGTGGGTTGGAGGCCGCCTGCATCACCTGTGCCAGCAGAGTGAGCTGGCCTGCGTTTGCCTCAAAATCCTGTTTCATCTGCATGAGCTGCTTTGCGGTTTTTTGCAGGTACTGCATGGTGCTTGTATCAGAGAGCAGATCGTTGAGGGAGGCGAGCTGATCCTTGTTTTTGGCAAGCTCGCCCGCCAGCGTTTGCAAATCCGGCAGAACGCCGGTGGCAAAGGTCAACAGGCTTTCCACCCGGTCAGGGCCGATTTGCTCCACTCTAGTACCCAGCGCCTCAGCTTCTTTGAGCAGTGCGGAAAGCTGCTTGGTGACGGAATCGGCAATCTCATCTTTCTGGGCAAGCTCCTTGCGGATCGTTTTCTGCACCGTGGTGACGATCAGGCGGGTGGGGGAGGCGAGCAGCACGCCGACGGAGCCTTTTTCTACCTTTGGCAGGAGCGTATCTTTCAGCTTTGCCGCGGTCTGGTCGTTTCGAGCGGCAATTTCGATGTAATCCTGAACGGTTTGCCGGTTCCCCTTTGCAATGGCGCCGTTGGCGGCGATCAGATCGTTTGCACTGGCATCGAGGATCGCCTGCACGCGTTGCGCGGAAACCCCTGTTTTTTCCGCCGCGATCTCCATGGCCTTTTTATCCACCAGCGCATCGACCATCACGCGGATATCATCCTCTGTGAGTGTGATGCCCTGCTTTTTGAGGGAATCAAGCAGGGAAGAAACCTCTTTGAGCAGCTTGACGGCATCCGTGCTGCTGCCCATCAGCTCGGTGAGAGTTTGAAGCTCCTCCTGGGAGGAGGCGAGCTTGCTCAGTAACCCGCTGGAGGAATCCAGCACACCGCTGAGGCTGTCGAGATTCCCCGCCGCGGAAAGGATCTGATCGAGCGGATCCAAATCGATCGATTGCAGGGCAACAACATCGATGAGCAGCTTCTGAATATTTTTGATCAGGCTGCTGTCAAGCAGCTGATTTGCGCAGGAGAGGAGCTTTGTGTCCCCTAGCAGCTGCGTAAGCTCCGCGGCGTCCGCATCCTTGGCAAGCTTGCCGACCAGGGCAAGATTCTCTTTGGTAAAATACTGCGGAAGAAGATCAAACAGTGCTTTCTCTTTCTCATAGATAGAGGTGAGCTCTTCCATGAGTGAGCGCATCTCCCGCATATTGTCGCCGTCGGTTAACAGGGAGCGCAGCACATGATCTGGGTCGAGCTGCTCCACCGCATTTTGCATATCGTTCAGGGCATACAGGCTCTTTTTGATTTCGCTGAGCTGGCCGGAGGCCTTGCTCAAATCAAGAGCGGGAATGTCGGTCGTCATGGCAAAATACATATTATCCAGCTCAAAATCCTTAACGTCTGCCGTTAGAGTAAAGGTTTCCGGGAAAGTGAGGCTTTTGAGCTCCTCTATGGGCATGGAGGCAAGATCCAGGCTGTCATGAAGGCCTGGCAGGGCGATGAATACGGCAAGCTGCTTGCTGCCGTCGCCCAGGGTAGCGCCATTTTCCATCTTGATATTTTGGAACTTCTCTTCCGGAAGGAGCATGCCGCCCAACGCGGCGACCGGTGTATAGATGACGGCCTCCCGCCCATTGATATTGACGGTATGCGGCTGGGTGTTTTTCATCTGGATTTCAATCTTCACCTTGCCGCTCTTACCCGCAAGATCCGAAGGCTCAATCTCGGCGCCGTCCAGATAGTAGCGGATCGAGATATCGACGGGCAGATCCTTTTGAGATTCGCCTTTATAATAGAGATCGGTGGAATCCATGTTCCAAGCGATCTGATTTCCTTTTTGCACAGGTTTTACATCGCTTTTGATATTTTGAATTCCGTCTAGATCGCTCTGGTCGGCCACCTGCACGCCTGCCTGCTCCGTATGGAGCCAATCTGTCACAATTTTTTTAGAAACGTTACCTTTTGCATCCATTGTAACATAGACCGTTTCAGATTTGCGGGTTTTTCCAGTATAGGGGGCATACGTTTGTAGACCTTGCCGCTCTATGGCAGGGGGCTGCGTCGTGTCGTTTGTGCTTTCCTCCGGCTGCCCCTGCGCGCTGCATGCGCTCATCAGGAGGATGGAGGGCACGAGCACGGCACAGGTTAATTTTTGTATCAGATGCTTTGTTTTCATGGGAATCGCCACTCCTTTCATGGCTTGCAGCCATATGCAAAATCACTTCGTTTTTTTTGATTCGGATTGATTGCCGCCAGAAGAATCGACTGGCGAGGGCCGGCCGTTTGCTTTTTTGCTGCGGCCATTTGGCTTTGTGCCACTCCAGCTGAGGCTGGTTTTGGAGATGATCCTTTCGCAAACAAGCAGCAAAGGCGTCAGGAAGAAGAAAATGACAATTGCACTGATCACCGAGCCGCGAGCGAGCATAGAGCAAATGCTCTTGATCATTTCGATGTTGCAGGTCAGATACACACCGAAGGTGGCGCAGAAGAAAACCAGCGCGCTCGACATAATGGAGCGGTCGGCGGCATTGGCTGCAATGCGCATGGCATTCATGCGGTCGTGCCCGCGTTGCAGTTCCTCCCGGAAGCGAGTGGTCAACAGGATGGCATAGTCCACCGTTGCACCCAGCTGCACACAGCTGATCACGGTAGGTGCAATGAAGGGGATGACGGTGCCGGTAAAAAAGGGAATCGCCTCGTTGATGAAAATAGCGAGCTCAATGCTGCCTACGACGACGATGGGGATCGTGAGCGATTTAAAACAGATCGCAACGATGATAAAGATCGCCAGCGTGGAAAGGATGCTGGTAACGATAAAATCCTTATCCGCGATTGTGGTCAAATCCTTTGTCAGCGGGCCTTCGCCCGTAATCATACCGCCGCTGTCATAGGATTTAACGATTGCCGTCATCTCATCAATCTGTTCGTTTTCTTCCTCGGTGGCGGCGCTGAAGCTTGAGTTGATCATGAGCAGCTGCTTGCCGTCTTTTTTGCAAATCTCCTTGATTTCCTCCGGAACAAAGGAATCTTCGATCGCGGGGCCCAGGAATTTATTATAGGAAAGAACCGTTTCGATTCCATCCACTTGCTCCAGCTTTGCCGACATTTCGGTTAGCTTGCTGGCGGGAAGGGTATCGTCAACAATCACAAAGTGCGTCGTTGCCATATTGAACGCATCCTTCATCTTGTTGAGTGATACGATGGAGGGAAGATCCTGCGGCAGCCCGCGGTCGATGTTATAATATTTTGTTACATTATTTTGGCCGATGCAGGCAGGAATTGCAATGAGAAGCCCAACTGCGATTAGCACACGGCGGTGCTTGAGAATGAAACTGTTCATTCTATTAAAGCTTGGGATCAGGCTCCTGTGCGTGAATCGGTGAATTGGTTTATCAAATGCAAGAATCAAAGCAGGCAGGACGATGACAACCGTGATAACGCCGAGCACGACTCCCTTTGCCATGACGAGGCCGATATCACGGCCGAGGGTCAGCCGCATGAAGCACAGCGCCAGGAAGCCGAAGATCGTGGTAAGCGAGCTGCCTGACAGGGAGAGGAAGGTATTTGATACGGCGCGCGCCATGGCGTCCCGGTGGTCGCCGCCTTTTTCACGCTCCTCTTCATACCGATCCACGAGGAAAACCGAGTAGTCCATCGTAACACCCAATTGAAGAATGGCGGCGATGCACTGTGTGATATAGGAAATCTGGCCGAAGAAAATATTCGTGCCAAAGTTATAGACAACCGCCAGGCTCAGCCCCAATAACAATACCCACGGGAGAATCCAGGATTTTAGCGAGAGCGTCATGGCAACCATGGCAAGCGCGATGGCGATGGCAATGTAGATGGGCGCTTCGCTATCGGCCAATTCTTTCGTATCCAGTGATATCGTGGAAAGGCCGCTTAAAAAGCACTGCTTGTTCATCAGGCTTCGGATTTCACCGATGGCCTTCATCGTCTCCTCCGATGCACTGGAGTGGTCGTATTGGACGAGCATCATGGTGGCGTTTGTTTTTTGGCTGTAAAAAACGTTTTTAATTTCATCCGGAAGGATATCCTCCGGCACGCCGATGTCGAGAATATCATCGATCCAGGTGACCTGATGCACTCCTTCCACCTTCGACACTTTTTCCTTTAGGGCGGCAACGTCCTTGGCGGGCATATTCTCCACGATCAGGACGGTGCTTGCGGAATTGTGAAAGGTTTCGTCCAGCACCTGCTGGCCTTTTACCGAATCAAGGTCATCCGGCAGATAAGAGAGAATATCATAATTGACATATGTGTTCAAATAGCCGATTGCACTGGGGATCAGCAATAGGAAGGCAATCACAAGAATCAGCTTTGTGTGATGGGTCAGCCACCGCGAAAACCGGTCGATCATGCGGCAACACCTCGTTTTCTATACAAAATCAAGTTAACGAATCATTCTGCGTATGGCGTCATAGAGCGCCGGCTTTATTTCAGAAAGCTTGTAGGGCTTTTGGTACAAAATAGCGTCGCTGCAAACGGAGCCGGTCATTTCGATGATGATGTAAAGCGTCTGCTCTGCCTGTTCGCGTGACTTGCCCCGCTGCATCAGGCGCTCTATCACAGAGTCTACTATCGGGCCAAGCTCGCCATCCCTCAAATATTCCATAACGGAAAGGCTGGCGGATAACTTTTTGTGGATCAGCAGCACCAGATCATGGTTTTTCTCAAGAGAATCGATGAGCCGGGAGGCGAAAAAAAGAATGCCCTCTTCCAACTCAGGCTGCTCAGTTTGATATTTTTCTCCAAGCTCCCGCAGGGCCGCACGGACGAGCACGGTGCTTTTATACAGAACGATCTGGTCAAGCAGATCATATTTATCATGGAAATAGAGGTAGAAGGTGCCCTTTGCCACGCCTGCCTTTTTAACCACTTCGTCAATTGCGGTAGCGTGCACGCCTTTGCTAACAAAGAGATTATAGGCTTCCTCAATCATTCGAATACGCTTTGCGCTTTTTTTATTCTCCAATGCCGGTTTTGATGTTCCCTGGGTTTCCACATTTTTTCCTCCTTCCAAGGGCCGCCGTTCTAATAGCGCTTCATTTGAATCGTGTTCATTATTTCTAGATAAAACAGCTTTAAAACCGTATATAATAAATGATAAACAACGCAGTCCAATCCTCCTTTCACACAATAATCATCATATGTGCGGTAGCTCCAGCGCTTCCAATAGGGCTGTAGGTGGCGTTTTCGTGGTTGCCTTTGCTCAAAAAAGTGTGGTGTTGCAGCAAAGGCATTCTTTTTCCAACAATCAGGAATGACGAATCGTCATTTATCTTTTCAAGAGGCAACGATAACACTAAACTGACGAATCGTCAATCTTTTAAACGAGATATTCACAAAAATTTAATATGATATATTAGAAATAAGATGGCATTGTAAATAGAATAAAAATATGATATGATTTTTTGTATCATCTGCTTGGAAGGAAGGCTGTTCTATGACAATTGGATTCATTGGCGGCGGCAATATGGCTGGCGCAATCATCAAAGGCCTGCTCGCTGCTTCCCTTTACCGTCCGGAGGAGGTTTTCGTGACGGATATTACACCGGAGCGCTCCAAAGACTGTGCGAAACGGCTTGGCGTGGCAGCAGCGGATACTGCCGAAGCGCTCATTGAGCATGCCGACACAGTGGTGCTGGCTGTGAAGCCCGGGGTGTTCCCTTCCTTGTTGCCGAGCATTGCCCCCTACTTGCAAGAAAAAAATCCGCTGGTGATTTCCATCGCGGCTGGAAAAACGCTTGGTTTTATTGAAGAAGTACTTGGCTTTTCACCCGCGCTTGTGCGGGTGATGCCCAATATTAACGCGAAGGTAGGGGCGGCAATGAGCGCATTCTGTGCGAATCAGCAGGTAACACAGGAGCAAAAAAAGCTTGTGGCGCGTTTGTTTTATGCCATTGGGCAGGTCAAAGAGCTTGATGAGGCATTTTTTCCTCTGTTTGGCGTAATTGCAGGCAGTGCGCCCGCGTTTGCCTATCTCTTCATCGATTCACTGGCCCGTGCGGCGGTAAAGAATGGGATGCAGAAACAAGTGGCTTTGGAAATTGCGGCGCAGACGGTTCTAGGCAGTGCAAAGCTGATTTTGGAGGGCGGAGAGCATCCGTGGGCGCTGATTGATCAAGTTTGTTCCCCGGGCGGCACAACGATTGAGGGGATTGCTGCATTGCAGGACGCCGGGTTTGAAGCAGGGGTACGAAAATCGGTGGACGCAGCGCTGGAGAAGGATCGGAGGCTATAAGGCCGCAGAAGAAGAAAAAACACTGCGCTGTGCTTTTTTCCATGTGATTGGTTGGTTTGCTTCCCCCTCTAGTCGTGGCAAAGGCAGTAAGGGTTGGTTATTTTTTATACGCATTTGGCAGCAAGCGTGAAAAACGGGCATATGATGAGAATTGCCCCCATCTGCGTGAAGAGACGCTTCATCGGCTTACTTTAATGTGATAAGGGAAGTATAATGGCCTTCCTTTAGAACGTTTGACTACAAATCCATGGCATTTTTCTATATATTGCACAAAAAACGCAATATGCAATTTACACAAACATCAGACCTTGAAAACGGTTTCGCTTGGGATACAAGCTGAATTTTCGCAAAATGGTCTATAACTCGCCATAAGTCGTTGACGGAGACAAGTTTTGTGATATAATATGTAGCGAAGCAGACATGAAATTTGATTGTGTGGGAGATATATCATTATGTATGTGAAAGACGTAACGGTTCAGAATCAGGTCGGCCTGCACGCTCGTCCGGCAACCTTTTTTATCCAGAAGGCAAATGAGTACAAATCCTCCATTTGGGTGGAAAAAGAGGAGCGCCGCGTGAATGCAAAGAGCTTGCTTGGCGTTCTTTCCCTCGGCATTATGGGCGGAACGAATATCCGGATCATTGCCGGCGGCCCCGATGAGGAGCAGGCGGTGGAAGGGCTGATCAAGCTTGTGGAATCTGGTTTCGCGGAGTAATCTTTCGGAGAAAACCGACCGTTTTCTTTCAGCCCTGTCTAGGATGGGCGCCTGTTTTTAGGCGTGGACAGGCTCGAAAAGTGCATGAATGAAAAAACAAAGGCTCTGTTTGGCAAAAGCAGAGCCTTTGTTTTTTATTCTATTATTAAAAAACAAAATACACAGGCTATGGATGCGGCCTGCGCATTTGGTGATATGGAATTCTGGCCACCCTGACTCACACAAGGGGAAGCGCCCCCTATTCTCCCTGCTCTTCCGGGTTGCTTTCCTCCTGTTTATGGGCTTTGATCGCTTCCTCTTCCTGCTGGAGACGTTCCTCTTTTTTCTCCTTACAATAATCAAGCAGCTGGCTGCTGAGCATTGTGTTTAAAGCGGCCTCAAAGGAGAGCAGAGCAATCAGCGTTAGCGCGATGCTGCTCTCATCTGTCACACCCTGGTCCTTGCACTGGTGCTCGATTCTGGAAAGTTTCTCTTCGATATCCTTCCGGTAGGCCTTTTCATAGCCGCCAACAAGGTCATAAAATATGCCGTACATGTTGTCGAGCTGCTCGGTATTTTCAATATGGGAGGTGAAACGTTTGATTTCCGGCATCGGCAGATTCTGCTTGAGCAAAAAGATATAAATCAGCGTAATGATATGGCGGCGGTTGTAGCGTTTGTTTTCTGGGCGGGGGAGCACACCCTCCTTGCTATAGTTGTTAATCATCGTGTTAGTGAAAACGCTCTCATCCTTGCGGCGCAGGCTCGGCCCCATTTCCTGCTCCAGCAAGGAAGTCACCTGCTCCATATAGAGATCTATTTTGGGGATATCTCCGGAAGAGAGCAGCTTGAAATCCGCCAACTCCTGAGCACGGCGCAGTGTTTCATCTTTTAGATCGGACATTCTAAAAACCTCCATCTATATTGCACGTCAAACGTTATTTACAGCTTTATTATACGGCTTTTTATACTGCATGGCAAGCATAAAAATAAAACGCCTGGAAAACCTCTTCCCAGGCGTTTGGTTCCGAATCATAAAAAGACGGGTAACAATAACCTTTATCGAATAACGCTCACTGCCACATCCGGCGTGTCGGTGATAATACCATCTGATCCCCACTCGCTGCATAGACGCATGGCTTCCTCCAGATTGACTGTCCATGGGTTTACAATGATTCCAGATTTATGACAATCATCTAAATAATCCTCGTCTACATAGGCGATCAGGGGATGCAGGGCGTCGGCATGGATTTGTTTTGCATAAGCGATTGGATCGTCATAAACCTGCTCGATCACGGGGGAATCAGGGGAATATAAGAAGCCAGTGCGAGTGTTTGGGTCAATTTCCTTCGCTTCCACCAGCAGGCGCGGATCAAAGCTTGAAATGATTAAACGATCAAAAAGATGATGCGCCTTGACGCACGCAATCGTTTTGCGGACGATATCTTTTTCTCCGGATTTTGGGCTTTTGATCTCCACGTTGATGATGGAAAACGGATCCGCAATCTCCAAAAATTCATGCAAAGTGGGGATTTTCGTTCCTGCAAAATCAGGGGAAAAATAGGAGCCAAAATCAAATTTTTTGAGCTCTTCCAGCGTGTAGTCGGAGATGTTGCCCTTGCCATCGGAGGTTTCATCGATGGTGTAGTTGTGGCAGATGACCAGTTCTCCATCCTTTGTTAGATGGACGTCGTTTTCCACGCCATCCGCTCCGAGCTCGATTGCCTTGAGGAATGCGGGGATCGTATTCTGCGGCGCGTGCTTGTTTGCGCCGCGGTGCGCGAGGATCTTTGTCATAAAAAATCTCTCCTGTCCTTTGATATCGGTAAAGAAATGAATGCTCCGTGCCTATTATACCTGATACCATCTGTTTTGTTAAGCGGGAAAGTTGAATTTCCGGCGCAAATGCTTGCCTTTTTTCCCACTCCGTTTTATCATAATCGTTGTGTTTTGATAACGGGGGGCAGTGCAAAGAATCGATCTTTCAAAAGCCCCATTATGAAAGGAGGATCATATAATGGATGCTTTTTCCTGCGCTGCTTGCCCGCGCCGCTGCGGCGCCTTACGGAAACCGGCGCAGCCCTCTGGAGGATTTTGCGGGATGCCGGCCGGGTTTGTGGTTGCGCGGGCGGCTCTGCATCAGTGGGAGGAGCCTTGCATTAGTGGGCAACACGGTTCTGGAACCGTGTTTTTCTCCGGCTGCTCGCTGCGCTGTGTTTATTGCCAAAACCAGCAGATCAGCCTCGGCCGCTATGGAGCGCTGGTGACGGAGGAGAACTTGCTGCGGATGTTTGACCGGCTGATTGAGCAGGGCGCGCATAACCTGAATCTAGTTAATCCAACCCACTATGCGCCGATGCTTGCAAAGGCTCTGAAAAAATACTGTTCGCCTGTGCCGGTTATCTATAATTCAGGGGGATATGAGCGGGTAGAAATGCTCAAGGCCCTGGAGGGGCTCGTTGATATTTATTTGCCAGATCTGAAATATGTGGACAGTGCAGTTTCGCTGCGTTATTCCGGTGCGGCAGATTATTTTGACTATGCTTCGAAGGCGATCTTAGAAATGAGCAGGCAGGTAGGGAAAGCGGCCTTTGATAAAAATGGAGTGATGAAAAAAGGGCTGATCGTCCGGCATTTGATCCTGCCGCGCAATACGGCGCAGTCCATCAAGGCGCTTACATGGATTCATGAAAACCTGCCGGAGGGGACGCTCGTCAGCCTGATGTGCCAGTATACGCCGTGCGGGGAGCTGGAAAACTTCCCAGAGCTTCAGCGGCGGCTCACGCGCAGGGAATATGAAAAAGTGGTGGATCAAATGCTGGAGCTGGGCTTGACCGGCGGATATTTGCAGGAATTATCCTCGGCAAAAGAGGAGTATATTCCGCCTTTTGATCTCACCGGAGTGATTATATAGTATTAAAAACCGTATCAAGATTATATGACGAAATCAATAAAAGAATTTAAAACTTTAATTTGCGGAAACTATTGACATGAGATGTGTAGAGTGCTATGATGGGTATCGCAAAAGAGAGAAGAACTGATAGGCCGATTGAAAAGAGAGGGAGGATGATTATGTCACTGGATAAAGTGCCGCTGATTCAATACGGCAAGGCGGAGGATATCATCAATTCTGTTACCCATGCAGTGGGTGCGGTGTTTGGCGTTATCGTGCTCATTTTGTGCACGGTGCGTTCAGCAAAGCTAGACTCGGCGATGGGCGTGGTCAGTTCCGTAATTTACGGTGTGTCGATGATTCTCCTATATTTCTGCTCGGCACTCTACCACGGCTTGCCGGCAGGGAATGCAAAACGGTTTATGCGCATCGTTGACCATGCGGTGATCTATTTGCTGATCGCGGGCACAATCACGCCCTGCGTGCTGATCGCGCTGCGCTCCGAGAGCAATGTGGCGGGATGGGTGATGTTTGGCGTCACCTGGGGCTGCGCGCTGCTGGGGATTATCCTCACGCTGATCGACTTCGAAAAATTTAAGGTCATGGAAATGGTGCTCTATATCGCCATCGGCTGGACGCTGTTGTTCGTGGTAAAGCCCCTGTTTCATGCGCTGAGCACAACGGGTGTTGTGCTGGTGATTCTGGGCGGCGCGGTGTATACGGTCGGTGCGATTATCTATGGCTTTGGCAAGAAGGTCAAGTATTTCCATGCGCTGTTCCATATCTTTGTGCTGGCGGGCAGCACGCTGCATTTCGTGGCGGTTTATTGGTATGTGCTGCCGCTGGCGAAATAAGCAAAGCGAAGATTTTTACAACAACATTTCCTTTATCTCCTTTTGATGAAGTTCACACACAAACGGCAGGCGGCAGGTGCGTTGTGCATCTGCCGCCTTCCGGTTATTTATAATTGATCATAAAATGTGCATAAAAATAATATCAATTTCTTGTAGATTATAACTGTTTAACGAATCAGGGAAAAGTTGTAATATAATACTATAGATTGTAAAGAAGGGGGAATCTATTCATGTCAATATTGAAGGTTTGTAGAATGATTTTACAATAAAAGGGAGAATTAAAAAATGAAGAAGTGGATTCGTGTTCTGGTTAGTGTTTTTTTGCTGGGAAGCATTCTGTGTTCAAGCGGCGTGTGGGCCATTCAAGAACCGGAAATAGGGATAGGTTCTGATACATATGATACATTTCATCGAGAGATCGAACAGAAGATTAAGGGAATTTATTGCCGATACTCCTCTGAGGCGGCATCTATCCGTGCTGAAATGGGCGGCAATGTGAAAGCGCGGAGCGTATTCTCTGATGGAATGCAGCAGGATATGCGATCGCTGGATCAGAAAATGCAAATCGTGCAGACAAACTATGAAGATGAAATGAAAGAGATGTTGGAGTCTTACGGCGCTGTTTGGATAAAGGACGACTCGCCTGCATTGTTTTCGTCAGATGCCGGCCAGATGCAGACGGATTCCAACGTTGCTTATTTTTCAAATACAAAGGAATTCTGTTATATTGCCGCTTTTTATGCTACGACCTTTTTAAATGATATGTGGGGAGATTATGATCTGGTTTCCATGGAGATGAAGGATGAGAATGGATGGAGCTGGAATAAAATATCTGTCACAGCATATTTTAATAATTATACGATGTCGGATTCCACTATGACGGAAATGGGTGAGGCGAATCAATATCATATCGTTTCTGGAACACATGTGTCCGCGCGGACTGATTTTTGGAATGGCTGTATTTTTAATGTAAGAGATCAAACGACGGGGAATGCAATTTTGGGGAATACATATGGCCTTTCAGATTTGCTTTTGATCGGCTGGCTGCAAACAAGAGGCTCTAGCAGGGTTAATTATGTAAGAGCAGATTTTGAGCATAATTATAAATGGATTGTATTCAGCAGTGTCTCTGTTTCTGGAGCAGATATCAAGAATTTTAATTTGAATGTAACTTATAGTAAAGAGAGCATGCGGTGGTCCCGCACTGCGGGCTCCAAGAGAGTTGAAATTCCTGCATCTTAATAAATTTTACTAAATCACAAGTGGAAGAAAGGAGATAACAATTTGTATACAGAAATAAAGCTTTTAATCGCGGGATGCACTTTCGTTCTAAGTAGCGCAATTATGATTTGTGCTAGTATTACCGTAAACGGTTCTGGCTTTGATATTTTATCGTTGTTTTTAGGCGCTTTGGGAATTTTGTTTGTCATTATATCGCTTTCCCTGAATAAAAGAGATAATACTGAAGTTGATGATCGCAATGACCATCAAGATTTGCAAAAAAAATAAAATATAAGAAGATTTTTAGCGTGTCAATTTTCGTTTCGTATAAAACAGGGAAAAACATACAAGGAACCACAGGGGCAAGAAGCTCCCGGGAATGATTCTAAATAGGAGGACCACAGCAAAAAGCCAATTTAGAAAGTTGGCTGATATTCAAATCTGTTTCAGCGGTTTTGGCTGGATATTGATTGTCTCCATACAAAGGAGAAGGTGACTTGAATTGTTAAAGGAAATAAGAAAATTGGTCATCGGCGCTGTACTGACTCTGAGCGGCGCAATTATGATGACCAGCGAGGAAACCATTGCAGTCGTCGGTATGGTCATCGGTATCATCGGGTTGCTTTTTCTTCTGGTTTCTTTGTTTTCCGGCTCCAAGCTTGCATCTTATTACAAAGAGGATGATGGCACAGAGCAGGAATCGAAGCACGATACAAAGTGACAATTGATCGTAGAATGATAAACAGGCATCCCCGCAGGATCGGCTGACCCTGCGGGGATGCCTGTATCGTAAGGCGATCAGGCCGACTGCATTTACGGCCATATCTCCTCAGGGTCCACTCCGTACACCTGTACCACATCGAGATATTCGCTGTTGGCCAGATCCTTAACCGTGACAATCTTCCCGCTGTCAGAATCAAGGTCGAGCCCGGCGGATTGATAGGCTTCCCAAACAAGATGTGCGCACTGTGTGCCGCCGGGAGCCTCTTGGAATTTGGAGGTAAAAATGCCCGCCACCAGGTTATAGGGGATGCCTGCGAGATGTTCGTTTGCAAACGCGACGGCCTGAGCCGCCTTCTCCCGATATTCCGGCTTGGGGCGCAGCAGCATAAAGGTGGGCCAATCGCGCCACCCATTGGTGCTTTGATAGGTGGAATCCACGCCGAGTGAGATTGCCTCCAGCGTTTGCCCTGCGGCGGCGCTTGTAACAAGGGCGGCATGGCCGTGCCTCCAACCGAAGGAGTGCATGGAGCGGGTGAGAAGGATATCCCCATCTTTTATAGGCGCAAGCTGAAAGCCATAAATCCGACCGCCGGCCTCATCCGTCAGGCTTTCCTGAAAGGCGGTGAGGGAGTTTTGTTTGCATTCAATCCGTGGCGCACGGAAAAAATCTGCCTGGAATTGTTGGATTTTTTCTCTGCCATCCGGCAGCAGGAGCAGATCTTGCACGGCAGGCCTGCCAAGGCCGGTTTGCCGATAAAGGAGCTCATAATCCGAATCGGATAGAGAATCCTTCGCTAAAAGCGAGTTAAGATCTGTTTTGGCATAATCGGGCGATACATGGTCGCGCGGTTCCGCGGCAGCGTTTAGCAGAAAGTTCAGCAGGAAAAAGATGGTGATACAGGCAATCGGAATGAAGATCGCCTTTAAAATACGTTTGGTTCTTTTTTTCATCTTACTCATTGTTACAATTTGCACTCCGATATGAAAAAATAAATGGAAACACAAGGCCGCGCCGAGCGGGAACCGGCGTTTTCGGGAACCTATTATAGCACAGAATTCCAAGATGCAAAACGTTTTTCTTGCATCCTTCGATGCGGTCCGGTATAATCGAAGGCAGGCTACATATATGAATGTAAAATCTTCAGGATTGTGAGAGGAACAATGAAACAGAGATTGACGCAAGCTCCTTACGATAGAAAACAAGTGGGGCAAGACCTTTCTTCCGGCGGGATAGCGGCGATGTCTATGTTGCCCTTTGCGCTGGCATTCGGCGCACTGGCGGGGATTGGCATGCCCGCGGGGCTGATTGCAGCGGTGGGGGCGAGTCTCGTGACCGCGCTCGTCCCAGGCCGCGTGCCCTATTTTGCTGGGCCGGTCTGCATTGTGTTTTTGGTGTTTTCCGCCTGCGCAGGGCGTTATGGGCTGCCGGCAGCGCTGACTGCCTCATTTTTTGCGGGTGTGCTGGTGTTTGCCGCGCTGCTGCTGCGTGCGGACAGGCTGCTGCGATTTATCCCCGCGCCGGTCGCGGGCGGATTTACCATTGGCACGGCGTTGGTCATGACGATTTTGCAGACAAACAATTATTTCGGCATCAATGCAACCGGCGTCAGCGCAGTGGATATGCTGCTCTCCTACCGCAGCTTTGGTTTTCATGCAAATTGGAGGACAGTGCTCTATGGCACAATCGTGCTGGTGCTGATGATTACCTATCCGCGTAAATTTAAAAAGCTTCACCGGAAAATACCGGCTCAATTTGTAAGCCTTGTCATCGCGCTGGGGTTGCACCTTTGCCTTGTTCCGTCCGCGGGGCAGTCACCGGTTCTGGAGGTGGGAGCCTTTTCCCACAAGCTGTCCTCCTCCGGGGGGCTGCTGTTCAATGGGTTTACAGTCGCGCCGGTAGGGGGCGTGGTTCTTTCCACCGCTGCGATTGCGCTTTCGATTCTGGTTTGTAGCGGCAGTGCATGGTCACAGGAACGCAAGTTATCCGTCAAAGCGATTGCGCTGGGTGTGGGGAATATGCTCCTGCCGCTCTTCGGCGGAATGCCGATGGGGGCGGCGCAGGAGCAGAAGGAACAAGCCACGCGCGTTGCTCCACTTTTTTCCAGCTTTTTGATGTTAGCCGCCGTTTTACTGCTGGGCGGTGTGTTTGAGCGAATTCCGCTGTCCGTCCTGGCGGTGATCTTAATTGTGACGATGTGGGAAAAGCTCGATTTCCAGGCGCTCAAAACCGTGTTCGGCGGCAAAAAGCCCATCCAAATTATCCTGTTTTTTCTGTGCGCCGCTGCAACGGTTTTTCTCGAACTGCCCTATGTGATGCTTCTGTTTGCTGTTGTAACAATTTGCTCAGCGCTGCGTATACGGAAAAAAAGGTGAAAACCTGATAAAATTCAGATTGCTTTATGAAACGGATTCTATTATAATGAATAGTAAATACAAGTGGAAAGGTGGTGAAAGGTTGATGCGTCCGGCGAAAGAGACAGCTTGGAATTTGGCCGTGCGAAACGATATATGCTGCAAGGAGCTGTTTCCGGGCAGCGATATCGTCCGCAGCTACACATTCAAAACAGCCGCGCCCAGGGGGCAGTCTGCCCTTTTGGCAAAATTGAACCATATGCTGACGGCAGCTTTTGCCGCAGCAGGGGAGAAGTCTGCCCTTTTTGCAGAAAAGCCGGATTGTTTTGAATGCCTTTCACCATATTTCGTCTGGGCCGCATAACCAGGCCCAAACGGAATGAATGGTACCCTGTGCAGTCAAAACGATCTGCACAGGGTATTTTTATGCCCAAATTCGATTGTTCTAAGGATGCGTTGCATATTGAATAAAAAATGTTCACTAAGCTGAGAAAAAGCATGGTTTTGGGGGGTCTGTTGAAAAATCTTACATGTTGCAACAGCCCCAGGGAAGGAATGATTTTCATATGATTTTAAAATATAGCCAAACGATGCGTATGGCGATGCGCGCCCAGACGAACGGCGGCATTTTCTATCTGCTCCCGAATATAGCCGTCCGGCTCGTGCATTTGATCCCGCTGCTATTCCTTTGGTCCGTTTTATCAAGGAGCGGCGTAGAAACCGGCATGACGCTGAAGCAGATGCTTTCCTATACCTATCTCAATGCGATATTGGCCGATTTATTGGTGGTGCAAACCTTTGCATCGAGCTGGTGCTATGAAGGGGAGCTACACAGGCTCTATCTCCGCCCGACCCCTATTTTTGGCGGGATCGTGGCGGAAACGGTAGGCGGATGGATCCCGATGCTGCTTTTCTTCTCCCTTCCGCTGCTGTGCGCCGCGCCGTTTTTGGGGATTTCGGTTTTGCCGGCAAGCCCTTGGTTTTTCCCCAGCCTGCTGCTCTGTATCTCACTCGGGTTTGCGATTGACTTTCTGTTTGCCTGTGTGGCGATTGAGCTGCGCGGCATCTCCTGGCTTGCCCATGTGATTCGCACAGCGATCGTGGCGCTTTTCTCCGGCACTGTGCTGCCCTTTCGGTTGCTGCCGTTTGGGTTAGCGCGTGTGTTTGAACTACAGCCCTTCGGCAGCCTCGGCGGTGCGCCGCTGGCATTGTTTGTCGGCACGGCACGGCCTGAGCGCATTCTGTTGGCACAGGTGTTCTGGAACCTGACGCTCTGGCCCGCGGCTATTTTATGGTTTTGCAGATCACGAGAGAGGCTGGTGAGCTTTGGTGGATAGGCAGAAAATATCCCTCAAACAATTTTTATCGCTGTATGTGCTGTATGCCAAAATGGATTTTGCCTGGCTACTGCGGGACCGAGTGTTTGCGTCCCTTGCAATCCTGTCGGACGTGATATCCAATCTCTCCTCGATCGCGGGCATATTTCTGCTGGCATGGAAATTTGGAGGGATCGGCGGAATGAGCCGGTATGAAATTCTATTTATGCTCGGATACACCTCCCTGATGACGGGGATTTATCAGGTGTTTTTCTCCAGCAATAACGTTGGGCATATCAGCCGCCGGATCGGGCGCGGCCAAGTGGACCACATGCTGATGCAACCGCTCCCCTTGCCGGTGCAGCTAATGACAGAGGGCTTCATCCCGTTTTCAGGGAGCAGCAACCTGGTTTCCGGCGCGGCGCTTCTCTGCATTGCCGTTGCAAAGCTCGGCATCCGGCCGCCGTGGTGGTGGGCGCTGGCGCTTGCCGGGCATTTGGCCGCTACGGTTGCGATCCTGGTTGCCTCCTCTTACCTTGCCTCTAGCGTGGCCTTTTACGCGCCTGCCCAAGCGGAGGAAATTTCAACTTATGTAATCGATGCGCAATGCAGCCTGGCGCAATTCCCACTCTCCGGCATGCCGCTTGCGTTGAAAGCGCCTCTGCTGACGGTGTTTCCCGCGGGGCTGCTGGGCTGGTTTCCATCGCTTGCACTGCTTGGGAAACCGCCGTTCGACCTGCCGGGCTATTACCCCGCAATCATTGCGGTGGCGCTCGCCGCATGCGCGGCTTACTTTTTCAGGAAAGGATTGCATTACTATGTTAAAAAAGGGATCAACCGCTACCTCGCCATCGGACATCGCCGTTGACGTGCGGTCTGTTGTGAAGGTGTTTACCCAATCCCAGCGGGAGAATGCCGGGAACGGCGTGCTGAAAAGGCTCGCAAGGCCTGAGAAAAAGCGCGTGTATGCGCTTGATAATGTGACCTTCCAAATCCGGCGCGGCGAGTTCGTCGCCTATGCCGGGCCGAACGGGGCGGGCAAGAGCACAACGATGAAGTTACTCTGTGGCATGCTTTTGCCAACGGATGGGAAAGTCTCCGTGCTCGGCCTGTCGCCTGAAAAAAACCGGATTTCGCTCATGAAGAGGCTCGGCGTGCTGTTCGGCAACCGGACGGAGCTATGGTGGGATCACCCTGTTATGCAGAGCTTCGCGTGGAAAAAGGCCGTGTGGCAGATTCCGGAGAATGTCTATCGGCGGAATTTGGAGATGGCAATTGAGCTTTTGGATTTGAAGGATCTTTTAAAGACCTTTGCGCGGGAACTATCGCTCGGCCAACGGATGCGGGCGGATATCGCCATGATGCTCCTGCACGCCCCGGAGGTAATCCTACTGGATGAGCCAACGCTGGGGCTGGACGTCGTTGCCAAGCGGCAGATGATTGCATTTTTAAAAACGGTCAATCGGGAAAACGGAGTGACGATCATTGTGACCAGCCATGATATGGACGATCTGGAGGAGATGGCAGAGCGCATTCTGATGATTTCTGCGGGCAAGATTGCATATGACGGAGACTTTGATGGCCTGCGCGCCTTGACGGGCCGCCCTTCCCGACTCCGGCTAACGGTGGATAGCGTCTGCCCGCCCGACCTGCCTATTGGGCACCTTCTATCAGAGGAAAAGGGCGTTTGCGAATATGAATTGGATTTATCCTCTATACAGGTGCATGAATTGCTTGCACAGCTTTCAACGCTACACGGCATCCGGGATTTGGAAATCCAAAAAGCGCCGATCGAGCAGGTGATTGCGGAACTGTTCCGCGCCTGGCGGTAACGGCGCGGCAGCGGCCCCACTTTGCCTCTCATCCGCTATGACGGCGCACTGCGGGGCCGGGCTGCCACGTTCTGTCGAAAAAGGCAGCGGGCAGAGCGCTTTTTTCGGAACGGATGCCGTTTGCTTTCCGGTCGGAAATCGTGTATACTAAATAAAAAGGCAGATCCGGGCGGATGTTGTTCGGGGCGAAATCAAAGTCGCTCCCCATACGGGGAGCGTGGATTGAAATGGAGAAGGTTTTCTGGATGGGGCGGCAGGCGGCTTCCCCGCCCAAATGGCCCCAATGGAGAGGATGAGAATCAGATGATTTTAACAGTCGACATCGGCAACAGCAATATCACGATGGGGGTATATCGGGAGAATGATCTCCTATTCGTTGCCCGCCTTGCGACAGACCGTTCCCGCACGGGCGATCAATACGCGGTGGAGCTGAAATCCATTTTTGCGCTTTATGATGTGGTGCCGAAAGATTTTGAAGGCGCGATCATTAGCTCCGTTGTGCCGGAGCTGACTGCCGCCGTGCGCAAGGCCACGCAGATGGTCACGGGCCATGTGCCGCTTCTCGTTGGGCCGGGCCTGAAAACCGGGCTCAATATCCGCACGGATACGCCCGGTATCCTTGGCGCGGATCTGGTGGTGGGTGCGGTGGCCGCCATCCACACTTACGAGCTGCCTTGCCTTGTGATGGATTTGGGCACGGCAACAAAAATCAGCGTCCTTGATGAGCAAGGCACCTATCTTGGCTGCACGATTTCTGCGGGCGTTGGCATTTCACTGGATGCGCTTGCAACCCGCACTTCGCAGCTTCCGCACATTAGTATTGAGGCGCCGCATCATGTGATCGGCACGAACTCACCGGACTGCATGCAGTCCGGCACGGTGTTCGGCACCGCCGCCATGCTTGACGGCCTGTGCGATCGTATTGAGGAAGAGCTCGGCAGGTCGGTGAAAACGGTCGTAGCGACTGGGGGCCTTGCAAAGGAAATCGTTTCCAACTGTAAGCGGAAAGTCCTTTACAGAGAAAATCTGCTTTTGGAAGGGCTTAAGCTGATTTATGATAAAAACACGTCGAAAGGCGGCCGCGGCATGCAGCGTTGATTGCTGAAATTGCCACTTGACAGGAATTGATTGTAAGGTTAAAATACTTTACGAATTGATTCCAATGGAAAAAATCATATTTTAGCTTATTTTTCCGCAACACTGGTTTAAAAATTGCTTTTCAATATTTTTTTGCCAAATTTTGCGCTGCATCTTCCTTGGGGGAGAGCAGCAGCAAGGAGGAATATAAATTGAAAAAGAATACCCTTGCGAGGACGATGCGCCTCGCGCAGCTCGCCATGCTGATTGCCATCCAGGCGATCCTAACCTTCACCCCGTTGGGCTTTATCATGATTCCGCCGATCTCCATCACGATCATGCATATCCCCGTGATTATCGGCGCGGTGACGATGGGGCCGTTGTTCGGCGGGATTCTGGGTGCTTCCTTTGGCGTGATGTCAATGCTCAAGGCAACCTTTGCCGCTGCGAGCCCGGCGGATATTATCTTTTCCCCCTTTATCAGTGGAACGCCGGTGCAGTCGCTGATTCTGTGCGTCGTGCCGCGCATCCTGCTCGGTGTGATCGCCGCATGGCTGTTTATCGGCCTGAAGAAGCTCATCAAAAACGAAACAGCTTCGATCGGCCTGAGCGCTGGAATTGCCACGCTGTGCCACAGCGCGATGGTGCTCGGCCTGATGTGGTTTCTCTTCGATTCTCTTCCGCTCAAGGAAGTATTTGCCACGATGATGTCGCTCAACTGCCTTTTGGAGATCGCGATGGCTGTCGTCGTCGGCATGGCGGTATGCAAGCCGCTGCTGGTCTATCTCCGTAAGCAAAAGCTGATCCAAAAATAGGGGCTAAATCGGCCACGCACCCGGTTGGATATCCGAGATATCGCTTTTTGATGGATCGGCTGGCTAGCTGGGTATTATAAATAAGGAGAACACGCGCCGTAAATTTGCACTTTTGCATTTTATGGCGCGTTTTGCTTTTAATTGATATCAAAATCGTTTTAAGCGGAGCTATCAAACCAATTTGCCGGAGGGGGAACGGGGAGCCCGTCCGAAAAGGACGAACTCCCTACAGGCCAATCAGCTGGATTCAGTGTTTCTGAAAGGGTGGTTCGATACCGAAACGAAACCTGGCATCTTTTTTGAAATTACACCGGCACGGATTCCCTTCTGCACGATAAATCGCTACGTTTTTTAAGTCGTATATGACAGACCACACCGTATCTTTCCCTGTGCTTCTGTCGTATTGACATAAAAACCCGTCCTTTCCCGCTAAAAGCTCCTGTGCCGATTGGATTCCGATTTGCCCTCTCTTACGCTCCAGTGCATTTTTGAGCGTTTGATATCTTGTCTCTGCCTGCCAGTTATCAATTTCTGGGTTTGTAAACGAAGCCATCGCTTCCGAATGAAAGACATTGGTGGCGTAGACATAGGGGCGCCCTTCAGATGGCCGGATGATTTCTATTTTCTCTGCATTACACTCTACAACGGCAATCTCTCCTATGCGATCTGCTATCGTTAGCGTTTGGGCCGAGGCGATAGGAATTTCTTGAATGTAGTGAATCGCCTCGTTGGTTGATTTGCATTTTTCCAAGATGAACCGTAACAGCATCCCTGCATTGAGCCCTGGCTGAATGGCGTGAGGATAAACCGCGGTTAGGCCGGCAGCAAGCCCTTGTTCGTTTATGCCGTCCTCCAGTTCGAGAAATGCTGTCGTATTTCCTGTAAATCCATAGGAATCAGCGTCAATATGATAAATGACATTTAAATTATATTTTTCTAGTTCAGTTAAAAAATCGCTGTTTCTTCCGAACAGAATCGTTTCATGATCTGCCACTGCAAAACATGAGCAATGGCAGGCGGGCGGCATGGCATACATGCTGAATAAAACAGCTTGGAGCATTTCAGCCTCACAATGCTGCCCATCCGCCAAGCCCTGGATTTCTTCTAATATTTCTGGAAAGTATTTTTGATAAACGGGAACACAAGCCAAAGCGAACGCCTTTCGCTCTTTCTTTATTGGAAAAGGAAGGTTGTTTAAAATAAAGTGGCCGTGCTTTTCCAAAAGGGACCCCCAATGAAACCCGATTTCGTAGTGTGTCCCTTTCAAATGTGCATGATACATGATTATTTCGCTCCTTCATCTGTCACAATAAAGAGCGGCCGGCAACTCTATTTCAAAGGATAATGGAATAAAAATTTTATGTCAATATCTGCTTTTGGATTTGGAATATCACCTCAAACTGTCCCTTAGAATGTATACTGATGAAAGTGAGGGGAGGTTGACGCAGCATATTGTAGAAAGGAAGTGGTTCTTGCCGCCTTGAAAAGCACGAAATAGATGGTATAATAACAATGAATAAGCATGCGTGCGGCTTTGCGCATACCTCAATTTTCAGGAGGAATCATCAATGGACAACACAGAGAACAAGAAATTTTATATCACCACGCCGATCTACTATCCGTCGGATAATTTACACATCGGCCACGCTTACTGCTCCGTGATGGCGGATACCATGGCGCGGTATAAACGGATTCAGGGGTACGACGTGATGTTCCTCACCGGCACGGACGAGCACGGCCAGAAGATTGAGGAAAAGGCGAAGGCCGCGGGGATCACGCCGAAGCAGTATGTCGACCATGTCGTATCCGGCATTAAAGACCTGTGGAAGCTGATGGATATCTCCTATGATAAATTCATCCGCACGACGGACGATTATCATGAAAAGGCCGTTCAGAAAATCTTCAAGCAGCTCTATGACCAGGGCGATATCTACAAAGGCTCCTATGAGGGCTGGTACTGCACGCCCTGCGAATCCTTCTGGACGGAGACGCAGCTCGTCGACGGCAAGTGCCCGGACTGTGGGCGCGAGGTCAGGCGCACGTCCGAGGAGGCGTATTTCTTTCGCCTTTCCAAATATCAGGATCAATTGATCAAGCTTTTTGAGGAGCATCCGGAGTTTCTAGAGCCCGCCTCCCGCCGCAATGAGATGCTCAACAACTTCATCAAGCCGGGTCTGGAAGACCTGTGCGTGTCCCGCACGTCGTTTACCTGGGGCGTGCCGGTCACATTCGACCCGAAGCATATCGTCTACGTCTGGGTGGATGCGCTCTCCAACTATATCACCGCGCTTGGCTACGGCTCGGAGGATGATAGCCTCTATCAGAAATACTGGCCTGCGGATATCCATCTCGTCGGCAAGGAGATCGTGCGATTCCATACCATCATCTGGCCCGCCATGCTCATGGCGCTGAACCTGCCCCTCCCCAAGAAGGTGCTCGGCCACGGCTGGCTGATCCTGGAGGGCGGCAAGATGAGCAAGTCGAAGGGCAACGTCGTCGATCCGGTGGTGCTCTGCGAGCGCTACGGGGTGGATGCAATCCGCTACTTCCTCCTGCGCGATATCCCGTTCGGCTCGGACGGCACCTTCTCCAATGAAGCGCTCATCACGCGCATCAATTCCGACCTTGCCAACGATCTCGGCAACCTCGTCTCCCGCACGGTGGCGATGGTTAACAAATATTTCGGCGGCACGATCCCTACGGAACGCACGGCTGGGGAATTCGACGAAGACCTGATCGCGCTTGCAACTGCTACAAAGGCGAAGGTGGAGGCCTACGCGGATGAGATGCAGTTCTCCCAGGCGCTTACGGAGCTGTGGGCGCTCATTTCCCGGACGAATAAATATATCGATGAGACGGCCCCGTGGGTGCTCGCGAAGGATGAGGCGAACCGCGCCCGTCTGGCGGCTGTGATGTACAACCTCTGTGAGGCGATCCGGATTATTTCCATCCTCGTCTCCCCCTTCCTGCCGCACACCGCGCCGAAGATTCAGGCGCAGCTCGGCGCACCTGCGGCTGTGCTCTCCTGGGAGCAGGCGGGCGAGTGGGGCCTGCTGCCGGCTGGCTTTTCGGTGCAGAAGGGCGAGATCATCTTCCCACGCATTGATATCGCCAAGGAGCTCGCGGAGCTGGAGGCGCAGCAGAAGGCTGCCCGCGAGGCGAAGGAACAAGCACAGCAGAAGGCGGAGGGCGTCGCCCAGATTTCAATCGATGAGTTTGCAAAGGTTGAGCTGCGCGTGGCGGAAGTGAAGGATTGCGAGCCGGTCAAGCGCGCAAAGAAGCTGTTAAAGCTCACGCTGGATGACGGCAGCGGAACGCCGCGCACGGTAGCATCCGGCATTGCGCAGTGGTACAAGCCGGAGGATTTGATCGGGCATAAGGTGGTGCTGGTGGCAAACCTGAAGCCTGCGGTGCTCTGCGGCGTGGAGAGCCAGGGCATGATCCTTGCCGCGGACTGCGCAAAGGATGATGTGAAGGTGCTCTTTGTTGATAACATGCCAGCAGGGGCAAAAATCCGGTAAGAATTTCGGGCGGCGCAGGGCAGAAATGCATTGCGCCGCTCGTTTGATTCTGTTTATTAGGAGTGATGAAATGGAGATGGAGACGCTTTTCATCCGGGGAATTCCCGCCGTGGTGTGGGGAGAGTTGTCTCACCACGTATTAATCGCGGTGCATGGCAATCTTTCGCATAAGACGGATACCGTGATTCGGCTTCTGGCTGAGGCGGCAATACCGAAGGGCTTGCAGGTGCTCAGCCTCGATCTGCCGGAGCATGGAGACCGGCCAAAGGGAAACCCGCCCTGCAAAGCGTCAGCGGCGAAAGCAGACTTGGGGCTTGTGATGGAATATGCAAAATCCCGATGGCGAGAAATCAGCCTCTTTGCCTGTAGTATGGGGGCGTATTTCAGCCTGCTGGCATATCCGGACGAAACCATTCGCCAGTGCCTGTTTTTGTCCCCGGTTGTAGATATGAGGCGGCTGATTGAAAATATGCTTCGCTGGTCCAATCTCAGCCAGCAGCGGCTGGCTGCGGAGGGGGAGCTTGTGACGGCAGCCGGACAAACGCTATATTGGGACGATTACTGCTTCATCAAAGCACATCCTGTGACCCGATGGGAACCGCAGACGGAAATTCTATATGGCGAAAACGACGGTTTATGCGAACGGGCTGTGCTGGACGCGTTCGTCCAGCGCTTTGACTGCCGCTTGCAGGTGGTGAAGCAAGGGGAGCATTGGTTCCACACGCCGGAGCAGCTGGCGGTTTACCGGAACTGGTTGGAGAAACGGATCGAACCAGCTTCCAGTGAATACGATTTGAAAGGGGAGAGCGAATGCTGACGGAAACCTTTGACCGGTCGGAGGAGATCATTCGGCCAGAGATGATATACGGAAAACGGAAGAAGCTGTGCGATATCTGCATCATCACCTTCTCGCAGCATGTGATCGAATATGCGTTGCAAAAATATGACTGTAAAAAGGTTATATCGCTTGAAAGCACGGGGGGTTCTATCCCGATTTATATCATGACATATCAGGAAAAGGAGCTTGCCCTTTATCAGTCGATGATCGGCGCTCCCGCGGCGGGCGCTTGCCTGGAGGAGGCGCGTTGCCTGACGGGTGCATCTCACTATATCATGTTCGGCTCCTGCGGCTGCCTGCATGAGGAGATCACCGCCGGAAAGCTCATCGTTCCCACACAGGCATATCGGGATGAGGGGCTCTCCTACCACTACGTGCCCGCTGGGGATTATCTGCCGCTCCCAAATGCCGGGCGGGTGGCCTCGTTTTTCGAGCGGAAGGGTATCCCGTTTGTCACCGGAAAAACCTGGACGACGGATGGGCTATACCGCGAAACGCGCGCGAATATGAGCAAGCGAAAGGCGGAGGGCTGCCTGACTGTCGAGATGGAGTGCGCGGGGCTTCAGGCGGTGTGTAGTTTCCGGGAGTTGCAATACTATGCCTTTCTCTTCGGCGGCGATCTGTTGGATGCTGCGGAGTGGGATGTTCGGATTCTGGGGAATCACAGGGAAAAAGATTGCCAGATCGAAGGCTTCCGCATTGCGCTGGAATTGGCGCACGCGCTATCAATGTTATTCAGTTTGGAATAAGGATGGTTTCATCGAATGGATTCACTGATTTTTGATTCGCCCGCGATGCAAACACCGCGTGTGACACCAAATTCACCTATCATCTTTGACTCTCATGCGCACTATGACGATCGCGCCTTTGACGGCGACCGTGAGGCGGTGCTTTCCACCCTGCCGGGGGCCGGGGTTTGCGGAGTCATTAACTGCGGCGTCGATATTCTCTCTTCCCAAAAAGCGCTTGCGCTCGCCGCGCAGTATCCCTTTCTCTGGGCAGCGGTTGGCATCCACGGGCAGGAGGCGGGCCGGGCAAAGCCGGGCGATCTTAACCGCTTACTGCCACTTTTGGAGGAGCCGCGCGCGGTGGCACTCGGAGAAATCGGCCTCGATTACCATTATGATGACGGTGCGCCGCGCGAGGTGCAGCGGGAACTGCTCGAGCGGCAGCTCCAAATTGCCGTGGAGCGTGATATCCCGGTAATTTTGCACGACCGGGAGGCGCATGAGGATATGTGGAAGCTGTTGCAGCGATATAAGCCGCGCGGGGTGATGCACTGCTTCTCCGGCAGTGTGGAGATGGCGAGGGATCTGGTGGGCATCGGCATGTATATCGGCCTTGGCGGCGCAGTGACCTTCAAAAATGCGCGCCGTCCAATCGAGGTGGCGGCCTGGGTGCCGGAGGACAGGCTGCTCATCGAAACGGACGCCCCCTATATGACGCCCGCACCGTTTCGCGGCAAGCGCAATTCCTCGGCGCTCATTCCTTACACGGCGGAGAAAATCGCCCAGGTGCGCGGGATGACGCCGGAGCAGGTTTTGCGGATGACGAGAGAGAATGCGGAGCGATTGTTCGGCGTTGTTTGCCCGGCATGATGCATAGAACCGAGAGAACCAAATTGCTTTTTCACGCTTCAGCCGTAAATAATGGTGGCTGAAGCGTGATTTTTTCGACTGGAGGACTTACAACACACGATTTTCTGAAATGTTGACAGGATGATGTCAATATAATTACGCTAGAATAAAACATCATTTTCAGAAAACTGAAAAGACAAACCAGAAAGAAACAGCATGTCTGCGCAGGCCGGCTTCCAACAATTTGCATGCGACGCTCCTTGACTTTTTTCACAAATCTGGTATGATATCGAGGGAACAAATGTTTAGAGCCGCTGCGCTTAGGGAGGTCTGTGTATGGCACAGAAAAATTTGTTGGTAAAAGGTGCCCGTGAGCACAACTTAAAAAATGTTGATATTGAAATCCCGCGCGATAAGCTTGTTGTTTTTACGGGACTTTCCGGCTCCGGAAAATCATCGCTGGCCTTCGATACGATCTATGCGGAGGGCCAGCGGCGCTATGTGGAGAGCTTATCCTCCTATGCGCGCCAGTTCTTAGGCCAAATGGAGAAGCCGGATGTGGATTCGATCGACGGGCTTTCTCCGGCGATTTCGATCGATCAGAAAACCACCTCTAAAAACCCACGCTCTACGGTTGGCACGGTCACGGAAATTCATGACTATTTGCGCCTGCTGTATGCCCGCGTTGGCATTCCGCACTGCCCGGTCTGCGGCAAGGAGATTAAGCAGCAAACAGTGGATCAAATCGTGGACCGCATTATGGCGCTTGATGAGGGCGCGAAAATCCAGGTGCTCGCGCCGGTGATTCGCGGGCGCAAGGGCGAGCATAGTAAGGAGCTGGATGCGGCACGCAAATCCGGCTATGTGCGCGTACGTGTAGACGGCAGCATTTATGACCTCTCTGAAACGATCAAGCTTGATAAAAATAAAAAGCATAACATTGAGGTGGTGATTGACCGCCTGGTGATTGATGAGGAAATTCGCGCTCGGTTGGCGGATTCCGTTGAGACGGCCTGCGCCCTCTCCGGAGGCATTCTGCTTATCGACGTGGTGGGGGGAGAGGAACTGCTCTTCTCGCAGAATTACGCATGTCCGGAGCACGGCGTGAGTATTGAAGAGCTGACTCCGCGCATGTTCTCCTTCAACAATCCTTTCGGTGCGTGTCAGACCTGCTCCGGCCTCGGCATTTTTATGAAAGTTGATCCGAAGTTAGTCATTCCGAACCCGCGATTGTCCATTCGGCAGGGGGCAATCAAGGCCAGTGGATGGACGGCAGCGGAAGGCGGCACGATTGCGCAGATGTATTTTGAAGCGCTGGCGGAGCACTATCACTTTTCGCTGGACGAGCCGGTCAACAAGCTTTCCAAAGAAGCGCTCGATGCGGTGCTCTACGGCACGAAAGGCAAAAAGATCAAAATGCATCGCCGCAGCGAATATGGTAGCGGCACTTATACCACGGATTTTGAAGGCGTGATTCCTAATCTGGAGCGCCGTTACCAGGAGACAAGCAGCGAATGGTCGCGGGCGGAAATTGAGCAGGTGATGAGCGCGAAGCCCTGTCCGGATTGTGGCGGCGCTCGGCTGCGGCCGGAGTCGCTTTCTGTCACGGTGGGCGGTATCAATATTGATCAGTTCAGCCATAAATCCATCACCGACGCGTTGGAATTCGTCAATGCATTGCGGCTCACCACGCGCGAGCAGATGATTGCGAAACAGATTCTCAAGGAGATTCGCAGCAGGCTGCAATTTCTCTCAAGCGTCGGTCTTGATTACCTGATGCTTTCACGGCCCGCCGGCACGCTTTCGGGCGGCGAAAGCCAGCGCATCCGGCTCGCGACGCAGATCGGCTCCTCGCTGATGGGCGTTTTATATATTCTGGACGAGCCGAGCATTGGCCTGCACCAGCGGGATAACGACCGGCTGCTGGAAACGCTCAAGCACCTGCGCGACCTGGGCAATACTTTGATTGTGGTGGAGCACGATGAGGATACGATGTATGCTGCGGATTATATTGTAGATGTTGGCCCCGGCGCGGGTATCCACGGCGGAGAGATCGTCTGTGCGGGCACGGTCGATGAGATCAAGGCCTGCAAACGGTCGCTAACCGGGCAGTATCTCAGCGGCGCGCGGTTTATCCCGATCCCGGAGAAACGGCGCCAGGGTAACGGCAAGTTCCTCAAGGTGGTCGGCGCAAAAGAAAACAACCTCAAGGGCATTGACGTGACGATCCCGCTAGGCGAGTTTGTGTGCGTGACGGGTGTGTCCGGCTCCGGCAAATCGTCTCTGGTCAATGAAATCCTTTATAAACGGCTGGCGAATGAATTAAACGGCGCGAAGCGCACCATCGGTGCGCATCAGGATATGGTGGGCATCCAGCATCTCGATAAAGTGATTGATATCGACCAGTCGCCCATCGGACGCACGCCGCGCTCCAACCCTGCAACGTATACCGGTGTGTTTACGGATATCCGCGAGCTGTTTGCCTCCACGCAGGAATCGAAGATGCGCGGCTTCAAATCGAACCGCTTCTCCTTCAACGTGAAGGGCGGACGCTGCGAGGCCTGCCAGGGCGACGGCATAGTAAAAATTGAAATGCATTTTTTGGCGGATATCTACGTGCCCTGCGAGGTCTGCAAAGGCGCACGATATAACCGTGAGACGCTGGAAGTGAAATATAAGGGTAAAAATATTTACGATGTGTTGGAGATGACCGTGGAGGAGGGGCTGGAATTTTTCTCCGCCGTGCCGAAAATCCAGCGTAAGCTTCAAACACTCTATGACGTGGGGTTGGGCTATATCAAAATTGGACAGCCTGCGACCACGCTTTCCGGCGGCGAGGCACAGCGCGTCAAGCTTTCGACCGAGCTTTCCCGCCGCGCCACGGGGCGCACGATTTATATTTTGGATGAGCCGACGACGGGCCTGCACACGGCGGACGTGCACCGCCTAATCGAAGTGCTGCATACATTGGTGGAAAATGGTAATTCGGTGCTGGTCATCGAGCATAACCTCGACGTGATCAAAACCGCCGACCATATCATTGACCTTGGCCCGGAGGGCGGCGACAAGGGCGGCATGATCGTGGCAGAAGGCACGCCGGAAGAGGTGGCGAGGGTGGAGGCTTCCTATACGGGTCGGTATCTCAAACGGATTCTGGAGCGGGGATAATAGGTGAGGATCTTTAGCGCAGACGAACTTCGTACGAAATTTGCCAGATATGAATCTGTGAAATCACTCCAGTAACGCCCAGCCTTGCAGAGTGATTGGGCAGAAAAAACAAAAACGGCGCAAAACGTGATTGCACATTTTGCGCCGTTTTTTCATTGAAAGTTAATTGGATAGGAAGCGTAACGTTATGTGGCCTTATCGCCGAAGAGGCTTGTAATCCACTTGCCGATCTTGAAGAAGAAGGCGGCGACCCTTGCGAAGAGGCCGGCGACGCCGCCCTGCTCTACGTTTTGGCTTGGAAAATCCAATAAAACAATGAGATTTATACGAAATGAAACTGTAAAAGCGGGAAGGAGCACGCAAATGAATGAAAATTTAATCTTGAAAGATATATCTTTTTCATAAATTTTTTGATAAAATAAAGAATAAAATATGCGGTTTGTGATTTGAAGGAGGAGAATTCGGATGGAAAGCAGGTTAACATGGCGCAGCAAAATCGGATACGGCGTCGGTACGATCGGCAAAAGCATGAGCTACGGCCTGGCAAGTGGATTTATCTCTTATTGGTTTTTATCAGGTTTGGGGCTATCGCCGGCATTTTTGGGCGTCATGCTTTTTGTCGCGCGCCTTTGGGATGGCGTTAACGACCTGCTCATGGGCGCGATTATCGATAGCACGCGTAC
The DNA here is from genome assembly GCA_900544375.1 of uncultured Oscillospiraceae bacterium. Classification (GTDB taxonomy): domain Bacteria; phylum Bacillota; class Clostridia; order Oscillospirales; family Acutalibacteraceae; genus Fimivicinus. The sequence continues at coordinate 47,885 of UQUZ01000010.1, forward strand.
AAAATGGGGAAAATTCCGCCCGTGGATGGTGATTGGAGCCGTGACCAATGCGGCGGTGACGGTTTTGCTTTTCACCAACCCCGGCTTTCGAGGCGTCGGCCTGTATGTGTATGCGACGGTTTGCTTTGTCCTGTGGGATATGACCTATACGATGATTGACGTTAGCTACTGGGCAATGATCCCCGCGCTGACGCTCGATTCCCATGATCGTGATCAGGTTTCTATGCTGCCGCGTATCTTTGGCGGCGCGGCGGGCATTGTGGGCGCGTTTACGCTGCAAATCACAGACAAGCTCGGCGGAGTTGCGAACGGCGGGTTTATGAAGTATGCGCTGCTCACATCTGGGATCTATATCCTGACCGTTTTGATCTGCGCTGGCACGGTGCGAGAGAGAATCGCGCCGCCCCCGCAGCAGAAGGAGGAAAGATTCTCTCTGATCCGCAGCGCAAAAATCCTCTTCCATAACGATCAAGCGCTCGTCATTGTGGTGATTATGATCCTGTTCAACCTTGCGATTAATTTAACCAACGCGGTCAATGTGTTCTATTTTGTCTTTGTGATCGGCAGCAAAGATCAATATACCTTCTTTACCATCCTGCTTGGAGCCTCGCAGGCGATCGGGCTGTTGGGATATCCGCTTTTCTCCAAATGGTTTGGCCGCAACCGTGTGAATATTGCTTCGCTTGTGCTGCCTTGTATCGGCTATTTGTTGATGTTCCTTTCTACCCTGTTTTTGCATGGGCAGTTCCTGCCGTTTGCGGCCGCGGCGTTTGTGATGTCCGCAGGCTTTGGCTCCATGGGCGTGATGCAGAACGTGATGCTCGCGGACGCAGTGGATTACGGCGAATGGCGCACGGGAGAGCGCAACGAGGGCGTGATTTTTTCGATGCTGACCTTTTTGAGCAAGGTTGCGGCGGGGCTAAGCTCCCTCATTACGATGCTTGGATTTGCTGCCGTTGGCTTTGAGGGAAAGGAAGATTCCGTGGCCACACCGCAGGCGGTGAACTGCATTGAGTTTATGATGTATATCCTGCCGCCGCTGATTCTTCTGGTGGCTCTGGCGATCTATTTCAAAAAATTCAAGCTCAAGCCCGCTTTGGTCAAGCAGATTTCCCACGAAATTCAGCAGCGGAGGGGAACGGAATATCGGGGTTGATCCTAGTGAACCCGTCTAGAAGGTTGGTTCGCCTGGAGGAACAGGGAAAATCCGCCGTGAAGTGGCACGGCGGATTTTCTAATAATGATTTCCCGAAAGGGATTAGAAGATTTCGAACATACAGAGAAAAGCGAGTTTCTAGATCGTTTTTTCGGATAGCTCGCGTTATGCTACAGCCTTGCTGCCGAAGCCTTTGAAGAGATCGACGATCGCGCGGGCGATGCGGTTGAAGAACGCCATCACCTTTGCAAAGAAACCGCCGATGCCTTCGTTGTTGGACTTGATGCCGAGATTCTCCGCGATGGATTCGCAGAGAGCGACGGACGCGTCCGCAATTGAAAGCGCGTCACCGCCCTGCGCGGCAGCGACGATCGCGCCGATCTCATCGCCATAGCCCATGCCGATCTGATCGCCGATGAGCTTGGAGAAGGCAACCTGATTGGCCGGGATTTTCAGGGTCTTACCCACATAGTTCATAAGAGCCGCGAAGACCATGGGCTGGTCGCCCTTGATCGCCATGCGGTAGCCGCCTGCTATGCCGCTCTCAGCAGCATAAGCTTCGCCCATCGTGGTGAGATAGTCGGTATCAATCGACGGGAAAGTCAGGCCGATGCCTGTGCCGATGGAGGAAACCAGCCCGTTAAAATCAGGCAGAGCCAAGCCGAACATTGCTGCCAATGGGTTGGAATTGATTGCGGTAACTAGGCCGTTATAACCGGCCACCAGATCCGGCAAAGCGTCGCACAGAACATTGATCGGATTGGCGAGCAAAGCGTCAATGGATGGGAGCAGGCGCTTCATGAAAGCCACCGTGAGGCCGGTGCTTTGATCCGCATATGCGTTGGATTCCTCCATAAACTCATTTGAAGTAGGCATTTTGACCGTATGGAAAGCTTCCATTACCGGAACCAAATTGTCGTAAAGTTGCAGGAAGCCAACCGCAAGCGCCAGAATTTGGCCGATACCCATCAGAGCAGTGCCGGAAACCTCAAGAAACTCATCGGCATTGCCGGGGGTGATGCCCCACTTGATATCTGCGGCGTTCGCGTCGTCCCAACTGGACAATGTTTTGATGTATGCTGCGGCTTCGGTGTAGCCGGCAGCCGCTACCTTGCCGGCAAAAGTGCTGGGCTTCAGATCGCTCAGGAAGGAAACCTTGCCATTGAGCAGGATCATCAGTGAAGATATGGTCTGATCGCTGTAAAGGGTGGATTTGACGTCGGATGCCTTCAGAATTGCGGAGAGCAGGCTGTTGAGCGTGTCTTTTGTTTGCTTTGCGGCTTTTGCGCTCATATTTTCATACACTGCGGAATGGTCGGGCCGTGTCGCATTGAACGCTTCAGCCGCCGTTGCAGCTTCAGCGTTTGACATTGCGCTCGCCGTCATTACGCCGCCGAGGGTCGTCATCACCATCAGGGCGGCCAAGAAAACGGAGAGCAACTTCTTTGCCTTTTTCATTTGTTTTTTACCTCCAGTCATTTTTATCACCTTATTCATAAAACAAGGTGTTGCTCACTCTTTTATTGTGAACAATTTCACTATAATACATTGACCGCATTTTGAAAATGTTTCGTGGGACCTTTCGCAGGATATCGAAGCTTTTTGATTGCTTTTCTAAAGAATTCTATTTTATATAAAACTTCTGGGGAGATATGGAAAATTTTTGTTCAAACAGATGGAAATCTCATTCTGCTTCACGCATCATACGCAGTGAAGTGGGCATGTAGTATGCTGCCGGGCGGCCTGTGAGCGAGACTTACTCTACTGCATTCATGCGTGCGGCATATGGTGCAGAAATAATTTACAAAATAGCTTGCGGAGCAGGGTTTTGTTTTTTATAATAAATACGAATCTGCCCGGAAGGGGAGAGCATCAAGGCCTGAAGGCCCTTCAGGCGGCTATGGAAAGGAACGGTAACCTTCTATGATCCAAATAACCAGCCAGAAAACATTCCATTTATCCACTGAAAAAACAAGCTATCTGTTCCGCGCGCTGCCCTGCGGCAAGCTCGAGCAGCTCTATTATGGCAGGAAGATACCAGCGTGTGAGGAATATACCTTCCTCTATGATAAGCACGCCGCGGGCTACAGCAATACCACGGTTTATGATAAAAAGGATCATCTGTCGCTCGACCATATCCGGCTCGACTATTCTGAATTCGGCAAGGGCGATTACCGACTGCCCGCTATGCAGGTGCAGGCGGAAAACGGAAATTTTAACTGTGATTTTAAATTTCTCGACGCAAAGGTGACGGACACCAAGCCGGAGCTTGCAGGCCTCCCCTCCAGCTACGGAGCGAGCCAGACGCTGACGGTGATCATGGAGGATAAAGCGCTCTGTGCGCAGCTCCATCTGTTTTACACGGTGTTTGAGAATTGCAATGTGATCACCCGCAGCGCGCGGCTGATCAATAACGGCGAAAAAACAATTAAAATCCACTCCCTAATGAGCATGCAGATCGATCTGCCCGCTGGGGATTACACCATGATCTCCTTCGACGGCGCGTGGATACGCGAGCGCTATCAGCACGAGCGCAAGCTCACGGCCGGAGAGTGCTCCATTGGCTCCATCTGCGGCACGAGCTCCAACCGCCACAATCCGTTCTTTGCAATCCGAAAGGGCGATTGCAACGAGCAGGCGGGGGAGTGCTGGGGGATTAACCTCGTCTATTCCGGCAACCATATCGGCCGCGTGGAGGTGGCGCCGCATGGGATGGTGCGCGTGCAGAACGGCATCAACCCGTTCGAATTCGAATGGGCGCTTGCACCGGGCCAATCCTTCGACGCGCCGGAATCGGTGCTCACCTACAGCCATGAGGGTTTAAATGGCATGAGCCGCAATATGCACGCCTTTGTTAAGGAGCATATCGTGCGCGGCGAATGGAAGCACAAGGAGCGCCCGATCGTTGTTAACAATTGGGAGGCGACCTATTTCCAGTTTACAGAGAAGAAAATCCTCGCCATTGCAAAGGAGGGCGCTCGTCTGGGCGCGGAGCTCTTCGTTTTGGACGACGGCTGGTTCGGCAAGCGCAACAGCGACCAATCCTCCCTTGGTGATTGGTGGGTCAATAAAAAGAAGCTCCCCTCCGGCATTGACGGCCTTGCGAGGAAAATCAATGAGATGGGCCTCAAATTCGGCCTGTGGGTGGAGCCGGAGATGGTCAACCCCGACAGCGACCTCTACCGCGCGCACCCGGACTGGGCGATGACGACAAACGACTATGAGCCCACCGAGGGGCGCAACCAGCTTGTGCTGGATTTGACGAACCCGGACGTGCAGCAGTATCTCATCGACACGATCACAGATGTCATTAAGCTCGGCAATATTGAATACATCAAATGGGATATGAACCGCCAGTTCTCCGATGTGTTCGGCCGCACGCTCGGAACCCGCCAGGGCGAATACTTCCACCGCTATTATCTCGGCCTTTACAATATTTTGCAGGCGCTTTGCGACCGCTTTCCGCACGTTCTCTTTGAATCCTGCTCCAGCGGGGGCAACCGCTTCGACCTCGGTATGTTCTGCTACATGCCCCAGTGCTGGACGAGTGATAACACCGACCCGCTTGACAGAATCCGGATTCAGACCGGCACTTCCTATGGATATCCGCAATCTGTCATGACGATGCACGTCAGCGCATCGCCCAGCTTTGCTTCCCTGCGCGTTTCCTCCATTGAAGAGCGATTCAATGTGGCGAGCTTCGGGCTGATGGGTTATGAAATGGATGTGACGAACCTTTCTTCTTTTGACCGGGCGGCGGTTAAAAAACAGATCGCTTTTTATAAGGAGCACCGCAGGCTTTTACAGTTCGGAGAATTTTACCGCATCGGCAATCCGTTCAAAGAGAATACCTGCGCGTGGCAGGTGGTGTCGCCGGACAGGGCGGAGTCCATGCTCGGCTGCTTTATTGACAGGCTCACGCCAAACAGCGGGCCGGACCGGCTCGCTTTCACAGGGCTTGATCCTGAAAAGGTGTATCGCTTTACAGCTCGGCAGCAGCTTTTGAACCTGCGCACCTTCGGTGAAATTATCAACACGCCGCTGCCAAGGAAGTTTGACATGGAGGATGGCAAGGTTTATAATTTGCTGACGGATCATATCCGCCTGCACTCCGAGAAGGAGGAATACACCCTTCCGGGCGCGGCGCTGCTTTATGCAGGCCTTGTGCCCTGTCAGATGTTCGTTCTGAGCGGATATAATGGAAAAACACGTGTGCTGACGGATACGGACTCCCGTGTTTATTATCTGCATGAAACGGCGCGAGAAGAAGAGATCATCGGCGGCGCGGAGGAAACAACGTCGATCGTTCTGCATAAGGCTTCATTCGGCACACAGAGAGAAGAAAAGAATGTTTGAAAGGAATGGATCAGATCATGAGAACCAACCTCCCCCTGAATTTCGGCTGGCGTTATACGCCAGCCTTCGACCCGGCGATGGTTATGCCGGATTTTGATGCGAGCGCATTAGAGTGCGTTGACATCCCACACACCTGCAAGGAGCTTCCCCTCAACTATTTTGACGAGCGGGATTATCAGTTCGTCAGCGGCTACCGCAAGGAGTTTTCCCTGCCCCGGGAGATGAAGCGAAAGGGTAACCGTTTCCTGCTGCATTTTGAGGGCGTGGCCAACGCCGCGAAGGTGTATCTCAACGGCGCGTTCCTTGGTGAACATAAGGGTGGCTACACGGCTTTCACCTTTGACGTGACAGAAACGGTCAAAACGCGCGGCAACGTCCTCGCCGTGGAGGTGGATTCCACGGAGCGGGAGGAAATCCCGCCCTTCGGCAGGGTCGTCGATTATCTCTGCTACGGCGGCATTTACCGCGAGGTCTGGCTTGAATGCGTTAACGAGGTGTATATCGCGGATACCTTCATCCGCACAAAGGATCTGCTGCTTGGCAAAAAGAAGCTGCTCGATATCGACGTAACGTTTTCAGAAAAAACGCAGGGCGATTTAAAGCTTGCATTATATGACGGCGAAAAGCTGATCGCTTCCCGGGCCTGCCCGTTTGAGGCAAAGGTGCTCAATCTCAAATGGCGCGTTTCCGGCGTGACGCTCTGGTCCACCGAACACCCAAAGCTTTATACACTGAAGGTCGTCTATAATGACGGCGCGGATGAAAAATCCTACCGCTTCGGCTTCCGGGAGTGCGAATTCCGTAAGGATGGTTTTTATCTCAACGGCAAAAAGCTCAAAATTCGCGGCCTCAACCGCCATCAGGCGTATCCGTATGTTGGCTATGCGATGCCGGCCTCCGCGCAACGGGCGGATGCCGACCTCTTAAAATTTGAGCTCGGCTGCAACCTTGCGCGCACGTCGCACTACCCGGATTCCACGCACTTCCTCGATCGCTGCGATGAAATCGGCCTGCTCGTGTTTACCGAGATGCCGAGCTGGCAATTCACCGGAGAGGGCGAATGGCGCGAGAACTGCCTGAAAAACGTGGCGGACATGGTCAAACGCGACCGTAACCACCCCTGTGTGATCCTCTGGGGCGTGCGCGTCAACGAAGGGCCGGACTGCGACGAGCTGTATGAAAAGACAAATGCCATCGCCCATTCACTGGACGATACTCGTCAGACGGGCGGTGTGCGCAACTTCCCGCAGAGCCATCTGCTGGAGGATGTGTATACCTACAACGACTTTATCCATTCCGGCGGCAAGATCGCGCTGAACCTGCCCCTGCTTGTGGCAGGGCCAAATGCGCCTTATCTCGTCACGGAACATAACGGGCACATGTATCCAACCAAGAGCTTTGACCGCGAGGAGATCCGTGTGGAGCATGCGCTGCGCCACGCCCGCGTGTTGAACGCGGCCTACGGCAGCAGCCGCACCAGCGGCGCGATCGGTTGGTGCATGGCGGATTACAACACGCACAAGGATTTTGGCAGCGGCGACCGCATCTGCTACCACGGCGTGACGGATATGTTCCGCGTGCCGAAGCTTGCCGCCGCGCTCTATGCCTCCCAGCAGGACGATACGCCAGTGATGGAAATTTCCTCCTCCATGGATATCGGCGAGCATCCGGGCAGCCAGCTTGGGCAGGTTTACGCCTTTACCAACTGCGACTATATCAAGCTCTATAAAAACGGCGTATATGTGAGCACGGCTTACCCGAACAAAAAGGCTTTCCCACACCTGCCGCATCCGCCGGTTTTCACGGATGATTTCATCGGCGACGCGCTCACCGAAAAGGAGCATCTCAACGAGACCGCGGCTAAATTCCTCAAGCCCGCGCTGGTGGCCGGCTCAAAATACGCGTTCTCGATGCCGAAGAAATATTTCCTGATGGCGGGCCTTGGCATCGTCACGAGCGGCATGAAGATTGGCGATATGGTCTCCCTTGTTGAAAAATACATCGGCGGTTGGGGCGACGAGCAAGTTTCTTACCGCTTTGAGGGCTATAAGGACGGGCAGCTTGTTAAAACAGCCGTCAAAACGGCGGTGGCTGAGACAAAGCTCGACGTCCGCGTAGATAATCCGGAGCTTGTGGAGGCGGATACCTATGATGTGACCCGCGTTGCGCTGACGGCCGTTGATCAGAATGGCAACCGCCTGCCCTTTGCGAGCAACGCCGTGACCGTCCATGTGGAGGGCCCCGCAGAGGTGATCGGCCCCAAGAGCTTTGCCCTCATCGGCGGCGACCGCGCCTTCTGGCTGCGCACGAAAGGCGCAAGCGGCGAGGCTGTCGTCACCATTACGGTTGAGCATATGGGAACCTATACCTGCAAGGTGCAGGTGACAAAGCGGCAGTAATGAGATAAATAAAGTATGAATCGTTTTCGCAGCTTCCCATTCCGGGAAGCTGCGATTTTTATTTTTGCCTGCCGAGCGAATTGCATTTGCAGGCTTTTGAAGTTTTCTTTTTTGCATCAGGCTTGACAAATACCCTAGGGAGGTATATTTTATAAATAAACAAATACCCGCTATGGGTATTTGGGGAAGGAGGAATGCTTGGTGGATTCCAATCAAGAGAAGGTTGATGTCGAAATAGGATGTGAGAAGTGTTGCCCACGCTATAAAAACAGCCCGCGTGACGAAAAGGCGGTTCGCCTGCTTCAAAACCGGCTGAACCGGATGATCGGCCAGCTCAACGGGATTAAAAATATGGTGGAGGGGAACCGCTACTGCGGCGATATCCTTACACAGGTGGCGGCGGTGGAAAGCGCCTTGCAGAGCTTTGGCTACCTAATCCTCCACGATCACTTGGAAACCTGCGTTGTGGAAGAAATCCGGAAGGGGAACACGCAAATTGTGGAAGAAGCGGTGGATTTGATGAAAAAATTAAAATAGGATATCAGGAAATGGGGTGGAAAGATGCAAACAGAAAAATTCCGTGTGACCGGCATGACCTGCGCCGCATGCAGCGCGCATGTGGAAAAGGCGGTGGCCGCAGTGCCCGGTGTGGAGGAAGTGACAGTCAGCCTGCTGACGAACTCGATGCACGTGGCCTTTAACCGGCCTGCCACGGCGCAGGAAATTTGCAGCGCGGTTGCGTCGGCCGGTTATGGGGCGGAGCTGGAAGGCTCTGCCAGGGGGAAGGGCCAAAGCCGTATGGCCGCGCGGGAGGCGTTGGAGGATCATGAAACGCCGAAGCTCATGAAAAGGCTGATCGCTTCCCTATGCCTGCTGCTGCCGCTGATGTATGTGTCAATGGGTCACAAAATGTGGGGCTGGCCCGTTCCAACCGCGTTGGGGGAAAACCCAATGGCGATCGGTCTGTATGAAATGCTGTTAGCCGGGCTGATTATGGTAATTAATCAGCGATTTTTTATCAGTGGCTTTCAAAGCCTGATGCACGGCGGGCCAAATATGGACACACTGGTATCCATGGGGAGCGTCGTCGCGTTTGGTTATAGTGTAGCGATATTGTTCTCCATGAGCAGCGCCCTGCTCGGCGGCAATTTGGAAGGGGCGGCCCATTATGCGCATGAGCTGTATTTTGAATCGGCCGCAATGATTTTAACGCTCATCACCGTTGGCAAGCTGCTGGAAGCCTACAGCAAGGGCAAAACGACCAACGCCATTAAGGGCCTGATGGATCTTGCCCCGAAAACAGCGCATGTGCTGCGCGGCGCGCAGGAGGCAACCGTGCCGGTGGAAGAGGTGCGCGTGGGCGATACCTTTTTGGTGCGGCCTGGCGAAAGCATTCCAGTGGATGGGCGGGTTTTGGCAGGGGAGAGCGCGGTCAACGAGGCGGCGCTCACCGGCGAGAGCCTGCCGGTGGATAAAGCGCCCGGCAGTTTGGTCAGCGCGGCAACCCTGAACCAGAACGGCGCGCTCACCTGTGTAGCCACCCGCGTCGGCGGCGATACGACGCTCAGCCAGATTATTGAAATGGTGGAGAATGCCGCCGCGACGAAAGCACCGATTGCAAAGGTGGCGGATCGGGTATCCGGCGTGTTCGTGCCGGTGGTGATCGGCATCGCCTTGGTAGCCGGCGCCGCCTGGCTGATTGCAGGAAAAACCTTTGGCTTTGCATTGGCGCGCGCAATCAGCGTGCTCGTCATCAGCTGCCCATGCGCATTGGGGCTTGCAACGCCCGTGGCGATCATGGTGGGCAGCGGGGTAGGCGCTAAAAAGGGCGTGCTGTTCAAAACGGCCTCTGCGCTGGAGGCAACAGGAAAGACGGACTTTGTTGTGTTGGATAAAACCGGGACGGTCACGCAGGGAAAGCCCCAGGTGACCGATCTTCACCCAGCGCCCGGTGTGGCAGAGGCGGAGCTGCTACAAACTGCCGCCGCGCTGGAGGAGAAGAGCGAGCACCCGTTGGCACATGCCATTCGGGCAAGAGCGGTCGAAACCGGCCTGCAATATGATTCTACCCGTGCGTTTGCCGCGTTGCCCGGCCACGGCGTACAGGGTGAGATTGGCGGGAAAGCCGCTTTCGGCGGCAACGCCGCCTTGATGCAGGAGAAAAACCTTTTGACCGGCCAGATGAAGCAGGCAGGCGAGGCGCTAGCCAACGAAGGGAAAACGCCGCTTTATTTTGCTCTGGGCGGGCGGCTGCTCGGGATTGTTGCAGTAGCGGACGTGGTAAAGCCGGACAGCGCAGAGGCAATCCGGATACTGAAGCATATGGGCGTGCAGACCGTGATGCTCACCGGCGACAACCGCCGCACGGCAGAGGCGATCGCAGGGCAGATCGGCATTGATGCAGTGGTTGCCGACGTGCTGCCGAATGATAAGGAAGCCGTTGTGCGCAGGCTTTCGGAATATGGGAAGGTGGCCATGGTCGGCGACGGCATCAACGACGCCCCGGCGCTGACCCGCGCAGACGTCGGCATCGCCATCGGAGCAGGGGCGGACGTGGCCCTGGATGCGGCGGACGTTGTGCTGATGAAATCGAGCCTTTTGGATGTGCCGGCCGCAATCCGCCTATCCCGCCAGGTGCTGCGCAATATCCACGAAAACCTGTTTTGGGCGTTTCTTTACAACTGCATCGGGATTCCGATTGCAGCGGGCGCGTTGATCCCCATCTTCGGCCTGCAACTCAATCCAATGTTCGGCGCCGCCGCGATGAGCCTTTCGAGCTTCTGCGTTGTGATGAACGCGCTGCGGCTGAATCTGTTCCACATGCACGCTGCGAAGCGGGATACCAAGCGAAAAAAGATCCCCATGCCGGAGTTCCTATCCGGCTTTCAGGAGAAACAATGCCCGGCCTTTGCGCCGGAAAAAATGGAGGTAACATCAATGAAAAAAACGATTTTGATCGAAGGCATGATGTGCGCGCATTGCCAGATGCATGTGCAGAAGGCGCTCGCCGCAATAGACGGCGTGAGCGCTGTGGATGTGAATCTGGAGGAAAAGAAGGCGACTGTGACGCTTGCCAAGGTTGTGCCGGACCAGGCGATGATGGACGCAGTGACGCAGGCCGGTTATACGCCGGTCAGCTGCTCGGCGGAGTAAAAAGCAAGCAAAGTTACCGCCAGTCGAAAAGCCGCTCCGGGGAAACAAAGCTGTTCTTTTCCCGGAGCGGCTGTTTGTATCTGTTTGAATCCGGAAGGATGCGCTGCGGCCGTAACGTGCGCTTGACACAAAAAAGAATATGATATAAAATGGAATTATACAATATAAAAGTAAATTCATCTTAATTTTACAATAAATGTATATTTTCACAAGGATAATTGTAAACTTTCTGTGAACCCCGGCATTTGTTGCATCATGCAGGGCAACAAACATTGCGTTTTTGCCTATTGGTAGAGAGTTTTTCTCAAATTCAATACCAATAGGAAGTGCAAAGATGACAGAAGAAAATTACCGTTACCGCACAAGCCGGCTTCTGCTCCGGAATCAATTTGAGGGCAGCGGCGCATGGAAAATCCCGATGATACCCAAAGCCGCGTTTGATGAGGAAGAATTCCGGGATCTGCGGCTGATCGGCTTTGATAAAACAAAGCTGGAGGATGAACGGCATTTGGGGCGGATCGTCCATTTTTTTCTCTACGACTACAAGTTTGAGAGGGTGTGGAAGGATCCCGATCATGATATCGAAAAGCTCAAACGGTACCGGGCAGCGCTCTCACCTGATTTTAGCATGTATGTTGAAATGCACCCGCTGATGCAGCTTTATAACACCTTTCGCAACCGTTGGTGCGGGGCGTATTTTGCCTCGGAGGGGATGCGTGTGATCCCCACCGTGAGCTGGGGGGATGAGCGCAGCTTTGCCTTTTGCTTCGAGGGGATTCCAAAGGGGAGCACCGTGGCGGTTTCGACCTATATGGTATCGGAGCACGGGAATCGTGCGGATCAGAAACCGTTTTTCATGAAGGGCTATGAGGAGCTGCTGCGGCGGGTGGAGCCGGAGCGGATTCTCTGCTATCACGAGCCGTTCCCGGAGATGCGGGGCAACATTGTCCCGATCGATTATGAGCTCAGCTCCTGGCGGCATATGGACGACGATGCTTACGTGCCGTCTAAATACGCGAAATATATCTGCGGGCTGGAGCCAGTGCCGCCGGGCTGCGAACTGGTGATTAAGCGCGGCTATGTGATGCGGGACGATGGATGCCGGATGGGAATGGGCAGCGCCTACGGCGGCAAATGGAAGCCGAAGAAGGAAGAGGACAAGCGGTTTTTGGGGCAGCCGGGGGAGATAAAAATTACTTATGTAAGCGGATATAAAGTAGCAACTAAAATTGGAGAAGATGGGCGTGCAATCAGAGAGAGGCATTATACGGATCACAGGAGACCCGATAAGCATTCTGATCCTCATGATCATGAGATACATTGGGATAATCCAAATGAGCACCCCGATCCGCAAGGCCATATCAACTATCCGAATGGCGTACCGGAATTTAAATATTTTGGAGGATTTACAATGGAGCATACAGACATATTAACTGGTAACACAGGGGAAAATCATTTTGAAACAATCAATGATTTCAAAGAATGTATGCGCTACCATGGAGAGGTAGAGTTTGAGTGGAAGGGAACTCTTTATACGATCACTCATCCGGAAGGTATGATAAATATTAGCGAAGCCTGGAAGCCGGAAACGGAAAAATGGTGCGCGACGGCGGACGAAGCCCTTGAATATATGATAGACGGTGTCCGGCTTCGGGAGATCATTACACAGGTAGAAGTAAAAGCCAGGACAATATAATAGAGAATTACAAAATTCGAGTGCATGACAGGCCTGTTGAGGGCCTTGCCCAATATCTGTAGATGGCATGCCAAAATTGCATCTGCCGTCGGCCGCGCGGAGAGAAGCTGTTTCTTCCTCTTCACGCGGCCTTTTCATTCATATATTAGAGATTGCGGGCGCGCAATTTCCACGCATTTTGTTTTTTTGCGGGCCGGTTTGCGGGCAGATCGCACAAACCTTGAAAATTCGTGATTCCGCCGAAATTTTTATGAAATAATTGTTGCTTTTTCCAAATCGGTGTGGTATCATATTCAAGCATGCTGTGTAGGTGTGCAGATATGCGATGATGCAGAAGGTGGCCGCCCCTTGAGGCGGGGAATTTCTGCGGAGTATGTCCGATTTACAAACCGGGCGAAAGAATACTGGCTCGCTTCGGCCGGCCGCAGTTTGTGCTGCGGCGGGTTTTCTGCGGCCAGGCGCGAACAATCGGAACCCGGATCATGTTCTCAGCAGATCCGGTTTTTCAATGCAGCAAGGTGAAACACCCGGCTCAGTGTTCAGATTTTCGCGTTGCCCGCCAACAATGAAGGAGGCGTTCCCCATGGCAGTTAAGGAAAAGATCCGCATCAGGCTCAAGGGCTACGATCACAATCTCGTCGATAAATCGGCGGAGAAGATTGTTGAGACGGCCAGAAACACAGGCGCGCAGGTCTCCGGTCCCGTGCCGCTTCCAACTGAGAAGGAAGTCGTCACCGTGCTTCGTGCCGTGCACAAGTACAAGGATTCCAGAGAGCAGTTCGAGCAGCGCACCCACAAACGGCTTATCGACATTCTCAGACCCTCGAACAAAACCGTCGAGGCTCTGACAGGTCTTGAGCTTCCCGCCGGCGTGGAAATCGAGATTAAGCTGTAAGGCTAATCCGCTTTACGTGCCGCAGGTCAAGTTGGCGCAAGCCAACCAATAACCGAAGGAGGAAAGGTAAATGCAAAAAGGTTTGATCGGCAAGAAAATCGGCATGACGCAGCTTTTTGACGAGCAGGGCAATGTTGTCCCCGTTACCGTTATTGAAGCAGGCCCGTGCCCGGTCGTCCAGAAAAAGACGGTCGAAAACGACGGCTACGAAGCCGTGCAGCTCGGTTTTCAGGATGTCAAGGCTCAGCGCGTCAACAAGCCCATGAAGGGCCATTTCGCGAAGGGCAATGTCGCTCCGAAAAAGGTGCTGCGTGAATTTCGTCTCGCGGATATCAGCGCGATGAATGTCGGCGATATCCTGAAGGCTGACGTCTTTGCGGCGGGCGATCACATCGATGTGGTCGGCACCAGCAAAGGAAAAGGCACGGCAGGCGCGATTAAGAGATGGAATTTTTCCCGCCTGAAAGAGTCCCACGGTACCGGCCCGGTCGCAAGGCATGCCGGTTCGCTCGGCGCGTGCAGCGATCCCTCCCGCGTATTCAAAGGCAAGAAGCTTGCGGGCCATCTGGGCGCGGAACGTGTCACAATCCAGAATTTAGACGTTGTCAAGGTGGATGTGGAAAACAACCTCATCGCGGTCAAGGGCGCAGTGCCCGGCCCGAAGAACGGGATTGTCCTGCTCGCCGACAGTGTCAAGAACGCGTAAGGAAGGAGTGGAACAAATGCCTAACGTATCAGTTTTCGACGCCGCCGGCAAAAAGGTGGAAGACCTCGCCCTGAGCGAAGCAATCTTCGGCATCACGCCCAACGTTCCGGCGATGCACCTCATGGTGGTAAGCTATCTGGCAAACCAGCGCCAGGGCACGCAGTCTACCCTTACGCGCTCTGAAGTCAGCGGCGGTGGCAAAAAGCCGTGGCGCCAGAAGGGCTCCGGCCGTGCAAGGCAGGGCTCGACCCGCGCTCCCCAGTGGACGCACGGCGGTATTTCACATGGCCCGAAGCCGCGTGAATACGGCATTTCCGTCAACAAGAAGGTAAAGCGCCTTGCCATGAAGAGCGCGCTTTCCAGCAAGGTTGCGGGCAATGAGCTCGTTGTGCTCGACAAGCTCGCGCTCAGCGAAATTAAGACCAAAGAGGTTGTCAAGGTGCTCGGCGCCCTTCAGACCGGCAAAAAAACGCTCATCGTTCTGCCGGAGAAGGACGACACGGTTTACCGCAGCGCGCGCAACATCGCAGGCGTGAAAACAACGCTTGTCAGCACCCTGAACGTTTACGACATCCTTAACTGCGACACGATTCTTGTCCTCAAGGACGCTGTCGCGAAGATTGAGGAGGTATATGCATGAGCAAGTTAGCACAGGATATCGTCCTGCGCCCGGTCATCACCGAAGAGAGCATGCAGGGCATTGCCTTGAACAAATACACGTTTCAGGTAGCCAAGGATGCCAACAAGGTGGAGATCGCTCAGGCGGTTGAAAAGCTTTTCGGCGTAGAAGTTGAAAAGGTCAATACGATCAATGTCCGCGGCAAGCTCCGCAGGCAAGGCCGTTACGAGGGATACACAGCCTCTTGGAAAAAGGCGATCGTAACGCTTACGGAAAAGTCCAAGAAGATCGATTTCTTCGACGGCATGATGTAAGAAAAATCCCCTTAAAATACCCGGCGGCGACGTATGGAGCCCGGCATGCTCCGCAAAGCCGCTACGAGGAGAGTGAACCAAATGTCGATTAAAATCTACAATCCGACCACGAACGCACGGCGTAATATGTCGGTAACGGATTACACGGAGCTGTCGAAGAACGGCCCTGAGAGAAGCCTGCTGGCTCCTCTGAACAAAAACTCCGGCCGCAACAGCTACGGCAGGATCACCGTCCGTCACCGCGGCGGCGGCAACCGTAAAAAATACCGTATTATCGATTTCAAGCGCGATAAGTTCGACATGGGCGCACAGGTGCTCAGCATCGAATACGACCCGAACCGTTCCGCCCATATCGCCCTGCTTCAGTATGAAGACGGCGAGAAGCGCTACATCCTCGCTCCCGCGGGCCTGAAGGCCGGCGATACTGTTGAGGCGGGCGCTAACGCGGATATCAAGCCCGGCAACGCACTGCCGCTTGCTAATATCCCGACCGGTACGTTCATCCACAATGTGGAGCTTTATCCCGGCCGTGGCGGGCAGCTGGCCCGCGCAGCGGGCAACGCCGCTCAGCTCATGGCAAAGGAAGGCGCTTATGCGTTGCTCCGTCTGCCCTCCGGCGAGTTGCGTAACGTATCCGTTAACTGCATGGCGACCATTGGCCAGGTAGGCAATGTCGATCATGAGAATGTTAAAATTGGTAAAGCTGGCCGTAAGCGCCACATGGGCTGGAGGCCGACGGTTCGCGGCTCTGTCATGAACCCGAACGACCATCCGCACGGCGGCGGCGAAGGCAAATCCCCGATCGGCCGTCCCGGTCCGGTCACGCCGTGGGGCAAGCCTGCTCTTGGCTACAAGACGCGCGCGAAGAAGAACCGCTCCGACAAGATGATTGTCAAGCGCCGTAACGGCAAGTAGTCGATGAAAGGAGCTTAAGAATTATGGGCAGAAGCGTGAAAAAGGGCCCTTTCGTACAGCCTAAGCTGCTCGAAAGAGTCCAGAAAATGAACGAAGCAGGCGAGAAGATCGTCTTAAAAACTTGGAGCCGCAGCTCCACTATTTTCCCGGACTTCGTCGGCCACACCTTTGCCGTTCACGACGGGCGCAAGCATGTGCCGGTTTATGTGACGGAGGACATGGTTGGCCACAAGCTCGGCGAGTTTGCTCCCACGAGGACCTTCCGGGGCCACGCGGGGTCGAAAACCTCGAATTCCAAATAACGGTCGAAAGGAGTGTGTCAAACATGGAAGCAATGGCTAAGGTTACGCACGTGCGCATTGCGCCGCGCAAGGTGCAGATTGTTCTGGATCTGATCCGTAATCAGCCCGCTGATAAGGCCATGGCAATTCTCAAGCACACGCCCAAGGCCGCGTGTGAAATTCTTGAGAAGCTGCTCAAGTCGGCAATCGCAAACGCTGAGGCAAACAACAATATGGATGTTTCCAGGCTGTATGTGGCGAAGTGCTATGTCTGCCAGGGCCCGACCCTCAAGCGTCTGAGGCCGAGAGCACAGGGGCGCGGATTCCGCATCAACAAGAAAACGTCGCACATCACCCTTGTACTCAAGGAAATGGAATAAGCGAAGAGGAGGTTAAACAATGGGCCAGAAGATTAATCCCACCGGCTTGCGTGTCGGTGTTATTAAGGATTGGGAATCCCGCTGGTATGCGAAGAACGCAGACTTCGGCGATATGCTTGTAGAAGATTATAATCTGCGCGAGTGGCTGCTGACTAAGCTTGCCCCGGCCGGCGTTCCCAAGATCGAGATTGAGCGCGACGCAAACCGTGTGCGTATCAATATCCACTGCGCAAAGCCCGGCATGGTAATCGGCCGCGGTGGCTCCGAGATTGACAAGCTCAAAGCGGAGTGCGAGAAGAAGCTCGGCAAGGACGTTTCTCTGAATATTGTGGAGATTAAGTCCCCCGATCTGAATGCGCAGCTTGTGGCGGAGAGCATCGCTTCCCAGCTCGAACGCCGTATTTCCTTCCGCCGCGCCCTCAAGCAGGCCATCGGCCGCACAATGAAGCTTGGCGCGAAGGGCATCAAAACGCAGGTTTCCGGCCGTTTGGGCGGCGCCGATATCGCCCGTACGGAGCACTATCATGAGGGAACTATCCCGTTGCAGACCATCCGCGCGGATATCGATTACGGCTTTGCTGAGGCAAAGACGACGTATGGCCGCGTTGGCGTGAAGGTCTGGATTTATCGCGGCGAGGTGCTGCATGACAATGCAAACCGCAGGCCGCGCAGGGAAGGAGGAGCTCGATAATGCTGTTACCGAAGCGTGTCAAATACCGCAGGGTGCAAAGAGGCCGTTTGAAAGGCAAGGCTACCCGCGGCAATCAGGTAAACTACGGCGATTTTGGTCTCGTTGCACTCGAGCCCGCCTGGATCACCTCCAATCAGATTGAGGCGGCCCGTATCGCCATGACGCGTTACATCAAGCGCGGCGGCCAGGTTTGGATCAAGATCTTCCCGGATAAGCCGATCACCGAGAAGCCGGCCGAAACCCGCATGGGTTCCGGTAAAGGTTCCCCCGAGTATTGGGTGGCGGTTGTAAAGCCCGGCAGGGTCATGTTTGAGATCGCGGGCGTTGATGAGGAGCTTGCGCGTGAGGCGATGCGCCTTGCGGCCAACAAGCTGCCGATCAAGTGCAAATTTGTAACGAAAGAAGAAACGGGTGGTGAGCAGTAATGAAAGCCAGTGAAATGAGAAAACTGTCCCCCGCGGAGCTTGATGCCAAGCTGATCGAATTAAAGGACGAGCTTTTTAATCTGCGCTTCCAGCAAGCCATAAACCAGCTCGATAACCCGATGCGAATCAATGCCGTCAAGAAGGATATCGCCCGCATCAAAACGATTCAGCGCGATATCGAACTGCACGGCGCGACTTCGTGAGGGAAGGGAGGCTAAAGCATGAGCGAAAGAAACCTCAGAAAAACGCAGGTGGGTATTGTCACCAGCGATAAGATGGATAAAACCGTGGTTGTTTCCGTAAAGGACAGGGTAAAGCATCCGCTTTACAAGAAAATTGTCAACCGCACTGTGAAGCTCAAGGCACACGATGAGAAGAATGAGTGCGGCATAGGCGACCGTGTTCTCGTCATGGAGACCCGCCCGATGTCGAAGGACAAGAGATGGCGCGTGGTCGAAATCATTGAAAAAGCCAAATAAGTTTGGCGTAACACAAGGAGGAAAACACTGTGATACAGCAGCAGAGTTACCTCAAGGTTGCCGACAATACGGGCGCGAAGGAGCTTATGTGTATCCGCGTGCTCGGCGGTTCCGGCAGGAGGTATGCCAACATCGGCGACGTAGTGGTTGCTTCGGTTAAAAAAGCAGCACCCGGCGGCGTTGTAAAAAAAGGCGAAGTTGTAAAAGCGGTTGTCGTCCGCACCGCGAGCGGCGTGCGCCGCGAGGACGGTACGTATATCCGGTTCGACGAGAATGCGGCCGTTATTATTAAGGACGATAAGAATCCCAGGGGCACACGTATTTTTGGACCGGTGGCCAGAGAACTGCGCGAGAAAGATTATCTCAAGATTCTCTCCCTCGCTCCGGAAGTGCTTTAAGGGGAGGTAAGAATTTATGAACAATAAAGTGCATGTGAAAACCGGCGATGAGGTCATCGTCATCAACGGCAAGAATCGCGGCATGAAGGGCAAGGTTTTACAGGTTAGCCCCGCTGAGGGCAAGGTCATCGTCGAGGGCGTTAACATTGTTACCAAGCATGTGAAACCCCGCAAGATGGGCGAGCCCGGCGGCCTGATTAAGGCGGAAAGCGCGCTCTATGCCAGCAAGGTTCAGCTCATCTGCCCGAAGTGCGGCCGCCCGACCCGGATTGGCCACGCGATCAACAGCAAGGGCAAGAAGGTGCGCACCTGCAAGAAGAGCGACTGCCTCGCTCAGTTTGAATAAAGGGAGGGACATGACACATGGCAAGACTCAAGGAACTCTATGTCAATGAGGTAGCCCCTGCACTGATGAAAAAGTTCGCGTATAAAAGCGTCATGCAAATCCCGAAGCTTGACAAGATCGTCATCAATGTCGGCTGCGGCGAAGCGCGCGACAACCCGAAGGTGCTTGACGCCGTCGTTGCCGACGTTTCCGCGATCACGGGCCAGAAGCCCGTTCTGTGCAAGGCGAAAAAATCCGTTGCAAACTTTAAGCTCCGCGAGGGCATGGTAATCGGCGTAAAAGTTACCCTGCGCGGCGAGCGGATGTATGAATTCCTCGACCGTTTCTTCAATCTCGCGCTGCCCCGCGTGAGGGACTTCCGGGGCATTAACCCCAACTCCTTTGACGGCCGCGGAAACTATTCCATGGGTATCAGGGAGCAGCTGATTTTCCCGGAAATTGATTATGATAAGATCGATAAAGTCCGCGGTATGGACATCTGCTTTGTCACCACCGCAAACACGGACGAAGAAGCCCGCGAGCTGCTCGCTCTGATGGGCGCTCCGTTCTCGAAGTAAGGAGGGATTATTGTGGCCAAAAAGTCGATGAAAGTCAAACAGGCAAGACCCGCGAAATATTCATCCAGGGAATACAACAGGTGCAAAATCTGTGGCCGGCCGCACGCCTATCTTCGGAAGTACGGAGTTTGCCGTATCTGCTTTAGGGAGCTCGCCCATGCGGGCCAGATCCCAGGCGTGAAGAAGGCCAGCTGGTAAAGAGCAATTGCAAAGGAGGTTGACGGCATGCAAATTACCGATTCGATAGCCGATATGCTCACCAGAATTCGCAATGCGAATTCGGCAAAGCATGATACGGTTCAGATTCCCGCATCCAACATGAAGAAAGCAATTGCTCAGATTCTTGTGGATGAGGGCTATGTAAAAAGCTTTAAAGTGATTGACGACGGCAAGCAGGGTATGATTGAGATTGCGCTCAAATATGGCCCGAACAAATCCCAGGTCATCACTGGTCTGCGCAGGGTTTCCAAGCCCGGCCTGCGCATTTACACCAATTGTGAGGAGATGCCCAAGGTCATGAAGGGCCTCGGTGTTGCAATCCTCTCCACATCCAAGGGCGTTATGACGGACAAGGAAGCCCGCAAGGCCAATGTTGGCGGCGAGGTCCTTGCATTTATCTGGTAAGGAGGGAATTGAATGTCTCGTATAGGTAGAGCTCCAATCCAAGTTCCTGCCGGTGTCGATGTCAAGATTGACGG
>UQUZ01000011.1 GCA_900544375.1 uncultured Oscillospiraceae bacterium
AATTGTGCGCGGCGACGTACCGCACAGCTTGCAGGATAAGACGATCTTCTCCCTCGATATGGGCGCTCTGATCGCAGGCGCGAAATACCGCGGCGAATTTGAGGAGCGGTTGAAAGCAGTGCTCAACGAAGTAAAAAAGAGCGATGGAAAAATCATCCTCTTCATTGACGAACTGCATACGATCGTGGGGGCAGGCAAAACGGAAGGCTCCATGGACGCGGGCAACCTTTTAAAGCCCATGCTTGCACGAGGCGAGCTGCACTGCATCGGCGCAACGACGCTCAACGAATACCATCAGTATATTGAGAAAGATCCTGCGCTGGAGCGCCGCTTCCAGCCCGTAATGGTCGACGAGCCGACGGTGGAGGATACCATCGCCATCCTGCGCGGCCTGAAGGAACGCTTTGAGGTGTTCCACGGCGTCAAAATTCAGGATCAGGCGCTCATCGCCGCCGCAACGCTTTCCAATCGCTATATCACGGATCGATTCCTACCCGATAAAGCCATCGATCTCGTTGACGAAGCCTGCGCTATGATCCGCACGGAGATCGACTCCATGCCCATGGAGCTCGATGTGATTCAGCGCAAGATCATTCAACTTGAAATTGAAGAGGCAGCGCTGAAAAAGGAGAAGGATGCACTTTCACTTGAGCATCTCTCTGAAATTCGTAAAGAGCTTGCGGAGATGCGCGAGCATTTCAACTCGCTCAAGGCAAAATGGGATAATGAAAAAGCCTCCATCGGCAAGGTACAGAAGCTGCGCGAGCAGCTCGAACAGCTCAACGCCGATATTGAGCGGGCAGAGCAGGCCTATGATCTCAACAAGGCCGCGGAGCTCAAATACGGCAAGCTGCCGGACCTGCAAAGGAAGCTGGTGGAAGAGGAAAAACACACGCAGGAGAAAGAGCAGAGAAACAGCTTGCTGCGCGATAAGGTGACCGAAGAAGAGATTGCCCGCATCGTCGAGCGCTGGACGGGCATCCCCGTCTCCCGCCTGATGGAGGGCGAGCGCGAGAAGCTGCTGCACTTGGAGGATATCCTCCACGAGCGCGTGATTGGCCAGAATGAAGCCGTCACCAAAGTGACGGAAGCCATCATCCGCTCCCGCGCCGGCATTCAGGACCCCAACCGGCCGATCGGCTCCTTTTTGTTCCTTGGCCCGACGGGCGTGGGCAAAACAGAGCTTGCAAAGGCGCTGGCGGAATGCCTGTTTGACGACGAGCATAACATTGTGCGCATTGATATGACGGAGTATATGGAGAAGTTTTCCGTCTCCCGCTTGATCGGAGCGCCGCCCGGATATGTGGGCTATGAGGAAGGCGGCCAGCTTACCGAGGCCGTCCGCCGCAAGCCCTACAGCGTGCTCCTATTTGATGAGATCGAGAAGGCGCATCCGGATGTGTTCAACATTCTCTTGCAGGTGCTCGACGACGGGCGCATCACGGACTCCCAGGGCCGCACAGTGGATTTCAAGAATACGATTATCATCCTCACCTCCAATCTCGGCTCCTCCGCCCTGCTCGACGGCATCGAGCCGAATGGTGCGATCAGCGCCGCGGCCAAAGCGGAGGTAAACGACCTGCTGCGCCGTTCCTTCCGGCCGGAGTTCCTCAACCGGCTCGACGAGATCGTTTTCTACAAGCCGCTAACGAAGGACGACATCCGAAAGATCGTCGATTTGCAGATCAAAGACCTCAACCGCAGGCTCAGCGACCGGCAGATCTCCTGCGAGGTGACAGACGCTGCGAAGGATTTCATTGTGGAGAATGGCTACGACCCGGTTTACGGCGCAAGGCCGCTCAAGCGCTTCATTCAAAAGCATGTGGAAACCCTAATTGCCCGCAGGATGATCTCCGACGATCTCATGCCGAACACTGTGCTTGTGGTTGACAGCGATGCAGACAGCCTGGCCGTTACCAAAAAAGCATAATTCCAGCATTTGATCAAAAACACCGCCCAGTGCATTCGCATTGGGCGGTGTTTTTCAGGCTGTTGAAAAAGGTATATCCATTCATCAAAATACACAAAGATGATTCAGCAAAAATGTTTAAAAAAATACTTTTAATGCTGTCAGTTGTAAATTGCTTTCATAAAAACAAAAAGTTAAGCATGCGCTCAGGCCGCGCAGGCCCTCCCTTTTCCGTTCGGCCGGAAAAGGAAGCAAAAGGGGTCGCAGCGACCGTCGCGACGGTCGCTTGTGCACGGCACATCGGCAGCAGGAAGCGTTGATGCACGTTAGAACCCGTTCGGCGAACCTTCCCAAACTCAACGCCTCACGGCGTTTCAAACACATGGAAAGGTTCGTTTTTGCCCTCCGGGCAAAAATCCCCTCACGAGCCACGCCGTCAGATGCTACAAATGCTGCCTTGGCCTTCCGCTAGCGTTCTGCGCTGCATTTAGATGCTCGTTACGCTGGCGATTCACAACGAGACTTTTTGTGCACGTTTTTCTTCCATTTGGCTTTTTCGACAAGCTGCAAAAACACCGCCCAGTGCATTCGCGTTGGGCGGTGTTTTTTTTGCTGTGAAACGGTTAAGCCGTTTCACAGCGTTTTCTTTTTTCCTGGAAGGCTGCACGCCGGAACACACCGCGTTAGAACTGAATGGTCACCCTGTGGGGGCCAATTCCCGTTTCCAGCAGCAATTCCGCCGCTTTCCCATCTAATCGTGCTTCTACGTGATAGCTGCCATCCGCCTCCACGCTTTGGAATGGGCGCGGCAGGTAGATGACAGTCGGAGCGGAATATGCTCTATCCTGCTCATACTCCAGTGTGAACAGGCGCTTCTCCCGATCATAGCAAAAAGACCGGATGTGGCCTGTGACCGCTTGCGGATAGGGGCGCGAAAGCAAATCCATAAGCGGGCGGTCGAGCTTCTCCGTTGCATAAGCCCAATATGTTTGGCTCCATAGATTACGGTCGAATAGATCCAGCAGATGCGCTAGGTGTGGAATTTCTTCTAACTTGCCGTCGCCTGCGCCCCATTCGCCCACCAGCACCGGGCAGTCCAGTCGTTCCTGTGTGCGCATGTGCTCTTCAAAAATCACATCGACCCGGTTGTTACTGGCTGTCTGATAAGCGTCTGTGTCCACCGTCAGGTCATAGCCATGCGGCGTAAAGGCGAATAGAGGCTCCTCCCTGCCTTCCGCATCGGTTAAACGCGGCGTTGCACATGGGATGCCCAAGTTGGAATAATAGCAATTTTCCATCAGCATGATTCCACGCGGCGTGACCTCGCGGATCGCAGCTGCTACCTTTTGGAAAAAGGGCGCATACACCTGCGTATCAAATTGTCGGATCAGTTCCGCACCGCTCATAACAACTTCTCGAAACAGGGCCTTATCCTCTGCCACTTCCAACAGTTTCGTCAGTTGCGCCGGATCCCCCAACGCCCCGGCAAGGTCCAAAACCTGAACGGTTTTGCCCATTTTTTTGCCCAGCACCTCGCACATTTTATTGATGATCGTCCAGAATACCGTTCCGCCTGGAGACCCCGGAAACGGCTCGTTGAGCAGATCAAATCCAAACAGATTCGGGCAATCGGCAAAAAAGGCGGCAACGTGCTGCCACATAGCGGTGAAATGATCCATTAAGCCGATTCCATCCGGCGCCTTGGCATTGGCCCAGAAGTTATCATAGGCTTTGTGAACGGCTTCCCCAGTGAAATATCCCTCCGCCCAAACAAAAATCTTCTCTTCAAACTCTGCCCCCTCCGCCAGCGTCGCCCAGCCGGGCGCGCCGTCTCCATACAGATCGCTATAAAGATCCTGATGCATATCCAAATAGATATAAATCCCATTGCGCGCACATAGATCTGCATATTCTCTGATTTTGCGGAGATAATTGTCATCATATACGCCGGGCTGTGGCTCCACTGCGGCCCAAATCAGGCCGAGTCGTACGATATTGACGCCGCGTCGTGCCAGTGTTTCGATTTCGTAAGGGGCCCAGGTGGGAATATAGCTGCGCACCGGCTTGCGCCCTGTATCCGGATCATCATCGTTTTTATGCACCAGATTAACCCCATTAAAAATACGTTCGCGGCCGAAATCATCTATGAAACAGCGCCCTTGCACCATAATTTTTTCCATAAAAAGGCTTCCTCTCTCTGTTTTTTCATATTTTATTACCATTCAGTATAGAAGAGAAGGCCGCTTTTGTCCATGTACATTTCGGCACAAAAAAAGATTGTTGCAAATCGGTACCAACCGGCTTGCAACAATCTTTTTTGTTGTTTTGATCCGTCAAATGAAAATCTTCGCGATCAGCTTTGCGATATGTAGAAACGCCTTCGTAATCCAAGCTGCCATGAAAAGGGCACCTCCTTCTCTCTCATGCAGTTGTTGCAATTGCATGGAAGTTGTTATTTGCTTGTCTTTATTATAGCAAAAGGATTTCACAAGTCAAGGCTTATTAAATATTTTTTAAATTTTTTATTGACACTTTTCGTGTATAATAACGATTCTCCAATCGATTTTGACGGTTTGTTTTTTTGAATAATGATTCTACTGCAAAATCGACTGCAAACCCGAGGATTCGTAAAAATCAATCTCCATTTTTTGTGTATTGATACAATTTACAGAATCGTTAGATTCAAATAGAATATACATGTAAATAATGTCAATATAAATATATTTAATGGTTTTAATTCCATGTAAAAAATCTATTTTTTTGAGGAGATAGGATAACCACAACGTATCGTTAAAAAGCAGTATTTATGAAATGGAAAGGAGAAAACGCAAAATGAAAGCCCTGAAAAAATAAATGAGGCTAAATAGATCATATAAATATTATTTTTTCATTGAAAAATCTTACATTTAAATCTATATAAAAACTGAATTAACAAAACATTACAATTTAAATTGTGGATTTTGCTATGTGGAATGTGACGTGAGGAATGCTTTACACCGACTATTTTCACTACGATTTCGTCCATACGCCATTCATCAGAGGTAAGAAAGCAGCCGAATATGTAGCCTGCGGATATCAGTATCGACTGAGAGCGGTTTGCACAGCCTACGCAGAGACGAAGTCTGAAACGTTGACCAGTGACAAAAGGGTTGTAAGCTATTGAGTAATTTTCCATTAAGCTATTACTCAATACCATGAGCGGTCATTATGACAGAAAGGTGGGATGATCTAGGTGATTCCGAAAGGCTATTGAATGTTCCTTGTTAAGGCAACTATAAGATTCACGACAGTCTAAACAAATACCCTCACTATTTTATCAACAGAAAGGATTTAGTCATGAAAAAATCGTTTTTACAAACAATCGCTATAGTCATGGCGATCGTTACAATGCTATCAACAGCACTTTCTCTTTCGGCAGGTGCCGCTACCACCAAATTTCTTGATACAGACAATAAATATGTCTATATCACAAATTTCTCTGACCAAGACAAAAGGCTTATAGAAAAGAAAACAGCCAAAGATTATACAAACAGCAGATTTGCTAGCGACAATAGTATCGCTGTTGTTGATTTCCTTGAGTTAAGAGAAAACGATAGCATACTTGCTGTAGCGAATGAGCTCGTAGATAATGGCAAATATCTTTATGTTCGAGCAAGCGGGCACTTGGCAAATCAGACTCTATTAAACGAAATGTTCGATTCAAAAGATACAGGAAATGTTATGTACGATGAAGCATCGTTGTTAAACAGAGATTCAACGACAGGATTTTTAGTTTATAAGGATAGTTTGGGTGACTTGCAAACCCCTCGTTTCTATTCGATTATTGCACAAAGTGAACATGAAGAAACGATTGGAGAGCTAAAGCAATCGAAAGTTATAGATAACAAGGAAACAATACGGCCAGAAGAAACGTTTGAAGATGAATTATCTACTTTAGAGCACGCCTTTACCTACTACACACAAGATGTAGCAAAATCATTTCAACAAGATGTTCCAGAAGTAAAAACCCAAACATTTGAAGGCGGAAAAAATCATTACCAAAAAGTTGTAGATACCGTTAGTTTAAAAGATGCGGCTGGAGTTACTCTTGGCACAGAAACCCGCAGATTATATGCCTATCGTTTGCACCCAAAAGCAACAAATAGCACTGGAAAGCCTACCCCAGCCTCTCCTGCGTCTCCCAACGAAACAAGATGGGCATGGAAAGCTGTTTCAACCGTTTCTCCCAAATGGAATGAGCAAAAAACTTTCATACTGAATGCCAATTTATGGTTAAGAACATTTCCGACAGGAAGTGGTAACGCAACTTATAAGCAAATTATAACGGATTATGCACCTACAGTTGCTCTCTCTGGAAAATCAAGCGCAACGCTGGATCTAAGTACTGGGGGAGCATCTATAAAATTTACAGCAAACTTTAATCATGTCAATATTGAGGTTCTTGATTACGCCGCAGGTCTTAAAACAACATATAACTTAGCGCGTATTAGATATACTGTTCCTTGTACTCTCTATCCTGCGTTGTGGTCCGAAGCGAAAAATACTTTAGATTTTCCAATGGGTGTTGCTACAAGTAATACGGGCAATAAAAATGCTTGTATTCAACTAGACTCACAAATTAAATTAGGAAAATATAAAAATCTCACAAACTATACTTGGTATGAATGGCCTGTGAAATATTTTGCTTGGGCTGTGCCGGTAAGATAGATTGAGGAAAGGTAGCGTTTGAGCGGATGTTTCCAGAAGTGTCCGCTCAAACGCTCTAGGTATTTGTGGAATTCAATACTGAACCAGCAAGATAAGGAGAATAAGATGAAAAAAAAATATTTGTGGTTATTTTTGCTAATCATACCGATATTCCTTGGTGCATGGCTTTTCATTCCACATGGTAGCGAGGGAGAAATATCTGATCATGATCAATTTGATGCTGGTTATGAATTGCTTCAAAGCAAGGATGGTTTGGCCGAAGTATCAGTTAAATTTCCAACATTTGAACAAATTGAAATTACTCAAATATACCATGATGGCAAGCGCCTTTTTATTACGATCAAAAGCAACAACAACGAGTTGAATAAGAATGTCGTTGAAAAAAAAGAAATATACTTGTCTGCTGGAAAAGATGAGATAAGCCCCGATGTCTTAGAATGCAATGAAAATAAAATCGTTTTCATCATTAACAATTTTATGTCAGTCAATGAAAAAGAACGGTATCATTTGGAATTGAGGCATTTAAATGCGTCCATTGTTTCTGAAGAATTTGAAATCAAATTGAGCGAACCAGTCGAATTAACACCCGAAAAAACATATGAAGAACTGAATATTTCTTCTGCAAAACTAGCTGGTAATACACTACAAATATCTGGAACAATCACGGCAAAAGTCGATGTCAACTCGCTTCAAATCGAACAAGGTCGAGACTGGATTAGTAATGCTTTTACCCTGGAAAAAGATAGACTGAGCGAAGGAAAAACGACATTCACGGCGGCCTTTTCTATCAAAGATAATAGTAAGTTAAAATTTAATTTAATTGTAAATAACAAAGAGGGAACGATTGTTTCTATTATACCGTTTTCTCTGAAAGGAGGTTAATCTATGAAATCAGCAACTCGGCTACTGGTTGTTGTGTTCATTTTATCTGTTTTTTTGGTAGGATGCAGAAATGATTTCAATCAAAACTGGGCACATTCGGTAGTTGGTTATAAAATCAGTAAAAATACTAATAAAATTACAATTGGAGTTATTGATGCTGAAACAATAGTTGACGGTGAGAAAGGGGTTCTGAAGCTTAAGCATATAGATTTGATATGTGACATGATTCAGGAACTTGTGCCTCAGGCCAAAATAATCAAATATGTTTTAGATGACAATACAGCAGAATCATTAGCTAAAGGAATTAATGAACTTGTTAGCCGAGGTGTTGATATAATCAATGTAAGCATGGGCATTTCAAGCGATAATAAAGAGCTTTCAACTTCTATCGAAAACGCTACGAGCAAACAAATATTTGTTGTCTGTGCCGCTGGAAATAACTTTGGGGATTTACTTTACCCAGCACGTTATGAAAAAACAATTAGTTGTTTAGCACGTTCCATCAACGGGGAAGATTTATATAAAGATTTTGCGAAGATTACAAAAATGAGTTTTTCTGCGCCAGGGATTCATGTTCCGTTTAGCGATGATTACTTTTCTGGAACATCCATAGCCTGTGCATATGTCACATCACAATTTGCCTATGCAATTGTCGAAAAAGGTAGCCTTGACTATGAAGAGTTATTTGTAAAAATGCAAAATAGTGCTGTAGATAGCTCGGAAAAAAGTTACGGAGTAATTCAAATGAGTATGCTTTAAAATGGATAGCAGCCACCCTGCAAGAGTCGTTTTCTTTAGTTCTCAATGTGGACATATGCTTTTTTATTCCGTTCATTGATAGTGGGAGGAGATACCTGGCTGCCCTACAACGCCTCGGTAATGTTCTCCACCCGCCGGACAGAGACACCGGCTAGGAACATCTCAATGAGAGCCTTTTCCACGCGCTTTCCCTGCGGCGATACTGCCCCATGATCTCCGTTTCAAAAGAAATCCCCTTGAGTTAGACGCCTTGAGCATGACATCTCCAGAAGTGGTGAGGTTACGTCTGTAGTGGCCGGTTCGTTCGTTTTACCGGCAGTCTATTGTAGACTGTATCCATACGGACTGACCCCAACATCGAGTGGCCGCCGAGCGCACCCGCATCGGTTGAGCAAAAAACCCGCAAACCATTTTACCGGTTTGCGGGCTTTCTGTTTCGTTTGAATGATTCCATTAGAAAATCAACCTGAAAAGCGGCCTCAGCACATGCTGATAAAGCTCTCGGAAGAAACGATACATTTGAAGCACTTTTGACACCTCCTCATTTTACAAACAGCCTGGCCCATAGGCCTGCATTGCTTCTTATTTCCATTTTAACGCAAGCCAAGCAAAAGTCAAGATAAACCCACAAAAAAAATAAAAAAAACGCTATATTTTTATTCATACAAATAAAACCCCGATCTGAATTGTCACCTGTGTACAATCCAGATCGGGATTCTTCTCCCCTTCGGATGCTGCGCCTCAGTTCAGCCGCAAGAAGCTGCGCGCCGGGATGGTAACGCCATTGACCGTTGCTTCTGTTTCGCCATAATTCACATAGACCAGCGAAGAATTATCATACTCTGTGCAGTAAACATTCTCCTGCACCATGCTATGCTTCGTCATGCGGGCGCCACGCAGATCCGCCAGAGCTTGGTCTGCCTGCTGATAATAATCTGCCGCCTGCGCAAGAGAGTCGGCATAGTAAACCTCTGGTGCGGCTTTGGCTCCCTCTTTCGCCTCCAGATCTTCGTAAGACCATGTGAAGCTGGGGCAGGCGCCATATTCAATTGAACGGAGCATCTGCGTTTCCGGATCCTCCGCAAGGTTGATCGAACCGCCTGAATAATCCATCATGCCATGCAGGAGCATCTGAATAAACGGAATTGTTTCATAAGCGGCATCTTGCTGAACGGTAGAAGTGAGCGGCAGATTCGTAACGATATCTGCATTTTTGAGCAGATAGAAATTGCCCGTATCGACCATCAGCTTCCGGTTGGCGCCGAGGGATTCGCCCTGTTTGGCAAGCTGCTGAGCAGCCGCCTGCCTGCTTGTAAACTCTTTGTTAAAGTTGGAATACAAAAGCTGCCCGGCATCGCCGATGCAATAGCCCGTCAAGGTAACTTTCCGGGTGTTTATCATAAATTCCCGCGCCGCAGCCTCCAGCGACTTCAGGCTTCGCAACCCACGCTGGAAGGATTGCGGGCCTACATAGGCGGCAAACGGATTCTCCCTGGCAGCCGTAATCGCATCGCCCTTAATCCCATAAGCGGTGTTACTCGCAGAAAAGGAATCGCGCATATTGGTGGAAAGCAGGTCAGCCGCCAAAAACAGCTGTAGCTTTTGAATGGACATGCTCTCATAAAGATCATTAAACCGCATCTTGCCGCCTAACGAAATCAAAAGCTTAGCATCGGTGGCTTGCTTCTGGTTAAAGCCTCCCGTCAAAGCGCCTTGATAGCAAAGGTTGATTTGATCAATCCCTTTTGCCTTCATCTGCACCAGCAGATCTTCCGCCTGCTCAAAAGTGGCAAGCTTTTCGGAGGTGCTCATCCGGCCATCCTTTTTCGGCATGCTTCCGGTCAGGTTCAGCGTCAGCGGCAGCCCTGTTTCCTCAACCGTCCGAGTGGATAGCACCGCATCCCGAATCAACTGCTCCCGCACAGCCAGCGCCATGCCGGAATAGGATGCGTTATCGCCGGAAAGGAAGCGGTAGCATAGCTTGAGGCCGCCGTCATAGCCAGCCGTGCCGACATATTGCGCAATCCCATCCTCCGTTTTTTCCTGTGCAAACGGGGTGATCGCAAACTGCGCGCCAACCTGATAGTAGCCGGTTTCTCCCCCGGCACGCCCGGCAGAGATTGTTGCCAGCGCATCCCCCTGCTCAATGAGCACAGCAAATGCGCTGGAGCCTTGCTTTACGCCAAATGCAGGCACTAGGGCGGAATAAACGCCCTCCTGCGCAGGCAAAGCCGCATCCTGACCATAAACCGCAAAGCGCAGGGTATCCTGGTTTTGGGTTTCCTGCCCTGTCCGAATCAACGCGCCGCTACCATCCGGCACTAGAAGAAAATCCTCTGCTGCGCCCTGCGTGGAAGCGCCGAAATACTCAAGCAGCCCCAGCTTTAGCACCTTGGCCTCACTCTTTGCCTCAATGAGAGGCTTGCAATCCACCTGCGCGAAGAAGCTGCCATCCTCCAAGGTATAAGTCACAGAAACGTCAAAGGCGATATCTGTCGCCGACCGATCCCCTGCCGCCTTCTTTGCCGTTTTTTCATCAACGGCGATCCTATAGGAAACCTTCAGGCCGTTATCTATCAGCTCATAAGATGCGGTGCCGAAGGCCACGCTGTTGTCCTGGCTGTTGAGAGAATAATGCTTCCCGCCCTGGAGCACCTCAAGGGATACCACCGCGGCGCGGTTTTCCTCCTTGCCGTTATCCTGCTGCGGCAGTGCATACCACATTTTATTTTGGGAGGTTTCCTTCACCGCCACCGCATAGGTCGTTTCATCAATATACAGCTCAATCAGGCCGGATTGTGCAATCTGCTTGAGTGATGTGGAAGCAGTGTGCAACTCGCGCCCGGCCTGGGCCGGCGCTACTGTCTGCACCTCTTTCTCCTGATACACTGTGCGCGTAACGGTTTTCGCCACCCTCCCGCCGCACGCTGTCAGGGAAAGCAGCAAACTGCCCGCCAGCATCACACAGGCCGTCCGTTTCCAAATTTTAAAACCACTCCGCGCCTTTGAGGCCGGATGTGATAAATCAAAAAGCTTCATAGCCATTTCTCCTTTTGGTCGGCAACAACGCCCGCAAGATCCAAATTCTGCCCTTATCGAAGGCAAACGCAGCCACGTGGCAAACAGTTATGTCTTCTGCGTAGGCTGCGAATCAGATGGAAACTCCTTCTCATACCGGCAGAGGCAGTCCGAAATGATCTGCTGCGCCGTCTGCGCGCCCTTCACGCTTTCCAGTGCAGTCGCCTTGCCCTCCAGCGTTTTATAAACGGAGAAGAAATGCGTCATCTCTGTGGAAACATGCTCCGGCAGCGCGCCAATATCCCGGTAGCCGTTATATGTCGGGTCGTCAAAGGGAATCGCAATGATCTTCTCATCCTTATAGCCCTCGTCCTCCATAATAATCACGCCGATTGGGTAGCAGGTGACGAGCGTCATCGGAACAACCTGCTCCGAACAAAGCACCAGTACATCCAGCGGATCATGGTCAGCGGCATAGGTGCGCGGGATAAAGCCATAGTTCGCCGGGTAATGCGTGGAGGTATACAGGATGCGATCCATGCGCAGAAGGCCCGTTTCCTTATCCATTTCATACTTTACCTTGCTGCCCTTGGGGATTTCAATCACCGCTGTAAAGCGTTCCGGACGGATACGTTCCACTGATATATCATGCCAAATATTCAAACAAATTCCTCCTGAGCTGTTTTAAGAAAGCCTTAAGCCCATCACGACAATGGAGCCAAACGCCGCCGTTCCTATCCTTTGAAAGCCGTATTTTTTATAGAAATTGACACCCTTTTTATTTGTTGATCCGACGCTTAACATCAGCCCCCTCGTAGTTTGCCCGGCCAAAGAGGCCGTCAGTGTATTCACGAGCTGATGCCCAATGCCCATACGCTGATAAGCATCCAGAATGTCGATATGCATATGCGCCGGATACTGCCCGGCATATCGGCCGGCAATCCGGAGATCCATTCGCGCCAGAGCAGCACGCAAAATACTGCGCGCTTGAATTAGGGGCAAATAGCTTTTGCGGAACCGCGCTTGATATGCTTGATAATCCTTGCTGCACAGAATATATCCAACCGGCGTATCGGTTTTATCCACTGCTACAAAACACGCCTCCGGCTCCTGCTCCAGATAATAATCGCAATATTGCAGCAAAAGCGGCTCTTTCTGACGCTGTGTTTCAACCGGCAGGCCGCTCGTTGCAATGCAAATGCCCCGCACCGCCTGTTTATCCTTCTGTTGATAGGGGCGAATCCCAATCTGCTGCGTGCGCTCTTCTATTCCCATCGTTAGGCCTCCCCACTCAAATGCCGCACCATATCGACATGCGGGATATGGACATCCATATAAACAGGCTCCCCACAGGTGTGAAAGCCAAATTTCTCATAAAACCCCTGTGCCTGCACCTGCGCGCCGATATGAAGCTCACGCGCTCCCAGCTCCTCCGCTTTTTTGAGGAGCTCTTCCATGAGGCGTGCACCAAGATGCTGCTTGCGGTATTCCCGCAGCACGGCAATCCGCCCAGGCTTCAGCACGCCGGGAGAAAGCGTTACCAAACGCGCCGCCGCCACAGGCGACGCCCCATCGAACAAGGTCAGATGCCACGCACCGCTATCCAGCTCGTCGAATTCCAGATCTTTCGGATAACCCTGCTCCGCCACAAACACTGCCAAACGCACTTGAGCCGCCTGGCTATATTCCTCCCCGGGCGCGCTCCACTTTGCTTTGATCAAACAAACACTCCCCGTCGCCTGAAATAGCCCTGCCTCGGCCAGCCCGAAGCGGGATTGATCTGCTTGCTGCTAGTATAGCATACCGTCGGGCGCGCTTCAAGAAAAAAACACTCCTGCGCACGGAAGAATCCGCACATAGGAGCGTTTTAGCCATTCAATCAGCGCTTGCCTTGCAGTCCTGTAAAAATTCCTTTGCGGCACGAACGGCAATATATTCCAGATCCTCTCGGCAATAACGCCCGATTTCGTGCGGCGGCCTTTGGCGGTAATTCGCCTCATAAATCCGCACAAGCCCCATCTGGCACGCCAGTGTGGAGCGATCACCCTGAACGCCTCCAGCGATTGCGATCACCGGCGTGTGCGGCGCATGCTTTGCCACACCCCAAGGCACTTTCCCCTGCATGCTTTGCTCATCGATGCGGCCTTCCCCGGTGACAACGAGCGAAGAACGCAGGGCGAGCGCATCAAACCCCGCCTCGCAAAGCAATGTTTCTACCCCGCCGGCCAGATGCGCGCCGAGCATTGCACACAGGCCGCCCGCAAGGCCGCCTGCTGCGCCCGCGCCCACAAGGCTCCGAATATCGCTGCCCGTATAGCGCAGCAGCGTCTGTGCAAAGGCTCTGAGCGCGTTATCCAGCGTTTGCACCTGCTTAGGCAAAGCGCCCTTCTGCGGGGCAAACACAAACGCCGCTCCCTGCGCGCCATATAGCGGGCTTTTCACATCGCATAGAACGGTCACATCCGCTTCCCGAAGCCGCTCATCCAGCCCATCCAAATTGATGCAGGCCACCCTGCTCAGCCCGCAGCCCATAGGCGGCACTTCCTCGCCCGTTTTATCCGTGAAGCGGGCGCCGAGTGCCGTCAGGCAGCCAATTCCACCGTCCGTCGTCGCACTGCCGCCCGCCCCAACGCGGATTTTGCGGCAGCCGGCATCCAGTGCGGCACGGATCAGCTCCCCCACGCCGAAGGTGGTGGTATACATTGGGTTAGCATCCTTCCCTGCGAGCGGAAGGCCGGCGGCGGCCGCCATTTCCAGGATGGCTGTGCCATCCTTCAAAATGCCGAAGGAAGCGTTATGCATGGCAAACAGCGGGCCATGCACCCGCACAGTTTTGCGCTCTCCTCCCAAGGCAGATAAAAAAGCGTCTACCGTCCCTTCCCCGCCGTCTGCCATGGGCAGACAGCAGATCTCAAGCGCTGAATCTACTTGCAGGAACGCTTTACGGATAATGCGGCACACTTCGATGGCGGTCATAGTGCCTTTGAAGGAATCCGGAGCAATCACAATACGTTTTTTTTGATCGCGCATCAACTGCCATCCCTCCTGACAAAATGACATATGGAGAAGGGGGAGCTGCACCTCCCGATCTTCCATTTGCTACCATCAGAATAGCATACTAGAAAAGATCGTGCAAGACCAAATTTCCATTGATCCGACAAAATAATACCGGAATTTAAAAATTTCGCGAGGGCCGTTGCAGCAGCCCCCGCCTCTATCTGATTATTCAAACAAAAAATTGAACACGCAGGGAATTTAGGAAACCGTCACCGGGCATGTAATCGGCGCGCTTTCCTTGCCGAAAGACTCCTGCGCGTAGATCGTTGCCGTATAGCTGCCGGCAGGCACCGCTTTTAATGCGTCCGCAAGATTCAGCTGCACCGACTTTGACATTTTTCCGATTCCCGCATAGAAATCGCTGATATAAATCAGCTCCTCCTTCAGATCTTCCCCTTCACCAAAGGAGACGGCCTTTCCGTTGGAATCAGAAAGCACGATTCGATAAGAATGAACGAAATCCTCATGCGTAGCCGCAGGGAAGGTTAGCAGCTGCCGTTCCCCTTCCTTGCTGAAGGCGGCCTTTGCATCCTGCGGCCAAGCGGGCGCTTTGCGCTGCTGCGCACGCGCCTGATCGGTATAAGAAAACTGCGTTTGATCAATCGGGAGCGGTATCACCCAAGGCTCCTTCTCCTCCTGGCCCCCCAGCACGCTATAGCGGCGGATCGTGATCTGGTTGTCCGCAATCTCCATAATCATGCACATGGGATTCGCCTCCACATCGCCCGGCTCTTCCAACAACGCGCCTTCCTCAAAATCCGTATAGGAGAGGGATTGCGTATTGATCGCCGTATAAGAGGTTTGAGAAATGGAGCGTTCATCAAGAATGGAGGCGTGCGTGTGCCCTGAAATGGAGATCACCTGCGGATATTTCGCAAATAGCGCATCCAGTTTGGAGTCACCGTAGTCGTCGCTGGTGTAGACCGTATCCTTCGGGTTGTTGTGCGTAATGACAAACACAGGCCGGCTGGGCGCGGCGGCAATCGCCTTTTGGATCTCTTCTTCAGCCCATTCGAGTTTGCCCTCGTATGCGTCATCCTCCATGCTGCCGTTGACCGGGCTCAGGCCGATAAAATGATAGCCGTTTAACACTTTGTGGGACCATGGCGATTCACCGGTATACTTCTCCATCCGGCGGCGCATCTTGCCCTTGAACGGGATCTCCCAGCACTTGACGAAATCGCTGAGCCAATAATCGTGGTTGCCCATGATGAACAGCTTCATCGGGCTGCTGTTACCTGGATAAACGCCTTCATAAATATCTTTAAAATTTTGGTAAGCATCCGCCAGGCCTACATCCGTGTAGTCGCCCGCATGGATGAGCATATGAATCTCCTTCTGCTTGAGAAGTTCCAACGCGCCTTTGAGGTAGCTGTCATAAACGTCAGACCCACCTTTGGGGGCCAGCTGGGTATCACTGATGATCCCCACGCGCAAAACTTGTGTATCCACTGTTTTTTCCTCCTGTATCGGTTTCGGCGAGCAGCCTCCCATTCCCGCACAAAGAAGGCCGGCGAGTGCCAGACTAATCAGTTTGATCAGTCCGGCTCCGGCAACCCATTTTTTCTTCATTTGTTTCCTCCCTATTTCATGCTATTGGCAGCATGATTGAACCGCTTGCTTATATTCGTCGTAGGTCATGAATAAATTCAAAATCTGGACCAGCGCATTGGAAGAAAGGTGCTCCGGCAGATGAAGCTGCGAAAGCAGCTTTTTCTTTAGCGCCTTGCTGTTTGGGCGGCCGCTTAGGCCATCCTCATATAAGTCGTTTTTCGTAATTTTACGCCCGGGCTCTACCGCCTCTTCACAGGTAATCCCCGCGCGCTCCAGGCTCTCCATCAGGATTTTAGAGGGAATCCCCTCCACGCCCAGCTTTCCCTCCTGCGAGGGCGCGCTTTTGCGCTTCTCCTTGCCGATGATATCCGGGATATAAGCATGGATCACCTTATCCTGCGGCAGACTCCCGCCAATATAGGAGCGGATTTTAAAACCCGCAGAATCACTATCCGTAAGGATAACAATTCCCCTGGTCTGCGCCAGTCGGCGAATCAGCGCCATCTTTTCTTTATTTTTAAAAATACCGAACCCATCGGTTTGAATAATCACTGTGTCGAGCAGGGAGGACAGCTTGATCTTATCATACTTCCCCTCCACGATCACAGCTTGTTTGATACGGATCATGATTGCAGGACCATCCTTTTTCTCTGAACCCTTTGCATGAGCGGGCAGGGGGCAGCCGCGATTTGTGCCCTCATCCACTGGCGACACATTGCAGCCGGAGCATCGCCTCTTCCAGCACAAGCCGTTTCTCAGCCCGTGTGCTTTTGAGCGCCTCGTCCGCTTCGCTCAATATGTCGAGGCACGTCCCAAGCTGGGCAAGCGTCAGGTGGGAAGCATCCTGCGCGGCATACCGCAGCCGGAACTCCCGGCCTTTGTAATTGAATGCTTGCGCCACGGCCTCCACACGCTCCCCGGAGGCGAGAGCCGCCTTAGCGCGATACATATCGACATAGGAGGAAATCAGCGCGCCGGCGATCATAACCGGCTCCGTTTTCTGCGCAAATAGCGCATCCAGCATCCCGTAGGCATCGGCATATTTACCGCGCAAAAGTGCTTTGACCATATCAAAGGCCGTTGCCTCCACGCTTTTAATGCACACGGCGTCGATATCCCTTTGCGTAATCTCCCGCCCCGCCGCATAGGCGCAGAGTTTATCGAGCTCGTTGATCAGGAGGTTCAGATCGCTGCCGGAATAGGCGACAAGGTAGGAAGCCGCCTCCAACGGCAAGCTTCCGCCGCGCTTTTTTGCACTCGCACAAAGCTGGCGCGTGAGCTCCACGCTGGTACGGCGGCTGAGGCGGACGGCAGCACCGCTCTTTGCAAACAGCTTGATAATCCCCTGCCAATCTTTATTCTGCTTAGGGGCCACCTCGACCGTATCCATCCAAAACACCACAGAGCAGGTGCCCGGCGGATTTGAGAGAAAGGCCTCCAACTTTTCCCGCTGTGCACCTTTGAGCGCCTTCAGGTCAAAATCCCGCACGAGCACACAGGTGCGCTCCGCCATCATGGGCAGTTGCTCCGCCGCGTCGGCAATTTCGTCCAATGAGGTCTCCTTGCCCTCCAACTTGTGCAGATTGAATGTTTCAAACCCTTTGGCAACCGATTTTTCCGCAATCAGCCCCGCGTAATACTGCTTTAAAAACGCCTCTTCCCCATATAGCAGATATACGGGTGAAAACATGCCGTTGGCAATCTGCTTTTTGAGCTCTTTCTCAGTGATTTCCGCCATCGTTCAACCCTCCTTCGATTTTAATTGCTCAAGGCAGCCGTTTGATATCCAGACTTTTCGCACCATCCGTCCGAATACGCAACGCGCCTTTCC
This sequence comes from uncultured Oscillospiraceae bacterium, assembly GCA_900544375.1. Taxonomy (GTDB): domain Bacteria; phylum Bacillota; class Clostridia; order Oscillospirales; family Acutalibacteraceae; genus Fimivicinus. Next base: position 17,718 of record UQUZ01000011.1, read on the forward strand.
CGCCTGTGGCAAAGGCCTTTCTGCCATTTTGGGCGTATGCGCGCGCCGTGTTCCATACACGGTCGCCCTCGCCGGAAAACAGAGTCACCCCCGCATGAAGGCCTTTCGGCCCCTGCGCGCGGCAAAAGGCCACCGGCGCGCAGATCCAACCTTCCGGCAGCCGGGATACATCGCCGCCTGGGCAGAAAGAAAGGAAAAATCGCTGCGTTCCAATCTCCAACAGGGCGCAGGAAAGCGTACCCTGCGTGATATATTCCAGCGTAACGTCGTCCCACAACCGCACCCGGCCCGCTCCCGCAGCTATTACATGCGTGCCATCCGGCAGCTCATGAACCGTTTCGGCGCAAACAACCGTTTTGGCCGGAACAGTCTCCAGAAGCTGACCGGCAGCGGAAGCCTCCGTCTGTGCGGCACGGGGTAAAAACAATAGATCCAACGCATCAATATTCTGCGATTGCAGCACCGCGGCCACCTGCGCCGCAGCATCGTAATCGCCGCCACATCCGATCACAGCAGCCCGGCGCCCGCGGGTCAGCACAATTGCCGTGCCGTTGCCCACATCCGCCAGCGTGATGGCCGTCAGGTTGCGTCCCATTAAGGTGTAAGAAAAAATACCTGCCAAAAGCGCAAAGGCGCAACACAGCGCCGCCAACCGGGCGAGATGTTTCGTCCGATTCCGGTCAAGCAATACGATTGCAAATAACACCGCCGATCCAGCGAGCCATAGCGCCGGAGCGCCCGGCTCCAGCGAAACGCTTGCGAACGGAAGCTTAGAAAGCAGGGCCGTCCCACCCAACAAATATTGGGAAAGCAAGCCGCCGATCAATGCAAATGGATAGGCGAGGAATGAAAAAATCCACGCATGCGAAAACGCTGCGCACAGGCCGGCGCAGAGCATCGCCGCCCCGCCTGCATTAACAAACAGCAGGTTGGCGAGAGGCGCAATCAGAGAAACCTGCCCAAGCGCCAAGATACTCACCGGCAGCGTAAACACAATGGCAGAGAGCGTGACCGCCAAAAGCCCTGCCAGCCCCTTGCATGCTTTGCGCAGGAATCCGGCAGGCATCTGTTGCGCCGGGCGCTCCAGCACACGCGCAAAAGGCTTTTGCAGCAGCAGAATCCCGGCGGTTGCGCTGAAGGAAAGCAACATGCCGAGGTCCGCCGCGGCAAAGGGATTGGCAAACAAGATCACCAGCGCTGCAAGGCCGAGCGAATTAAGGGAATCCGGCTCCCGCCGCAAGAGAAAACCACCCAGATATAAAAGCATCATGATCCCTGCCCGCGTGACAGACGGGGAAAAACCGGCCAGCCCCATGAAAAATAGGACAAATCCCATCGAGCAGGCAGCCGACACACGGCGGCTCCATTTTAGCTTTTGCAGCATGCGAAAAAGGAACATCGCCCACAACGACGTATGCAGGCCCGATACAGCCAGCAGATGTGAAACGCCGCAGATACGAAAATTCCGGATGGCAGTTTCCGAAACAGGAGCCGTCTCCCCCAGCAGCATCCCGCCCAGGAGCTTCCCTTCTTCCCCTGGCAAATACCGATTGAGAGCAGCCAGCATCCCTTTGCGCATTTCCAGCAGGCGGCAGGCAAGAGAAACATTTTCTCGCGGCGTCACCGTGATGGGCTCATAGGTGCTGCCGCGCAGAAAAATCCCTTTCGCCCGGTAAGAGCGGCGCGCGGCCTCGCTTTCGCCCAACGCATCGATCCGCAGGGTTGCTTCTACCGTATCATACGGCTCGGCGGGAAGCGGCGTTTTCCCGGAATAGCGTAGCCGAAAGCGCACCTTTTCCCCGCCCGCCTTTGTCACAAGCAGGATGGTGTAATGCCTGCCATTCCGGCTTTCCGTCAAAGAAACCACCTGCGCGGTGATCGGCAGCGTCTTTCCCGCAAAGGATTCGACCGGCTCCAGCACGAGCTTTGTCTGCGCCCCGATAAGCAGGCTTGCTGCCAGCACGGACAGGCACACCGCCTCAAGCAACCGCTCCCTGCGCACCCTTGGAATGCATAAAAACAGCAACAGAAGGCAGAGGGATACAAGCCCTCCCGCGATTGCGGCCCACAGGCCGTAAATGCAGAAGAGGATCAGCGCGCTGAAAAACGACAAGCCCACCCAGGCCATCGGCCGTTTCATCCGCCATCAGCTCCTGTCCGGATTCAAGCAAAGCATTTATTTAAAGAAGAGCGGCAATTCCTCAAGGAAGATGATATCCTTCCGTTTTGCTGCGTCCCCTTCGGCGAGAACGGCGGCCTTGCCGACGATCTGCGCGTCAAATTTTGTGAGCAGCGCCTCCACGGCGGAGAGGGATTCCCCTGTGCTGATGACGTCGTCAAGAATCAGCACGCGCTTGCCGCGCATGCGCTCGCCTTCCGCTTCGTCAAGGAAGAGCGTCTGCATCGAATCCGTCGTGATGGAGCGCACGTGCACGGAAACCGGGTTTTTCATGTAAAGCTTCGCGCCCTTGCGAGCAATGATATAGGGCTTTCCACTCTGGCGTGAAAGCTCATAGGCCAAAGGGATACCCTTTGCCTCAGGCGTAAGGATATAGTCGAACGCAGGGCACTTTGCAAGCAGCTCCGCGCAGGCCGCGACCGTCATTTCCACATCGCCAAAAATGATAAAGGCCGCGATATCCAGCTTATCGTTGACCGGGCAGAGCGGTAACTCCCGCTCAAGGCCTGCAATCTTCATGCGGTAAGTTTCAGCCATTATTATCTTCTCCTTTTCGCCGGAATGCCGGCACACATTCGATCAGCCCGCGGGCCAGGTGAATTCCCGGCCGCCCATCAGATGAAAATGCAGGTGCTTGACCGTCTGCCCCGCGATATCGCCACAGTTGTTGACCACGCGGAAGCCCTCTTCAAGCCCCAACTCCTTGGAAAGCTTTGCAATTACCTCAAAGATATGCGCGATCACCGCGCTGTTTTCCGGCGTGATCACCGCAGCGGACGGGATATGCTCCTTGGGAATAATCAGCACATGCACAGGAGCCTGCGGCTCTACATCGTAAAACGCACAGACCGTGTCATCCTCATAAACCTTTTTCGATGGGATTTCTCCACTGAGAATTTTGCAGAAGATGCAGTCCATAACCATCCATCCTTTCTATCATCATATCAAATTGATTCAAGGGAAGGCAATCAAGCCTTCAGCATGCCGGCAAGCGTGCTGGACGCGGCTGCCAGTGCCGCCTCTACTTTAGAGGCATCCTTGCCGCCCGCCATGGCCGCATCCGGTTTTCCGCCGCCGGAGCCACCCGCCGCCTTCGCCACCGCGCGCACCAGATTGCCCGCATGCGCACCCGCCTGTACAGCGCCCTTAGCGCAGGAAGCTGCGAAGTTGACGCTGCCTTTTTCCGTTTGTACTGCCGCGAGAACACAGACGATTGTTTCCGCCTCATTTTTCACCGTTTCACATAACGCGCGCAGCGCATCGGGCGCCATATTGTCAAACCGTGCTGTTACCAGCTGGAGCTCTCCAACCGGTTGGGCCTGTGCAAAAAGCTCCTTCGCACGCCGCGCCGCTATGGTATCATTGAGGCGCGCAACCTCCCGCTGGGCCTCTTTGAGCTCGGCGGAGAGCTGCTGCGCTCGCTCGGCCACCTGGGAAACGTTGTTGGCCTTCATCGCCTGTGCTGCGCTGTGCAGAAGCGCTTCATCCCGATACAGGCATTCAAGCACACCCGCTCCGGTCACGCCCTGAATCCGGCGTACACCCGCCGCAACAGAGGATTCCGCCACAATCTTGAATAGCCCTAACTGCGCTGTATTCTCCACATGCGTGCCGCCGCACAGCTCAGTGGAAAAATCCCCTGCCTGCACCACGCGGACGGTAGCTCCATACTTTTCGCCAAAAAGCGCCATCGCGCCCTGCTGTTTGGCCTCTTCCAGCGGCATCTCCCGCGTGGTGACCGGCAAAGCCGCAAGGATCGTTTGATTGACGAGCTCCTCCACCTGCCGGATCTCCTGCGGCGTCATCGCCTCGAAATGCGAGAAGTCAAACCGCACCTCTTTGCTGTTAACCATCGAGCCCGCCTGTTCCACATGGTTGCCAAGCGTTTTGCGCAGAGCCGCCTGCAAAAGATGGGCTGCCGTATGGTTGCGCATCGTGGCGCGACGGGTGTTTTCGTCCACGCGTGCCGTCACGCTGCCCAGGGAGGCAAGCGCGCCGGATTCCACCATGCCATGGTGCAAAAATACGCCGCCCGGCGTTTTCGTCGTATGGGTCACGCGGAAGGTAAACTCCCCGTTTTCGATCATGCCCGCATCGCCGGCCTGGCCGCCGCTCTCCGCATAAAACGGCGTGCGGTCAAGCACCAGCACGGCCTGCTCGCCGGCAGAAAGATATTCTGCTGGCGAGCCATCCTTCACAGCGGCGAGCAGCGAGCCTTCCGCACAGAGCGTTTCATAGCCCACAAACTGCGTGGCCGGCAAATCGCCATGCGCGCCGCCGGTAGCCTTCCAGGCATCCGCGCCCGCATCCTTGCGGGCTTCCCGCGCACGCTTACGCTGCTCGGCAATTAATTCATGAAAGCGCGCTTCATCTACATCCATGCCGCGCTCTGCAAGAATTTCCCGCGTTAGGTCCAGAGGGAAGCCATAGGTATCGGAGAGCTTAAAGGCGTCCTCCCCGCTCATCGTGCTGCCCGTGCCGGAGGCAATCATCCGATCCAACAGAATGAGCCCTGTGTCGATCGTTTTGCCAAAGCTTTCCTCTTCCTTGCGGATTACCTTTTTGATAAATGCACGCTTTTCCGCAAGCACCGGATAAGCGCTTTCATTCACTTCAATCACCGTTTCACACACATCCGCCAAAAACGGCTCCTTGATCCCCAGCAGCCTGCCGTGGCGCGCCGCGCGGCGCAGCAGCCTACGCAGCACATATCCGCGGCCTTCGTTGGAGGGCATCACGCCATCGCCGATCAAAAAAGTGGTGGAGCGGATGTGATCGGTAATCACGCGCAGAGAAACATCGTTTTTCGCATCTTCCCCATATTTCACACCCGCAATGCGCATAATATGCCCCATAATGCGCTGCATTGTATCGATTTCAAAAATATTATCCACATTCTGCACCATACAGGCGAGGCGTTCAATGCCCATGCCGGTATCAATATTGGGGTGCTCCAACCGCGTATAATTGCCGTTGCCGTCGTTTTCAAACTGCGTGAATACCAGGTTCCAGATTTCTACAAAGCGGTCGCATTCGCATCCTACGCCGCAATCCGGCGAACCGCAGCCGTAGCTCTCTCCCCGGTCGAAATGCAGCTCCGAGCAGGGGCCGCAAGGGCCGGAACCATGCTCCCAGAAGTTATCCGCCTTGCCCATGCGCTTGACGTGAGACGGTTCAAGGCCAACCTCCTTCGTCCAGATCTCATAGGCCTCCTGATCCTCCTCATAAACAGTGACATAAATCCGATCGGCGGGCATGCCGACCACCTGCGTAAAAAATTCCCACGCCCAGGTGATGGCCTCCCGCTTAAAATAATCGCCGAAAGAGAAATTGCCTAGCATCTCAAAAAAGGTGCCGTGGCGAGAGGTTTTCCCCACATTTTCAATATCCGGCGTGCGCACACACTTCTGGCAGGTCGTCACGCGTTTGCTCGGCGGCGTTACCTCGCCGGTAAAAAACTTTTTCATCGGCGCCATGCCGGAGTTGATGAGCAGCAGGCTCTTATCCCCCTGCGGGACGAGCGAAAAGCTCGGCATGCGCAGGTGGCCCTTGCTCTCAAAAAAGCGTAGGTATTTTTCACGAAGATCGTTTAGCCCGGTCCATTCCATTTGCAGCACCTCAATCTTAAATTCTCTGAAAAATAAACAATAGTCGGTAGTTGTGTGTTCCCGGTAGGAGCGTGCATCTCTTTCATCTGTGGGGTTACAGAAGGTTTTGCTTTATTACTCTCTCCGCTTCGTAATAAAAAAACGCCTTTCGTACAAATTGGGACGGATCACTCCGCGGTACCACCCAAATTGTGCAAAAAGCACCTCTCCATTCCCTTAACGCGGGGTACGCGCTGCTCCTCGCAGCGGGCTCCGGGGCGGCACGCCGTGTATTCGCCGCAGAAAGCCTCGCAGCCTGAGGGCCTTCCTCTCTGATGGCGGGAAACCACACGGTTGATTCCCTTCAAAGCCTGTTGACTATTATTGTATCAATTATAGCGTGAATGAAAGGGATTGTCAATGCGAGACGGCCGCATTTGTGGAGGAAAGCACAGCCTAATAGCAGGCATTTCATCCGCTTTCGCAACACACATCTACAATAAAAGCAGGCTCCTTTTGCCCAATCCCAAACCCTATTATGAAGGCTGTAGAAAAAAGAATTTCCTCCAAGGGCGCATCATTGCACGGTTACCGGCTCAGTTCATATTGCCGCAGCCCCCATCCCACGGCCGCTGTATCGAAGGCAATCCGCAGCAAAAGCGAGAGGATCGTGCCGGCCAGAGAGGCATTGCTTGCAGACAGCTCAAGGAGCAGCCCAGCGCACAGCCAAAAAAACGAAACCAACACGCCTGATAGGGCAGCCGCGGCTGTATGCCCGCACAGAAAAAGCGCCACGGCGACAATCCGAACCTGTCGCGGAAGCTGCTCTTTCCTCCCCAATGCATAAAGGCGAATCCCAATTGCAAATATAAGGAGAGGAAATAGGGCAGATAGCGCCGCTGTCAAATCGGATATCAGCAGCGGAGCAATCCCCTCCGGCACAAACGCCTGCATCCATTCGATCAGGCTTCGCCCCAGCCTCTGCATGACGAAGAGGAGGATCTCACTCAAAATGCTGAAGCCGAGAATCCAGAGCAGGGGAAACAAGTGCTCCTGGTTCTCCCTCTTTTCCAACACGGTATCCTCTTCCATTTTTCTATTGAGAATAGAATTCATCCGTTTTCCACAGTTTTTATCATTCATTCGTTGCATTTCCCCTCTTTTCTTCACAATGTTTATATCGAGTTTAGCGGATTTTACGCTAAAAGTCAATAGCGGAAAATCCGCTATGTTATCCTTTATATGGGTGAAAAAACATGTTATATCAACGAATCCGCGAATTGCGCGAGGATCACGATCTGACACAGGTTCAGATGGGCAAAATTTTATCCTGTAGCCAGCGCGTTTACAGCAATTATGAACGCGGTGAATTGGATATCCCCACAGAAATCCTGATTAAATTGGCGGATTTTTACGAAGTTTCCGTCGATTACCTTTTGAACCGCACCGAGCAGATGCAGATGACAAAATAAAAATGGAACGACAACGCACTGCAAAGGGGCTGTGGCAAAATGCTTTGCCTTGCAAACCAGCAAGAAAAAGGCGTGGTTTCGGGCGGCTATACAGCCTCGCCAACGTATATCCGCCAGCAATTTCATCCCGAAATTTGCCTCCTTGAGGCAAAAACGGCTTTTAGAAAAGGGGCTGTGGCAAAATGCTTTGCATTTTGCCACAGCCCCTTTGTTAACGCTCCTGGGCTTTCATCTGGTTGATTCCCTGCGCAATCTCTTTGAATACCGGCGCGCCGTCCGTTGCACCGGAGGAGCCATCCTCCTTGAGCACAACAATCGCATATTCTGGCTCCTCCGCGGGAAAATACCCCGCAAACCAGGTGTGCAGAATTTCCCGTTCCCCGTCATACCAACCGGTCTGCGCGGTTGCTGTTTTGCCCGCCGCTGTGCCTCCCTCTGGCTTTGCATGTCTCCCGCTCCCCTCTTCTACCGTTTGAATCAAAAATCGCTGGATTGTATGCGCCGTCGATACGCTCATCGCCTGTAGGGGCGGCTGAATTTCCGCCTCCTCCAGCAAATTTCCCTCATCATCAACCAGCCCTTCGATCAGCATGGCCTTTTGATATCCACCGTCATTGGCGATACAGGCATAGAGGGATGCTAGCTGCAAGGGGGTGGCCATCAGCGTCCCCTGGCCAAAGGCAAAGTTTGCCACTGCGGCTGGGGAATTGAGCTCCTCTGCTCGGGGGAGCGAACCCGCCGGCGCCGATAAATTGTCTGCCAACGCGGTGGCGGTGCCGAAGCCGAGCCGATCCGCCATCTCAACGATCTGCTCCGGCTCTAGCTTGGAGGCCAAATTGATAAAATATGGATTGCAGGAAACCTCCATCGCCTCTTCCATATCAATCGTGCCGTGCCCACCCAACTCATGGCAGTGAAATACGGTTTTCCCCTGTGTAATCGCGCCCGTGCAAGTGTAAGAAAGGCTTGAGGAAAGCCCCGCCTCCAGCGCTGCGGCTGCCACCACGGGCTTAAAAACGGAACCGACTGCATAGGGCGTAAGCGCCCGGTTAATGAGGGGGGAATCCGCATCGTTGAGGCTTTCGGCAATATCATTTGGGTCAAACGCAGGGCAGCTTGCCATCGCGCGGATTTTTCCCGTTGCGGCTTCCAGCACCACGACGGCCCCGCGTTCAATAGAGGAATGTGAGAGGCTTTCTTCCGCCAGCGTCTGAATGCGCTTGTCGATCGTCAGCCGCACTCCTTTGGGAGAATCGTAGCCGCTGCGCTCAACCGCAGGCTGTTCCCCGCTGAGCAGCCTGCCCTGTGCATCGATCGAAAAACTCACGCGCAGATCGCTTTCAGGCATTTGGAGCCATTCGTCAAAGCTCTTTTCCAGCCCTGTTTCCCCTTTCTCCCCCGCTCCGTCCAGATGGCCGATCAGATGAACAGCAGGCTGCCGCTGCGTATAGCGCACTTTCGCCTCTACAACCGTAATATCCGAGCAGTCGATCGCGTCGGTATCCACATGGACCGATACCGGATAACCCTTGCTCATCTTCTCCCGGATGCCGGAGAGCTCTTCAGCATCTACATACGGTTCAATTGCGCTCAGCGCCTCAGGAGTTGGCTTCAAAAGCGCAACATATCGCTTCTCAGAATTCACCAGCGGCAGGCCGTTGCAGTCATAAAATGTGCCACGCGCAGAGCCGACTGTGATCGTGCGCGTATTGTTCCGCACGGCGGCCTGCGCATATTCACTTTGAGAGATGCTCAAAATTCTGACAAACAGCAATCCCAAAGAAAGCATCAGCGCAAAAAACATAGCGATAACGCGTTTCGCCATTTTGATCTCCGCCTTTTCAAATGGTATTGCCTGTAGTATATCCACTTTTTACGCAGGTCAAGCGGCGTTTGGCGGACAATCTTTCTGAAAGCACGCATATTTATGCTTCAACCTGCCTATAATTGGTAACAGAAAACAAAAGCAAAGGAGCTGGTTTTTTATGCCTCGTCCACGCAAAGCAATTGATTATGATGATGAAATCATGAAGGTAGAAGCTCAGCTGATCCGCTGCGATAAAACCAAAGCCGAGCTGCTTGAACGCCGTCAGGAGCTGCTGAATGCAAAACGGGAAACAGAGGTCGGCGCGCTGTATGACGCCTTGCAGCAAAAAGGAATTTCTGTGAAAGAAATTATAGAATTGATCCAGCAGACCTCTCAGCAGGAAGCCGGATAAGTTTTAAAAGCGCACGCCTTCAAACGATCTAGCGCGATAAAAAGGAGCCATCCATAATCGGCAGCAGGTTTCATCGTCCTCTCAGCGAGCTACGGTGGTAAACATCCTGCTTACACCACCTTTCCTTTCATAGACGTTCGGTAAAAAACACACTATTCCAAAAAAAGGTAAAAAATAAGGAAAAGTTCGATCGCTGTGGAGACTGTCGCGTAGAATAAAAAAATAGCCGGTAGCTGTTTGCCCTCATAAGCAGACGGTTAACGGCTATTTTTTATTACGTCGTAGCGGCGAACTGCGTTCGCCCGCAATCCAGGGTTATCATGATGAACTCATATTTATTTACACAAGGAATAAAAGCGGGCGAACACAGTTCGCCCCTACAAGAGTTCCATCTATATTCTAGTCAATAGGATGCTGGCTTTCCTTAGCCGTTGATTTCTAACAGCTTTTGCTTTAGCTCGTTTTCGATACGGCCCATTTCCAGCTCCGCTTCGCGGCGTTTCTGGCGGCCCTCCTGCTGAATACGGAGCACTTCATCCAGTGTGGAGATCAGGCTCTCATTGGTATGCTTGAGCGTTTCAATATCCACAATTCCGCGCTCTGATTCCTTCGCGGTTTCCACCGCGGCCATTTTCAGTGTGTCGGCATTTTTACGCAGCAGCTCATTGGTCATATCCGTCACTTCGCGCTGCGCCTGTGCCGCCTGCTGGGAATGAGCAACGCCCAAAGCCAACACCATCTGGCTTTTCCACAGCGGGATCGTATTCACCAGCGTGGACTGAATTTTTTCCGACATCAGCGTATCGTTATTCTGCACCAGGCGGATCTGAGGCGCCATCTGGATGGAAATCATGCGCGTCAGCTCCAAATCGTGCAGCTTCTTTTCAAAGCGGCCGCACAGAGAGGAGAGATCGTTTGCCGCCTGCGCATCCTCTGGCAGGCCGGTCTGTTTCGCCTTTTCCACCAGAATGGGCAATTGCTCGGCGCGCGTCTGCGCAAGCTTCTTCTTGCCTGCCAAGATATACATGGAGAGTTCCTTAAAGTACACCTTGTTCAGCTCATACATTTTATCCAGCATTGCAATATCCTTTAAAAGCTGCATCTGATGGCCTTCCAGCGTGTGGCAGATCGCATCCACATTGGTTTCCGCCTTGGCATATTTGGCTTTCATGGAAGTAAGCTTATTCGAGCCGCGTTTGAAGAATCCCAAAAAGCCCTTTTCCTCTTCCTCTACATCAAAGCTTTTCAACTGCGTTACCACATTGGAAAGCATGCCTCCGATTTCGCCTAGATCCTTGGTGCGCACATTATTCAACGCTGATTCAGAAAAATCGGCCATCTTTTTTTGTGCGCCCGCGCCGTATTGCAGCACCATGCTGGAGTTGCTCAGCTCAATTTTCGAAGCAAAATCCTGCACCATCTTCTTTTCCGCATCTGTCAAAGAGCTTTCATCAAACACTGCGTCTTCAGGCGAAGGCTCGTTTGCACGCACCGTTTGCAAAACGCCCTGTTCGCTTTCGAACGGCTCAAAGGTCAAAGTGGGAACCGCCGTTATTTCTTTCATTTCTTCGCTCATGGCAAAGATCCTCCTTCAATCAATCAGGTGTGTAGCACCAAAAATTCGAGGATAGTGCTTCGAGGCCGCCCGAGGAAACCTAATTTTGAAAATCATTCCCCGTCAGCCCCTCTTGGGCAAGCATAGCCTCCAACGCGGAAATATCAGTGGAAACATCCATTGCCGCATTCTCAAATAAGCTATCCAGCAGGTTTTCAAACGCCAGATTGATGGTATCAAGCGTTTCACGGATTTCCGCTTTGGCGCTCATAATATTCTCACCCTGCACCGGCTGGCTGTCAAACTCCCGATAGGCATTGACCAGCTTTAAGGTGATTGGCAGATAATAGTTTAAAAACTTTCGGATTTCAGGCAGCTTCTCCGGGTGTTTTTCCACATGGTCAAAAATTTTTGAGGTGATCTCCTCTAATCGGAACAGCTTCTGCGAGATCTCCTCGCCCGGAATTGCATCGTTTGCCTCTCGAATTTGGCGGATCACCCGGTCGCCATCCTCTAGCAGAGCTTCCAACTCCGCGGCCTTGGGGTCATTTTTGAGGCGCTGACGGCGGCGCTCGTCCTCCTCCTCCCGGCGTTTTCTGCTTTCCTCCGCCTCCAGATAGCGGGCATAGGTTTCATGATCCAAAATCAGGCATGTTTCCTGTGCATCCAGGTGGGCCTGCGGGAAAAAGCCCAGCCCGATCATGCGTTTGATATCTTTCGCCACAAAGCGCTCTGATTGGCCCACCGCCTGAGCAAGGTGTGCCAACGAGCAAAAGCTCATGCCCCGCAGCTCCTTGCGATAGGCTTCAAAGCGAAGCGCTCGCCTGCGCATACGCAGGCCGCTACCAAACAGAACGCCGCAGCCAGCAGCACCTACGCTCAAAAAGGCCACAGCCGCACTAAGGTTCAGCCCTTTGACGGCCAGCAGGATCGCGGAGACCACCAGTGCCGCCACAATCGGCACGCCGGGCACGGCGCCAAGCAAAGCCAAAAGCAACCCGGTGATTTTGCCGGGCGCAGAACGCTTCATCAGCTTGCCATCCACCCATTGAGGTTGATAGGGCGCCGGTTTCGGGGGTGTTTTGGGGCGCGCCGCCGTATTTTTAACGGTATCAACCGTTTCCAGCACGGTATCCTTGATCTCCTTCACTGTGCTATCCACCGTACGCCTGATCTCTACAAACGTTTTCGAGTTGTTGCTGACCGTTTGCTGCACCGACCGGCTGATCTCCCGCACCAGATCGGCAAGATTCATTTCATCCATTCTATTCCTCCACCCTATCGACACACCTCTCTACAGGCGCATCCAATCTGCGGCGTCTCCCGCTGAAAAAAGCCTCTAAATGAGAAATCCGCAAGGCCATTCCATGCAAAGCTCTCCACCATTTCCGGTACGCCACCCAGCGAGCAGTATGGTATTTATTATATCTCATTCCCTATAAAAGCACAAGATGATGCGTAAAACAAACATGATGACGGAAAGGCGAATTACATCCCGTTTTGCAGCATCTGCCTCCTAATCAAAGCATAAAAAATCCAGCTGCAATCTACCGCAGCTGGATTCATGTGCAACGCGCAACTTTCTACATATCCTTATTTCAGCCCTACCGCGTCATACATGCAGCAAGCCTCGGTTACAACCTCAATGCCTGTGCGGATCGCTTCAGGCTCCAGCAGCTCCCAACTATCGAGCCGCGTGTGGTAATAGCGCGGCGGCGTAGGGTCCATCGCGGCAAAGCCGGTGGCCTTCACACCGATCTGCGTAAACGCAGCGGCGTCGCACGCGCCGATGTAGATCGAAGCATAGGGAAGGTCGAGCCCGCAGTTGGAGGCAGCGTTTTTCACGAGCTCCTTTGCCTGCTTATCATGCTTTAAGGTGCCGCTCAGATCGCGGTCGTAAACGGCGAGATCCTTCAGATCGCGGAAGGTATCAAGGCCGAGCACAACGGTTTCCGTAGCGAGCAGCTCCTCCTTATGCCGCTTGGCATAGGCCTTCGCACCGCGCAGGCCCGCTTCCTCAGAGCCGGAGAGCAACACGACGACCTCCGTATTCTCAAAACGGATATTCGCTTCTGCCAGCGTTTTGAGCGTGCTCATGGCAACATAGCAGCCGGTGAGGTTATCGTTCGCACCAGGTACGCTTTTGAAAGGATTCTGAAAAAACAGAAAACCAATAAAGCACGGGAACAGGCAAAACAGAAGCACGCCAAAAATCTTGAAGAAGATATCCAGCCCGCCTGTTAGCGCCACTCCTGCCACATCGGCCACTAAAAACTTCACCAGGCTGGCAACACCGCAGATCACGAAGCCGACCACTGCGGGGATCAGCACCGCCTTCATGCCGTTGCCGCCCAATTTATAGTTGAGCGTCCACTCATATTGGGAGTCAGAATGGCCCACCAGGAAAATCCGGCGTTTCACCTTTCCTTTTGGCTTGCGCGTAGCGATCACGTTGTGAGACGGGTGGCCGGGGAACAGCGGGTCGATAAACTGCTTATACATCACAAATTCCAACACCAGGGGAATTGCACCGATGATCACAAGAATCAGCGCGGCCAACGCGTGGTCGAACCAATAGAGGAACGATGCGATAATGCCCAGCGCAACCGTAAACGGAATAAATCCCATAAATGCTTGGCGGTGCACGGTAAATTCCTCGATCTGCACATCGTCCGCCCATTGCCCGAGCTCTTCGGCCATCATCTTCTGCGCTTTCAGCTCTTCCGGGCTGCCGGGCGCACGAGGGCCGACTGTCTCGATAATCTGTTTGATTTGGTCGCAGCAATACTGCACAGTCGCCTTCAGATCAAAGGCTTTGCCGTTTGCCGCCTGCTCTGCATACTTCAATTCTTCTCACTCTTTCTATACAAAAGTTTTTAGCTGACCCTACCCACACAAAAGCCCTCGTAAATGCTTCAAACGATCCTGTTTGAAGCTATTTTATCATATTTTATGCACTATGACAACCGAAAGCAAAAAGAAAGGCGGGCATCATATCGTTCTCTTTTTTTGCATATGGTGCAAAAGGGGTGAGGATGATGCCGGAATATATCCGTGTGACGGATTTAAGCAAGGTTTACCGCAAGCACGAGGCGGTAAAGCACATCAGCTTCCAGGTTGGCAAAGGGCAGATTTTCGCCTTTCTTGGGCCGAACGGGGCGGGCAAAAGCACCACGATTAACATTTTATCCACCCTACTGCTCAAGAGCAGCGGAAGTGTATGCATTGGCGGCATGGATCTCGACCGCCAACGCAAACAGGTCAAGCGAGAAATCGGCATCGTTTTTCAAGACGACGTGCTGGATGGGAGCCTGAGCGTATATCAAAACCTGCTGTATCGCGGCGGCCTTTATATCCCCAAGGAAAAGGAGTTGAAAAAACGCATTTCAGAGCTTTCCTCTCTATTGATGCTGGAGCAGATTCTCCCCCGGAAATACCGGGAGTGTTCCGGCGGCCAAAAGCGCCTCGCACAAATCGCGCGGGCGTTGCTGCCGGCACCCGGCCTGCTGATCTTGGATGAACCAACCACCGGCCTCGACCCCGTTACGCGCCAAAAGGTTTGGGCAGTGCTGCACGGCCTGCGTAGTCAATTGCAGATGACGATTTTTTTCACCACTCATTATATGGAGGAGGCAGCCTTTTCCGACGCGATCTGCGTGCTGGACCACGGCCACATTTTGTTGTGTGATACGTTGGATAGAATTGAAACGGCGCAGCAGACCAGCGGAAGAGAGTTGGACTTAAACGCACTTTATCTTCGCCTGTTAGGAGAGAGCAGATGAATCAATTACTCTATTTCATTCGGCGCAACCTGCGCCTATTCTGCGGCAATCGGCTGAATATTTTGCTCTCCTTTGCCTCCGTGCTGATCGTTATTGGAATCTACATGCTATTTCTACGGGATTTTCTGCTGGATACGGTCACGCGCGCGGGGGTGGAAAGCACGTTCGTCAAAGAGTTCACTGACCGCTTTATGCTTGCCGGGCTGCTGATTGTTGTTAATACGACCACCTGCTTTGGGATTTTGCAATTGAGTGTTGCCGATACGGAAACCGGCATCCGGCGTGATTATCTGGTTGCCCCGGTTTCGCATTTTTCACTGACGATTGGCTATTGGGTGACGGCTGTGCTCATTTCGTTCTTTTTTACTATATGTACCGTATTGGGTGGGGAGTTATTTTTTCTTATGCGTTATCACCATGCGCTGCCAGGCACAAGCCTCTTCCAAACAGCCGGAACCGTTCTGTTTTCCTCTATGATAAATGCCGCCATCCTCCTATGCCTCTCCCGGAGGCTGAAAAGTACGGCCACATTTTCCACCCTGGCAAACCTCTATGGCACTCTAATCGGCTTTCTCGCCGGAGCTTATCTGCCCTATTCCTTTTATCCCAGCTGGCTGCGCGGCATGCTTTTTTACTTTCCGCCAACGCAGGCGGTCAGCGTGCTGCGGCAGCTCTATACCGAGCATTTAAGAATCCCGCTCGCGCAGCATCGCCCTGCGGAATTTCTGCCGGCGCTTTTGCAATCCTTTGGCATCGAGCTCCGGCTACATGGCTCCTGTGTGGCCATGCAGCGCCAATATGGGCTGATGGCGTTCCTCTTTTTGCTGCTCATGCTCTGCCTCTGGGCTGGCGGGCTCGAAAATAAACCGCTGCAAAAAAATCCACCGGCAGCACACCGCTGCTAAGCCAATCAGACAAAATATAAAAGACGCATTTCTCCAAGCCATTTTTCTAGTTCGCCGCGTAAAAAAAGCTCCGCCTGTGCGCGCTGCTCCGGACGGTAGCAATATTTTCCCGCCCCGCGCCCGGTCATCAGAGCGGCATCATAAAGCTGCGCTGCATTGGGAAAAGCTTCCTGATTGATCGCCCTATGAACATAACTATAGGTCATTAATATCACCTCAATCGCCGCCTGCCGTTTTACGGCGGGCGATAATTCATCCGCAAGGCGCTCCAGCAGCCGGCGATAGGCCTGCTGCCAATTTTCCACCAAAATGACGGGCGCGATTAGAAGCCCCGGCCGGTAGCCCGCCTCGCACAGGCGGTTGAGCGCGCGGATGCGATTTGGCAGCGGCGAGGTGCCGAGCTCCACCTTCCGGATCACTTCCTCCGGATTCACGCTCATGCGCACAATCGTCCGGCCGTTGTGCCGCAGCGGCAACAGAGGCTCCACCCGATCAAACTTGGTGGGAAACGTCAAAAAGCCCTTTGGGCTGTCCGCAAAGCGTTCAATCGTCCACGGCAGGTTTCCCGTAATTGTGTTCTCTAAAATCAAATCGCTATTGCTGCCGATTTCAAAGGTTAGATCCCGGTCAGCGGACGCGGCCGTTTTCATCAGCTTTTCGAGCATCTGCTCCCGGTTGACAAACAGGCGCAGATAAGCGCATTTGTTATAGTGACAAACCAGATAGCAATAAAGGCACATCGCCGTGCAGCCGGATGACGTATATGGGACAAGGAAATCCGATCCCTTGCGATTCGGCACATAGCGGTGTGTTTTGCGCACGCCCAGGACGAGGTGACGCTTTAGCTGCGCAAATGCGCTGTTCGGCTGAGTGCGCAGGCTGTCGATTCGGTTATGGCTTTCAATCTCCGTCCAGGTAACGTCCGCGTACTTCTCCCGCAGCTGCCTACCCAGCGGATAATGAAGAACAGCAGGCTCATAAAAAACTTGATCTGGAAACATAAAATCCCCACTCTTTCAGAAATCTAGCCCTATAAATGCTAGTTTGCCCGAAAGAGGCGCTAATCATTGCCCGACGGCCAGATTGACTTTCTTTTCATCCCCCTGATCTCGCAGAAAAAAGTTTTTTAAAAAATTGAGAAAAAGGCTTGACATCTCCTTCAAAAAATATATAATAACAGTAACGATTATCATTATTGAATGGATGGTTCCCATGGCACTTATAAAACGCAGCCGTCAGCGCGAGGCAATTCTCAGCGAACTATGCGGCCGGACCGACCACCCCACGGCGGAGGAGCTTTACCTCTCCTTAAAAGAGGAACTGCCAAACCTGAGCCTTGGCACGGTCTATCGTAACCTCTCCCTCCTAAGTGAGGAAGGAATCATTTTAAAGCTCTCCTGTGGAGGTGCGGATCACTTCGACGGCAACACGGCGCAGCACTACCACTTTTTATGCAATCGCTGCGGCCGTTTGTATGATCTGCCCATGCCGGTATTTAAAGAGCTGGACCGGGAGGCACAAAAGTATCTCCCCTGTTCGGCTGACTACCACCGACTGACGTTCTACGGTATCTGCCAGAATTGCATGGAGAAGCACTGATGAAATTCCGGTGGCCTGGAATGCCTGGATTTCATCAGCGGTTCCCTGCGGAGCCTTCTACAATAAAGATAATCAAAAAATACTTAACATCATATGGAGGTCATGAATCATGAAGAAGTTTGTTTGCAGCGTTTGCGGTTATGTTTACGAGGGAGAAGAAGCGCCGGAGTTCTGCCCCGTCTGCAAGGCGCCCCGTGAAAAGTTCAATGAGGTCACAGGCGAAATGGCATGGGCTGACGAGCATCGGATCGGCGTTGCCAAGGGCGTAGAAGAGGATATCGTGGAAGATCTGCGTGCAAACTTTATGGGTGAGTGCACAGAGGTTGGCATGTATCTTGCCATGAGCCGCCAGGCAGACCGCGAGGGCTACCCCGAGGTTGGCGAAGCTTACAAGCGCATTGCTTATGAAGAGGCAGAGCACGCCGCGAAATTTGCCGAGCTGTTGGGTGAAGTTGTTGCCGCGGATACCAAGGAAAACCTGCGCGTTCGCGTTGAGGCGGAATATGGCGCAACGGAAGGCAAGCTCAAGCTCGCCAAGCGTGCCAAGGCGCTGAACTACGATGCAATCCATGATACTGTGCATGAGATGTGCAAGGATGAAGCTCGCCACGGCAAAGCCTTCAAGGGCTTGCTGGAGCGTTATTTCGGCTAAAATATAAATCAATAGAAGCCTGCATTCTCTATTTTTTCGAACAACAAACCGGCCGTGCCTGAAAGGTACGGCCGGTTTGTTGCCTTGACTTTCTATTTGCTATATGCTACTTTTGAATGGGATGATTTGGTTGATTTTTATCAGTTGAAAGGAGGAAAGTTATGGAGATTTGTCGAATATGCGGCACACCCTTACAGCCTGGAAAAATAGATAGCATTACAACCGAAACCGGCGAAAAATGCATTTGCATCGCTTGCGGCACACAGGTAAAAGCCCTAATCAAACAGGCTGAACCATCTGCCGCCGCGGCAAGGAGCTATTTTAAGCAACGCAGGCTGCGCACCATCGACCCGGAGGTTAAGGCTTATCTCGCCGCTCTCTGCGGTGAAAACGAAGCTGTCACCAGCTCCCCGCCCGCTTCAAAACCGCCTGACCCACAGACTAACCCGCAGAAAGACTACTGGGGCGCCGGTGCAAAGCGGCAAGCAAGCGAAAGCATTGGAGGCATCGATTCCTCCTTCTGGATTTCCTCCCTGAAAGTAGTCATGGCGGTGCTGTTCTTCGCCATCCTGCTCGGTGGGGGAATGATGGCATTCGCATCGGGCAACGCTTTTTTGGGGGTTCTCATTTTGATCTTCTCTTTGCTGTTGGCCGTTGCCAGCATCACAGGCGGCATGGTGTTGCTGCATATCGCAGAAGATGTTTCCGCCATCCGTTATTGGATCTTTCACAACCAAACCGGCCACTAATAAGCGCCGCCGCACGCCTCGTCAATTCATCGAGAAATTTTGTTTTTAAGAGGAAAGGACGCGACTGTTATGAGCAAAATTTTTGTTGGCCTGCTTTTGGTCTTTCTGGATATCAACTTCACCTTTAATACCACAACGATTGGCCTGCTGCCCGATTTTATCGGCTATTTCATCCTAATCGGCGGGCTGGCGGAGATGGCGGCAGTAAACAGTCATTTTGGCAAAGCAAGACCGTTTGCAATTGCTATGGCGATTTATACCCTGATTCTATATATTCTGGATCTGATTGGCCTATCTGCCGCCCTCGGCTATGCCGCAACCATCCTGGGGCTTCTCTCCACCCTCATCTCCCTCTATATCTCCTACCATATTGTGCAGGGCGTGCTGGAGCTGGAGAGCGCGCAGGCCCGCAGCCTGAACGGCGCGCCTTTGTTTACCACATGGAAAGTGATGGCCGTTGCCGACATATTGGCATATCTGCTGCTCTTCATCCCGGGGCTGAATGTGATCTGCATCATCGTACGCTTTGTTTTCGGCGTGGTCTTTCTGGTCCATCTAAACCGGACAAGAAAAGCCTATGAATGCCCCCCGGCCAATTTTTAAATCCCCATTCCTCTTAGCCTCTGCACTTGACACGTCTCTCCCCTTCCGATACACTGGAAGCAAACGCGGCGCAAAGCCGCGCGACGGAAAGGATGGGAAAAACATGAAAAAGTGGATTGCATTGATGATGGCCTGTTTGCTCTGCGGCGGCCTGTTCCTCACCGGCTGCGGAAAAAAAGAAAACCCGGATAGTTGGAAAAACGAAGCCTATGACCTCTCCCTGCCGACGCTTGGGCAGGATGGCTGGTATCTGGTGTTTGAGGATCAATTTGAAGGCGACGGACTCAACCAGAACATCCAATTTGGAGAACAATACAAGGGAAATCGAGAAATCTGGACGACCTCCCCGCATGCCATCCGCTGGGAAAGCGACGATAAAAGCCGCCCGGAGCAGGGCTGTTGGTGGTGCCCGGAGATGGTTACAGTGAAAGACGGCAATGTGGAAATCCACTCCCGTTATGAGACGAACCACACCTGCGATGGAACCTGCCCGGCCAGCGGCCGCTTTACAGGCGGCATCGAAACCCGGCGCATTACGGGCGACAACAACAGCAACAAGGGCAGCAGCGATGAAATCCTCTTCGGGCAGGCGTTCGGCTATTTTGAGGCGCGCGTGAAATTCCCGGATACGGACGGCCTATGGTCCGCCTTCTGGCTGCAATCCTCCAATCAGCGCAAAGTGGCGAGCGAGGGCGTGGACGGCACGGAGATCGACATATTCGAAAGCGCGTTCCGCAGGAGCAAAACCAGCAAAATGGGCCACGCCCTGCTGTGGAACGGCTATGGAGCGTTTTCCAAGGTGGATGACAGCATCGTGGAGTTGGAGCAGGATCTCTACGACGGCTACCATACCTTCGCCTTGAAATGGACGCCGGAATATTACGTTTTTTACATCGACGGCAAGCCGACTTGGGCCTCCATGGGCGGCGGCGTTTCCAAGGTGCAGGAATTTTTGCGGCTGACCGTAGAAATTGATGCGGGCGACGCCTACGGCCCGCACGGGCAGAAGATCGGAAAATTTGATGAGGCGAGTGAGAGTATCTTCTATGTGGATTATGTAAAGGTCTGGCAAAATGAGAATTATACGCCGTATCAGATTGACGACGCAAAATTTCCGGGCGAGTTGGATTTAGCAAATTAAACGGATGGAATAAACTGCTGCAAAACATAATGCTCTGTGTTTTGCAGCAGTTTTTTACAAAGCGCTGCAAACATTACCCGAATTATTAAATACACATTGCTAAAAAGAATGGAAACGCCTCAGACGGCGGAAGCTGTCCGAGGCGTTATTTGCTCATGTTCTATTCATTTTACACCATCAACTCGCACACCGCGTTCGAGAACGCCACCGGGTCCTCCACCGGCATACCCTCGATCAGCTCCGCTTGCGTATAGAGCAGCTGTGCGTAGGTTTTCAGCTTCTCCTGATCCTCTGCATAGAGCTTTGACAGCTTCTCAAAGATCGGGTGGGAAGCGTTGACTTCCAGCACGCGCTCGGCCTTCACCTTTTGATCGTTTGGCATGGCGTTTAAAACCTTCTCCATCTCAATGGAGAGCATGCCCTCGTTAGAGAGACACACAGGATGGCTCTTGAGCCGCTTGGAAAGAACAACTGCTTTTACCTTGCCATCCAGCGCATCCTTCATGAAGGTGAGCAGGTCCTTATTCTCCTCCGTCTGCTTCTCAAACTCCTTCTTCTCCTCTTCGGTATCGAGGTCAAGATCGCTGGCGGAAACGGATTTAAACTCCTTCTCGCTATAATCATGCATCATTTGGAGAGCGAATTCGTCCACGTCGTCCGTCAGATACAAAATCTCATAGCCCTTGTCCTTGACAAGCTCAGTCTGCGGCAGCCGCTCGATCTGCTCGCGGCTCTCGCCGCCGGCATAGTAAATATATTTCTGGTCTTCCTTCATGCGAGAAACGTATTCCTCGAGCGTAACGAGCTTCTGCTCGCTGCTCGAATAGAACAGCAGCAGATCCTGAAGCAGCTCTTTATTCGCGCCGAAGCCGTTATACACGCCGTATTTGAGTTGAAGGCCAAAGTTCTTGAAGAACTCCTCATACTTTTCGCGGTCATTTTTGAGCATGGAGAGCAGCTCGGATTTGATCTTCTTCTCCAGCCGGGAGGCGATCACCTTGAGCTGGCGGTCATGCTGGAGCATTTCGCGGGAAATGTTCAGGGAGAGATCCTCCGAATCCACCAGGCCCTTGACAAAGCTGAAGTGATCGGGTAGCAGGTCCTTGCAGGAATCCATGATGAGCACGCCGCTGGCATAGAGCTTGAGGCCCTTTTCATAATCGCGCGTGTAGTAATTATAGGGCGCTTTCGCGGGGATGAAAAGCAGAGCGTGATAGGTGGCCGCGCCCTCCGTATAAGTATGGATCACCTTGAGCGGATCGCTGTAATCAAAGAATTTCTCTTTGTAGAAGCTGTTGTAATCCTCATCCGTCAGCTCATTTTTATTTTTGCGCCAAATCGGCACCATGCTGTTGAGGGTTTCCACCTCCGTGTAGGTCTCATATTCCGGGGCCTTCTCCTCGTCCGCTTCCTCCCCTTCCGGCTGCTCCTTCATGCGGCTCTTTTCGACCTCCATGCGGATGGGGTAGCGGATATAGTCGGAATACTTGCGCACCAGCTCCTGAACACGGTAGGATTCGAGGAATTCGCTGTATTTTTCATCCTCTGTATCCTCTTTGATGGTCAATACAATTTGCGTGCCGTTCGACGCCTTTTCGCAGGGCTCAACGGTATACCCCTCCGCGCCGTTGGATTCCCATACATACGCTTCGTCCGCACCATAGGCCCTGCTGTAAACCTTCACGTTGGCGGCCACCATGAAGGCGGAATAAAAGCCCACGCCGAACTGGCCAATAATATCGATATCCTCTTTGGCCTCGTTCTCCTGCTTGAAAGCGAGCGAGCCGCTCTTTGCGATCACGCCGAGGTTGTTTTCCAGCTCCTCCTTCGTCATGCCGCAGCCATTGTCCGTAATGGTCAAGGTGCGGTTCTCCTTATCGATGGCAAGCTCGATGGAAAAATCATCGCGGTTGAGGCCCGTATTACCGTCGGACAGCGCATGGTAATAGAGCTTATCAATCGCATCGCTGGCGTTAGAGATCAGCTCGCGGAGAAAGATCTCCTTGTGCGTGTAAATGGAGTTGATCATCAGGTCGAGAAGGCGTTTGGATTCGGCTTTGAACTGCTTCATTTTCATGCTGACAGACACCCCTGTATCAAAATTTATATGTCCATAATTTTAGCACTCATTTCCTTTGAGTGCTAAATGATATGATACGGGGTAATTATGAATATATGATTGGGAATTTATGAACGAATTGAAAACGAAGCCAAATCATTTTTAAATATCGCTTTGTATAGAATCCAAAACTGGTTGTTTCTATAAAAACACATTTCATTTATTGTAACAAATGAATATTTACAGGTAATTGGATTTTATATACAATAAAGCTACGATCGAAAGTTCTATGGTTCTATAAATTTATGAAACCGTCTGATTGTATGTAACGCAGAGGCAGATTACGGTTATTTTATCTGATAAGAGGGGTTTATATGCGACAATTACTGCACCATTCTGCGATGCTGCTTCTTTTTTTCTGCATCATTTCATTTTGTTGTATGCTATCGAGCGCGGCAATCACCCCTATCCTCACAAAACAATACCCATATGCTTCTGCCATGTCAAAACACACAATACAATTCGAGACGATAGCAGCCAACGGGCACAGTGCTTTTACAAACCGCCATTTGTTACAATTTATTCTAGAAAATACGGAAATCACCTTGTTGCGGGAAGTCCCGCTCTCCCAGGGAACTGAATTTTTTTCTTTAAAAAATCCATCTGATTTCTATGAGCTTAAGAACGGTCTCGATTTTACCAACAACGATATGCTGAAGGGTGCAAACAAAATTGTTCTCTCGAAAACGCTGCTAGACCGTCAGTCGATCCATACGAATTGGTATTCTCATGAGGGAATGAACTATGAAATCATCGGAGTTTATCAATCTGGAGTTAGCCGTTACTACGTTCCTCTTATCAGTGTGTTAAAAAATGCGCCCGATCTGCCGGCTACAGGAACTTTTTATTTGGACGGCGCAGATAACACAACGGCAATCTTTGAAAAATTAAAAGCATATATTGCATCTATCGACGCAACCACGTCCGTCTCCTCCAGGCGGGCGCTGTCAGGCGTGTTGCCTTCCTCTGATTTAAAAGCGTTTTTCTTGCTGGCAGGTGGCGTTTCCGTTTTG
Organism: uncultured Oscillospiraceae bacterium; assembly: GCA_900544375.1. Classification (GTDB taxonomy): domain Bacteria; phylum Bacillota; class Clostridia; order Oscillospirales; family Acutalibacteraceae; genus Fimivicinus. The sequence continues at coordinate 41,293 of UQUZ01000011.1, forward strand.
CTGCTTCTAAATATGCATTATGTGTTGGCATATTGGCTAGAAGGTAGAAAAACAGAAATTTTTATTCGCTTGCTGACCGGGGCCACCAACAAAAAACTCCTGTTCTATCTGACATCCCGCTACCTACTGCTTGCATGGATCGGGGCCGCTGCCGGAATTTTATGCGCATCTCTTTGTTTAAAATATAGGCTTTTTCTCCTGGAACCGCCTGCTTGGGAGCAATGTATAATAATGACTGGAACCGGGTTGGGAATCACGCTTTTGATTGGCGTTCTACTCTGTATTCTGACTGTAAGACAAACGATCAAACACTCTAATCATGTGGAGAAAGTACAATGATGCTACAACAGATCAAATATGCTATTGAGGATATCCGAGAACGAAAGCTTTTTTTTGCCTCCTATTTTTTACAAATACTCATCGGCCTTTTGGCGGTCAGTTTTCTCTTCTCTTCCGGCATACAGCTTTTTTCATTTCGGCAAAAGCTGCTTCATTTCCAAAATCTGGATGAAATTTACTTTATGAAGGATGTAACAAACGAGGATTATCTAAACAACTCTCTTTTCCAGTCTCCGACGGTCAGGCAAGATCTGTTTCAATTTTACCAATTTTTAAAAACGTCTAAGGGCTTTACTTCCTACAGCTTTTATGCAGAAGAAGGAATTGTTGTGCCATTGACACAATCTAAAAAAGGTGAAAAAAAGCCGCATCCGATTTTATACATAGATTCCGCTTTTCAGAATATTTTTTCACTGAAATGTACAGAGGGAACTCTTTTTCTACCAGCAGACTTTGAAAAAAAAGCAAGCCTGTCTCCCGTTTTATTGGGCGCAAATTATCGCGGGCAGTTTCATAAAGGAGATATCATTGAGCATCAATATGAAGTCAGGGGATTTCTGGAAAGTCAATCATTTTATCTGGACCCCAAAAAAACAAACGAAATATTATATTTGGACGACGCCGTTATATTTCCATTGATCTTAAATGAAGCCTCTGAGCTGGGCGCGTTAGATATGGCGATCAACAATACTTGCATCCTCACGAAGAATCCGGCTTCTCTTGTAGAGATCCAGCAGAAGTCAGCCTCCATGGCGCTTTTTACCTATGAATTTATCAGCATGGAACAGCAGCTCCATGCAATCATCCAGTCTGAACTGCGCACGATACAATTGCTTTTGCTGCCCATGAGCCTCGTGCTGGCCTTATGCACAATCTGCATGATTTCCTCCCTGTTCATCTTCGTACAGAAACGTCAACGCGAATTTGCCGTCCATCTCCTATGTGGGTGCAATATGTTTTTATTGGTATTCCGTTTATGCTTGCAAGTTTGGCTTGTCGTGTGCATAGCAGCGCTTCTGACCGGGTTCTTGTTTCACGAGCTTTCTGTCACGCTGTTTATTCTTTCGTTCAGCGTTCTGATTTGCCTGCTCACGACCCTTCCGCCATCTATAAAACTCCTGCATACCGATATTGCCCAAATTTTGAAACGGAGTGAATGACACAATGATCGAATTGATCGACGGAGTCAAAATATATGGAAAAGGCTCCTCGCGTGTTTTTGCCCTGAATGGCCTTTCCCTGCAAATCCAAAAGGGAGAGCTGGTCGCCCTGATGGGGCCTTCCGGCTCCGGAAAATCTACGCTGCTCAATATCATCGGATGCATTGACCAACTGACAAGCGGCAGCTATCTTCTGGACGGAACGGACATCCAAAATTTTAGCCATATGCGTTTGGCGCAGCTCCGGAATAAACGCTTTGGGTTTGTATTGCAGGATTTCGGCCTCATTGATCATTGGACCGTTTCTAAAAATGTAGAAATCCCGCTTTCCTATGCCAAGCCCTCTGACAAAAAGCCAAAGGAACGCATTGAACAGGTTTTGAATCAACTTCAAATAGCAGATAAAAAATCCGAATTGGCTTATCGCCTATCCGGAGGGCAAAAGCAACGGGTTGCGATTGCACGGGCAATTGTCAATGATCCGCAGATTATTCTGGCTGATGAGCCGACTGGCGCACTGGATCAAAAAACTGGTAGAGAAGTGTTAAACATCCTGCAAAAAATTCACCAGGCGGGTAAAACGGTTATAATTGTCACGCACGACCCCTCTGTGGCAGGCGCCTGCAATCGCGTGATTCAAATTGTTGACGGTAAAATGAAGCAGGAACAGTGATTTGCTTTGCCAAAGTATTTTAGCAAGAAACGTTGTCCACAACATTTCAATTTATAGAAGGAAAGGAGAAAACATACTGACTGAAAAAACAAAAAACGTCTTTTGACTATAGCAGCTTTCATTCTGGTTTTCGCTTGTGTCTTTGCTACTGCGTCGGCAATTGGCCCCCTTTTTGCCTCTACAAATTCCGGTGTCTTTAGTAACTCGGTAGAGGCTTGGTGCCAAGTTGGTTTTGTTGCAACGGGAGACTACGGAACCACAAAGGGCAAAAAGCTAAGCAACTGTTATGTGCGCCTTCAGGAAGGAAATTACGATTCTGGAAGACTGTATGGTACACAGTGGGCTGATGCGACAGACTTTAAAAGGGCCTATGTATCAAAATGGAATAACCCTGCTTATACCTGCTATGGAAACTGGGGATGGGTATATCAATAACGACTCCTTGGGTTCTTACAGAAAAAAGGGCAAGCAGTTTCCTAATTTGAAACCACGAAATCAATCATATTTGCAATTTTTTTATAGTGGACACGTTTCTGTCGAGGATGGATTACGTTACTTCCTCTGACAATAACGCCCTCAATGGATGGTAAATCCATTGAGGGCGTTTGTATTACATCTTTGATCGATCCGTCTGCACAGTAAAAACACCAGATACCCCAGCGCCGCGCCCAGCGTATTGAGCCACAAATCGTCAATATCCGTCCCCCGGTCCAGCGGCAGCTGGCAAAGTTCAATCGTCAGCGAAGCCAGAAAACCCGCGCCTGCCGATTTGAGGAAAGAGGGCCGCTCCCACAGCAGCGCCGTAAAAAATCCAATCGGCAGAAACATGCCGATATTGCCAAGGAAATTGATGATAAAATAGCCCGTGCCAGAGGCGAGGCTGTCGGCAAAAATCCGGAAAGGAATCAGATTGATCCGTAAACCTGTCTGCCCCCCTCCCATAATTGCGAGGCCGCCCACGCCAAACTCCAGCCTGGGCACCACCGTCTGCGAGGCAAGGCCCGCAAGAAAGAGCAGGAAAACACAGAACGCCAGCTCATGCCGCCAAGTGGTGTGCCGGCCACGTTTATGCAGGCCGCGCACCCGCAGCCAGCGGTATAAAAAAATCACGGGAAACGCACAGAGCATATAGGGTATCATATGGATTCCATAAGAAAGGATTCGCTCCATTCGTATCCCTCACTTTGCGGGCAGAAAACGGCCACAGGGCGTCAGCCGATATCGTGGTAATCCGTGATCTCCACCTCATTCGCCCGGCAGCCTTCCAACTCCAGGACGATGATCTCATTCTCCTGCTTTAAAATCGTGCCCGGCACATAGAGCGATTTCTGCGGGCCGATCTTCCAGTAGCGGCCGAGATTGAAGCCGTTAATAAACACATAGCCCTTTGTAAAGCCCTTCAGGTGCACAAAGCAATCCGCCTGCGAATTGGTGGTAAAGCGGCCCTTTAAAAAGGCTGGAAAATCCTCGCTCCCGCTGTAGTCGAGCGCGTCGATGTTATCCAACGGCAGGGTGTAGACATCCCAGTTGAAGAGCACCTGGTTATTCAGGCGGATCTGTCTGACGCCCTTGCGGTCGTGCAGCTCCGGGCCATAATTGACGCGGCCCATCGCCTCAACAAGGATATCCAGGCTGCCGCCATCAGGCAGCGCCTCGATAGAGACGAACTTCTTTTTATCATTGCGGTAAACCATGCCGCGCAGTTGGCCGTTGACATAAACATAGGCACGGTCCGCCAGCCCGTCGATAAAGAGCTTAGAAGCCTCATACGGGCCCTTGAGATCGTGATGATAAAGGATAAAACCAAAATTCTGGCCGTAATACTCCATGCTGCGCGTCATCACGCTTCTGTGGCGCTTGCCGATCTTCGTTGCGTTATGTAAAAAGGAATACTGCTGGGTCAGCGCGACCGGACCAATGTTTTGCAGCGCAGGCGGCGCGGGCAGCGGCTCCGCCGGGATTCCCTGAAAAGCAAGCAATACCTCTCGTACCGCATGGTATTTCTTCGTGTATCCGCCCCATTCGTTGAGCAGGGCGTCGTCATCATAGCTCGTCACCGTCGGCTGATATTTCCCGCCATGGTTTGCGCCCGCCGTAAAGCCGAAATTCGTGCCGCCATGGAACATATAAAAGCTGAAATTCCCGCCCATCTGGAGCATGGTTTTCAGCTCGTTGACCACCGAGCGCGGCCGGCGGTGGTGGTGCCTTTCACCCCAGTGGTCAAACCAGCCGTTCCAGAACTCGCCGCACATCAGCGGCGCGCCGGGCTGGCGGCGGTCAACCGCCTTGAAATTTCCCTTCACATTCGAGCCGAAATTAACAACCTTAAAAACATAGGGAAGGGTTCCACCGGTGAGCATCGCGTCGTTCGCGCCATCTGAGGTAAACAGCAGCGTGTCCACACCGCACTCACGGATGAGCTGCTCGATAAAGGCGAGATAGTTTTTATCGTTGCCATAGCTGCCATATTCATTTTCAACCTGCACGGCAAGAATGTTGCCTCCATTGGAGAGCAGCATCGGCTGAATTCTGCTAAACAGCTCATGGTAAAAATCGGAGACATGCTTGAGATATGGCTCATAGCAGCAACGCACACGCATATTTTCATCTGCCAGCAGCCAGGCAGGCAGGCCGCCAAAATCCCACTCCGCGCAGATATACGGGCCGGGACGCACGATCGCATAAAGCCCTAGCTCCTGCGCAATGCGCAGAAAACGGACGATATCGAGCATACCGGAAAAATCAAAAACGCCCTTCTTTGGCTCGTGCAGGTTCCAGCAAACGTAGGTTTCCACAGTGTTAAACCCGGCGAGCTTCAGCTTGCGCAGGCGATCCTCCCAATACTCCGGCACCGTGCGGAAATAGTGAATCGCACCGGCATAGATGTGGAATTTCTCTCCGTCCAAATAGAATTGGTTGCCTTTGATCTCCAGCACCCAAATCCCTCCTCAATCAATTATCACTATTATAACAATACCCGCCAAGCTTACCCCTGCGGAAGGCATTTGGGGAATGCTTCCAAGTTTCAAAGCTTGAAACTTTGCGACCCGTTTGAAGCTATTATACCATGCGCGCAAGATCAACCCCTGTGAAAAATGGCGTTGCCGCTCTGCGGCAGGAGGCGTTTTACGCCGACAGGCATTTTTCCAATGCTTCAAACTCTGTTTGAAGCTATCATACCATATCCGTAGGGAAAAAGGAATTGGTATTCGGCAAATTTTACGGTTTTTCGCAGGGCGCTCTACACCAGCAGCTCCGCGAGAAACACCGCCGCGCAGGAGCACAGCGCAACCGTGAGCAGGCTCTTCTCCAAAAACGCAAGGATCATGGCCACCGCAAGGCCCGCCAGCGCAGAATAAACGCTCCCCGTCGAATAGAGGATCGCGGGGAACGTCATTGCGCCGAGCACCGCATAGGGGATGTAATAAAGAAAAGAACGGATAAAGCGGTTTTTGATCTTTTTTTGGAACACTGTCAGGGGCAGCATCCGGATGAGATACGTCACCCCTGCCATCACAGCGATATAGGCAAGCAGCATTCCCGTTTTCATGGCGCACACTCCTCCCCGGCCTCCGGCCAGCGCTCCTCCTGCTCCACAGGGCGCAGCAACGCGCCCAATGCGGAAGCTGCCACCGCGCAGATGATGATGACGAAGCCGGCAGAAATTCCTTTAAGCGCAGGCAGCCACTGAAACAGGCTGCTCATTGCAACCGACAGGGCCACTACGCCGAGCACCGCCCGGCTATGCTTCGCGGGCGGTACGATAATGGCCAGAAACATGCCGTAAATCGCAATGCCGAAGGCGGAAGCGACGCGGTCCGGCAAAAGTGAAGCCGCAGCCGCGCCGATAAGCGTCCCGCCCGACCAGCCAAGGTAGGGGATGAGCGCAAGGCCCCAGAGATAGCGCCGCCCAAGCGTGCCCTCCTGCATGCTGGCCACCGCAAAAATTTCATCCGTATTGAAAAAAGAGAGGAAAACCCGATCGATCGTCCGGATGCTGCCGCTGAGCTTCTGGGACAACGACAGCGACATCAGCGAATATCGAATATTGACGACAAACTGGGTCAGCGCCATTTCAAACAGCGGCGCTCCCCCCGTGATCAGTGAAAGCCCGGCGAATTGCCCAGCGGAGGTGAGGTTGGTCATCGAGATTAGTACCGCCGCCCAAACCGGCAGGCCCGCCGCCACCGCCATCACGCCGAATGTGACCGAAACGGATAGGTAGCCAAGACCAATCGGCACGCCATCGCGCAGGCCTTTCGAAAAATGATTTTGCATGCGTTGCGTATCCTCCACAAAAATCCTCTTTCCCAAATCTTCTAAAAATATAGCGGGCAAAAAGCAGCCAAAGTCCATAGTTAGATAGAAAGAGCGCCTCCGACGCAAGGCCGGAAGCGCTCTGTTTCATCAAGATAAAACTACTCAAATGGGGCAGAACGATCTCAGTCCTCGTCGTCCGCCTGGTTATCGTCCAAAAGCGCACGGATCGAAAGGCTAACGCGCTTCTTATCAAAATCGATATCCGTGATCTTCACGCGCACTTCTTCGCCTACAGAAAGCACATCCTGTGGTTTTTCGATCCTGTGGTCAGCAATCTGAGAAATGTGGATTAGGCCGTCGATGCCTGGAATGATCTGCGCGAACGCACCGAACGCCGTCATTCCGACAACCTTCGCCGTAACCTCGCTGCCAACCGGATAATCACGGCGCAGGATCTCCCAGGGGTTGTCCTCCACTTTCTTATAGCCGAGCGAAATCTTGCGTTTCTCCGGATCCAACGCTTTGATATAAACCTCGATCTGATCGCCCACCGAAACAACCTCCGAGGGGTGCTTGATGCGGTTCCAGGAAAGCTCGGAGATATGAACCATTCCGTCCACACCGCCGATATCGACAAACGCGCCGTAGGAAACAATCGTGCGAACCGTGCCGGTGTAAACCTGGCCTACCTCTGCCTGCGCCCAGAAGGCATCCTCCGCGGCCTTGCGCGCTTCCTTAAGCACTGCACGGATAGAACCTACCGCGCGGCGGCGGGGCTTATTGACCTCAATGATGCGGAACTGCACATGCTGGTGCAGCAGGCCATCCAGCGGCTCGCCGCGGGAGGCAGTGGCTAGGGAAGCCGGGATAAACACACGCACGCCGTTGGTGGAGGCGAGCACGCCGCCCTTGATGACATCTGTGATGACGCCTTCCAAGATGGATTCGTCTTCGCTAGCTTTCACAACGTCATCCCACGCCTTGATCGCGTCAAAACGTTTTTTGGAGAGCATAACAGTGCCCTCCGCATCGTTGGTTTTCATGATAATCAGATCAAGCACGTCGCCCACCTTGACCGCCTCCAGCGGATTGACTGTGGGATCAGCGCTGAATTCATCAAGCGGTATGTAGCCCGCGTGCTTCCTGCCGATATCAACCTGGATCTCGGAGGGAGACATGCCGACGACGGTACCCTTCACCTTCTGATCTGTATTCATACTCTGCAAAGACGCTTCAAGCGCCTCAGAAAAGCTCATCTCGTCGAAGGATTTCTCAGCGGGCGCTTCCTCCTGTGCGGGCTGCGCAGCAGCCTCTTCGGCCGGCGCGGCCGATTCCGCTTTCTCCTCGACAAGCTCAGGGTTTTCATTTAACAATTCGGACATGGTTTCAAGTACCTCCTTTATAATACCAGCAGGAGTGGAAGCCCCCGCAGTAACGCCAATGGAAGAATAAACAGAAAAATCGATTCCCGCCAATTCCTTTGCCGTTTCGATCAGGAAAGTCGGGCAGTTGCGCGCGCACACGTCGCGGAGCTTGGCCGTATTGGAGCTTTGACGCCCCCCGATGATGACCATCGCGCCGCAGGCCTTCGACAGTGCAATCGCTTCCTCCTGCCGTTCCTGAGTTGCATTACATATTGTATCAAAAACAGTGGCATTTGTACATACTAAATTTATCTTTTTCACGCAGTTTTCCCACTCTTTTATGTGAAAAGTTGTTTGAGCAACCACTGAAATTGGCGCATTCGAAAATTCAGGATAGGTCCGTAGCAAATCCTCCAGCTGCCCCACACCGTTAAATACATAGGATTTACCCGGACAATGGCCGCGGATGCCCTGCACCTCCGGGTGTGCGGGATCCCCCGCAATCAAAACGATATCGCCGCCCTCCGACCGCTTTGCCACGATCTGATGGATTTTGGATACAAACGGGCAGGTCGCGTCGCAGCAGTCGAGCCCCCGCTCCTTGATGGCCTGAGTGACGGCTGCCGGCACGCCGTGCGTGCGCACCACGAGCACAGCCCCCTGCGGCACCTCGCCGGTTTCATCCACAATCACAACGCCGCGTTTTTCCAAATCGGTCACCACCTGTGGGTTGTGGATAATCGGGCCGAGCGTATAAACGGTTTTCCCCTCCTCCAGCATGGCGTAAACCATGCTGACTGCTCGATTCACGCCAAAGCAAAAGCCCGCCGTTTTCGCCAGCCTTATTTCCTGCACGGTCCTTCCTCCCAAAGCTCTGTAATCCGATCCATAATCAGGCGGGAGGCTTCGCGCAGCTCGCGCGTGCCGCCCTCTTCTGTAATGCCCAGCTCTTGATAGGGGATCATCTTGCCGAAGCGTACGGTCAAATCCGTCCAATATTTCGCCTGATGCTCGCTGTAGATGGATACAGGCAGCACATCCGCATGTGCCTGCTTGGCAATCAGCGCAACGCCCGCTTTAGGGGCGCCGGGGCGGTAATCCGGCGATCGGGTGCCCTCTGGAAAAATCCCCAACACATTCCCCTCTTTGACCACTCGAATGGCATATTCCACAGAAGCTTTATCAGAAGAGCCGCGTTTGACCGGAAAGGCATTAAAACGGGTCAGAAAATAGGCTGCGGCAGGGTTGTGGAAAAGCTCCTCCTTCGCCATGAAATACATCACGCGCGTTTTGCTGCCTGCGATGACGAGCGGATCTAGGAAATGAATATGGTTAGAGGCCAGAATGAATCCGCCCTCCTTGGGTACATTCTCCTTGCCCACGAAGGTAACGCGGAACATTGTTTTATTAAACAGCAGGATATTCAACGGCATGAGAAGGTGATAGGTGGCATGATCCTTTACCTTGCTGTAATCGAATGGCTTCACTGTGATCTCTCCTTTATGCATTGAATTAAGCGGCTGACCGACTCCTCCAGCGTGATCCCCGTCGTATCGAGCAGCACCGCGTCCTCTGCCTGCTTGAGCGGCGCTACGGCGCGGTGGGAATCGTTATAATCACGCTCCTGCACATCGCGCAGCACCTCTTCAAACAAAACGTCCTCCCCCTTCTCCAGCAATTCGCGGTAGCGCCGGCGCGCGCGCTCCTCGGCGGAAGCCGTTAGAAACACTTTCACCTGCGCATCCGGCAGCACCACTGTGCCGATATCGCGCCCATCCATAATGCAGTTTTTTTCCCGCGCAATGCGCCGCTGCTGCTCAAACAGGAATTCGCGCACACAGGGGAGGGCCGCCACTGCGGAAGCGCCCATGGAAACCTCCGGCGTGCGGATTTCTTCCGAAACATCCCGCCCGTTGAGATAAACACGCTGCACGCCGCCGACAAATTTCAGCTCGATGCGGATATCGGCAAGAGCTGCCTTTACGCGCTCAGAATCGTGCACATTATGCCCATTTTGCAGCACGTAGAGCGCCACCGTGCGGTAAAGCGCGCCGGTATCCACATAGATATAGCCAAGCGCCTTGGCCGCGCCGCGCGCCACTGTACTCTTGCCTGCCCCCGCAGGCCCGTCGATTGCAATATTGACCATTGTGATGAACATTCCTTTCCTGGCGATTGAAGCTCTTCATTCTAAAATGATATCATGTGAGCCGCACACCGGCCTTTGGGCCCCCTCTAAACGGACTGCCCGGCCAGATGCCCGGTGGAGAAGGCAATTTGCAGGTTGAAGCCGCCCGTATAGCCATCCACATCGATGAGTTCGCCTGCAAAATAGAGCCCTGGCAGCAGCTTTGACTCCATTGTTTTGGCGTTGATCTCCTTTGTGCTGACACCGCCTGAAGTGACCACTGCCTCCTCAATGGGGCGAAAGCCCGTTACGGTAAGCCGGAGCCCTTTCAACAGAGAAACGAGGCCCTGGCGCATCTCCCTCGTCACTTGGTTGACCTTCAACCCCGCTGCAATCCCGGAAAGGCGGACGATTACCGGAATCAGCTTGCGCGGTAGGAGGGCATCGAGCGAATTGGCAAACACACGGTTCGCATTTTGTAAAAAATCGCGCTGTAGGCGCGCATCCAGCTGCTTTTCCTCCAGGGCGGGCTTTAAATCGATCTGCACCTCATACTTTCCCCGGCGCATCCCCTTCATATGTGCGCTGGCACTGAGGATCACCGGGCCGGAAAGCCCAAAATGTGTAAAGAGCAGCTCACCAAAATCTGTATACACCGTGCGGAAGGAATCCACATCCCGCACCGTGATCGCAATATTTTTCAGCGCAAGCCCTTGCAGCTCGCTGACCCAGCCCTCATGTGCCTCCAGCGGCACAAGGGAGGGCTGCGGCTCTATAATCGTATGCCCGGCCGAACGGGCCAATGCATAGCCGTCCCCGGTGGAACCTGTCGCGGGGTAGGAAAGGCCGCCGGTTGCAAGCAATACCTTAGGGGCGTCATACCGCTTGCCATCCTCCGTTTTCACGCCGCACAATCGCTCCTCCTCCACAAGCAGCTCCGCCACGCGGCCCTGTAGAAGCGTCACGTTCGGATGCTTGGCATACTGGCACAGCGCGTCTACAATATCCACTGCCCTATCCGACTCCGGAAAAACACGATTGCCCCGCTCAATCTTCAGCGGGACGCCCTGCTCCTCAAAAAAATCCATTGTATCCGATGGCATAAAGCGCGAAAAAGCGCCATATAAAAAGCGGCCGTTTACCGGCACATTTGCAATCAGGTCGTTGAGCAAATTGCATGCATTGGTCACGTTGCAGCGGCCTTTGCCCGTAATCATCACCTTGCGCGCCGGGCGCGCATTGCGCTCGAGCAGCAGCACGCTTCTACCTCTGCGCGCGGCGGCGCCCGCTGCCATTAGGCCGGCCGCGCCGGCGCCTACGACGATTAGATCACTCTTCATCTTCGCGGGATTCCTCCACTTTCTCGTATACCTGGTATTCCTCCCAGATCTCCTCAAGTTTATTGAAATTCTCTGATACCTCTCCCCTACGGCTGAGCGTAGCGGCCACAATGAGCGCATTGACCAAGCTCAGTGGGGCTACCAGCGAATCAACGAAAGAGGCCATATCGCTGCGCGCCACTAAAAGGTGCTTAGCAAACGAAGCGATCGGGGAATAGGCGCTATCCGTAATGGAAAGGATCGTTGCGCCCCGGTCGCTGATAAAGCGCAGGGCGTTGATCGTCTGCTTTGAATAGCGTGGGAAGCTGATGGCAATGCATACATCCCGCTCATCAATTCGAAACATCTGCTCAAAAATCTCGCTTGCGCTCGCCGTATCAACCAGCACAACATTATCATAAACCAAATTGAAGTAAAAAGCCATAAAGCTTGCAAGCGCGGCCGAGCTGCGCACGCCGAGAATATAGATTTTACGCGCAACATTGATCGCATCCACCGCCTGGCGGAAATCCGTGCGGGAGGTCTGCTCCAACGTTGCGCGTATCATTTCCACATCGCTTGTGAGCACCTTTTCGAGGATATCGTCCTCCCCCATACGGCTGCTGGTAACCTCCATGCGCTGCACGCTGGTCAGCTTGCTGCGGATCATCTCCTGCAATGCCTTCTGCAATTCTGGATATCCCTCAAACCCCAACTCCGTGGCAAAGCGCACCACCGTAGATTCACTCACGCCCACAGTATCGCCCAAGCGTGACGCAGTCATAAAGGCCGCTTTATCATAATGCTCCTGAATAAAAGACGCAATCCGTTTGTGCCCCTTGGAAAGTGTTGGATATAGGCGGTCTATTTTCGCCAGCAGAGATTTTGTCATAAAAATGCCCCCCTTTCCCAATTGCAAACCCATCTCAAATATTCACCGGCGGCGCTCCCCCTCCGGCATCAATCAGCCAAATCAACATACCTTTATCTTATTCCGTCATAGGGCTGAAGTCAAGAACGAATGCATTTTTTTGCATGAAAACTTGCAAAACGAATAAAAAATAGCCGGTAGCTAACTACTTGCGTAAGCGATACGTATCTCTGTGATCTATGTGGTGATGGCGGGCTTTGTTTTGTTACTCGCTTCGCTTCGTAATAAAAAAAGAAAGAGCTGTTTCCCACGCGCTCGGCAAAACGCAGCAAACAACTCTATCTGAAACCTTATTTAAAAAGCCTGTGAAACGATTTGCGCCAGCGGTGCAGGTACGCGCCGATGACTCTTGTTAAAGCAATATCATAAACGAAAAAAACCACATTCCCCATCCCCAACAGGATCGGCACGGCATACCGGCCAAACTCCTCCATCTCATCCAGAGGCATCCCGAACACAAAAATGATAACCAGATAGGCCAGCACCATTGCGGCATTAAAAATCAAAAATTTAACAATCCATTCGAACACACGCGGAAGCTTGCTTTCCAAAAATGATTTGATTACCGGATAATAGCCGAAAAAGGCGGCATACATCATGGCAGCCTCTTTATCCGCAACCACCAATAGAGAGAGGATGCTCACTGCCGCATAGACGCACAGTGCCCATTTGGAGCCGATCTCCATCACAATCAATATCAGCAGTGCGCCTGCCAATGCCGGCAGCGCAAAGGTTAAAAAGGGGATCACCCCCGTCAGAAACATCAAAACGACTGACAGCGCTGTGAGAATCCCCCCAAAAGCAGTCTTTGAGCTTTGCTTCATCCCCGTCATAGAATCGACAACATCCTTTCGCGCGCCCGCGCTTGACTAGCCGGCCGCCACTCAGCAGCAGGGGGTTCCATCTGCGCCGCAGCAATCGCAAAGACAGTCCGCACACATGAGCCCTGTGCAGATGTCACATGCACTGCATCCGCCTGCATTGGTCCGCGGCGCGCGATAACCGCCTGTGCGGGGATTGCTCACCTGACGGAACGCCGCCTGATATTCCGGGTTGTTCGGATCGAGCTGGCAGGCTGTGCGATAATGCTTGGTGGCTTCCTCCAGCCAGCCGCGCTTATACTGCACAGTGCCCTTCAAAAAATACCACTCTGCACCGCGTGTCTGCGGTGGGATGCCGTCGAGCAAGGTTTCCGCATCATCGATGCGGTTGGCGTTGATTTTGGAGCGGATATCTCCCAAGGAGGATGCACCGCCATATCCGCCGCCCGTATATCCGGCGGAATATCCGCTCTGTGCAGAGCTGGACTGGCTGCGGCGCATGGTGATAATCGCATCATACGCACCGTTTATCTCATCCATTTTTTTTGCCGCCATATCGGCCAGCGGGCTGTTCTCATAATTTTCAGGCTGATACTTGCGCGCAAGCGAACGATACGCCTCCCGCACCTGCTCGTCGGTCGCGTCCGGTGTAATATTTAAAATCTGATAAGGATCTTTCATAATGAAAACCATACCTTTCGCAAGGGCAGAAAATTTAAGAAACTGCCAATTGATGAAATGCTTCCTGATCCCATCCAATCACGCAATCGAAGGCTCATGATCTGGATACGGCAAAAGCCGCTTCATTTGACCCGCTGCGCCGCTTCGGGCTCAAAAATTTGTTTCTGCACACTGAAGAGCCCCTCTTCCAAAATATTGCGCAGAATTGAGTCAAACCGCCGCACCTCCAGCAGATTATACGCGCGCACGGCTTCCGCCGCAGTCAACAGCAAGGATTCCTGCGCCGCTTTGCGCGCCGCCGTTACCGCGTCAGGCTCCTCCCCGGTCATTTGAAAGGCCTGAATATAGGGATTATAATCCCCGCTTTTCAAATCATCCTCCAAATCGTCCGCCGCATCGATCAGATACACCCAGCGCCCCACACAGTAGCCCATCCGGTCGAGCACCCGCCGCTGATCCTCCGCCTGCGCGCCCAGCGAAAACAAGGCGGCAAGCGCTTTGGCAGTCGGGTCTGCGGCACGGTCGATCTGCGCGCAGGAGCTGCCTTCAAGCGCTGCCTGCTCTTCCATCATGCGAGCCACAATTTCTTCTACCAAAGGGAAATGCTTCTTTGCCTTATTATGCGCATGCGCAGCAAAGGGATACAAAAGCCGGGAGACAAGGCGTTTCCAAAATCCGGAGTCCCGCAGGTTGTCGCGCAGCTTATAAAACATCATAATCACCGCCGCGGCCGCCGTAAAGGAAAAATCGCTCTCGCCGCCGGAGCAGGCGTTGCATTTTGCAAACGGGTTGAACGGGCAACGAGATTTGTGAAAACCCGGGCATTCGCCCGAAAGCGCCAGCCGCAGCAGGGCGGCAAAGGTGAAATCATAGCTAAGCGTCAGCCTGGCAAACAGGCCATATTCCCGGCCGAGCGTTTTGCACAGGGAACAGTACACCGCTTTGTATTGCTCATAATCCCGCACCTTCAACTCGGGCTTGTATGCCTTTACGTAGCCAAACACCAGCATGCCTCCGCCCCGAAATAGTACATTTATTGTAGCCGAAGCAGATATTGATTTCAATTAACATATTGTAAACTTTAACCTGCATAGCTTCGTGAAAAGCCGCAGCGGGTTTATCCGCAGCGGGTTTATCCGCTTGCGCCCCTGCGTTTCAAAGAGGAACGTTTGGAAAGAACGGCTCATGAAGCAAACCTCCTTTCAATTCACTTTGCATGGCAGACTCTTTTCAGCCGATACTAAGCATGACCAACCGTTTGGCACTCAAAATTCAGGAGGTATATGCTTATGGAAATCACATTCAAAGGCAGCCCTGTCACCCTTTGCGGAAAACAGCTTTGTCCCGGAGACAGAATGCCCAATTTCACCCTGACTGATCGTCGGCTCCAGGCAGTGTATGGCAGAGAGCTTACCGGCATCCGTGTTTTCCTCACGGTTCCCTCGCTTGACACCGGCGTATGCGATCAGGAGGTGCGGCGGTTCAATGAGACAGCCGCTTCCTTTCCATCCGCTCACATCTATGCAATCAGCATGGATTTGCCCTTTGCGCAGTCGCGTTGGTGCGGCGCAACGGGTGTGGAACGGGTACAGACGCTCTCCGACTATCGAGATCACAGCTTCGGCATCGCAACCGGAACGCGGATCGAGGAGCTGGGGCTGCTCACCCGCGCTGTGTTTCTCGCAGGCCATGACGGAAAGCTCGCTTATGTGGAATATGTGCCCGAGATAACGAACCATCCGGATTACGACGCGGCGCTCGACGCCATGCGTGCTCTGTCAAAATAAGTACGATGAATTTTTGTTTTCTCTTTAAAAAGGGCTGTTGTAAAATGCCTTGTATTTTACAACAGCCCTTTTAATTGTTCGTCAACTCCACCCCCGAAAGCGCCTCCTTTGACGCAAAAGACGGCAGTATTTCCCACATCCTGCATACAAAAAACTGCCGCGAAACCGCAGCAGTTTGACCTTTGATACGTTTCATAAAAAACATTGCTTTCATAAAATTTATACAGCACCCGATTCCCCTTGCACGGCTACACCCGAGCGTTGCAGAAACCCTTGCTAGCCTGTCAGATAGCGGCGCATTTGCAACAAAATTGCTTTCTCCCGCCGGGATACCTGCACCTGTGACATCCCCAGATGCTCCGCGGTGACCGTTTGCGTCATCCCCTTGAAATAACGCAGCTCAATAAGCTTTTTGTCGCGTTCGGGGAGCTTGTCCATAATCTGCTCAAGCGCGACCGTGTCTGAGATCATATCCTCCGGCGGCGCTACGGGAATATCAATCTGCCCGGAGCCGTTTTCCTCATCCGCCGTCAGGGATACGGTCGGCATGGAGGCGGTGAGCACCTGCGCTGTTTCCGCAATTTCCATTCCCAAATGTTCCGCGAGCTCTCCAATGGTCGGCTCCTGCCCGCGCTCGGCGGTAAGCCGCTCCTTTTCCCGCAGGGCGTTACGCGCTTTTTCCTTCATGGCCCTGCCCACCTTCACGGTGCCGCCATCACGGAAGATCCTTCTAATCTCCCCTAAGATCACCGGCACGGCATAGGTGGAGAAAGCGAAGCCGCGCGAAGGGTCAAACCCATCTGCCGCTTTAATCAGGCCCACGCAGCCTGCCTGAAACAGATCGTCATACTCCACGCCGCGGCCCCGGAACCGGTTTGCGCAGGAGTGGACGAGCCCTAGATTATCCGAAATCAGGCTTTCGCGCGAGGCCGCCTGCTCAACCACGGCCTGCATCGCGGCCCGCGATGCGTTTTTCCAAAATCACGCTCGTGCCCTGCCCGGCCTTAGAGTGCACCCTGACCTTATCCATAAAGCTCTCCATCACGGCAAAGCCAAGGCCTGCCCGCTCGCCGGCGGCAGTGGTATAGAGCGGCTCCATTGCCTTTTTCACATCCTCGATCCCGCGTCCTTTATCCCGAATCTTGATTTTCACCAGGCCTTCATCATAGAGGGAAACGGTTATGTAAATTTTGCCGACCTTGTTTTCGTAGGCGTGCACAATGCAGTTGGTCACTGCCTCGCTAACGGCCGTTTTGATATCGTTCACCTCTTCAATTGTGGGGTCGAGCTGCGCCGCAAAGGCGGACACAACAACGCGGGCAAAGCTCTCGTTGACAGAGCGGCTTTCCACTTCCAGTTTCACAACGTTACTCGCTTTCATCAATATGGCCATCCCTTTCTTGCGCCGGGCCGTGGCTTTTCACGGTTTCGGCGCAGCCAAAATTTCGATATGCGAATCTTGTTTTCGCACTTCGTTTCATACGCAGAGCAGATAAAACGCAGTTTGAAAGAGAGATCTTTCAACCTCTTAACCGTCCTTTCGCTTTTGGCGAATCACTGCAAGCTGATCCAGCTTTGCAAGCCGCATCACTTTATAGGCCTGCGGCGTCAGGTTGACTACCTCCACCTTGCCCCCCAGTGCCTGCATCACACTGGTGCGCCCGATCACAAGCCCCACACCGGAGCTATCCATAAAGCTAACACCGCCGAAATCGATGCGCAATGTTTCCGGCCTGTGCTTCTCAACCGCTTCATCGATGCATTCCCTCAGAGCGGCGGCGTTATGGTGATCAATCTCCCCTTCCAGATACGCGGTTACACGCCCCGGTGCAAACTCCAATCGAATTGCCACGTATGATTCCTCCCATTCTGATTAGTATTGCCTGTCCGGATTCCAGTTATTCCTCAAAAAATAAAATCCTTTACCCGATCAGGATAAAGGATTTCGATTGCATATTTTGTTGAATGCTGGAAAATGCCGCAAAAATTTATGCAGAAAAACGCAACAGTGCCTCTCGCACATCCGATGCCAGATAAAAGGAACCGCAAACGAGCACCGCATCCTCCGGCTGTGCTTCCCGAAGCGCGAGGAGAAAGGCCTCCTCCGGATTCTCCTCTGCCCAGACTTCACTGCAAAAAGGCTCCATTTCCCGCGCAAGCTGTTCCGCCGGCGTCGCGCGCGGGTTGGAGGGCGTAGTGGCGATCACCTTGGCGCACAGCGGGGCAATCTCCCGCGCGGCTACAGCATGCGCCTTATCTGCCATCATGCCGATCACGCCGATCAGCCGCCTGCCGGAAAGGAATTTGCGTACAGCCTGCGCAAGCCTTTGCAGCCCATCTTCATTATGGCCGCCGTCGAGCAGCACAAGCGGCTGCGTTTGAAACACCTCCAGCCGCGCCGGAATGCGCACTCCCGCAATGCCGCTGATAATCGAGCGGCCCGTGATCCGGCGCATGCCGCGCGAGCGTAGCGCTTCCGCCGCCAACACAGCAGTCATGCAATTGCCCACCTGGTGTGCACCAATCAGGGGAATATGGATGTGTAGGCCATTATAGACGATATCCGTGCCCGTAATCCTTTCCGCCTCAATGCGGACGTCCCCCATATTCTGCGTAATCAGCACATTGCTCTGCAAAATCGCTGTATGATACAGAATATTGAATACACGCCGGTCCTGCTCCGGATAGGCCACAGTAATCCCGCCGCGCTTGACGATCCCGCACTTTTCGGCCGCGATCTCCTCAATAGTGTTGCCGAGCACATTCATATGATCCATTGAAACAGAGGTAATCACGCTCACCAGCGGCGTTTTGATGATATTGGTGGAATCGAGCCTTCCGCCGAGGCCCACCTCAAGCACCACAATGTCGCAGCCTACCTGCGCGAAATAGAGGAAGGCGGCGGCGGTGATCACCTCAAACTCCGTGGGCTGCATATCGCGCTTGGCAAGCCTTTCTGCCACAGGCTTGATCTGCTCCATTGCAGAAGCAAAAGCCTCGTGTGGAATCATCTCGCCATTGATCTGAATCCTCTCTCGAAATTCGATCACATAGGGCGAAGTAAACAACCCTGTTCGATACCCGGAGGCCTGTAGGATTCCAGCAAGCATCGCGCAAGTGGAGCCTTTGCCGTTCGTCCCCGCCACATGGGCAAACTTCAGCTTATCCTGCGGGTTGCCAAGCTCTGCCATCATGGCCCGCATCCGCTCAAGGCCCGGCTTTACGCCAAATCGAAGCAGGGAATGCACATAACTGACCGCCTCATCATACCGCATTTGATATAACCCCCTTTGTTTTCTATTACGCAGCACGGAACTGTTTTGACTTTATATCCACGCAAAGCTACTCTCTGCAATGATTCAAAGTGTTTTGATCCTCCACAAAAATGGCGTTGCCGCCGCGCGACAGGCATTTTTTCAATGCGTTAAACGACCCGTTTAACGCTATTTTATCATAAATTTGTCGAAATCACAAATCGATCCACAAAAAACGAATGTTCGCCTTTTTGTGGAAATCCATTGCATCCGGACCTGAATCGAAGTATAATAACAGACAGTAGTCGTCAAAACCAGACGACAGACGTAAAAACCAGAATTTTTCCGGAAAGAATGGATCATCTTTATGGACGAACAGGCACAAATCGAGTTGCGCGGCAGTGTGGAGGATGTAACCTTCTACCGCCCGGATACCGGCTTCACAGTGCTGGATTTAAACAGCGAAGGGGAACTGGTTACGGTGGTGGGCGTCCTCCCGGCGCTGTCCGCAGGGGAAGAGCTGCGGCTGATGGGGCATTGGGATGTGCACGCCTCCTTCGGCCGCCAATTCCGCGCAGAGCTTTGTGAGCGCAGCCTCCCCTCCACGGCCGGGCAGCTTCTGAAATACCTCTCCTCTGGCGCAGTCAAAGGCATTCGGGCCGCCACGGCGGAAAAAATTGTGGAGGCCTTCGGCGATCGCACCTTCGATATTCTTGAAAACGAGCCGGAGCGCCTCGCCACAATCAAGGGCATCTCCCGGGAAAAAGCGCATAAAATCTGCGAGGAATTCAAAAAACAATTTGCCGTTCGAGAGGTGATGATTGCCCTAGAATCCATCGGCATGACGCCGGCGGAATGTCTCGCGGCCTTTCGAAAGTTTGGCGCCTCCGCCATCGACCGCATCCATGAAAACCCCTATATCCTTTGCAGCGAAGATATCCACATGGGGTTTGAGCGGGCGGATGTGATCGCGCAAGCCATGCCCAACCGCCCGGATGCGATCCATCGAGTGCGGGCGGGCGTGATCTACGTGCTACGCCATAACCTGCACAACGGCCACACCTGTATCCCGCGGGAAAAATTGCTGACCCCTTCCCGCGACCTGCTGAATACCGACACCGATACCATCGAAATTGCGCTCGACGGCCTCTTAGAGGACCGTCAGCTTGTTTCCAAAACAATCGGCAGCAGGGAATTCATCTTCCTCCCCAGCGTTTACAGTGCGGAAAAGAGCGCCGCGGAGCGCATCCGGATCATGCTGCGGTTCCCCCCTGCCGGGAAACTGGCGTTGGAAAAGGAGATTCAGCGCGTCGAGCAAGAAAGCGGCATTCAATATGAAGAGAAACAGCGCCTCGCCATCACGACGGCCGTCCAGAAAGGCCTGCTTATCCTCACCGGCGGGCCGGGCACTGGTAAGACCACCACGCTCAAGGGCATTCTCACCCTGTTTGAGCGCGACGGGCTGGATGTTGCCCTTGCCGCGCCGACCGGCCGGGCGGCCAAGCGGATGTCCGAGCTGACGGGCAAGGAGGCGAAAACGATCCACCGCCTACTGGAGGTGGAATGGACGGAAAACGACCGCCCCGTTTTCGCGCGTGACGCGCGCAACCCGCTCGAGGCGGACGCTGTGATTGTGGACGAGCTCTCCATGGTGGATATCAACCTCTTTTCCAGCCTGCTGGATGCACTTCCTCTCGGCTGCCGCCTGGTTATGGTAGGCGATAGCGATCAGCTCCCGCCCGTGGGCGCAGGCAACGTTTTGCAGGATCTCATTCAGTCCGGGCTTCTGCCGACTGTCCAGCTCACAGAGGTGTTCCGCCAGGCGATGGAGAGCCTGATTGTGACCAATGCGCACCGCATCGTCAACGGCGAAACGCCTGTGCTCGACCGTAACGACGCGGACTTCTTTTTTATGCACCGACCCGCCCCCTACCTGGCCGAACGCACGGTGACAGAGCTGTGCGCCGCCCGACTGCCCAAAGCCTACGGCTACTCCCCCATCTCGGATATCCAGGTGCTCTGCCCATCCCGCAAGGGCGATCTGGGCACGGTGAATCTCAACCGTGTGCTGCAAGGCGTGCTCAATCCGCCGGAGAAAAAGAAGCAGGAGATCACCATCAATGGGCGCATCCTGCGCACCGGCGATAAAGTGATGCAAACTAAAAATAATTACGATCTGCCTTGGACGCGTGACGGCGAAAACGGTTCGGGTGTATTCAACGGCGACGTTGGTATTTTGGAAAGGATTGAGCATGCGAGTTCCACGCTCTATGTGCTCTTTGACGACCGAACAGCTATGTATTCCTTTGAATCGGCTGCTGAACTGGAGCTCGCCTATGCCATTACAGTGCATAAAAGCCAGGGCAGCGAATTTGAGGCGGTGGTTATGCCGGTGCTGAACGTAGTGCCGCAATTGAGCTACCGCAATCTGCTCTACACCGCCGTCACCCGTGCAAAATCTAAAATGATCCTGGTTGGCAGCAGGGATGTGGTGCATCGCATGGTAGAAAACGATAAAAAAACGCGCCGTTTTTCCGCCTTGCGCGCCTTTTTAACAGAAGAGGATAACGATGAAGCATAAGGAATGGCTCGACCGGCTGCTCTCCATCCTCTACCCACCCCGATGCGTTTGCTGCGGTGCAGTGCTGCCCACGGGAGAAAGGCTCTGCGAAACCTGCTCGGAACGCATCGCCCGCATTGAAGCGCCGGTTTGCTTGCTCTGCGGGCAAAGCCTTCAGGATTGTAGCCGGAAACACCCCAAAACTGCCTATAAAGAGATCACAGCCCCGTTTTATTATGAGGACGCCATCCGAGAGGGAATCCATCGCTTTAAATTCCGTGATCGTCCCCAATATGCCGCCTATTTCGCCCAAGAGATGGCTGCGAGCATCCGGGCCAATTTGCCTGGCGTTGCCTTTGACCAGATTACCTGCGTGCCCATGCGCACCGCAAAGGAAAAAGAGCGCGGCTATAACCAGAGCGCCCTGCTCGCGCAGGAGCTCTCCAAGCTACTGGAGATTCCCGTGCACTGCCATCTGCTCCGTAAATGCGCCGACACCCCCGCGCAGCACGAGTTGAAAGGGGCTGAGCGCAGGGGCAATGTGTTCGGCGTGTTTGAGGTTGCCAAGCCGGAGCTGACGCAGGGCAAAACCATCCTGCTGTGCGACGATGTAAAAACCACGGGCGCAACCCTTGACGAATGTGCCAAGATGCTCAAACTCGCCGGGGCGCAGGAAGTTTACTGTGCATGCATCGCGGTGACGAGGAAAAATAAAAGCGTAGAAAAATAGATGTCTGGTCAACAGCGCTTGCTGTGTGCAACAAAAATACCGCTGCGGGTTTTCGCAGCGGTATTTTCTATTGTTATACGTCCTTGCCGTTCTTTTCCTGTTCTTCCTGCCGCTCTTTCTTCTCTTCCTCCGCGAATCGCTTAATCTTCTGCGTTGTTGTTTTGACAAATTCCGTTTCACGAACGACAAGCTTCTTAATGCTTTTATAAGAGGGCAATTTTTTATTGACCTCCTTTACCACATTGGAAAGTGCTTTAAACACTTCCTCGCTCGACACGGAGGATTGCTTGAGCTTCTCGCGGATCGCTTCCACATTGGGAAACACCTTCGCTGTGACCATCGTTTCATCATCTTCATCCTCGCCGACGACGATGGATTCCGCCACAAAGGGGTTTTTATTGAGGTAGTATTCTACTTCCTCCGGGTAAATATTTTTGCCGTTTTTCGTGACGATCACGTTTTTGATGCGGCCGGTGATTCGGTAATAGCCGTTTTCATCCACCGTGCCGAGGTCGCCGGTGTGAAAAAAGCCATCCTCATCCAGCACCTCTGCCGTGGCCTCCGGATCGTTATAATAGCCGAGCATCACCATTGGGCCCTTCACGCAGATCTCACCTACGCCGGAGGCGTCCGCATTGATGATCTTCGCCTCTACGCCAGGCAGAGGCACGCCCACGGAATCCGGCAGCTCAATCCGGTCGTTGTTGCCGATCACGAGCGGAGAGCATTCCGTCAGGCCATAGCCGAGATAGACAGGGATGCCAAAGGTTTTAAAATCCTTGACCACTTCCGGGCTAATGGCCGCAGCGCCCGTGATAATGAGGCGAAGCCGGCCGCCGAAGGTGCGCTGGATTTCGCCAAATATTTTATCGTTGATATCCACACCCAGCGCGCTGGTCGCATTGGAGAGAGCCTTTCCAATGCCAAGCATCAACTTGCCGCCCTTCTTTTTCGCGGCCGTTTTTAAAATGCGGTTGTGCATTTTTTCAAGCATCAGCGGCACCGTGACGAAGATCGTCGGCTCCACATCCTGCATGTTTTTGACAATATAGCGCAGCCCCTCACAGAAAGCAATGCATGCGCCGGAATATAAAATCATGATAAATCCGAGCGAACATTCATAAGTATGATGCAGCGGCAAAATAGAGAGCAGCTGATCTGTCGGGCGGATTTCCACCACGCCGCTGAGCGACATGATATCCTCGCAGATGTTCCGCTGGCTAAGCATAACCCCCTTAGCCATACCGGTCGTGCCGGAGGTGAAAAGGAGAGAGCCAAGGCCCTCCGCATCGATCGGCGCTTCTTTCATGCGTGTATCGCCTTGATTTAATAGCGCGCGGCCCTCCGCCAGCAGTTCACGCAGTGAGAGAATCCCCTGCTGCGCATCTCCCGCTTCCAAGGAAATCAGCCTGATTTTCGGCGGCAGGGCGGAGCGATTCTCCAGCACCTTTTGCGCCGCTTTTTCATCAAAAAGAATCGCAGCCGCCTCGGAAACGCGGAGGATATTCTCAATATCGCAGGCCGGAAGTTCCTTATCAATCGGCACCACCACGCCCACTCCGCAGGTGACGGCAAGATAGGCGGTGCACCATTCATAACAATTGTGCCCAATCACGGCAATCTTCTCTCCCGCCAGGCCCAAATCGATCAATTTGGTGCCCAGCGCATATACGTCGGCCTGAAAGTCGGGATAGGAAACATCGTAATATTCTCCAGCGTCGTTTTTTAATTTAAACGCAGGGCGATCCGAAAAACGCGCAGCGCTTTGAGCCAGCATATCACGAAAATCTCGGATTGGACGGATGTCGTAAAAAGGCGTGTTTTGATACATGGCATGCTCTCACTTTTCAGTCAATCTTAATTTCGCGCTTTTTCACACGAATCATACAGCAACCTCCCCCTAACGCAGCTAGAGCGGTGTCGGATTGCACAATGTCGCAAGCGCAGATTTTGAATATTATAGCACAGTTATAGGCTTCCCACAAGAAAGGTAAAAGAAATTCATAGATTATTCGATTCTTTCAGAATCTAGAGAGCTTTCTAAACAAAACGAATTTTTCGAGTGATTTATCACTCGATTGGAGAGATGAACATGGGAATCATCAACATCATCGTCATTGGGCTCGGGCTCGCTATGGATGCTTTGGCTGTTTCCATCACAAGCGGCCTTACCGTGCGCCGCGTCCGTATCCGTTATGCCTTAAAGCTTGCACTGAGCTTTGCGGGCTTTCAAGCGCTGATGCCGGTGATCGGCTGGCTCGCAGGCATCCGATTCAGCGAAAAAATCCGGACGGTCGATCATTGGGTTGCCATGCTGCTGCTCGCAGCGATCGGGATCAAAATGATCCTCGATACCGTCAAGGAAAACGCTAAATCCGGCGGCGCGCAAGCCGTCCCCTCCTACGGCGGAGAGGTCGGCATGCGCACATTGGTCGTTTTAGCGATTGCCACAAGCATTGATGCGTTGGCAGTAGGCGTATCCTTCTCCTGCGCGGATGTAAACCGCGTCTCCATCCTGCTGCTCGATGCCGGCGCGATTGGGGCCATCACCTTCCTACTATGTTTTCCAGGCGTTTATATCGGCCGCCGGTTTGGTGCGGCATTCCGTGGCAAGGCGGGCGTGATCGGCGGCATCCTGCTCATTGGGATGGGAGTGAAAATTTTTGTGGAGCGATGTATCGCAGGTTAAAGCTCTATCCCAGCGGGATCTCCGCGATAAAGCCACAATACGGGCAACTCAGCAACGATGTTCCTCTCTGCCGTAAACAGGCGGATTGATTTTTGCTATATCAAGAGCATCCTTAAAGGTTCGCCAATTTTTTCTTTCCATAGTGGAATATATCATCAGTAGAAGCATGAAGCGCCGCAATAATCGCAAACAGCTCAATATCCGATATCGAGCGTTTTCCCAGTTCTATATTTGATACCGCATTTTTATTGAGGTTCACACCCAGCAATTGCAGCTCGCGCGCAAGCGAATTTTGAGACAGCCCACTTTTCTTGCGTAACTGTGCAATTCGCTCTCCTAGTAAATTGAGCTTCCCATCCTCTGTTCTGGTCTTTCGTGTCTTTTCCATATACAGCCCCCGTTTATCAACAATCTAAGGCTCAGTATATGGAAAAAATGAACATCGAACGACCCGAACAAGATGTCAACATGCTAAATTTGATCAAAAATTTTATATTTTTCTCTTTTTTTATCAAATTAGGGTGAATATTTAAAAACAGACGGTAGTTACCGGTATAATAAAATTCTAAAATATGCTTTTCTTCAAACTTCTATTGCTGGAGTGGAGCATCGCCCCGTAAACAGGAGCATAATGGGCAACGCCGCGCGGCTGACAGGTATCCAATCACTGCCTACCTCAATGACTAGGCTTACGGAAGGAGAAAAAATGATATGCATAACGTTGCCCCGGAATCCTTCCTGATTCCGGGGCAAAAGAAATATGCGCAATTCTTTATCATACTTTAATGCATACAATACAAGACCCCGCTATGGATTTCTCCCTAGCAGGGTCTTGTATTTTCTATTTTAGATGATTCCAAAAACACCACTCAAATAAAAATGTTTCGGATCATCCTGCTTTGGTGGAGCATAGCGGGATCGAACCGCTGACCTCTACACTGCCAGTGTAGCGCTC
>UQUZ01000012.1 GCA_900544375.1 uncultured Oscillospiraceae bacterium
CTTTTTTATCTACCCCTGGTTCAACCAGGGGTTTTGTTAAGCCTAAAGGCAGCAAAAAAATAATGCTGCCGCAAACCACTTTGCAGCAGCATTATTTTAACATCTCAGCTTAAACGTGGGTTTCCAGCACGGTAACCTGCCCTTCTATTCTGCAAGCACCGCTGCCAGCAGGCAAAAACACGCTCTCTCCCTTGTGAAACGGCATACTATGCCCGCATGAGGTAAGCACGCCCTCCCCCTCCAGCGCAATCAGGGAGACGAAAGAGGAAGCGTCCACCGTCAATACGGCATGCGTAGACGCCTCGATCACAGACGATGTAAATAGATCGCAGGATACCAAAAGCGTTTTGACATAGCCGTTGAACTGCTCCGGCTCCCCCTGCGGCTTTGAGCCATGGGCAGGAGGCGCGCAGTGCGTTACCTCTACCGCCTGATCCACATGCAGCTCGCGCTGCTTTCCATCTTTGCCGACACGTCCATAATCGTAAACGCGATAGGTTGTGTTGGAATTCTGCTGCACCTCTGCCAGAAGAATCCCCTTGCCGATTGCGTGCAGGGTGCCCGCCTCAATAAAGAACAGATCGCCTTTTTTTACTGGAACACGGTTGACAACCTCCATCAGCGTTCCATCTGCAATCCTGCGGCGGAACTCCTCCTGGCCGATCTCTCGCCGAAAGCCATAGATCAGCTCAGCGCCTTCCTCCGCATCGAGAATATACCACGCCTCCGTTTTGCCAAATTCCTTCTCGACGCGGCGCGCATAGGCGTCGTCCGGATGCACCTGAACAGACAGGTTATCCTTTGCATCGATGAGTTTGATCAGGATCGGGAAATAAGCAAACTTTTGCGCATGTGTTCCAAGGCAGGCAGCCCCCATCTGCTTAACGGCCTGCGTCAGCGTCAGCCCTTGATACCGCCCGTTTTCAATCAAATCCTCGCCCTGCGGGTGGCAGGAGAGCATCCATGCCTCCGCTAGCTTATCCAGCGGCGCATCCACACCATATTCTTCACGCAGCCGCGTGCCGCCCCATAGATAGTCCTTCACAGCGGGCTTTAACTTCATGGGTTCCATCTGTAGGCCTTCCTTTCCATTGCAACATTTTCTATTTTCATCCTATCAAATCCAGGCAAAAATAGCAAGCTCCATTCGCGCTATTTTCTCGCCTTTCCTGCGGTGTGGAGCAGCGGGCGCTCTCTGAAGCGCCCCACGTTACCAAGCATATGGCGGAATATCCGTTTTTCACAATGACCGGGCAGACCCATTGTAAAAAAAGAAAGCGGAGCCACTCCTTTTTCAAAAAGAATGGCTCCACCCGTCAGACTTCATGCGAGGCTTATAACGCGCTCTGTAGGGCAAGCGCCCTCTTATAAAGCGGGTCAAATTCGCACCCGCAGCTTCCGCACTCCCGATCCGCCTGCTCAATGGCAGCGATGAGAGATGCTTTATCACCGCCTCCGTTAAGCCACTCTTGGGCCGGCACGGCAATGAGATCCCAACCAGAGGCCGCAAATTTTTCCATGATCGCTTTGAGTTCATCTTGCGTATGTTCCATTGTGTTTGCTCCTTTCAAACATTGTGATTTCGAATAGGAATGTAATTTTATGCTATCACATCCATGGCAGGAAAGCAATGCTTTTTTCCTCTCCGCTTCTGTTTTGGAGCACCTCTAGTGATCCTAATACGGTGCTACAACGGCATTTGAGCGTCAGTGAAAATAAATTGGATTGGATATAGCCAGTGGATAATCCCCAAACCCGGGCAGCCGAACAGAGGCAATCAGATAAGCAAACGGCGTTTCTGTAACCGTTGCCTCGCCCTGGAGCCTCCCTTTCTGTGGCCTGACACGCGCTAGCTCCCCCTGTGCGCCGATGAGCCGCAACGCCGTGCCCTTGGGTGCATAATCTGCTGAAAACCGCACAGAATGGTTTTTTCCTGCGGCAACGGTATCGCCAAAGCTCTTTTCTCCACAGGTAAGGCTGAGGCGCACGCCGTTTCGTCCATTCATGATGTAGCTGCGCCCATGCAACGCCGCATCAACGATGTCGGCGGCGCTGCGCGAAGCGCTGTAAACCGCTGTGACAGGATGTGCCAAGCGCACTGGGCGGCGATCGTGATGAAAATCACTGCCGCCTACCGCCGCAATTTTACGGCCGCTTTTCAGCATGTTTGTCCACCAGGCGATGCCGCGGAGATTAACGGGGCGCATTGGGCCGTTCCACACCTCAATCATATCGAAGCACGCCTCATCCTCCCAAAGATAAGGGCAGAAATTGCACTTCGGGTGGTTCACCGAAATTACCGCGCCATCCTCTCTCGCCTCCCGCACGATCCGCCGCATCTCCTCCGGGCTGTTTGCCACAAAGGAATTGCGAAACGGCCGCCCGATCCCAAAGAAATTCATATGGCCCTTGTAATGCGTCCACTCCACACCAGGGACGAGGGTGATCCCCGGAAAATGTGGCAGGCGCAGGTTCTCCGCATAATTGTTGTGATTGGTCACGGCGATAAAATCGAGGCCCTTATGTTTGGCTATTTTAGCGAGCGTTGTAATATCGTGCTGCCCATCGGAAGCGTCTGAATGTATGTGAAAATCGCCGAATAGCCACTGTGCCTGCCGGCGATGGAATCGAAGCTCATAGGTGACGATCACCCCCTCTTCCTCCACATGATAGGCTCCGATGAGAATCCGCCATTTTCCCGGCCGGACCGGGCCCATGAGGTAGCCGGGCGTTGCGTCGTGTTCCCCCACGGTCACGCTCTCCCGCGCGCTGCCGGACCAGCCGAGGAAGCGACCGTCCTCATCCTCCAGCCCAAGGTCTATAATATTGTGCAGAGCGCTTTTATGGGGATATTGATAAGAGACAGTAATGCCCTCCACCTCCTCCGGCACATCAAATGGAAGCGACAGGTATTTGCCCTCATCTTCCTTGCGAATGCGATGCTCTATCACTATATGATCCAAAGCGTTATCCCCCGATATCATCAAAAAATTTCTGAAGATGCCTGTCCCAAAAATCCCAATCGTGCGCGCCGTCCTCAAAGGCGACCGCCACGTCGAGCCCAACCTCCCGCGCGCGCCCAGCAAAGCTACGGTTGCCGAAGATCATTGGATCCTGCTCTCCGCAGGCCAGATAGGCGCGGCTGCCCGCGTGCTTCTCCGCGTTGAGCAGGTTGATCGGGTTGAGCGGCGTCGTGTTGATTTCCGCTGCCTTTTCCACTAGGAAGGGAAAATCTTCGCGCATTTCATCGTTAAGCGCTAAAAGCATGGGGCGGAGATCGAGCACGCCGGAGAAGCTCCCCCAAGCCGCATAGCGCTCCGGAAAGGTCAGCGCAATGCGAGCAGCACCCATGCCGCCCATTGAATACCCAGCAATAAAATTTTGCTCCCGCCTACGGGACAGCCCCATGAGCAGATGCAGATATTCCGGCAACTCCTCCGCGATGTAAGTAAACCAATTTTGGCCGTTAATCCCGTCGCAGTACATGCTGCGCCCGCCCGTAGGCATAACCAGCACGAGATCGTGCGCACGCGCATACCGCTCCGCGCCTGATAACCGCAGGAAGGCGGTAGCGTCCTCCGAAAGCCCGTGCAGCAGGTAGACGGTCCGGCGAGCGGAAAGCGGGATGCCTTTTATGCGCACGGAATCCGGCACGACCAAAGTGACAAGTGTGCACATTTTCAGCGCTTTGGAATGAAAATCAAGCGTGATCACTGCCATTTTCCCCCTCCTCCTTCCGCCCTTTTCCCTGCTCAAACTTTAAAAAGCGGGACATGACCACGCAAACCACCAACACGGCCAGAGGGAACAACACCGTTAGGAAACGGGCCGCCTGATCCGGCGCCGCGCCGGGATTTGCGCCGCTTTCAAATCCATAAAACCGAAAGACCAGCAAATAGGCAAGGGAGGAAAAGAGCCCACTTGACTTATTGAGGATGCCGAGCAGGCTTGAATACGTCCCCTCCCGCTGCACGCCGTGTTTTGCCGCATCCTCATCTAGAATTCGGGCGGCCACAATATCCATTGTCGTAGACACGCCGCCCATGCCAAAGCCGACCGCCACAACGGCGATTGCGGATAAAATAAGGGTATTGGTAAAATACAGCGGGATCACGCTGATTGAGCTGACCAGGAGCGCCAGCCTCCAGGCCGGCATAAGCGTCATCTTTTTGACGATCTGCACCCAGATAGGAATAAAAACAATCGCCATAACAATCACTGTGCCGAGCAGGATCGTTGAGCTTGCACCGCCCTCGCCAAGATGGTATTTCACATAGAACGGCACGCCGGACTGCACCAGGCCAAGCGCTGCAAAAAAGGAGGCGTTGGTAATGCCGTAAATCCAAAATTTCGGGTTTTTGAGGATGTCGAAAAGGCTCCGGAACAGCCGTGGCTTCGGGCGCTCCATCGCCGCAGGGTCCTCATGGCAACCCAGGCTCATAAACCAGATCACTGCAACCGCCAACACACCGTAGAGGATGGCCGTTGCCGAAAACCCAATCGCATCCGTGACCATCGGCGTCAGCGCAATGGATACTACCATTGCAATCAATTGAAAAACCTGACGCATTGCATTGGTTTTCGCCCGCTCCGCCTCCGTGCGAAACAGCTCCGGGAACAGAGCGCCGTAATTTGCATTGATGAGGGAATCCAGCGTGCCGGTCAGGATATACATCAGCAGCATGTAGGAAAATGCCGACCCTGCCGCAAGGCTGGCAGGCGGATTGAAGAACAGGATGAAGCATAGCACAAGAAGCGGCGCGCCGAGCATCAGCCATAGCCTGCGGCGGCCCCATCGGGTGCGCGTACGGTCGGAAAGAAAGCCGTAAACGGGGTTGTCGATCGCGTCGACAAAGGTATAAAGAAACAAAACAAGAGAAAACTGCTGCGTTGTGATAAGCCCCAGCTTATCAATGTAGAAAAAAGCGGCATAGGTCTTAAACATGTTGATGGGAATCGATGTACCAAACATTCCCACGGCATAGCGAAGCGGGCTGGTTGCCTTACGCGCGCCGGCGGCGATCGTATTCTGCATGATTGTGACCATCCTTTCCTTAATAAATAGACTAAATTTTTTTGTTTATGCTTCCTGCCTTCCATTTGCATTGTAGCATGTCTCTGCACATACGTCTGCGCACTCTTTTAAAGGAATAGGCGTTTTTTTTAATTTTTTCCACATGATATGTATGATGGGATTGCATAAACCAATTTCATCGGATAGAATGGAAAGCATAGAGGAACGTCTTATGCTGATATATCTTGCATAAAAATCAAAAAGTCAGGTGGAAAAATTATGGAAACCGTTGATTATCGCAATAACAAACGGCTTCTACAAGAGGGGGTATCCTTCCATTGGTGGGATGCCCCACACACCTCTCTGCACAACCACAACCACTACGAATTTTTTATCATTACCTGCGGGCAGACCAACCACATCCTCAACGGAGCGCAGAAGCGCCTCTCCAAAAACGACCTGTTTTTGATCCGTCCGGAGGATTGCCACCAGTTTACACCCATCGCGGGAAGCCGCTGTATCCACATCAATCTGCCAGTCACAACGGCGAAGCTTTCCAGCCTGTGCGAAGCGCTCGGCATCAGCTTCGATGCGCTGCTCGGCGGGGAAGAGCTGTGCATCGCTCTGAATGATGTGGAACTCGCTTTTTTTCAATCTCGTGCACAGCAGCTGAACCTCATCGCCCGCTCCGCGGAGGAGCCCGATCGGCTCAGCGTGCTGGTTATCTGCGAGATGCTGGTGCATGCAATCTCCCTTTTATATAAAAAATGGCGGCCTTTTTCCGCCGACTGCCCAGAATGGATGCAGGCTCTCTTGCAAAAGATCCACTCGCCAGAATATATTTCTTGCAGCGCAGCCGATGTTTATCGTTTGGCAGGCTACTCGCCCCCTGTCGTCATCCAGTATTTTCGACAGTATACCGGCGACACTGTCACCGCTTACCTGACCAAGGCCAAGATGGATTTCGCATGCAGTCTGCTCTTAACGACACAGATGACCACGATCGAGATTGCTTGCCAGCTCGGCTACAGCAGCCTGAGCCATTTCAATAAGTGCTTTCGCAACCACACCGGCAAAAGCCCGCGGGAATACCGGCGCGCCGCAGGTTCGCAGGGGCGGTGATTGTATTGGAATCATAGGAGGGAGAAAAGGAGAGGTTTCCGTTTGGGGCGGCTCAAGCCCAAAGTCTGCTTCGAAACGGTAAAAATGTGATTTTTCAGAAAGATCCGCTGCAAAATGCGAGGCATTTTGCAGCGGATCTTGTTTTACCGCATCATTCGAGCGTTTTTATACCAACACGGGCTGGAGTTGCTCGCCGTTCAATGCAGCCATGGCGGCATCATAAGTTTTTGTGAAATCCGCAACAATGGAATTCGGCTTTTTTACACAATCATCTTGGCGCATGGGAATCATATAGAGATTCTTATAATTGAGTAGCTGGCCAATATTTTTCGCGGCCGCTCCCAATGCATCGTTGGTTGAAACGCCGATAAGCACAGGGCGGTTGTTGCGCAGATGCGCCTTCGCCGCCAACGTAACCGGCGTATCCGTGATGCCGGTTGCAAGCTTCCCGATGGTGTTGCCTGTACACGGCTCAATAATCAGGATATCCAGCAGCTTTTTGGGGCCAATAGGCTCCGCATCAAACAGGGTGTGGATAATTTTCTCCCCACACATTTCTTCAATTTCCACGCGAAAGTCAGCCGCTTTCCCAAAGCGGGTATCTATGCTATAAGCCGCTTGCGACATGATCGGCACAATATGCATGCCCTTCTCCAAAAGCACTCTCATCTGAGGGAGCACCTTGGAAAAGGTGCAAAAGGAGCCGCACATCGCAAAGCCGGCGGTAATCTCACTCATGTATAACTCTCCCTTTCATGAAGGTCAACAGATGCGGGCGCTGATGCGGCGTGTTTTGCGTCAATCCATATCCCCCGCGTAAACCTGCGGCTGTGGTGTATTTTTGGCTCAGCCGTTGCCCTCTCTGATGACATTCCGTATCGTATCGCTGATGATTCTCCCCGCCGTTTTCGGCGCTACCTTACCCGGCAGGGAGCTGGCTTTGATCACTTTGAGCCCACGCGCTTGGGCTGCCTCCAGATCGATTCCCCCCGGCGCGGACGCAATTTCAACAAGCAGGCAATCCGCCTGCAACTTCTCCAAAACCTGGCCGCCCAATACAAGGGCGGGCACGGTATTGACCACATAATCGAATCCGCCTGCATAGGCGGGCAATTCTTCATAAAACACGCCGTGCATCCCTTCCACCTGCGCCCAGGCGAGATCCGCCTGCTTGCGCGCCGCAACGGTAACTTGTGCGCCAAGCGAGCGCAAAAGGGCGCAAATGGTCTTGGAAGTTCTCCCAAAACCCGTTACAAGGGCATGGGAGCCGTGCACTGTGATAGGAAGCTCCTCTATGACGATTTGCAGCACGCCCTCCGCCGTAGCCACGGCGTTGCGCACCGTTAGCTCTTCCCGCGCAAAATAATCAAACGCCTCGATCCCCCTGTGCTTTAAGTACTGCTTTTCCCGCTCGCCCAGCATGCCGCCAAACACAATCTGGCCGCTTTCCACCGCGTGCAGGATATCCGCCAAAAGAATCTCTTCCCCGGCAAAGGGCGCATTGAGAGACACGTTGTCCCGGCTCAGCGGCAGAGGAAAGATCACAGCATCCTTGCCCTTGAGCGCTTCATAATAATCCCGACAGCTGCCGCTTCCCACATGATTGGTTTCTTCCAGGTGTTCAAACCCATACAGGCTAACTGTAAAGCCAGCCTGCCCCAGCGCCTCCGCCATATAAATCTGACGCATATCCCCACCGATCACCAGACAATTGTGTATCTCTTTCATCAAATAAAACCCCCATAGAATGCTTCGTTACCATTCTATGGGGGGCAGGCCCGCTGTGTTCCTGTTTCTTTTGATGCGCTTTTGCCATGCAGAGGCCGCCTTGGGCTGGAAGCCCAAACCAATCAAACTGTAAAACAAAGCGTGAGCCTTAGAAGAAGCAGGCGTATCCCATCATTCCAATGATCGGGAAATTATATCGCCTTATGGATGTACATTCTGGTTAAATCTGCTTCACCATCGCCTTGAACCATACATAAAAATTTCCAACCATAACGCTCATAAAATGAGGTGTGGTCTGTAATGAGATAAAGCGTATCAATCCCTTTTTGCTTCATATCTTCACAGACATAACGCAGCAATTTTCCAGCGATCCCTTGACAGCGATCAGTTTGCTCTACGTAGAGGGCACAAACATTGGGCGTTAAATCGTTTCTGTTATGAAAGTCATTTTCTATGACGCCAATTCCCCCTACCATTCTACCCTCCGATAGGACTACATACCATTGTGGAACCGCATTTGCATTTTGTATACAGGCCTCCATACTTTCCAAATATGCTTCAAGTGGAATATTCCATTTTTCATGAAACCAGTTTGCCGCACGATTTTTTAATTCCGGATGTTCCTGTATTGTTGCAATCTTATAAATATTCATTCTTTCGTCCAACCTGTATCTGTCGCGATGCGCCTAATCCGCTCCACGTGCTCTCTTCCTATTCGGATACGCCGCCAGCTCGAACCGTTGGGATTTTGCTATTACAGCCGCCATGCCCGATTCTGCTCATACGGCATGCGAGTCATAAATGGGGGAAGCGAATGCTATCTTCCTTTTTTTAAAATTCTTTTTAGGGCCTCCAGATCCAATAAATTAACTGTCTCAAATTTCCCCTGATAAAACACAGCCCAGTTATTGAACACACAGGGCAACTCCTTTGCTTTTTGCAAAGTATCCACTTGCATGAAGGAGACGGGGACATCATTCGTCTCACAATACTGTTTGATCGCCCGAATCGTTTGATCCACATAGGGGCATTGCATATCATAATAGATTGTTAACTCTTTGCTCTCAATTCCTTGGCTTTTTGCATTTTTTGCAAACTTTGGCACTGTCTTGTCAAAAGAAACGGCTAACAATTCATATCCATACTCGGTTGTATCCACCACCTCAAACCCAAACTTCTTCGCAAATGCCTGGTCAGAAAGCCAGGCCTTCTGTTTTTTCGATCCAAGCATACAAACGCCGGATTTCCCCTGTTTTCTGGCCTCGTCCAAGCAATACTCCATCAGCGCTCTGCCATATCCTTTTCCTTTTTCGCGGCCCAAAACCCATAAGCAGTACACATAGTAAAAATTGTCGCCAATGATAGGAACCCAAGCGGTTTCCAGAGGGGCGTACTCGATAAAAACTGTGGCCTTTGCTGCGTTTAACTTGCGAAAGACATGGCCTTCCTTGAGCCGGTCCGAAAGCCACTGCCGCTTTGCGTCGATACCGGGATGGGGCTTTTTGCTGCGGATAATGCAGCATAAATGCTCCTGAGCCAGGTTTTCTGTTGTTATGTTGATAAATTCAGCATCCATATGGATCCTCCCGCTTGCCATTCCAATTCCGTCCGCCACCGCTTTTCTGTTTGACTGCCCAAATCCCGAACCCATATTTTTGATATCGCATCCACTGGAAGTTAAGCCGCTTCT
The DNA here is from genome assembly GCA_900544375.1 of uncultured Oscillospiraceae bacterium. Lineage (GTDB taxonomy): Bacteria > Bacillota > Clostridia > Oscillospirales > Acutalibacteraceae > Fimivicinus. Next base: position 9,555 of record UQUZ01000012.1, read on the forward strand.
GCACATCTGAAGAGGTAAACGAGAGTTTAAGCACTGCCTGTTACAGCACCACACCATATTGCTGCGCAATATTTTTCAGCCCATCCTCAATCTCAGCGCGTGTGAAATTATGCGCCTCCAAATAGGCGTCGTCCCGCTCATTGAGCTGCAAATAGAAATCAATTGCCACGCGCAGGCCGGGGAGACCCAACTGGCCGACCTCCTCATAGAGCCAGTTTTCCGCCTCGTTGATCTTTCCCTCTGCCAACAGGCGGCACAGCGCTTGATGCAATTCATCCGCCTTTGAATACGGCGCTTTCAAAGGCAACTCATATTTCACACCATCGGAGCGCAGCAGCAACCGGGCGAGTAGTTGGCCGAGCATTTTGATCTGCCGCATGATATAGTCCTTCTCATAGTTTTCAAACATATCGTATCACCCTCCCAGCCATTGCGACGCCATTGTGCACAACCGCTCTCTTGTATTCCAATCCGGATGCTCCAAAACAGCCTGCAAAAGCATTTGTAATGCCTTGCCCGTTTCCCGGCCGGCGGGAATGCCGAGCGCTCTCAAATCGTGTCCATTCACGGCGAGCTGGCCGGTGCGCCATGGCTCGCGCTTCGCTAGAATATCCTGCAACAGATCGCGCAGGGATGCATTATCCTCCCCGAATAAACATGCTCTTGCCGCGAGCAAATCCCCCCAGCACTCCGGCGACAGGCTTGGAAAACGCGATTTCAGCTCCGCTCTGCTTTGGGGAAGCGGCTGAGCGAACTGCCGCTCATACGCGCCGGCAGATTGATTCATTGCGTTACTCAGCTTCAGCGCGGCGCAGACGGCATGCACCTGCGCGCCGCAGATCCGGCACAGGGCGGCCAGACGCAAAGCGCCGTCCGGCGGAAGCGTGTCCAACAATGGAAAAACGCCATGCTCTGTAGAGGTAAGCCCACAAAAGGAAAGCGCTCCGTTGCATAGCAACGGCGCCAGCGCGGAGGGCCTCTGCCCCGCCAGCGATTTCATCAGCTCCGCCGCCACACGCTCTGCGCTGATCTTTGCAAGATTTTCCCCATACAGAAGCGCTGCGCAGAGCGTGTGCTCTTCCAGTGCAAAATCAAGCTGCGAAGCGAACCGGAAGGCGCGCAAAACACGTAGGGCATCCTCTTTAAAACGGTCGGATGGATCTCCCACCGCCCGGATCACATGCGTCTCCAGGTCATGCTGCCCGCCAAACAGATCGGTGAGACCTCTGGACGGAGCATAAGCCATTGCGTTCACTGTAAAATCCCGGCGTGCCAGGTCTTGCTCAAGCCGCGACGCAAATAGAACGCCTGAAGGCCTTCGAAAATCATGGTAAGCTTCTTCCGTGCGAAAGGTCGTCACCTCCAGAGGCTCCCGCTGGGCGATGACCGTGACCGTACCATATGTAATGCCGGTTGGAACCGTATGCGGAAACAGGCGCAGCGTCTCCTCCGGGAGGGCGCTCGTCGTCAAGTCATAATCGTGCGGCTGGACGCCACGCAGCAAATCACGCACGCACCCGCCAACCGCCCAAGCCTCAAAGCCCGCCTGCTCCAATTGATCGATGCAGGCGCAAACATGGGGAGGGAGAGTCAAAACCATTGCTCTCTCCCTCCCCTTTGATGAATTCATCTATTGCGCAGGCTCTGCCTGCTGATCCTGTTGTGGAGGCTGAAGCTGTTCCTCCTGCAAGGCCGCCTCATAAGCTGCGAATACGGCACGCTCAATCTCCTCGCGCGCAGCCCGATTGAGCGGGTGCACAAGGTCGCGGTAAGTGCCGTCTTTTTCCTTACGGCTGGGCATTGCGATAAATTTGCGATTCGGCCCATTGATGATTTTCACCTCATGCACTGCCACCGCATTGTCAATCACGATGGAGGCCATCGCGCACAACCGTTCCTCCTGGTGATAAATGCGCCTGATTTTTACTTCGCTGATTTCCATCTATTTCATCCCCGCCCGTCAAAACGATTCGGGAATAGTATTTTCCCTTTTCTCCGTTTTATCCGGGCTGGGAAGGGATTACAGGAGGTATACGCCAGAAGCTAAAACGGCAATTTCCTCCTTTTGCCAACGAAAAAATTTATAAACAGGCTCCTGAAAGTGCTGATAATCCCGCACCGCATACCGGTCGAGGCTAAGTGTGCTAATTTGGTGTGAACGCTCATTACATACATACAGCACCCGTCCATACCGCACAAGCGAACACGGCCCGTCAAACGCGCGCTGCGTGCCGCCGCTGATGCGTAGAGCAATCCGTTTCGTCGCCGTGGAAAAGCAGATCACAGCATTTTGCTCCGGCACAGCCGACCAAAAAAAATCCCCATCTACTGCCAAGTCGGAAACCCCTGCTCCGCGATAGGTCAATTCCCCGCGCCAGACCGGCCGGCCCTCTTTTGAAAAAAATCCGAGCTCTCCCCCGGGATAAAGCACGGCCAAATTCCCATCCGGAAGCCGGGCCGTATCGCAGGAAACATAGTCGCCAAGGCTCCGCACAAGCGTTTCATAACCTGCGCCGAACTTACGGCGCAGATATACGCTCCGCCGCACAGGAACCTCTTCCCGCGTGTGCAACAAAAATTCGTGAAAGGAGAGGCGGATTTGCGTTTCATCGAGAATCTCCCTCCGTACAAAGAGAAAACCGGAGCGGGTTGGAAGAATATCTAAAAATTGCAGCTCTAGCAATTTCTCCATAGAAACCGTCAACCTTTTGCGGTAAAGAGAAAACGCCGCCAGCTCAACACGCCTTTTGAGCCCATGGACATTTGCCCCTTTTACCGCGTTATTTTACAGGCGGTAAATCAAGGCGTGTCACCTTCACCGCCGAATGGAATAGGACATTCCCTGTTTGGTATCCAACACAATCGTATCCGCATCGAGCACTGCAAAAGCGGCGGGCGTGCCGTTCTGATCCAAAATATGCACGGTGTGGATGCCGGGATAGGAGAGCTTGCACGCACCGCCTGCGCGGGCATGAATGCTGCCCTCCACGAGCTTTTTCTCCTGCCAGGCTAGATCAATCACAAAATTCCCACGCGCCACAAGGCCCCTGAAGCTGCCGGTTGCCCATGCGTCGGGCAGGGCGGGCAAAAGCTGTATCACACCCGCATGGCTTTGCAAAAGCATTTCCGCAATGCCCGCAGCCGCACCAAAATTCCCGTCGATCTGGAAGGGCGGATGGGTGTCCCAGAGGTTATCGAGCGTGCTGTGCCTTAAAAGCTCTCCAAGCATTTTATAGCTGTGATTGCCATCAAGCAGGCGCGCCCAAGCGCAGATTTTCATCGCTTTTGACCAGCCGGTCCCGCCGTCGCCCCGATCCTCAATAGAAACACGGGCGGCATGCCGATATTCCGGCGTTTGCGCAGTGATATGGCTGCCAGGATAGAGGCCAAGCAGATGCGACATATGACGATGATGGTTCTGCACTTTTTTGGTTTTAAAGCCGCGGTCAGGCCACTGATCCTCAAAAAACCATTCCTTAATTTGTCCCCATTTGCCCACCTGAAGCGGTTTTAAAAGGGGCAGCTGCTTGCGAATTGTTTCAAGCAGTGCCTGATCCGGCAAGCCCTCCCAACCGTTTTCTGCCAATACACGCGCAGCATCCAGCACATCGGTATAGAGCTGCCACACAAGCTCCTGATCATAAGTATCCCCTGCGGTAACCGGCCCATTTTCCGGGGAAAAGCTCGGAGAGGATACCATGCGGCCGCTCTTTGCATCAAAAATCAGCAGCTGTGTCCACAGGCGCGCGCATTCCTCCATCATTGGATAAATTTCCTTGGCAAGCAGCGTCACATCGCCGCTGAAGGTATAGCAATCATAAGCATTTTGCAGCATCCAGGCGCCGTTTGCGGGCGCCCAGCCCCAGCGCCAGTCGCTGCCGGGGCCAACCATTCCCATCGGGCTGGTCTGCGTATGCGCCATCCATCCAGTCGGCTTGGACGGATCCGGCTCACCGTTTGCGAGCCGTTCGCCAACGCCTGCATATTTCGCCGCCACAATACGGCCAGGCTTACGCATGGCCTGGAGATAGCGCAAGAGGGGCAAAGTGGTTTCGCTCAAATTCGTGGTGTGAGCTGGCCAATAATTCATTTGCAGGTTTACATTCAGATGATAATCGCTCTGCCAGGCCGGGTTGTTTTTGGCATTCCATACGCCTTGCAGGTTCGCCGGCAGGCTCCCCACACGGGAAGAGGCGATCAAGAGATAGCGCCCATATTGAAAATAGAGCATCTCCAACAACCTGCTCTGCCGCCCCTTTTTATATTTTTTTAACAGCTTATCGGTCGGTAGGGAGGTCTCCTCCTCCTGCCCCACCTGGATTTCCACTCGGTCAAAAAGCGCCTGATAATCCGCCAGATGCGCCTGATAAAGCGCCTCATAACCCTTTTCCGCCGCAACCTGCACACGCTGCAACGCCTGCGGGACCGGGTCAATCCCGCTGCGGTAATGCGGAAATTGATCTTCATAATCCGTCTGCGCGCAGAGGTAGAGCACGGCGCTATCCGCCTCGCTGACCACTAGGGAATCCTCCCCGTGCGGCTTTACCGTTCCACCATTGACAACGATTTGGAAGGCCGCAGCATAGCGCAAGTTGTTTGCATCCGGGCTATCCTTTCCGCCCACACAGCCGCGTGGGGAACCGGAAAGGAGAAGCGTATCCGCCCCTTTGACACGGCATTTCCCTTTTTGCGCAGACTCCACCCAAAAGCGAAAGCTGATCTTTTCACTGCCGTCCGCATCAAACTTTGCAACGAACACATGATCCGGATAGCTCATAAAGCAGGTGCGCGTGTGGCGCAGCCCCTTGTGCGCAAAGCTAACGCAGGAAACAGCCGTGCGCAGATCAAGCGTGCGGCGATATTGCCTACAGGAGCGCTCACGCAGGCCGGGAAAATCAAAAAACATCGTTCCAAAATTCTGGTAGGCGCCAAGGCCCGCTTCAGAGCCCTGAAGGCCGCGCATCGCTTTCTCAGCCGCTTCATTTTCCCCTGCTGCGAGCATATTTTGAATTTCATGCATCGCCTGGCCGTTATCATCCCTTGCGCAGCCGAGCGCATAGCCCGGCGTGCCGGGGCCGCCTGTCCACAACGTTTTTTCATTAAATTGGATTTGTTCGCGGCGAATGCCGCCAAACACCTTTGCTCCCATATATCCATTGCCGATGGGCAGCGCCTGCTGCTCCCAGCCTTTATAATCCGTATGTGCGGGTTTTTCATACCAAAGCGTCAGCTCACCTGCACCCGGGTAATCTTCCAAGCGATGCTTCATCTCGCCCTATTCTCCTCTCCGATAGTATCTCTTTTTAGTATAGCATATCTGAGAAGCAGAGGTAAATACGTTTTACGCTGTTATTCCCGATTTTCTCCAATTACGTTGTAAATCAACGCTTCTTCGACCGGCTGGATTTGTGAAAAATGGATCGCCGTAAGAAACAGCGCCGCCGCCTGTGCAATCTGCCCCTCTGATTCAAGATTGGTAAACAGCTGCGCAACCGTTTCCCCCCGGTGGACGAAATCCCCCGTTTTCTTTCGCAGAACGATTCCCGCCGCCGGGTCTATCGCACCCTCCTTCTCGACACGCCCCGCGCCGAGCAGCATAGCGGCGCGGCCGATCAGCTCTGCATCCATATGGATGATAAACCCGGATTCAGGTGATGATACGGGCATTTTTACTTTTGCCTGTGGAAAACGCTCCGGGTGCTCCAAAACAGAATCATCCCCGCCCTGCGCGCGCACTAGCTCCCGCAGCTTCTGAAAGGCAGAGCCATCCTGGAGCGCCGCCTCCGCCTTTTTCTCGTAAAAGGCTATGCTCCCCTGCGCGCTTAGAGCCATCATCTGCGCGCTTAGAGCCACGCACAGCCGGGTCAATGCTTGATCCCCCCTGCCGCGCAGGATCTCTGCCGCCTCAATCACCTCCAGCGCATTCCCGATGGCATAGCCCAGCGGAATATCCATGTTGGTAATCAGAGCGGAAACCCGCCGCCCCGCGCCCCTGCCGATGCGCACCATCTCTTGCGCAAGCTGACGCGCCTGCTCTTCTGTTTTCATAAAGGCGCCGCTGCCGCATTTAACGTCAAGAACGATGCACTGCGCGCCAGCCGCTAACTTTTTGCTCATAATACTGGAGGCAATCAGAGGGATGCTCTCCACCGTGGAAGTTGCATCCCGCAGGGAATATAGCGCTTTGTCCGCCGGGGCGAGTTCACCCGTCTGCCCGGCAACACACAGGCCGATCTCTTCCACCTGCCGCAAAAATCGCTTGCGGGAAAGCGACGTTTGAAAGCCGGGGATCGCTTCCAGTTTATCAATGGTGCCGCCCGTATGGCCGAGCCCCCGCCCGGACATTTTTGCCACACGGCCACCCATTGCAGCGACTAGCGGCGCCACGATCAGCGTCGTTTTATCCCCCACGCCGCCTGTGCTGTGTTTATCGGCCGCTACGCCCGAAAGAGAGGACAGATCAAGCTGTTCGCCGGAACGAGCCATCTCAAGCGTCAGCGTGAGGGTTTCCCGCTCATCCATCCCCTGAAAACAGATCGCCATCAGCAGCGCGGAAGCTTCAAAATCTCTGATTTTTCCGTTCAGATACCCGCGGATAAAAAATGCAATTTCCGCATCTGTCAGCGCTTCTCCATCCCTTTTTTTCCGGATAATCTCCCGCATCAGCATCAACACAACGCATCCTTTCCGTTTGATAAAAAAACCGCCTTTTTTAAAAACGGCTGCAAAAATACAAAATGTGAGCCCCGCGGTGGGACTCACAAAAGCTTATGAAGGATAGGGAGCTTTTGTTACGTAATCCACAACGCGAACGGCCGCACCGCCATCCGGCCGACCAAAGTGGAACGCGCGGAATCGCTCCAGCCGCGCAAGGTCAAGGACGCCATGCTCAATCTCATCGAGCAATTCGGGCATCGTCCGGACGATTTTGCCCGGCACGAAGGATTCATAGTCAAAATAAAACGGCCGGTCCTTCTCATATTCCTCCAAATCGAACGCATAAAAGATGCAGCGTTTGCGCAGCAACGCAAAATCCATCACAATGGAGGAATAGTCCGTCACCAACACATCACATAGGAGCACCAATTCGCTCACATCCGGATATGCGGTTAAATCGACTGCTCCCTCCAGCGTGCGTGTATCCGCATGAATCTGTGGGTGCAGCCGCACCAACAGCGCATACTCCTCGCCCAGATATCGGTTGAAAAGCCCCGTATCCAGCCGGGAAAGCAGCTCCCGATCCTTTTCCGGGTCATCCCGGAAGGTTGGCGCATAGAGCACCAGCTTTTTTCCCCTGCACTGCGGGTATTGCTCATTAAAACGGGCGCGCAGAGCCGTGATATCCTGCGGACGGAAGAAAAAATCGGTCCGCGGTGAGCCAAGCGGAAGCACCTGCTCCGGGCGCACATGAAAGGCGCTTGCATAATGCGGCGCAACACTTTCAGAAGAGCAAATGACAAAGGTCAGCTTGGCGTTGCCCGCTGCTTCGCGCGCACGGATTTCCGGCGGTTGGCTGATATCCTGCCCAAAGCGTTTAAAGGCGCCCTCTGCATGCCAAAGCTGCGTTACAACCACCTTTTTACCCAAATGCAGGCTTGCCAGCGGCATAAAATTATCATTGAGAAAAATATAACGAGAACGGGCTAGCCCATAGGCTTTCCGGGTAAAAAAACCGATCGCACGACAAACAGAGCGCAAAAAGGCGGCCGGGCCCGCATTTGTTTGCAGGCAAAGATCCCGGCGCGTGATTTTGGTAAAAAAATAGCCTTCCTTTTTGCCCTGAAACGCCCGTTCCACCTCACCCAGGCCATCGTGAAAATCCGCGTTATGCATTGAGATCAATGCAACGCGCTTTTTCTGCACCGGAAAAACCCGAAACAGATGAAACATTGCGGCATACAGAGTAAAAAACAGCCGCTTCACAGATAACGCCCCTTTCCTTACGCTTCGTTTCGTGCGCTTCTAGCTCTATGGCTTCAAGCGGCATTCTGCCTTTTAAAATAAACGATCAGCATCTGTACAAGCACACTGAAGGCCGTTTGCTTCAGCCCTGCCGGGATCGGGAAGCGGTATAAAAAGCGCAGCAGGCGCGGATCAAGCGCATTACAGGTGCGCAGACGGGCATGCAGGCGTGCACGCGCCTGCTTTTTGGCCGTGGAAAGGAAGCTGTGATCCGGCAGCACATGCAGGTTGGCGCAGGCCGCCCATTGTGCCGGAATCAGCCCCGCATCTGCTGTGGATTGCGGCACAAACACCTCGAAGCACGGCATTGTTTGCATGTAGAGCGATTCAAAAAGAGCCTCCATCTGATCCCGCGACCCTTTCGCCGTTACAAAAAATGACACACGGGCATGCTTCGCCATCATTTCCCGATCCTCAATCAGCTCGCGCACCTCGATATCGCTGTTGAAATCACAGAGCTGTGTAAAACGGTCGGCCGACATTTGCTCCCGCAATTTGCGCAGGGATTGCGCGATATAGGTGATACATGCCTCATCCGCCCGCCAAAAAAGCCTGTAAAACTGCGCGATTAGCACATAGGCCGTTTTATACAGCACCTCGTCCAGATAGGCCTCCCGGTCAACCCCCTGCGTAGGCAGCTTGAGGGCTTCCGCCGCCGCATCATAAATCATCCCGTTGGCAGCCATATAATCCCGTAGTAGCGGCAGGCTAATCGTCTGGCTGACGGAAAAACCCTCCGACGCCACCCGGCGGCGATAGCGCAAAAAAGTGTTTGGGCAGCCGCTGATGCGGGTGCAGCAGTAAGCATAGCGCATATTGAACGCGCCATCCTCCGAGTAGCGCAGCGGCGGAAAAAGCACACCGCTCTCCCGCAGGTGCCGCGTCAGATATAGCTTATTGCCGACCAGATAATTCCATAGGAGATCATAATCATAGGGATTGATCGTATCCCGCTGCGACAACAGGCCGGCATGCTCCTGCCAGCTTGTCCCCGTGCGGCTGAAATTTTGAATTTTGCAGATCACCAGCTCCGCCTCGTGCTGCCTGGCGGTTTGGTAAAGCTGCTCCAACGCATCCGGCTCGATCAGGTCATCGGAATCCAAAAAGTAGAGATATTCTCCTGCTGCCTCCTGAATCCCCCGATTGCGCGCGGCGGCAACCCCAGCGTTTTCTTGACGAATCGCCCGGATAAAGGGGTATTTTTCGCTATATTCCCGCAGGATCTCCGGCGTGCTGTCGGCGGAGCCGTCATCCACCACAAGCACCTCAATCTCCCGCAGTGTTTGAACTGCCAAGCAGTCGAGGGTTTCTCCCAAATATTGCTGCGCATTATAGGCAGGAATCACAACGGATACTTTTGGCGTCAAGCTGCCATCCTCTCCTTTCCATCCTCAGACAAAAGCGTCAAGCCCGCGTATAACAGGAAGGGGCGCTGCAAAATGTAGCCATGCACATTTTCGCAATACGCCCTTTCTATATCAAAATTGTTGTGTTATTTCTCCCATTTCAAAACCGTTTTTCCGAAATTACGATTAAAATCCAAATTAAAGGCGTTGTGGATATCTGAAATCTCACGAACGTCTACCTGTGCGCCCACCAGGTTTTCAAAATAATGACCAAGCTCCTCATAGCGGTCGAGCAGCTCAACCGTCTGCAAAAAGTCCTTGCGGCCGCTGCGGCTGCTGCCAAACATGCGCAGCCCCTTTTCAAGCATCATGCGGGTGTTAATCTCCACAAAATTTTCGGAGACGCCCATGATTGCAATTGTGCCCTCTGGATTGATATGGTCAATGATTTGATTGATTGCGCTGCGGGAGCCGGAGCCCCCAACACATTCAAACGCATGATCGACCATAACGCTATCTTCCAGCTTGTCTACCAAAAAGGTTTCCTGAGCAAACGTGAAATAGGCGAGCTTTTCCGCCACCGTACCGAACACATACAGCTCCGTTTCCGGGTAGAGATAGTGCAGCAGAAGCGCTGTAAAAAAGCCGAGATTGCCATCGCCCCAAACGCCAATGCGATCTCGCCGCGCATGCGCAATAGAATCAAAGCGGGAAATCGTATGGCGACTAACGCTGATGAGCTCCGTAAAAGAGGCCACCTGGAGCGGCACGCTTTTCGGCGCCGGCACCAGCCGATCAGGCTTAAGCATCACATAATCCTGCAAAAAACCATCGTATCCGCTGGAGCGGAAAAAACTAGAGCGCAGATAATTCTCTGCAATGATATCATCCGTCTGTGTGGGGGAATTGGGGATCGGAATCACCCGATCGCCCACCTGAAAGGCGCCGGTTGGGTCATAGATGACTTCGGCAACACATTCATGGATGAGCGCCATCGGCAGCTTCGCCTTCAAGGCGGCCTCTGAACGCATCCCCTGATAATAGCGCTGGTCGGCATGGCAGATAGAGAGATAAAGCGGCCGAATCAAGACCTGGCTGCCAGACAGATGCATCTCCTGATAGGTCACATCAATCATGCGGGGCGCAATGAGCTGATAAACCGCGTTAATCATCGGCTGCATCCCCTCCTAGCAGCGTTTGAGCCACTTTTAGGTCGTATGGATAGGTAATCTTAATGTTGAAAACCTCGCCTTCTACCAGATAAACCGGCTCTCCCTTCATGACAAAGATTTTACAGGCGTCCGTCAAGCTATCCTTCTCCGCCGGTGTGAGGCTTTCATAGATCTCTTTGAGCTTTTTGGCGCGGAAGGACTGCGGCGTTTGCCCCTGATACATCTGGGAGCGGGGCGGAATGTTGGAGATTTCTGAACCGTTTTGGCTCTCTACAATCGTATCTGTGGCTGGAATGACCGTATCACACGCGCCGTATTGCCGGGCGGCGGCAATATTTTCAGAGATGATCCGGTGGGTTACAAAGGGGCGCACCGCGTCATGCGTAACAATCACCGTTTCCTCATCCATACCATAGTTGGATTCAATATGGCAGAGCGCGCGATAAACCGTATCATTTCGGGAGGAGCCACCCTCGATTACTTCTACGCGGTCTGTTTTCCCTAGGCTTTTCACAACCATATTCCGCGTATGTGCAACCCAGGCTTTGGGGCATAGAACCAGCACTTTTTCAAACGCGGCGTTCACAAAAAACTTTTCGATGGTGTGAACGATAATCGGCTTACTCCCAAGCGGCAAATACTGCTTTGGTGTCTGCGTATTTCCCATCCGGCTGCCCACGCCGCCGGCAAGCACCACTGCAAAAACCATTTGATTCACGATCCTTTCTTTCCGGAAGGCCGGCTCCGACAAAGCCGCCCGCTGAAAATCAGACAGTTGGCATCCTTGATTCCTTTATTTTTTCTTGGTCATTTCATCATAAATCGCACAGACCTCCTCTGTGGTTCCCTGCGCGATGATCTGGCCCTTTTGCAGGAGGATGGCACGATTGCAGATGCGGCGCACCTGGTCCGTATTATGCGATACGAAAACAACCGTTGTCCCCTTGTCAAACATATTCATAATCTTTGCTTCGCTCTTCTGGCGGAACCGGGCATCGCCCACAGAGAGCACCTCGTCGAGGATCAAAACCTCCGGATCAACCACAGTGGCTACCGCGAACCCAAGGCGCGCGCGCATCCCGGAAGAATAGTTTTTCATTGGCACATCAATAAATTCCTGAAGCTCAGAGAATTCCAAAATTTCGTCGTATTTTGTTTCCATAAACTTCCGAGAAAAGCCCATCGTCGCGCCGTATAAAAAGATATTTTCCTTCCCCGTGTAGTTCATATCAAAGCCCGCGCCCAGCTCCAAAAGCGGCGCAATCGTGCCATGGACGGTCACTGAGCCCTTCGTGGGTTTCATCACGCCGGAGAGCACCTTCAGCAGCGTGCTCTTTCCCGCGCCGTTAAACCCCAGTACGCCGAGCCGCTCGCCCTTCTGGAGAGAGAAAGAAATATCACGCAGCGCCCAAAATTCTGTAAAATGCAGCTTACGGGTCAGAAATTTAATCACGTATTCCTTGAGATTGTCTATTTTTTCCTTATTCAGGTTGAACATCATGCTGATATTGTCAACTTCAATAACTGGATTCCCCACGTTTTCCGCCTCCTAAATATGCAAAATGAATTTATCCTGATTCTTATAAAATACATAAAAGCCAATCAGGAGCGAAACGAGAGCGAAGCCGAGGGAATAATAAAGCCAGTTCATATTCCACATCTCGCCGAACAGAACGCAGGAGCGAAACATGGAAACCAGAGAATACAGTGGATTGGCCATCAGGGCATATTTCATCCACGTTTGCAGATGAAGCTGATCAACCTGATAGAAAATCGGCGTTAAATAAAACAAAAGCATGCAGAACACATCATAGAGATATTCCACATCCCGGAAGAACACGTGCATCGTAGCGAGAATCATTCCTACGCCCATGCACAGGATCAGCAAAATCAAAATCGGCACAATAGCGAGAAACACATAAGGGGTCAGATGCATTTTCGTGTCGGTAAAAATCATAAAATATCCCATTACAACCGCTAGTACCGTAAGGGAGATCAAAAAGGTGACAAAGGTGGAAATAATATTAGAAAGCGGATAAATATATTTCGGCACATACACCTTTTTAATAATAGCAGCATTGCCCAAAATGGAACGCATTGATTTTTTGGTCGCCTGCGTATAAAACTCATAGATCAAGCGGCCACAAAGCAGATAAGTGGGATAATTCAAAATTTTGGTCTCGTCATGGCCGAAAATTTGGCCAAACACGAGGCTGAGCACGATCATCGTGAGCAGCGGCTGCAAAAACGTCCAAAACAGGCCCAACACAGAGTTCCGATATTGGAGCTTAATATTTTTGTTGACCAGTTCCCTGAGCAAAAAACGATATTTCCAAAAATTTTTAACATACTGTTTACGCGGGGGCCGACCTGGATTGCCCGCCGCTGGGGATGCCGGTGTGACTGCCGTCATTCATGAACGCCTCGCTTCTTCTCATGATAGGCCTCTCTACGGCCGAGCCATTTGGTAAAATAAGAAAGCATTGAATGGACATGGATCAAAAACAGCTTTGTGTTATGCGCGCTGCCCCGCTCCCACGCATGGTATACAGTAGCGAGGGGATAACAGACAGCCTTCGCATATTTGCGAATGGTGCGCGTTAAATCCGCATCCTCAAAATACATAAAATAGCGCGGATCAAACCCGCCGATTTGCTGAAACAGAGAAGTCCGCAGCAACATAAAGCATCCGGATGCGTTTTCAATTTCAAAGGGATGGTCCGTCCCCTCATCGAGCATTGCGTATTCGCGTAGAATTGGGTTTTCTGGATCATCCCGCTGAAATCGGCTGGCGATGAGATAGCGCAGGGAAGGGTTGCGCCTACCCAAAATCTGCTCCCGCCCATCCGGGAAGCAGATGCGGGGCGAAAGCAACCCGATTTCCTCATGCTCCTCCATATAATGCACCATTTCGGTCAGCACATCGTCTTTTAAAAAAATATCCGGATTGATGATCGCGTGATATTTGGAATGCAGCTTGGGAAGAACCAAATTGTGACCACCGCCAAAACCGTGGTTTTGCCCTTCTTCTATGATCTCCAAATTGGGAAACCGCTCGGCGGGAAAATGCTGGCGCAGCAGCGCAACCGTATCATCCGTGGAACCATTGTCCACAATAAAAAGGCGGCTTGTTACCCCCTTTGTGCACTGGAAAAAAGTTTCCACCGCTTTCCGGACGCATTTTCGATTATTATGCGTTACAATACAGCCAGACACTGTATATTCTTCCATATGTTGTGATCGTTCCTTTCACGCGGACAAACGGATCGTTTTCCCCTCCATGCAAACAAACGAAAAACGATCTAAGCCCGTTTCAGTTTTCCAGCTTGTTCTCGCCGTGGCGTGAAAGCAGATAAAAACGCCGCAGCAACTGGTTGACCAGCGACAAACGCCAGCGCAACTTCGTGGAAACCGAAGTTTTACCACCGGATACATTTCCGCCATGGCGGCGGTAAAAGAGCAACGGCTCTTCTAAAAAAACAACGCGGCCCAACCTGGTTGCAATCAGACCGATCCATTGATCGTGCATAGGGATGCCCTCCGGGAGCGGTAGAATCGCCCCGCAAAGCTCTCTGCGAAAAGCCATACAGCAGCCCATAAAGGAATTGCGAATCAAATTGGCCCCAAAACCGGGCTTTGATCCGTGAACAGCAAAAAAGGAGGGCTCCAAAGGATGCATGTCCGCATCCGTGACACAAGCGTCATGCAACACAAGCAAAGCGCCTGCCTCCAACGCAGCCTTCACCTTGTTGGCTTTGCCCGGCATCCAAACATCATCCTGATCGCTGAGAAAAATGGCGTCTCCCCCGCACAGGGAGATCGCATGCCCAAAATTGGAAATCAACCCGCGGCCCGGCCCCTGCACATAATGCACGCGCTGGTCTTGTTCGGCAAAGCGGCGGACAATCTCCTCCGTTTTGCCGCCGGGACAATCGTCTGATACGATTATTTCGTCCTCTGGCTCAAGCTGAGACAAAATGGAGGACAGCTGCGCATCGAGATAAGCTTCTCCGTGATACACTGCCATCGCAACTGATATACGCATGAACTATCATCCTTTTCTGCGCGGCGGAAGCCTTCCGCGCCCAACCCGCCCGACAGAAACAGCCGTATTTCAAAAGGAAAAACCACTGTGTTGCGGAAACCGGCGCCTCCGTCAGATGACACAGTGGCGCACACGCGGCCCACTCCGGACAGATTTACGCCTTATTATAATATTTTTATCCTGATTTTACAAGTATTTTATCCTGATAAAGCAGATCGGGCGAAAAATCCGTACAATTAAGCCAAAAGGCATGCAAATCTGACCGCCTTTTCGCTCCCTTTTACAAGGTTTTTCTAACAGAACCGGTAGCAGCCAAAAAAGGCGTGCTGCAAGCAGTGAGCTTTTGCAGCACGCTTCCAATTTTTAACGGCTGATTCGAATTTCCACAATCCGCCTATGCCATCAAACGCCACTGAGCATTTCAAGCGCCTTTTGCAGCTGCGTATCCTGATCGTGCGGCAAAATTTCCAACTGCTCCAGCTGCTCTTGCGTCAGCGCTACCTCCACATCAGGCGCCACGCCGACGCCGTCGAAGCTCTCGCTCTTATAGGGCAGGATCGAAGCGGTAGTCAGCACAATCGCTCCCCCATCGGAGAGGTTGAATACCTGCTGCCGCTTTCCATTGCCTTTGGTGATTTCCCCAATCAGCTGAGCCTTATCAAAATCCCTCAAATCGCAGGCAAAAAGCTCAGCTGGGCCTTGGGTGTTCCGATTGACCAGCACGCAAATCTGCCCTGCATAATCCTTTGCATCGGAGGTAAAGGTCTCCACTGTGTCGCCCTTTTTATTGACAGCTAGGGCAATGGCCTTGTTGCCTTCTGTGGCCAGAGGCACAAACAGGTCAATCACCTTGGCGGCATATTCCATCATGCCTTCAGAGGTATTGCGCACATCAACGACGATGCTCTTGATATTCTCCTTTGCCAAAGCATCCAGCGCCTCCTGGCACTGCGTTGCCGTATTTTCATAAAAGCTGGTGATGCGGATATAGCCTGTTGTGCCGATGATCTCATGGTAGACAGATTTCACACTGTATCCGCGCATCACATTGACTGTTTTTTTCTCACCGCCGCGCTGATAGGTGATATCAATGCTGGTGAGCTTATCGCCCTCCAGGTTTTTGACCATTGTGTCATAATTATCCTTCGTAACCTCCGTATCGCCGATGGCGATGATCTGGTCGCCCTTTCGGAGGCCCGCATTTTGAGCAGGCGAACCTGCGTTAACTTCTGCTACGGAGATGAATCCCGTATCCGGATTGAGCGCGGCGCTGATACCGATGCCGGACATCTTGCCGTGGATCCGGTTATAATAGGTAACATATTCATTCGCCGTCATGTAATAGCTGTAGTCATCCCCTAATCCCTGTATATACCCGCCGGAAAGTTTGGCATTGAGCAGCTGGTCGTCAATTTTGCCGAAATAATTCTTCCGCACAATATCATCCAGCTCGGAAAGCCCGGAATACATCTCCTCCCGCTTGGGAAGATCCTCAATCAGATTATCATAGGTGTGCATTGCGATCTCCATTGTAATTGCAATGGAAGCGGTGATAGCCACAACAATGAGCGCAATGGTCACGCCGAGTGGTACTTTCTTATTCATAGGCTACCTCTCTTTTGTCACTTATAATCCTTCGGGTCAAGATAATTCAGCGGATTATACCGTTGATCTCCCTCGTAAACCTCAAAATGCAGGTGTGGGCCGGTTACGTTGCCTGTATCGCCCACCTTAGCGATCACCTGGCCGCGCTTTACCCGATCCCCCTGGGAAACCAAGAGCTTACTGCAATGCGCATAGCGCGTAAGCATGCCGTTGCCATGATCAATCAGGAGGAATTTACCCCAGGATTTATCCGTCTGGGCGAGCAGGACAGTGCCGCTCTCCGCAGCCACGATATCGTGGCCGTAAACTCCGCTGCCACTGATATCAATTCCGTAATGGTATTTATAACCTGCCAGGTCACGCGGGCCGAAATAAGAGGTGATGTAGTGGTAGCCGGGCAGCGGCCAAAGCAGATATTGGCTCGTGGTATTCTGGCTGCCTGACGAAGACCCGCCTGAGGAAGAAGATCCGCCCGAGGAAGAGCCGCCGTTGCTGCCGCCGGAAGACGACGCATGTTCGCGTATGTAAGCGGCAATCTGTGCATCAATGGCATCCCGGTCGGCCTGAAGCTTTTTCATTTGCGTTTGATAGGCGGCGCTGTTTTTATCGAGCTGCCGGATGTAGGCGTTCGTCTTCTGAACGTTCTCGTTCACCTCATCCTCTTTTGCGCTCAGCTGCTGAGCAGAGGCTGTCACATCCCTTTGCCGAGCAACTAGTGTTTTCTGCTGCTCCTGTAAGGAGGCCTTGTCCGCCTCCATGCTCCGAATCAGCTTGTTGAAGGAAGCTACCTCTTCCGACAGGCGGTCGGCAAGCTCCGTATCGTGCTTTGCCACCCCGCGCAGCAGTTCGGTGCGCGTCAGAAAAGTTTCAAAATCCCCCGCCTCTAACAAAAACTCCAGCTGGGTTCCGCCGCCGGACATATATAGGGCGCGCATTCGTTTTTTCAGCAATTCAAAGGTTTCTTCCACCTGCTTTTGCTGATCATCAGCCTTTTGCTGCGTTTGGGTAATTTTCGTATTCAAGCTTTCAATTTGACGGTTCAGGCTGCTGATATCGCTGTTGAGCAGCGCAATGCGCTCCTGTAGGACCTCAGCCTGCTTCTGTAGCGCCTCAACCTGCTCATTGAGCGCATCAATATATGCCTGCTGATCCGCCATATCGGAAGCAATCGCACTCAGCTTTTTCTTATTGGCTGCAATCTGCTGGTCAAGCTGGTTGTATTGATCCTGCAAATCTTCAATCGTTGAAGCCCTTGCATAGGGCATCCGCCCTGGGCCGAGCAAAAAAATCCCCAAGGCCAAGCAAATACACAACAACGAGCGCAGCCCCTTTTTCCCTTTATCCAAGGCTTCCACCTCCATTTTTTAAATAGCGCTTCATTGAAATCGCACAGCCCACCATGCCGGTGAGTAAGCCCAGCGCAATAAAGCCGAGCAAAATCCAGCCCGCATAGGCGGAAAACGGCGCCGCACCTATTCCGAAAGCAACGAGCACACTGCTGAACGCCTTGATCGCCAGCGCATAAATTCCCCACACGGCCCCAAGAGACAGCACTCCGGATAAAACGCCGATTGCCATCCCTTCCACCATAAACGGCCAGCGGATAAAGCCATCGGTTGCACCGACGTCCTTCATAATACTGATCTCCAGCCGGCGGCTGAAAATCGTCAGCCGGACAGTGTTGGACACGATAAACAAGGATACCAACAGCAGCATGCCAATGATAATCCCGGCAATGGCTGTAACAGACTGGCGCATCTCCATCACCTTTCCGGCAAGCTCACTGTTTTCCTGAATGGAAAGCACGCCGGGTAAATTTTTTAGGCTTGCAACGGTTTCTTCAAAGCGCGAGAGATCGTCCACCGTTACTTTATAGGCGTCCGGCAGCGGATTCTCGCCCAAGCCTTCCAGCAGAGCAGCGTCTTCGCCAAGGCTTTCCATCTGCTTCTCCCATGCGGAATCCTTGGAGATAAACACACATCCCTTGACGTTGGGCAGCGCCTTGATCTCTACGCCCAACTGATCGGCCTCCTCTTTTCCAACGGTATCCTCCAGAAAGACCATCATCACATTCTGCTGCTCAATATGGCCCAGAATGCCATTGATATTGATAAAGATCATCGACGCACAGCCGATGATAATCATGCACGACATTAATACGGCGATGGAGGCAACGCTCATCAGCCGGTTCGACCAAAGGCTGCGAAATCCCTCTTTGGTTAAATATGCAAAACTACCTCTTTTTTTCATAGGGCACCTCCCGCCTGAACCGCATCGGAAAGCGGCTCAATGGGCTGCGGTACGTCTGGCTCCTGAGGCGCTTGTGCCGCCGTATCGCCAACGATGCAGCCGTTACCCAAGGTAATCACGCGGCGGTCAAAAGCGCGCACAAGCTCGTGCTCATGGGTTACCATGACAATGGTCGTCCCCATTTCATTGAGGCAGGTTAAGAGCTTTACCACCTCATAGGACATGGTGGGATCGATATTGCCCGTAGGCTCGTCCGCAATAATCAGGTTGGCATTGTTGGTTAGCGCCCGCGCAAGGGCGACGCGCTGCTGCTCTCCACCGGAGAGTTCCTCCGGGTAGCAGGAGGCCTTTGTCATCAGGCCCACCAGCCGAAGCACAAACGGCACGCGCTGCCGGATCTCCGCCGGGCGGGCGCCGATGACGCGCATGGCGAAAGCCACGTTATCATAAACCGTCATCTTGGGGATCAGGCGAAAATCCTGAAAAACCACGCCCATGGTGCGGCGCAGCAGCGGAATCTCCTTCTTTTTCATTGCGGCCAGATCAAACTTCCCCACGCGGATTGTGCCGCTGGTCGGCGTTTCCTCATGCATGATGAGCTTGAGGAAGGTGCTCTTGCCAGCGCCGGAAGCGCCGACGATAAACACAAATTCGCCTTTTTGAATTTGCAGGCTTACGTCTTTGAGTGCCATGGTGCCGTTTTCGTACGTTTTAGAAACGTTGTGGAACTCAATCACTGCACACAGTCCTTTCTTCACATAGGACGCCTTTTGATCAAACGCGCCGCAAAACATCGCAGCGTGAAAAAGCGCGGCCCTGCGCCCCATGGGCGTAGGCTGCGGGATGTGGCACAAAACCCGCAGGCTCTTTTTCGGGGCGCAGCTGCGCCCATTCCCCTCCATAGGGATGCACATGCCTGCTGAGAACAGCATCCGGCATATGCAAAAAACAAAAGGCACACCCTAAAGAACCAACCCCCGGCAGGGCCATCCGCCGGGGGTTGACAGCCGGTACCGGAATTAATACTTTACCGGGTTGGAATCCAAATATTTTTTCACCATCAGAGCCACTTTAAAGACGATCGCATCATCAAACTCGCGCAGGTCAAGGCCTGTGAGTTTCTTAATCTTTTCCAGGCGGTAGACCAATGTGTTGCGATGCACGAACAGCTTGCGGGATGTTTCGGAAACATTGAGGTTGTTCTCAAAGAAGCGCTGGATGGTAAACAGCGTTTCCTGATCGAGATTCTCAATCGAACCGCGCTTGAACACCTCGCGCAGGAACATATCGCACAGCGTTGTCGGCAGCTGATAGATCAGGCGGGCGATACCAAGGTTGTCGTAGCTGACGATGGTTTTTTCCGTGTCGAACACTTTGCCGACCTCCAGGGCAACTTGCGCCTCCTTGAAAGACCGCGCAAGCTCCTTGATGCCGCTGACCGTTGTGCCGATGCCAACCAGGGCGTGCGTATAAAATTCTGTGCCCAAAGAATCGGCGATAGAACGGGCGAGCTTTTCAAGATCCTTCGGCTCAATATTCGCGCGCACCTCTTTAACAAGCGCGATATCCGTTTCGTTGATATTAATCACGAAATCCTTGGTCTTATCCGGGAACAGGTTTTGAATAACGTCGTAAATGGATACGTCGTTGTGTTCCAGAATGCGGATGAGCAGCACGACGCGGGTGGCGTCGTTGTTAAAACGAAGCTCCCTCGACTTGAGGTAGATATCTCCCGGCAGGATATTGTCGAGGATCACGTTTTTGATGAAGTTGCTGCGATCGTACTTTTCATCATAATACTGCTTTATGCTGCTCAATGCAACGGCAATTATATCCACATAACGGCGGGCAATGTCATCCGTGCCTTCGACAAACACGGCGTATTCCGGATGCATATGGGTGCCAAATGCGCGATAGGTAAAGGAATCGATCGTGGTCACCTCGCCGCCAGTAAAAACATCAGAGAGGGAGGACTCCTGAACCTCACCGATCCGGCCGAGCTCGCTACAGGAAATAATGGTGCCCGTTTCATCCACCACGCCCACCGTGCGGTCAATGGCATCCTTCATCTGATGGATGACGCCTTGGAACAATCTGTTTGACATAAAATAGCCCCCAATGCTTCATTAATTTGGCTCTTCAATTTTTTATACATTATGCCCATGACTACGCTATACATTTTACACAATCCGATGGGTCTTTGCAAGTTTTTTGACGAGAAAAGTTATGGAATTTCTTAAAAAAGGTATACAAAACCCATATATTCCCTTTTTTCTATTGACATGTCACAACATTCAAAAGGCATTCTTGGCTGTTTTTACAAAAGAATAAGTTTGTATAAATTCACGATAACTTTCCACCAAATCAAATTTGCTCTCTCTAATTTTACCTAAGGGTTCTATAAATCCATAGATAGCATCTAACAGCAACAAGGCCCGATTTTAACCAATCAACTCTGCTGTACGCAGAGGAACGATCCGGTCGACCGGGTAAAGGCATCGATTCAACGGGACCGTGCTGTATTTTGTGGCCGCTGATTCAAACAGGCAATAGGTATAGTCGCCGTCGGAATCAATCTCCTCGAGCATTGGAGGCAGGGTCAAAATGCGCGCGGCCTCGCCTAAAGCGATTTCGCCACTGTCCGCCGGTGCATCATAGGCAGGGTAATACACATGGAGGCGCGCATCATTTTTGCGGCCATAAGAGCAGCTGGTGAGCAGCGCCGTCTTGCCGCCCTCCTGCACAAAGGATACGCCTTGCGTCTGTGCCGGAAGCTCCATAAAGCGCACAGCCGTTGTCGCAGCGATGTCCCCGTTGATCTCCGCCTGATAGCCGTAGAGAATTCCGCTCTCCTTCTCCGCAAAGGTGCCCACCCAAAGCAGGCCGTCATAATAGGTGACGAGCGAGGCAGTTTTCAGCAGCTTGTCCGTCGAGATCTCATATTCCACCCGCACGCTATCCGCACCGGAGGCGACAGCCCGCTGCAAGGTTTCATAAGAAAAGCCTTTTAGCGTTTTATCGCTGCTCTGGGCAATCCAGATCAAGGAACCGTCAAAGGCGATACCGCCGGCATGGTTGCGGTTCGGCAGGACGAGCGTGGCCAAGTATTCTCCCCTGTTGCCTCCCGCATGGGAGAGCACATACACCACAGAGTTATGCGCTTCCTTTGCATCATAGGCTGTAATCAACAAATAGTCCCCCGCAATGCATAAGCCCTGCGGAACCATGTCCGTGCACACGGTTCCGTCAATATTTGTGTGCTTCAGCCCGGGCACCGCGGGCAGATAGGAGGGCTCATAACACGCTGCAAAATCCGCATACTTCCCCACGGCCTTTTCAAATCCAGCCTCGTAACGGTAGCCCGTGCTCGTAGGCGTGCCGTCGGGAGGCGGGGCAAGCAAGGAGAAGAGCGTGCAGAGCGCCACGCAAAGCAGCGTAATCAACGCAATGATCTTTTTCATCAACAATCCCGTTCCTTTCTCGATCCTTTTTAACCGCCGGGCGAACCACGCCGGCCAGCCCTTGGCGGATTTTTTCCAAATTGCTATCGTTCCATGATCAATGTGGGGATTGCGGCCAAGTCCTTTTCCACGAACGCACCGGTTTTACGCAGCCTTTCCTCTGATTGCTGCCCGTTTGGGAGCAATACGCAATGCGTGCCAAGCACCTGCGCAAGCTCATAATCGTGCACCATATCGCCTACGGAAAGCGTCCGCTCCGGTAGAGTGTGAAGCCGGTCAAGCAGGCTGCGCGCCCGCTCGATTTTACCTGCCGAGATATAATCCCCCGCTCCGCTAACTGCTTCAAAATAATCCGCTATGCCGAAACGGCGGAGATAGCCGTTGAGCGTTGCCTCATGGAAAGAGGAGACGATGATCTGCCGCACACCCATTTGACGCAGGCGCTCCAGCGTTTCCCGCGCGCCCCGCATCAGGCCGGCAGAACAGATATAACGGTCATACCCTTTCATAAAGCCGTCTGCCAGCTCGTCAAAGGGCGTCTGCTCAAAATCGAAGAGCTTGCAGTAATAGTTAATCACCGGAATATCAATCATTTCACGGTATTCCTCCCGGCTGGTCAGGGGCTTCCCATGGCGAGCCAAAAGATCGTTCATACTGGCTACCGCCACATCCACATCGTCGAGCAGCGTGCCGTTCCAATCCCACAGTATCGTATCAATTGGCAATGCGTTTCCTCCCGTCTGATTAAATTTTATACAGTTAAAAACCGACAGGGATGCCCATACGCCTCGAGCAGCCGGCACAGATCCTGAAAGCGTAGGAAAACGGTGGCGTGATTATCGTTCGGATGAAAGCCGGCCCGCTCCAATCCCTTCAAATCCCGGTCAAAAAGGACCTTCACGGCGCGTCCGCTTTCATGAATCAAACCAAGCGGCGTAACGGCGCCCTTTTTCAGCCCTAAACATTGCTCCAGCCGCTCCTCGGAGGCAAAGCACAGCCGTGAGCTCGGCAGCTGACGGGCAATTGCCTTCAAATCCGCCCGTTTATCGCTGCGAATTACAAGGAGAAAAAGATGGCGGCCGCTGTGATCCTGCAAAAATAAATTTTTGGGGATCTCTCCATATTTCTGGATTCCCATTGCGGCAATTTCATCGATTGTCCCCGCAGCGGGATGACGGATCAGTTCATAGGGAATGTTGAGCTGGTCGAGCGCCCGGAGCGCTTGCTGCTGTGCTTCCCGATTTGCTTCCATCCCGATTCCTCCTGCCCGACCCATGGACGCTCCCTATTTACCTATGCGCCGTTTCATACGGCTGAATTATAGCACGATTTCGCCTTGGAGCCAACCTCAGTTGTGCAAAATAAATGAAAAATCCGCAAAAAGTATCCCTTTTGCGGATTTCAGTTCATAATGGTAGCTTTCCAAAAGAAATTCCGGCCTCCCGGCGAATTTGCTCCATCACGCGGCAGACACTGCTAGTCAGCTCCACCGCCCGCGCGGCGTCTAGCCAAAAGCGCCCCGGCTCTTGCGTAAAACGGCAAAATGCTTCCGTTTCCCCCCGCATGGCCTCCGCCTTGTTAAGCAATCCGCAGAGTGTTCGCCGCGTCCCATCCGGCAGGTGCAGCTCCATCCCTGCCAGCATTGAAATGGACTGGATGGTGATGCTGCCCTGATCGCCCAGGATTTCGGAGCCTGCATAGCCCTGCCCGATTTTTGACCACGAGAGCAGCACCTCCCGCTCCGGGTAAGAAAGGCACGCGCTGCCGAACCCATCCGCTCCGGTGCTGAGGAAGCCCGCCGACGCGCGCACGCGCTCCGGCTCGCCAAATAGATCGATAGCCGGATACACACAGTAAACCCCCAAATCCATCAGGCTGCCTGCCGCCATAGCAGGGTTAAAAATATTGGGCACTTCACCCTTTAATAGGGCCGGATATCGGGAGGAGAGCTGCGAAAAATCAAAGCGCGCGGCGGAAATCCGCCCAATCTGCCCCATTGCCTTGTGCAGGATTTCCCGTGCAGGCAGGTAGCGCATCATAATCGCCTCCATATAGACGAGGCCTTTTTCCGCTGCAAATGCGCACAATTCATCAAACTGTTCCGGCGCTGTCACAATAGGCTTTTCACACAACACATGTTTTCCGCCGGCAAGCATCCGCTTGCTTTGCGAATAGTGAAAGGCATTCGGGCTGGCGATATACGCCGCGTCCACGGCCGTGCTCTCTGCCAACGCGTCAAGGGACGTATAGACAATGGGAATCTTCCATTCGCGCGCGAAAGCCTCCCCTGTTTCCAAGCTGCGGGAATAGACGGCGGCTATGTCAATGCCCCCTGCCAGGCGCGCGCCTTCCACGAAATGCCCGGCAATGGCGCTGGTGCCGATGATACCGATTCGCATGGAAAAATATACTCCTTTATGGCAAACCGAGCCCTGCGATGAATTGCGCAGGGCCTGGCTTTGCATGATACATTTATTGATTATTCTTATTCGGCGTATTTCCACTTTACACCCTGCGGCGTATCCTCCAAAATGATATTGCGCGCCTTCAGTTCATCGCGGATGCGATCCGCCTCCGCCCAATTTTTCGCCTTGCGCGCCGCATTGCGCTGCTCGATGAGCGCTTCAATCTCATCATCCAGGCTCTTCTCTTCCGCGCGGTTGTAGACGAGGCCCAGGATGCCGCACAGCGTGTCAAACAACTCAGAAGCCTGCTCGCACAGCCTGCGTGAGTGCACGCCCGCCGCCACATGCGTGTTGATATCACGCACAAGCTCATAAACGGCTGCGAGCGCGTCCGCCGTGTTCAGGTCGTCATCCATCGCCTCTTCGAATTGCTTTCTGCGCTCTGCCAGCTTTGCGAGCACTGCATCATCCTCTGCGCCGGGCTCTTCCACCGCGTTTTTCAGCGCAAAATCGAGGCTATCGCGGCAGCTGTAAAGCCGCGCCAAAGAGGCCTTGCATTGCTCGATGATATCGATGCTGTAGTTGATCGGGCTGCGGTATTGCGAGGAGATCATCAGGTAGCGGATGGGCTCGTAGCCATATTCCCGCGCCACGTCGCGCACCGTAAAAAAGTTGCCGAGGGATTTCGACATCTTGCGGTTATCCACATTGATGAAGCCGTTGTGCATCCAGTAGTGCGCAAAGGGCGCGCCGTTGCAGCATTCGCTCTGCGCAATCTCATTCTCATGGTGCGGGAAGATCAAATCCTGCCCGCCGCAGTGGATGTCGATCGTTTCGCCGAGATAACGGCGAACCATGGCGGAGCACTCGATATGCCAGCCCGGCCGGCCCTTGCCCCACGGGGAATCCCAACTCGGCTCACCCGGCTTCGCGGCCTTCCAAAGGGCAAAATCCATGGGCTCCTTTTTCACTTCGCCGATATTGATGCGTGCGCCCGCCTCCAGCTCCTCCAGCGGCTGGTGGGAAAGCTTGCCGTATTCTTTGAATTTCGCGGGGCTGAAATACACGTCGCCCTGCGCTTCATATGCATAGCCCTTTTCGACCAGAGCAGAAATAATAGCGATGATCTCGTCGATATTCTCCGTCGCCTTCGGGTGAACGGTTGCCTCACGAATATTCATCCCCTTGGCGTCCACCCAAAATTCCTTGATATATTTTTCCGACACCTCGGAGAAGGTGAGCCCCTCCTCATTGGCACGGCGGATGATCTTATCGTCGATATCCGTAAAATTCTGCACGAAGCGCACATTGTAGCCACGGTATTCAAGGTAGCGGCGCAGCACGTCGAACACGCATAGCGGGCGGGCGTTGCCGATGTGGATATAGTTATAAACCGTGGGGCCGCATGCATAAATTTTGACCTCGCCCGGCGTGATGGGTTGCAGCTCTTCCTTCTGCCGGGTCAGTGTGTTATAAACCTTCATGAAAAATCGCTCCTTCTTTTTTCTAATGGTCATTTTATCGGATTCCATCCTCTTTTACAAGAGAAAACGGTCAGGTTTCTTCCCGTTTCCCGCGCTCCTTCTCCAATTCCGCGTTTTCACGCTCCAGCTGCTCGATGCGCAGCATCATGCAGCAAAGCTCCTGCGCCACCGGGTCGGGCACGTGCACCTGGTCGAGGTTATCGACGCGCACGCCGTTGCGCTTGACTACCCTGGCAGGCACGCCCACCGCCGTGGAATCCGGCGGGATCTCCTCGAGCACCACCGCGCCCGCGGCGATGTTGCTGTTTTCCCCCACCTTGAAGGGGCCTAGCACCTTCGCTCCCGCGCCGATCATCACATTGTTGCCGATGGTCGGGTGGCGCTTGCCCGTATCCTTGCCTGTGCCGCCGAGGGTGACGCCCTGGTAGATAGTCACGTCGTCCCCAATCTCCGCCGTTTCACCGATGACCACGCCCGTGCCATGGTCGATAAAAAATCGGCGGCCGATTTTTGCGGCCGGGTGGATTTCAATCCCCGTTTTATGCGCGGCGCGCTGGGAAATCCAGCGTGCCAGAAAAAACAGCCGGTGGCGATAGCACCAGTTGGCCCGGCGGTGCATCCGGATGGCCTTCAGGCCGGGGTATAAAAGCAAAACCTCCAACACGCTGCGTGCCGCGGGATCGCGCTCGCGCACGCAGGCGATATCCTCTTTGAGCTGACGAAACATTATAATCTCCTCCCCTGCGGCGGAATCCGCTAAAAACAAAAAACCGCCCGCGCGGCCCAAACGGGCACTCAGCGCAGGCGGATTTCTTTCCGCGGTTCCACTGCGATTTTTTCTCAGCGGGTCAGAGCAGACTAGCCCGAACCCTTTGGCGGTAACGGCGCCTTCCGCACGGGGATACTTTTCGGGGCGCCGCCCCAATTTCCCCCCGCGTGCTGGCGGGTGCATTTCACTAGGGCGCGTGCAAAGGGCGCTCGCAGCGAATGCGCCCTCTCTCTGGTGCGGCTTTCCCCGGCTACTTCTCCCGGTAAACGCATTTCAAAATCAATGGATTGCTATCATTATATACCGGCGGGTCAAAAAATTCTACTTCTATTTTGCAACGAAAATGGGAACAAATTGCCCGCCCGTCTGTTTATTTTGTAAAAGTGATAATTTTCGTGCTTCGCATCAGGTAAATCACACCGGATACGACGGTCAGCACAGCCGTAATCCACAAAAGGATGTTAGAAATCAGCGCCAATGGGAACGATGCGGGCAGCGAGCCCATCTCCTGCACCGCCGCCAGCAGCATAATCACGATCGTAAAGGTCATCTGACTGACGGTTTTGAGCTTGCCCCAGATATTCGCCGGGATCACCACGCCCTCCGCAGAGGCAATCAAGCGCACACTCGTCACGGCAAATTCGCGGGTGAGCACGATCATAACGATCCAAATATTGCACAGGCCAACCTGCATAAAGCCTAGCAGAGCGGCGGTGGTAAGCATTTTATCCGCCACAGGGTCAAGCAGCTTTCCGAATACGGTGATCTGATCATTTTTCCGCGCGAGCTTGCCATCGACCGCATCCGTAATTGCGGCCGCGCTGAATACGAGCACTGCCCACCAATAGTGGTATGGAATGCTCTGCGCCAGAAAAACAGCCAGAAAAACAGGCGCTAAAATCATGCGCATAACCGTTAACTTATTTGGGGTGTTCATGCGGTATGTACTCCCTTCCGGTTTAAACCACTTCGCCGATCAGGTCGTAATCGGAAACGTCGAAAACTTCCACATCGACAAAGTCGCCATCCTCGAGCGCATAGCCGCAGGTAAAACGCACCGTGCCGTCAATCTCAGGCGCATCCATCCAGGTGCGGCCCGTGTAACTGTCGGTATAAGCGTCATAATCCTCTACGACGGCCCGGTAGATTTGCCCAATGCGCGCGCGGTTATTCGCTTCTACTATACCATACTGATCCTGTAGAATCAACTCTGCCCGGTGTTTTTTCACCTCTTCCTCCACCTGATCCGGGAATGTGGCGGCAGGCGTCCCTTCCTCCTGCGAATAGGCGAAGCAGCCGAGCCGATCAAAGCGAATGTCCTGCACAAACTCTGCAAGCTCCGTGAAAGCTGCTTCATCCTCGCCGGGAAAGCCGGTCATCACGGTGGTGCGCAGAACGATATCCGGAATTTTCGCGCGGATGTTCTCAATCAGCGCCGTCAGGCTCGCACGCGAGCCTGTGCGGTTCATGCGGCCCAGCACCCGCTCATCGCAGTGCTGTAACGGTATATCGAGATAGTGGAGCACCTTGGGCTGGCGCGCTATCGTATCCAGCAGCTCGTCCGTAATGCGGTCCGGGTAGCAATAGAGCAAGCGGAGCCACTCAACGCCCTCAATTTCGCACAGCCGGTCCAGCAGCGCAGGCAGCATGAGCGCGCCGTAGAGATCTTCCCCATAGCGCGTGGTATCCTGCGCGACCAGAATCAGCTCCTTCACGCCAGAAGCCGCCAGCTCGCGCGCCTCTTCCACGACGCTGTCCATCTCCCTGCTGCGGAACGCTCCACGGATGCCGGGAATGGCGCAGTAGGCGCAGCAGTTTGAGCAGCCGTCGGCAATTTTCAGATAGGCCCAGTGGGGCGGCGTGGTCAATATGCGCCTGCCCTCCAACGGCATATTTTCGCGCGGCGGGAAGGAAGGCATTGCAGCCCCGGCCATGGCCGCTTCACATATTTTTACAATATCGTCATTCGCGCCGATACCGATAAGCGCATCAATCTCCGGTATTTCATCGAGTACCTCCTGCTGATATCGCTGCGCGAGGCAGCCTGTCACCACAAGGCGCTGGATCGTACCATCCCTTTTCAACTCCGCCATTTCAAGAATGCTGTCGATCGCCTCGCGCTTCGCATCCTCAATAAAGCCGCAGGTGTTCACAATTACGAGATCCGCGTCATAGGGATCATCCGCGAGCAAATAGCCCGCATCCTCAAGCTTTGCGAGCATGATTTCCGCATCCACCTGGTTTTTGGGGCAGCCGAGGGATACCATTCCGATTTTATCGGCCATTTTACGGTCAGTCCTTTCGGAAAAAATAGATGTTTCACAGTTCCTACGCCCCCTATCATATCAGAAATTCAAAAAATTGAAAAGGCTTCGTTTAAAAAAGCCGTTCGCTCCAAGGCATTCGATTAGGGCTCCGTATACAGAGAGAACATACAATAAGCCAAGGCTCCTGCGAAAAGTGCGCTGTACCACAATGGTATCGCCCGCTCATTCAAATTTTTTCAATCGAACAGTATCATTCATCCTCTAAGCAAAACAAACTTGGCCCCTCCTCCAGTGGAATCTCCACCGGAGGAGGGGCTCGCTTCTCTCTCCAATATCAAACGGCTCACATTACAGAATGATGCAGATCAATCCGCTACAGCCCTCGTTGATCACCTTTTCAATCGTTTCCTGTAGCTTGATACGTGCATCTGCCGGCATGCGGTAGAGCTTATTGTGCAGCCCTTCGTTCACCAGCTGATGCAGGGACGTACCGAAGATATTTGACTCCCAGATCTTCTCCGGGCTATCCTCAAACTCCTTGAGCAGGTACATCACCAGCTCTTCCGACTGGGATTCCGACCCAACGATCGGCGCGACCTCGGTGGTGATATTTGCCCGCATCATGTGGATGGATGGAGCGGAGGCACGCAGCCGCACGCCATAGCGCCCGCCCTGCTTCATGATCTCCGGCTCCTCAAGCGACAATTCATCGAGCGTCGGCATCACGATGCCATAGCCTGTAGCCTCCACTTCGTCGAGCGCGTTTTTCACGCGGTCATAGGCCTTTTTCACCTGTGCGAGCTCCATCATGCAGTTCATCAGGCCCTGTTCGCTGTCGATTTCCAGCCCTGTCGCTTCTGCAAGGATTTTATAAAACAGCTCCTGATCCATCAGCACGTTCACACGCGCGCTGCCCTCAGCCAGGTTCATGTGGGAAATCTGCGCGGCTTCAATATATTCGCATTCGGTCAGCTTCGTAACCAAGCCGTTTACATCCCGCACATGCGATACCGCGGACGCAGCCTCCTGCACAGCGCCATAGGCCGCCTTGCGCAGCCAGTGCTCCGGATCGAGCGAGGTCATCCAGCGCGGCATGTCTAAGGAGATCTCCTTAACGGGGAACTCAAAGAGCACCTGCGAGAGAATCTGGCGGATCTCTTCTTCCTCCAGCTCTAGGCAATTGACGGGCAGCACCGGCACGCCGTATTTCTCCGTCATCTGGGAGGCAAGCGCACGGGCGTTATTCGTCTGCGGATACATGCAGTTAAGCAGCACGATGAAGGGCTTGTTGAGCTCTTTGAGCTCTTTGACAACACGCTCCTCCGCCTCTTCATACTCAGCGCGCGGAATATCGCTGATGCTGCCATCCGTTGTGATGACCAGGCCGATGGTTGAATGCTCGGAAATGACCTTGCGCGTGCCGATTTCAGCCGCCATGTTGAAGGGGATTTCATTCTCATACCACGGCGTTTTCACCATGCGCGGCTGGTCGCCCTCGATATAGCCCAGCGAGCTCGGCACAATATAACCCACGCAGTCGATCATGCGCACCTTGAAATGCGCCTGATCCGGCAGCGCGATCTCCACCGCATCCTCCGGGATGAATTTTGGCTCGGTCGTCATGATCGTCCGGCCAGCCGCGGATTGCGGGAGTTCGTCCGTCGCCCGCTCGCGCTGATAGTCGCCCGTGATGTTGGGTAGCACCAGCGTATCCATAAACCGCTTGATAAAGGTTGATTTGCCTGTGCGCACAGGCCCCACCACGCCGATATAGATATCCCCCTGCGTGCGCTCGGCGATATCCTGATAAATATTACGGTCTTCCATTCGCTTATCCTCCTTACTGTCCGCTTTCTTTTATATACCCGGGATGAGCAGCATGCATTTCTCCGGAACCTGTTCGCTTTCCAAATGGTTTTCACGCATGATAGCTTCCATCGTGGTGTTATAGCGGCGTGCGATATTCCATACAGACTCACCCGCATCTGAAAAATAGATTGTCAAAGCAGCGGAGGTGGAGCGCTTGATCTGCTCCTCATTGGGCCGGATTTCCGTAATCAGCCGCAAGCTGGTGGAGCAGAAAACGGAAGAGGTGATGTTCAGCTCGATGCGGACCTCCATCTGATCGCTTGCGTTGAGCACATAATCCAGTGCAGTCACCTGCACGGTGGGGTCGCAGCGAATCTTCTGCGCATCGGATTTCAGAGCCCGTTGATATTCAAAATCTACAGGCCGCTCAAGGTAATTCGGCTGTGCGTCGTGGTCGAGCACCAGCATGCAGACCGTCACCGTGCCGGAAACCGTGAGCATCCCGTCGGCAAAGGAGGAATTTGCCGTTACATCCGAGCACCAAAGGTCGAGCACCTTTGTCACGCTTGTGCCGGACAGGCTGACCGTGTTTTTGCACAGCGATGTTTCGTTGAAAATTTCAATCAGCTGATCGAGATCAACGCCCTTTTGCTCCACCGTCAGCTCATATTGCGTGGAATACGCGTCCGTCACAACGGGCACCTCCACCTCCCGGTAAGCGCGCACGCATGCGCATACGCGCACATTCATATCGAGCAGCCGCAGCTCCCCGGAGGAATCGGATTTCGGCGTGACCTCCAGCCCCATGACCTCCAGCCGGATATCGCTGCCGCAATCCTCATCGATGCCGTCCACCTCGACGATCTGGCTGATAGGCATCGTATGTTCGATCGTTTCCAGCTCATTCTCGTTGGTATCCGCGCAGTAAAGAGTTTTCACGGCCAGTTCGCCCTTAATCAGGCATTTGTTCTGGATCACTTTGATATCCTGTGCGAGCGCGATCGCGTTGCAGCGAATGATCTGCCCAACAGGCGCTTTACTCTCCCCGATCTCCAGCACCTCGGTTAAGGGGAACATCCGCTCCACCAGGCCAACGGCGCTGCTGGCCGCCTGCGTTTTCTTTTGCAGCTGCACACCGCAGCCATCCACGCCGGAAATCAGGTTTTCCTCCCGCCGGACGGTCACGGAAATATTGACGGAAACCGTTCCATGAATATCCGCCCGCCGCTGGCTGACCGCGCGGCAGTTTACATATTCCGCTTTCAGGCGGACGCTGACGCACGGGCTGTCGGGCAGATTTTTTACCTCGACATATTTGGAAAACGGCAGGTTCTGTTCAAAGCAGCGAACCCGTGCATCCTCCCCCACATAAATAAGGCGAACGAGCACTGTTCCATCCACTGTAATCCGTTCGCCGGACACCTGCGAACCGGTCACGCGCGGTGTGACCGTACATTTTAAAATCCGCAGTATGTCGGGGCAATAATCCGGCAGGGTAAGGTCACTGTCAACGGACTGTTCTACACTGCCTTCATATATCAACTCGTTGACACAAACGGCTTGCCTGAGCACCTCAAAATCCATAAGGTCTACCTCTCCTTCTCGGAAACAGCCGTGTGCCGGCCTTTCCTTGGTATTCGTTTCTATCCATCTATATTCACATCATGTCCCGTGTATGTATGGCGCCAAAAAAATCTCTGTGGCAATGCATCCCTCCCTACGTCCCCTTTGCCTGTTTTCGTTTCTCGGAGTTGCTTCTAGCCCGTTCGGAGAAAAAATTTCAAAAAAGTGATTGACAAAATCCGCAACTCTCGCTATAATAATGACTGTCGCGCGAGAGTGGCGGAATCGGCAGACGCGCACGTTTGAGGGGCGTGTGGTAATCCCGTACGGGTTCAAGTCCCGTCTCTCGCACCATCCCAAAGGGCGATGGAGTTTTCACAAAAGCTTCATCGCTTTTATATGCAGCTGTGGCGGAATTGGCAGACGCGCTAGATTCAGGTTCTAGTGAAAGCAATTTCATAAGGGTTCAAGTCCCTTCAGCTGCACCAGGCAAAACCCCCGTAACTATGTCGTTTGGCATGGTTACGGGGGTTTTTATGTTTTATTTCCGCGCCTGTTTTTGTGCTTTGCTCCCTTTTGCTCCCCTTGTCATTTCAGAACGATGCTTCCGCGCCTTCTCAAATGTGATCACAACGGCCTCTTTCTTCTGGCGCCTGCGTCACATGCGTATAGCGCTGATCAGTGCTGATCTAATAATACATCTAAGCAGCGTACCGCATAGACCTCTCACCTGTTTCACTCTTCGCCGGCTGCCGGAGAAAGCACCCGGAACATGAAATGCCATATCCTGACTTTTGGAAAGAGGTCTGAGAAAATGAATCGCGAGTCAACCACTGCGAGCAAAATCAACCAGAAGCACACCCAATTGACGCTAAAAAAGCGGGCCGCCCAACACAGGCGGCCCGCCTCTGCCGCGGTAACGGTCCCGGCAGGGATAGCACATAAGAAAAATTTCTTACTACACTCCTCGTTACGTCCCGCTATCCGTGCTTATTATAACTCATAAAATGGTAATTTGCAATATTTCTTTCGATCAAAGAGAAAAATAAACACAAAGTGTTATTTCAAACCTTCTATTCCACAGATAGCTCGCCTAACCCCTGATTGCCACCCTCTCCACGTGCTTGCGCATCTTGCTCAATCGCCCTGCAAAGATCTCTTTGTACGGCCAGCGTTGCAAGCGTATCTCCAAGTTGTGTGAACACCGCTGCGGTCAATGCCAGCTCTGAATCAGATAACTTGCCGGCCATCAAAGACGCCAAAGCAGAGATAGAAGCGGTCAATTCGCATCCATTCATTTGAATCACCGTTATCATACTATGCATGGAGCTGGCAATCGTTCAAACCCTGTCTATCGTCCAACAATTGTAGGCAAAGCAATGCAATCATTACATAATCTTAAAATTCGGGTAAATATCCCAATATAAATATTTTTATATTGTGCTTTCTGTTATTTCGTGTATAATATGTATCATATCGTAATTTTTTAAAAGATTCAGCAGGCATTGAGGTGCGGGGAATCCCCTATCCGGCCCTGCACCCTGCCAATCGATCAAACGAGGTGATGGTGTGGAGCCCTGCGGAGCATGGGAAATCTGGAAGATTCGGCATCACATTGTCGATACGGTACTGATCGTTAACCTGACGCCGTTGGAAGGTATTCCCTATTCCAATGGCCGGCCTGATGAGCGCGTTTCTGTTTTTTTGGAGGAGAGCGATTTGTTGGAACGAGCGGGGATACTGCGCAATGAAGAATTGGCAGGCGTTACCCGAAGCTATCTGCGCATTCGTGGCCATACGCCATCCGCAACATAGAAGTGGCTGTTCAACCCCTCTGCTATCCGATTTCCCGTATAACCGTGCCGTTCGGATCGATAAAAACAACCTTGCCAACCGCCGCATCCTGAAACTCTGTGAGGATAACGCCGGAGATCTGCGTCATCTCAGCCTGTGTGATCTCCTTACTCTTTTCAGCATAAGTATCCTCCAGCGCCATAAAGAGCACCTGAGCCACCTTGGCGTCGTCAACAATCCGGCTATCGATATCCGCCTTGATTTTGCTCACCTTTTCCCCGGTAATATCCGCAAGCAGCTGGTAAACCGGCAGGCCGTAGCCTGCGATCCGGGCATAATTTTGCGCGTCATCCTGTGTAGTCAGGTTATAAAATAATTTTCCAATTTCTGCAACGTCGGCACTGCGAAAGCCCAGTTCTTCCGCCGCGCCGCAGAGGCCAGGGAAAAAGGCGTCCATCTGCTCTGTGTCGAAAAAGCCGGATAACATCACAGATGCAGAAGCATATTTTGTAGATTCTTCTTTTAATGTGATCTCCGCCCGCACTACACCATCCTGCCGGAACACATCCGCCTTGCCGATATGATGATACCAGCCCTTACTGGAATGCTTGCTAAGCAGCTTGGCCAAAGAAGCGGAAAGCGTTTCATCCGGCGCCTCCCATGTCACCTCAGCGGAGCTGTTAGGAACAGGGCCGCCGCTGGATTCATCGGGAGGAAGGCCATCCCTCCCGCAGGAAACAAGCGATAAAAGGAGCAGGGCGGCAACCGCCGCATAGAACAATCGTTTTTTCATTTCCATTCTCCCGCTTTGATCGTTTCGAAAAATTCATGTTTTATTATACGGGTTTCCAAAAGCTTTGTAAATATAAAACTGCAAAACCGGAGAAGGCGCCCCGCACAGCGGAAAATTGAAAAAAACAGGCCGCTGCAAAACATATAGTTTGCAGCGGCCTGTTTATAGATACGTTTTAATTAAAAAACAATTTTCAGAATGATGTGGAGAATCACCTTTGCCACGCGCACAAATACTTCCTTAAAAATGTGCTCGATCCAATCAATAACCGGCCCTTTTTCCTCCCGCAGGGCATTTTGGGCGGCGGTCAGCGCCTTTTGGGCGAAGTCTACCTTCTGCTGGTCGCCCGCCAGAATGCTGTCATCCGCGAGCACCTTTTCCGCATTGGCGAGCGCAATCCGGAAGGCCGCTACAGAAGCCTCCGTATATTTGGAGGTCTCCACTGCCTTGGCAGCGTCTACCGCGGCGGCAAGTGCCGCCTTATCCGCCAGGAGCCCATCCGGGCTGACGCGCTGAAGCATAGCGGGCAGAAGCTGGGCATAAGCGGCAAGCGTATCCTTTGCGCGGGAGCCCCACTCGTTCTCAATAAAGGTCAGGTCGTCGCGGCCCGGCACGTGCATGACCTCGCCGGATTCCGTTTCATAAGCGCCGGTGCTGCCCCACTCCGGGTGATCGGGGTCATCCGGCAGCTCCCAGTTAGCCGCCTCAAAATACACATAGGGCAGGCCGATATTTTTAAAGGAAGCATGGTCGCTCCAGTCGCCCGTCGTGGGCGTCTGAAGGGCGTTGAGCTCCGTGTCGTTGAGACGGATACCGAGCCCAAGCTCATCGGCAAGCGCTTTCGTCTGATACACACCCCAGGCCTGATCGACTTCTCCGGTTTGCTCATTCACTATGCCGCCATAAACATAGCGGTAAGTGCCGGCCAGGATTGAATCCAGATTGATCATCAGAACGGTATTTGCAATTTCTTCCGCGCTCATGCTATCCGCATACGCCTTGGAGCCGCGCAGGCCCGCTTCCTCCGCGCCGAAGAAAATGAATTTGATGGTATAAGGCGTGCTGACGCTGAACATACGCTTAGCTGTTTCCAGCGTGACAGAGGTACCGGAGCCGTTGTCGTCCACGCCAGCGGTATTAACGCTGTCATAATGCGCGCCTACGATGATCTGCTTCTCAGATCGGCCGGGCTTGGTCACGATCACATTCCGGCTGTCAACCGTCGTGCCGCGGCTAGTGTAGCTGAAGGCCTGCTGTGCCACCTCATAGCCGAAGCTTTCCAGCTCGCCCGCAATATATGCGGCGGCTTTTGCCTCCTGCTCCGTACCCGCACGGCGCGCGCGCAGGTTGGCATCCAGATACTGTACATAGCTGTAAGCATCCGCTCCATAGGCGGTAGAATCGTCCGCCGCAACAGCGGTGATCCCACAGGAGAACACCGTGCACAGCATCACAAGCGCCATCAGTGCCGCAAGGAATGACTTCTTTTTCATAAAATTGCTCACCCTTTCCTTCTTCTCGCAATCTCAGCGCTGCAAATCGCTAAAACATGTTTCTCAGTTTAGCCCTTTTTTCAGCCCGCGTCAATGGGAAAGGGAGAATTTGCATGTACAAGATCAGGGCAGCTTTCAATGAATTTTTATAATTTTTGATGAATAAATATTACTTTTTACGCTTTGACAATGCATATTATGCAATTGTTAATACAGTCAAGGTGTAACCATACTACTGATTTTCAGCGAACACATAGGTTTCTTCCCCGGAATCCGACCGGTAGCGGTAAACATCATAAAACAGCTTATCGTATTTGATCCGCCCGCCCTCTGATACAATTTTCAGGCTATACTGCGGCGGAAGCCGGTAGTATTTGACAAACACATAATCCCGTGCCTCCAACAGGAAAAAGGCGAGCAGCATCACGCCCAATGCCGCGAGCAGTGCCCGCTTCGGCCTGGCTTGAAAGGTGAAAAACACTGCGGCTGCCAGCAGCAGGATCCCAACGATGGCCCCATAGAAGGCTACAAAGGATGTATCAAACCCTAAAAAAAGCAAGGAGCCCGCCAACAACACCGCGCCCAGCGCATAAAGCAAATTCCGCCAAATGCGACGGATGCGCTTTTCCGCCGCCTCCAATGTATGAAGCACAAGCGCATCTGATTTCGCCAGCTCCTGCCCTGGCTTGATCGCTTCCCCTGAGAGCAGCTCGTTTATAGAAACCCCAAGCGCCTCGCTTAACGGCCGGAGCAGGGCAATATCCGGCAGCCCCTTGCCGGTTTCCCAACGCGATACGGCTTTATCCGTTACGCCAAGCCGTGTGGCCAGTTCCCTCTGCGTCCATCCCTTTTCGCGGCGAAGCGCCGCAATAAAGCATCCAATTTTTTGATGATCCATTTTACAATCGCCTCCTTGCAGACAGCATACCGCAAGCTAGCGCAAAAATCACCCTATGCATCGTAGAACCGGCCGTTTTCCAGCATATATTCCCGCTGGATGACGCCTTACTGACCAGAACGCCACCGCCTCAGCCGCAGGGAATTGAGCACCACGCACACCGAACTCAGCGACATCGCGCCCGCCGCAAGCATCGGGTTCATGAGCGGCCCGCCAAATAAATATAGTACGCCCGCCGCCACGGGGATGCCTAGCGTATTGTAGGCAAACGCCCAGAAGAGATTCTCCTGAATGATGCGCAGCGTCCGGCGGGAAAGCGCGATGGCCTGCGCCACCAGGGAAAGATCATCCCGCATCAGCACAATATCAGCCGATTCTATTGCTACATCCGTGCCGGAACCGATGGCAATCCCGATTTCTGCCATGGTCAAAGCGGGCGCGTCATTGATGCCGTCGCCCACCATGGCCACCGTTTTCCCCTTCTTTTGGAGCTGTTCTATCACATCCGCCTTCTCAGAGGGCAAAACATTTGCGAACACTTCGCTGATGCCAACCTGCTTTGCAATCGCCTGCGCAGTGGCCTCATGATCACCCGTGAGCATCACAACCTGCACGCCCATATCCCGGAGCTGCCCGACGGCATCTATGCTGTTTTTCTTCACGGTATCCGCTACAGCGATCACACCCGCCACACGCCCACCGCACGCTGCCAACATCGGCGTTTTCCCCTCCTGCGCAAAAAGCTTTGCCTGGGCAAGGCAGGGTTTTACGTCGATCCCGCTTTCCGCCATGAGCGCTTCATTGCCAAGGAGGATCGCTTCCCCTTCCACAACTGCGGAGATGCCACGCCCCGGCAGCGCTTCAAACTGCTGCGCATCCAAGAGCGTGATCCCCTGCTCTGCCGCATATGCAACGATCGCATCGCCCAGCGGATGCTCGCTGCCCTTCTCCGCTGAGGCGGCTATGCGCAGAAGTTTCTCCCTTTCAAAACCGGGCGCCGGGATCAGATCGATCACTTTCGGCTTGCTATTGGTAATTGTCCCAGTTTTGTCAAAGACTACTGTTGTGAGCTTATGCGCGGTTTCCAGCGCAACACCGCTTTTGATAAGAATGCCGTTTTCCGCGCCTTTCCCGGTGCCCGCCATAATGGCAGTCGGTGTGGCAAGGCCAAGCGCACAGGGGCAGGCAATCACCAACACCGCCACAAAAACCGTCAGTGCAAAAGCAACGCCTTTGCCAGCGATCAGCCAGGCGGCAGCCGCAACAATCGCGATAACAACAACGGCTGGAACAAACCATCCGGAGATTACATCCGCCAGCCGCGCGATGGGCGCTTTGGAATTCTGCGCCTGCTCAATCATGCGCACAATTTGGGAGAGCGCCGTATCCCCGCTTTTTTGATCCGTCCGTATACGGATAGATCCATTTTTGTTCACTGTGCCGCTGTAGACAAAATCACCCTCCTGTTTTTCCACAGGGATGCTCTCTCCTGTGAGCATGCTCTCATCCACAGATGTGTAGCCATTCATCACTGTGCCATCCACAGGGATATGCATGCCGGGCTTCACGATCACCGTATCGCCAAGCTCCACTTCTTCCGCTGCCACGGTAACCTCTACGCCGTCGCGCACTAAGATCGCCGTTTTGGGGGCAAGTTCCATCAAGCGGTAAATCGCCTCAGAGGTTTTCGACTTGCTGCGGGATTCAAGCATCCGGCCAAGCAGGATGAAGGTGATAATAATCCCAGCGGATTCAAAATACAACTCGTGGACAGCGCCTATTTTCCCCCTCCAAACCATGACGACTGAATAAACACTATAGAGAAATGCCGCGGCAGAGCCGATCGCCACTAGCGTATCCATATTCGGGCTTCCATGCAGAACCGCCTTGATTCCTTTGCTGTAAAAGCTGCGGCCCGCATAGAGGATCGGCAGCGTCAAAATCAGCTGGCACAGCACAAAAGCAAACGCATGGTGCATCGGATTAAGAAAGGGGGGCAGAGGCAGGCCCACCATATGGCCCATGGCGATATAGAGCAAGGGTGCTGCAAAAACGATCGCCAGAATAAAGCGGCGGCGGATGCTGTCCGTCCGTTTGGCAGTGCGTTTCTTTTCCGCCTCCACATCTCGTTTTGTCTCCACCTGCAAGGGGGTATAGCCCGCCTTCGCTATGGCGAGCTTAATATCGGCGATCCTCACCTTTGCCGGGTTAAACGAAACGGCAGCCCGATTGGTTGCTATGCTCACGCTCGCCTGCTCCACACCGTCAAGCCGTCCAATCGCCTGTTCGACCGCCCGTGAACAGGCCGCGCAGGTCATGCCGTCCACGGGCAGGATAATAGATCGGGCTGTCTGATTGGCTTTCTCTGAATCGCTCATATACACAACCATCCTTTAAGGAACTCTATCCATGATAGAAAGGAAGTCCGCTAACATAGGAATTCCTTTGCCAAACGAAAACCCTTCCATATGATTTAGTTTAAGCGAAATTCCGTAAAAAATCCCACGATCTCTTTGTAAGAAACGGAATATAGATACGAGTTGCCTGATGCAATAGGCGAGATGCGTTTCGCTTTGCTCTTCTTCCAAAAAAATGCCCGCTCCGACATCAGCCGGAACGGGCGCTCATTTTAATGTTTATCCAACAATTTAGCCAAGCTCCGCGAAATACTTGATCGTGCGGACCATCTGGCTCGTGTAGGAGTTCTCGTTGTCATACCAGGAAACAACCTGCACCTGATACAGGCCGTCGCCCAGCTCGGACACCATCGTCTGCGTGGAGTCGAAGAGGGAACCGTAACGGATGCCGATGATATCAGAGGAAACGATCTCATCCTCATTGTAGCCAAAGCTCTCGGAAGCGGCAGCCTTCATCGCGGCGTTGATGCCTTCCTTGGTGACGTTCTCGCCCTTGACAACAGCGGTGAGAATCGTCGTGGAGCCGGTCGGAACCGGAACGCGCTGCGCGGAGCCGATGAGCTTGCCGTTGAGCTCCGGGATAACCAGGCCAATTGCCTTGGCGGCGCCGGTGGAGTTCGGCACAATGTTAGCGGCGCCGGCACGAGCCCTGCGCAGATCGCCCTTGCGATGCGGGCCATCGAGGATCATCTGATCGCCAGTGTAGGCGTGAATGGTGGACATGATACCGCTCTGGATCGGGGCATAATCATTGAGGGCCTTCGCCATGGGCGCAAGGCAGTTTGTGGTGCAGGAAGCGGCGGAGATAATTTGATCTTCAGCCGTCAGGGTGTTTTCATTAACGCTGAAAACGATCGTTTTCAGGTCGTTGCCCGCGGGAGCGGAGATGACAACCTTCTTCGCGCCTGCCTGAAGGTGGGCGGAAGCCTTATCCTTGGAGGTGAAGAAGCCTGTGCACTCAAGCACGACGTCTACGCCCAGCTCGCCCCAGGGGAGCTCAGCGGGGTTGGCATTCTTGTAAATCGTGATGACCTTGCCGTCCACCGTGATGGAATCCTCGCCCGCCTCAACAGTGTGACCGTCATAACGGCCCTGGGCGGTATCATACTTGAGAAGATGAGCAAGCATCTTCGGGCTGGTCAGGTCGTTGATCGCAACGACGTCATAGCCCTCGGCGCCGAACATCTGACGGAACGCAAGGCGGCCAATGCGGCCAAAACCATTGATTGCTACTTTTACTGACATTCTAACTACCTCCATATGATTATTACATGGACATGCGTATATATATTAACCCTTTCCGCAGAAATATGCAAGGATTTCGCTGTAAAATGAACCACTGCGGGTAAGTTTTGTTAATGCTCAACAAAATCTCAAATTGCCAAAAGAAAAAGGGTATGATATGGACGAACTTCCCGGCCAAACGAAACCAAACAAGGAGCTATCATACGTGCTTTCTTTTCTTCAAAATAGATTTGACAGGCTGGCAGCGATCCCAGTCTGCCCGGAAAATGAATCGCAGCTGCGCGAAGAAATCCACCTGCTGCTCACGCTCTCCCATCTGTGCGCCGCAAGCGCAGATCAAACGCAAAAGCAGAATCTGGCGCATTTGACGCAGGGCTGCCACAACATCCTGCGTAAGCTTGAAAACCTGATGCTTTGCCACGCGCATGTTTTCCCTTTTGAATCCTGTGCGTTCGTTTCCTTCCTCGATGATATCTGTTGCGCATGCGATCTCTTGCTCAGCGGTTGCGGCAAACGTGTTTTATTCGATGCAGATTTGCATCTGCAAGCCTTTTCATACGATCCGGGGCACAGCGGCCTTTTGCCAAATGGCTACGACAAATGTGCTTTATTCCATATCGGAACGCCGGAAGCGCTTGTTGCGTGCGCTCCCGGGCCTGTGCGTACCGCGCTGTTGAACCTGATTGCAAACGCCGCCCTCCATTCGCAATCCACCACTATTCTTGTTCGCCTTTCCTGCACGCCCAGCCATATGCTCGTTACCGTGCGCAGCGCCGGAGAAACCTCTCTTTACGCGCTTCAACGGGGAACGGATACGGCCGGTTCAGGCCTGTGCGCCGTGCGCCGGTGCGCGGAGCTGCATAAAGGCACGCTCTTCTTCCAAAGTGATGAATACGGTACGGCGGCGGCGTTTGCCCTGCCGCGGGATTTGGAAGCTCCGGAGGAAGCGTATCCCCTCCCCCAACCGGATTTTGTGGAATATATCTGTGACAGGATGAGCCCGGTGTACACGGGGTTGTGCGGGCTGTGCCCATGCCCGGTGTGAAAGAAAATAAACTCAGCCGTCAACCGCTTTTAAATGGCCGTCTTCCATCAAGTAGCGAGAATTACTATATGCGGCAACCTCGTTATCATGCGTCACAACAACGATACTGATTCCGTGTTGATTTAAGCGCCGCAAAAGCTCCATGATCTGTCGTGATGTTTCGCTGTCCAAAGCACCGGTAGGTTCATCGGCTAAAATAATTTTGGGATGGTTGATCAATGCGCGGGCAATTGCCACCCGTTGCTTTTGCCCACCGGAAAGTTGATTGACATTCTTATTCATCTGGTTTTCTAAATCGACCAATCGAAGGGCCTCAACCGCTCTGCCCTGCAATTCCCTATAAGGGGTTCGATTAAAATATAAAGGCAATGTTACATTGAACAAAACGCTTTGGCTTGATATGAGAGAAAAATCCTGCATAACAAACCCTATTTTTTCATTTCGCAGCTTTGCCTTTTGCGGCTCAGTGAAACTCTTTACAGATTTTCCCTCTATCATATAATCCCCGCAATCGTAGTCATCCAGGCAGCCCATAATATGAAGCAGCGTTGATTTTCCAGACCCTGATTTTCCCTGAATCGAAATAAAATCCCCTTCCTCCACGTGGAAACTCACTTGACACAATGCCTGAAATTTTTGGCCTCCAACCGGATAGGTCTTGCTAATATTTTGAAGCTGGAGCATCATTCCACCCTCCTATAGATTTCAATCGGTGAATTCTTTCTTAATACGCTATATATCATTCCTTGCGATATGAGGATCAGGATTCCAATATAAATCATAGCGCTTATAATACTGTAAGCGTCGAACCAGACTTCCCCGAAATCCAAAATTCTTCTGGCATTCAAAAAGCTATAACCGCTTACCATCAAGATCGTTGCAATCAGGGCTGTCAGCCCAATGAGAGCGATCCCCGCCGATGTGTAAAACAATATATTTCTCCGGCTACACCCACATAAAGAATACACTGCATACTGATTAATTTTTTGAAAGGTGAGCAAAACGGACACGCTCAACAGCATAACCGTAGAGATCACCATCAAAAAGATGGGAAAGGGTAGGATTTCTTTTGCCTGCTGATGGATTTGCGCTCTAGTGGTTTCTACAATTTGAGCCATCGGTGCAGTTGAACCATATTCCGCTATTTCCTGGCGAAAAGCTTCTTTTTCCGCCTGCGTTACATCATCCTGATATCGAATAATGAAATAAGGGTCCGAAACGATGCTGTTATTTTGTTTCAATTGATCCATCAGGCTCTCTGTCACAGGCACTATAAACTGATCTCCCTGTGAAAAAAAATAGGAGGCATTTAACATATCCGCAGTCCCTGAGCTATTGAAAGCAGGCGTATAGGCATATGGTCCGAGAGAACCGCAAACCCTGACGCCAAGTTGAAAGGGCTGTTTTCCATCGATTGTCAACAAAATTTCCTCTCCTACTTTTGCCTTTGATTCCTGTGAACCCCCAATGACTGCTGGAAGCGATTGTGTACCTTCCACAGAATCCGGCATCCACTTTCCGCGCGTGACACGCAGTGGAAAGGCTGCCTGCATCGGTGCATCATACAACATGACCACATGGCGTACCTTTTTATATTCCGTTACCGCAAACTGTGCTTTTAGGACTTCGGCGACAATGCTATAAGAATCCATTTTTTCAATCAATTGCTGTGTATACGCTTCATCCAAAGAACCCGGACCGGAAAGTTCCTGCATGAAATAGTCTGCATTTTCAAGCCCCGCATGTGCCAATAAGTCAAGGGTATAGGTGCTCAGACGATACTGGCCCAATGAAACTGTCATTACCAGAAGAGAAATCGTCATAATAACCAACACCAAAATAGAAGGAACTACGTTTTGGCGATAGGTTTCTAAGATCAACCTGATTTTTTTCACGCTTTGCTTCCCCCTATTCACTTTGGTTTTTCGATGTGATTAAAGAGTCTTTTCGATATTTCCACAAAAACGGGATAGACGCCAGACAGGATAATCCGATCATTAACAGATAAATCACGAGGAAGTCGATTCCTGACAACCGGATTCCAGAGGCAAGATTAATCCGATCAAATAAAACGGTCTGAAACAGCAGATAAAAAAGGATTCCGCCCAAAATTGTAAGGGATGTAAGCACGAAAATATCAACAAACAGAATTGCAATTACGTTTCTTCTGGAGGCCCCTACAATGGAGTAAACGATATTTTCATGCCGGTTCTGGTCAATCATATATTTCATCAGGAATAAAAATGAAATGAGAGCCAGAAGGTAAACGGCGCTGATGAGTGCCGTCGCCATAGCTATCTGCATATAATCATCCCTGACCGTTCCAGACGGATCGGCAATATCACTTTCTGGGAACAACTTTTTAAGTGACGCCACAATTTTGCGATTTTCAGCCGCGGTCGGGTTCTGATCCATCGTAATATAGACCCGCTCCGTCGGCAGATGCATCGCTTGATAACTGCTAAATGGA
Organism: uncultured Oscillospiraceae bacterium; assembly: GCA_900544375.1. Taxonomy (GTDB): domain Bacteria; phylum Bacillota; class Clostridia; order Oscillospirales; family Acutalibacteraceae; genus Fimivicinus. The sequence goes on from UQUZ01000012.1 coordinate 53,848, forward strand.
ATTCGCATATTGATGCTATACTCACTGCCGACAATCTCAAATGTCTTGCCATAAAGCGAAATTGTCTTTGCACCTTTCGGCCAGTGGCTGTGTGCAGGCAATACGATAGCTGGTTTTCCCTGGCGCTCCTCCTGTGTGAATTGATTTCTTCCCATAACAGGACTCATTTCCGCATAATCATGAAAACTGCTGACAATACGATCCGGCCTACTTCCGCTACCGGGGCCCGGTTCAAACTGAAGTGGGGCCTCGTCTACAGAAATAACTTGATCTAAATTCTCTTCTTCAATGATATGCAAAAACAAAATATCATGTAGATGCATTGCGTTTAATCGTTCATCCAAAATCTCAGCCGGTGTTTTGGACGATTCAAAGGTAATCACATAGGTTCTGTAAATAGCATTCTCTCTGCCCTCCGCTTTCACCGGAGCCAAAATGTTGCTGTAAAAAAAAATGAAGGTAATTGCACAGGTAATTCCCCCAAGGAGGAAGAGAAGAAACACCAGCTTATTCGTTTTATAATACTGCCCGATGCGATGCAGGATCAGTTTGCAAAATTTCATAACTCCTCCTTATCCACAAGAGGGCGCATAGCGCGCCCTCTTGAAAATGATCCTAATTTAACAAGTAGGGACTATTACGATCTAGAAAGAGTGGTCTACCGTATAATACCACTTTTCTGTAATAGTATTGACAGCAGATCTGTAATCGGTATAGAACTCCAACCGGTCTACATCATTCTTATTCACTGCACCGGTTTTTAAGAGAGGAGTTTTATACCACCCATTCCATGTTTTTGTATTTCCTACCGTCTCTGGTAACGCTCTACCATTTACATAAATTGTTGCAGCAGCATATCCATACTTACTTCCAACATAAATCTCACTTTTAATAGAGGCATAACTTTTTAAAATATTTCTAGGTGTGTATGTGTATTCGCTGCATGGTGCGAATATAATTCCGTCGGTTGTTTGTGTTGTAATCGCAAACCTAGTATTGAGGTCATAATCGTAGTGTTTATTGTGAGATTCAACTGCAAATACACCAATTCCTAAAAATACAGATAAGCACATAACAACCGCAACAAATAAAGCAATTCTTTTCACATTTCGTTTCATCATATTCTCCAATCCTTTCTTATAAATATTTTTGACTCCTCTATATACAACTTTTATAAAAACATCGGAATCATCCCCCTATATATTTATTAGTTATATAATAGTGTATTTATATACATATGTAAATATATTAAATATACAATTTATTATATGTTTTTATATATATATTTACAATTTATGTTATTTATAATATGTTTCGTATATAATAATATTATTAGTTATGACTTTATTGCATAGTAATTCAAACTAGTATTCACCTCTTGTGTTATTATCTTTCTGATATGGTATGGCATGAATCATCTACATTTCATAAAAGCAGAACCCATATTCCTCCAGAAACGTCCAACATTTTTATTCCATTTTATAAATTACATTTTTCAGTTAAAAATAATTATTAACTTATCTGTTTATTTTAGATGAATATGTCATCATATCCTTCCATTCACTTTTCTAAATATTTCTTTTTTCCTTCATCAATCTGATTATAGATAATCAAACTAGTTTATTCAATATAATTTTACGTTTAAACGCTAATAATATTAGTTGTATCCTCCCCAAAACGCTTTATCCTATTCTCTATAGGAGGGCATATCCAATATGAACTACGACGATTTCATCCGCGAGCGCATCACTCGGCTGCGCCTGGAGCGGAATTTATCCGAATATCAGCTCAGCTATGAACTCGGGCAGAGCAAGGGCTATATCCAGAGCATCACTTCCGGGCGGGCGCTGCCTTCCATGGCGATGTTTCTGGACATCTGCGACTATTTTAATTTAGCGCCCTCGGAGTTTTTCGAAACGGATCTGCCGCCCCTTCCAATCCGCGAGGCCTGCGCAAAGCTCGCCGCTCTCAACAGCGGCGACAGGGAGTTGGTCAGTCGCCTGATCGACCGTTTCTACAGGGAGACGCAGCGCCCAGAAATTAAGGAAGGAGAATAAAAATGAAACCCGGCTGGATGTTTGCAACTGCATCCAGCCGGGTTTCTTCCTGTCTATCCCCGCTTCACTTCTCCATCACATCTAATTGCCGATCCTCCGCGCCGGCAGCCTGCGGTAGCCAGACGATCCTCCCCCGCTTATAAAATCCGCCCCTCTTCGCCGCCCGCACCGCCTTCATCCCTCGTGCGGTGCAGCGGCCGCTGAGTCTTACAAGCTTTGGCGACGTATATGGTTCTCCTTTGGCAATCAACTTATTACTCTTAGTCGTATAAAAATCGAGCCAATATCGGTGCCATCGGGCCACCATTTTCGCAAATATCTTTAAAACGATCCCGGCCATGCGCGTCCGTCCCCATTCTTCAAAAATAAAACGCTAAGGGAGAGCATATCCCCCTTAGCGCTATATTACTTCAATTTTCGTGCAAAAAGTGTCGAAGAGAAGAGGCCGCGTCAAAAAAACGGATAAGCGCTCCCCCGGACGTGCATTTTATGCAATATTGTCGATTCCAGCCGCCTTCTTGAGCGCCTCGGCGCGATCCGTCTTTTCCCATGTCAGGTCGATATCCGTACGGCCAAGATGGCCGTATGCCGCGAGCTGGCGATAAATCGGATGGCGCAGGTCGAGCATATCAATAATCGCGGCCGGGCGCAAGTCGAATTCTTCCATCACGATTTCACTCAGGGAATCATCGGAGATGACGCCTGTGCCGAAAGTATCCACCATAACGGAAACCGGCTTGGCGACACCGATGGCATATGCCAGCTGGATTTCACACTGCCTGGCGAGGCCTGCCGCCACAATATTCTTGGCCACATAACGCGCCGCATAGGCCGCGGAGCGGTCCACCTTCGTCGGATCCTTGCCGGAAAACGCGCCGCCGCCGTGGCGCGCATAGCCGCCGTAGGTATCAACAATGATTTTGCGGCCGGTCAGTCCGCTGTCACCCACCGGGCCGCCGGTGACGAAGCGACCAGTCGGGTTGACATAGATGATCGTATCGTCATCCATCAATTCCACCGGAACCACCGGGCGGACGACATGCTCCACAATTCCCCTGCGAATTTCATCCAAAGAGACGTCCGCGCGGTGCTGGGAGGAAATCACAACGGTATCAACGCGCACTGGGCGATCATTGTCATCATATTCCACGGTGACTTGCGATTTACCATCCGGCAGGAGATAAGGCAGCGTACCATTTTTCCGGACTTCTGTCAAACGGCGTGTCAGCTTGTGGGCCAGCGAAATCGGCAGCGGCATCAGCTCCGGCGTTTCATCGCACGCGTAGCCAAACATCATGCCTTGATCGCCTGCGCCATTGAGGTTATAGGCATCCTCTTCGCCATTTTTAAGCTCCAGGGAATGATCCACACCCAAAGCGATATCAGGAGATTGACCGTCGATTGCGGTTAGCACAGCACAGGTGTTGCCGTCAAAGCCTTTGTCAGCGCTGTCGTAGCCAATGTCACAGATCACTTTGCGGACGATCTGCGGGATCTCCACATAGCAGCTCGTGCTGATCTCGCCCATCACGAGCACCTGGCCCGTGGTGCAGGTTGTCTCGCAGGCAACACGGCCCTGCGGGTCCTTTTCCATAATCGCATCGAGGACTGCATCAGAAATCTGATCACAAATTTTATCGGGATGGCCTTCGGTAACGGATTCTGAGGTAAAAAGATGTTTTGCCATTCTTTTCATTTACTCCTTTATATTACTTTTCCTTCTGAACGGCGCAAAAAACGCCAAAAAGCGCTCGCAGTGAAACCGCGGGCGCTTTTAACACCTTATTTTTCGGTCAACACCGCAGGATTTAGCACCTTGCACACTGCTTTAATGTGCAGGTTGCCGGGCTTCAAAGGGCCTTTCCCTCAGCCGCTCTCAATAAGGAAATATGTAGTTTATAGGTTATATTGTACGACATGGGACGAAAAAAGTCAAGCGTTCCGGATGGATACGGCCAAAAGTTCAAATTGTGTTCACGATTGCTCTTTTCCCGCAGGACGTAATTTGTTATACTGTATCCAATCAAGCAAAGCAGGAGGCAAATTGTATGGAAACCACTGTAACCAGGCAGC
>UQUZ01000013.1 GCA_900544375.1 uncultured Oscillospiraceae bacterium
CCGCCTCCGCCTTTAAAATGCTGTCAATCCTTCGGTTATCCAAAGGCAAAAACAAAATCGTCTGCCGCCCCGCAGTCAGCATAAAGCCCGCAAACAGGCCATCCTGCGTCGGGAACGCAGCTGCGCCCACCGGGATGGCGGCATGGCGCGAAAAATCTTCTTCCGGGAGCTGTACAGGGCTTTTTTGCAACGCTTCCATCAGCTCCGGATTCGGCACTGTAGACAGCCCCATCGCCCGCAGCAATTGCTCCTTCGTGCGGAGATACCGATCCGGCTCCACCAACAACAAAATGGTCTGGGCGGTTTTCAATGCCTCCGCAAGGGCATAAAACAATTCCTTTGCCGTGCCAAACTGCTTTGGCTCCATAGCGCCTTCACCGCTGGACAAAAGCGCCAGGATTTTTTCCTGGGCGGCGGCACAGGCGGGCACTTGGTTGGAATTGAGGGATAATATCTGCAAGCTCATGCCAATCACACATCCTTCCACACATACCGGGGGGGTTGTTACCAGCTTCCGCTTCCTGCCCATGCGCAAAAAGCTGGGCCTTTCGTTTCTTAGTCAGCTATCTACTCCCCGCTCAAACCGGCTGCTTCTCCATCATCAGGGTTTCCACTTTTCCGCATCCCGGTATGGGTTGGCGATTCCCTTTTTATCATAATAAATCTGCGGGTAACGCGGGTTTTCATTTTTCTTTGCCAAGCTGGTGTCAACAGACGCATCCTCACCCTCCCGGACCAGGCGGGCGACCACCACGAGGCGCTGTTCATCCCAATCATAATTGCAGGTGGAAAGCGTCAGAATTTTATCATCCGGCCTGATATCAACGCCCGTAGAATAAAGCTTCCTCTGATCAATCTCGGAGATATACTCCTTGAATTTATCATCACTCGACAAATTGGTAAAGATATAGTTAAAAATATAGCCGTTATCATGCTCTGCCTTAGAATTTGTCAAAAATACCGCATAGACCTTCCACTGATAATCGGCATAGAGCGTGTTGTATTCAATCACCGGATTGCGCTTGAAGCCGTCAATGGTCAAATAATCCGTCAACTCGGAAAACACCTGATCGCCGGAGCGCATATGGTGCCCAAATATGATCGTGTTGCGGTCAAGCTCTTTGATATTGTTGCGGAAATCCAGAAACGGATTTCCGTAACTCGTTGTCCGTCCGTAATAATCGAGCTTCAGATATTTGTCGTTATCCTTCCCTTGGACGATGGGAAAATCGATATATTTCATGTTGGGGATTTTCAGCCAGCCCACCATCTCCTGATTGGCCGCATAAAGCGCTGCATAGGCAGGATTCATTCCCTCCGGGAAGTTGACGTTCGGGTATTTGGCACGGATATCCGCCCAAGCGCTTTCATCCAGACCGGTTTGCACCTGCCCGGCCAACTGTTTGGTAAAATAGTCGTTATACCAGCCTTCATACAGGCGATATCCCAAAAACGGAAGGCAGACGAGCAGGGTGGCCAGAGCGATCAAAAAAACCGTCCTGCGCACCTTCTCCGCAGCCGTATCCCCTCTCCAGGGGAGCCAGCTATCGCCAAACCGGCCTTTTTTCTTTTTCTTCCTTTTACTGGAAGACGGATCCTCCGCCTGGGCAAACAGGTCGGCTAGTCCGCTAGAGGTAGCCTCCGGCGTTTTATCCGGCGCCTCCACGGGCGGCGGGGCAACTGGGGCGTCAGGCGCAACCGTTTCATGATTTGCATCCGGTGATTCGTATATGACATGCATGGAATTGCTTTGCCCCGCATCCGGCATAGGCTTCCCCTTTTTTTCAGCTGGGATCACCTGAGGCTTTGGCGCAACCGGGGGCTTGGCAGCGCTTGTCCGCTTGCTTTCCGGCTCTTGATAGACGATGCGCACCCGCGTTCCATCCGGCAGCGTTTCATACTGCTCCTCCTGCGGGGGTTGAACCGGCTGGGCTGCAAAAACGGGAATGACAGGCCTTCCCTCCGCGTCATAATAAACGACTGGCGTTACTGGGTTGCCGTTTGCATCATAATAAACTGGCTGATCCCCCGCAGTGTCCGGCCCCCGCGGCGTTTTTTGCTTTTGATTTTCCTGATCAGTCATGATAACTCCTTCCTTCTTGGAGGCGGCGCCGGTTTCCTTGCTCTGCACGCCGCTCTGACGGGAATCGCCTGCCCTTGGTGCAATCTCCTCTGCCAGGCCATATTTCCTGCGGACCTCTTCCAGCTCGTCCAGCAGGCCTTTCGCCTGCTGATGCGCGCCTGCCGCCTTATTTTCACTGTGTTTCATCTGCAAACCCTCCTATAGAAGGGATATTGGTTTCCCAAGTGCACCCTAAATTTAAAAGGGATACCAGCGCTCCGCATTTTTATAAGGGTTCGTTTTGCCGTGGCGGTCATACCAAGCCTGCGGATAATGTGGGTTGGGATTTAATTTTGCTTTGGAAACATCCACCGCTTCGCTCTCACCATCGCGTACCATACGAGCAACCACGACGAAACGCGTGTCAATGCTCGTGCCAAGCTCATAGGTGCAGGTGGAAAGTGTGAGCACCTTATCATCCTTCTGCACATCGACATCCGTCGTAAAGAGACTGCGCTGACGCACCTCGTCGATATACTGCATAAATTTCTCATCATTCATATCCGGGTAAATATAATTGAACACATAGCCGTTATCATCCTTTGCCTTCGTTGTGGCAACAAAAGCGCCGATCACCTTCCATTTGTAGTCTTTATAAAGCGTATTAAAGGTGATTACAGGCGCATTCCGGTAGCCCTCCAGCGTATGGTAGCCCATCACGCCAGTAAAGCACATGCCATTATCAAGCGAATCGCCCTGTAGGTTGTGCCCATAGAGAATCGTGTTGCGGGATAGCTCCTTCTCATTGTTGCGGTAATCCATGAATGGATCGCCAAACTCCGTATATTTATGATAGTAGTTATAGCGCAGATAGTAGTCATTACCGCCCTGCGCCTTTGTTGCGTGCAGGATTGGGGTATCCGTTCGGGTGTTTGGAATGGTCAGCCAGCCAACCACGTCGTTATTCACCGCATAAAGGTGTTTAAATTTCTCCTGCATCCCCTCTGGCGGCGTGGAGCCGGGATATTTCGTTTTCAGCGCGGAGAGGATGGGGTCTGCCTGCGCCTGCGCGGGCTTTTCCCCCTGCTGCGCCTGTGGCTGTGCAACGCGGTAAATCAGCACCCCGCTGCTCGCAAGGATCGCGCATACAGATAAAATCGCTATGATCTTACGCACCCATGTAAGCGCCGCATCTCCAGGGAAGGGGAAAACAGCATGCAACAACCGGTTTCCAGAATGATTTTGAGCCATTGATAATTCCGCCTTTCGGTAGAGTATGATCAAGCAGAGGGTAATCTCCGGGCTTTTATGAGGCAAAAGCCCTTTCTGCTATTGGTATTCCAATAGATACAGCCGGATCAGATCCAGCGCATGGGAAGAAATTACAAACCGGTTATATTCCCGATTATCTCCCCCTCGGCCGGTATGAACCGTGCGTTGAAGCGTGTGCGCCCCATCTGTCAGCGCGATAAAGGCGAGCCCCGCCGGGTTGCCGTGATCGTCTCCATCCGGCCCTGCCAGCCCCGTCACGCCTAGGCCGATCTCCGCGCCGCTGATGCGAAGCGCGCCGGCCGCCATTTCGGCGGCGGTTTCGGCGCTGATCACGCCGTATGTTTCAATAGTAGCCGGGGATACGCCGAGCACTTCCTCCTTGATCCGGTTGGAGTAGGAGACGATCCCACACTCAAGCACCTCGGAGGAGCCGGGGATCTCCGTAATCCGCTTGGCAATCAGCCCAGCCGTGCAGGATTCCGCCAGGCCGATTTTGAGGCCTCTCCCGCGCAGCATTTGCACAACGGCCTGCTGTAGGCTGCCCACATCCACGCCGTAAACAAGCTTGCCATAAAGCGCACACAGCGCCTCCACAGTGGGCTTGCACAAGGCGTCTGCCTCCGCTTGGGAATTTGCCTTTGCCGTCACCCGCAACAGCGCCTCCCCATCCTTCGCATAGGGTGCGACGGTCGGATTCTCCTGCGCTAAAAACTGCGCAGCCCGCTCTGCCATTGCGCTTTCGCCGATGCCAAAGGTGCGCACCGTGTGCGATACGATCACCCCGCCGGCAAAACGCGAAAGATAAGGAAGCGCTTGCTCCAGGAACATGGGCTTGAGCTCACGCGGCGGGCCGGGCAGGTTGATCACGATCTTCCCGCCCTTCTCCACTGCGCAGCCGGGCGCGGTGCCGTGATCGTTGCGAAACACAACACAGCCCTGCGGCAGAAACGCCTGCTTGCGGTTCGTCTCCGGCATCTCCTGCCCGCGGGCCTGGAAAAAAGCCTCCATACGCCGCATGCTCTCTGCATCCTCCACCAAGGGAATGCCGAGCAATTTCGCGCACACTTCTTTGGTCAGGTCATCCGCGGTGGGGCCGAGCCCACCAGTGGTCAACACGAGATCACTGCGGGAGAGCGCCGTTTGCAGCAAATCGGAAAGCCGCTCTTCATTATCACCCACCGTGCTGTGATAAAGCACGGTGAACCCCAGCCGCGCTAGCTCCCTAGCAAGGAATTGGGCGTCTGTGTTGACAATATCGCCGAGCAAAAGCTCTGTTCCAACTGATAATATTTCAGCTTTCATTACATAAAACTTCCTTTAAAGAACACGATAGGGAATGGACTCACGCATCGATCGGCACAATTTTTACACCCGCCAGCGCTCGCTCCATGAGCTCTTCCAGGGGGATCAGCGCCTGTGCCTTCTCCACCGCGTCGAGCTGCGGCCGGGTTTTGGGATGCTTCGGCGTAAATACCGTGCAGCAATCTTCATAGGGTTGAATCGATATCTCAAAGGTGTCGATCCTGCGGGAAAGCGCAACGATCTCATCCTTATCCATTGCAATCAGCGGCCGGAATACCGGCATCTCCGCCACCGCATCCGTGCAGGCAATTGCCTGTAGTGTCTGGCTCGCCACTTGGCCGATGCTTTCCCCTGTGACCAGTGCGCCGCATTCCTCCTTGCGGGCGATCCGCTCTGCGAGCAGCATCATCGCGCGGCGCATAATCAGCGTAAATAGATCCTCGGGGCAATGATCCTTAATCTGCTCCTGAATCTCCGTGAACGGCACGACGAATAGGGAAATATGCCCGGCATAGCGCGCTACTCTCCGGAGCAGGGCGTGCACCTTTTCCTCCGCCCGAGGGCTTGTATAGGGCGGGGAAGCAAAATGGACAGCCGTCAGCTGCAAGCCGCGCTTTGCCATCATCCAACCCGCAACCGGGCTGTCGATCCCACCTGAAACAAGCAGCGCCACCCTGCCGCCGGAGCCCACGGGCATACCGCCCGCGCCCTTTTGCTGGTTGCCCCGGATATAGGCCCATTGATCGCGCACCTCAACCGTAACGATCACATCTGGATGATGTACGTCAACGTGCAGATGCGGAAATTTTTCGCCCAGATAGCCGCCCAGCTCCGCGCTGATCTGCGGGGATTTGAGCGGAAATTTCTTATCTGACCGTTTTGCCTCCACCTTAAAGGAAGCGGCCTCCATCAACTGCGGTGCAAGGTATTCGCCTGCTATGCGCAAAATTTCGCCCATTTCCTTGGGCGCCTGCGCGGCGCGGCTGAAGCCGGCGATGCCGAACACACGGGTCAGCCTGCCTGCCGCCTCGTCGAGATCGATCCCCTCTTCCAACGGCTCAATCATCACGGTAGACTGGCTTTTGGTAAAGGCAAATTTACCAAGGGGCGAAAGCCGCCGCCGCATGTTTTTTACCAGAATATCCTCAAATGTAGAACGGTTGAGCCCTTTCAGGGCAAGCTCCCCATCCTTGACTAGAATAATTTCTTTCATGTAAATAACTTCGTCCTTTCGCGCCCACGGGATGTGTCACCCGATTTGCAGCGCCATGTATCGATCTGAATACTCAAATTCTTCTGAGCACCTGCTGCACTCGTTTGATCCCCGCTACCAGTGCGTCAATTTCCTGTGGGGTTGTAAAGCGGGAAAAGCTGATGCGCAGCGCGCTGTCGATGCGCGTATCCGGCAAGCCGAGCGCCGTGAGCACCGGGCTTTTGTGCCCTTTCGCACATGCGGAGCCGCTTGATACATATACCCCCATCTCCGAGAGGAGGTTGAGCACCGGCTCGGAACGCAGGCCGGGGATCGACAGGTTAACGATATAGGGCAGCGCATCCGGTGGGGAATTCAGCGTAATGCCGCGCAGACCGCCGATCTGCTCCAGCAAATATCCCCGAAGCTCCGTGGCATGCGCAAGGCCCGCCTTCACCTCCGGCAGCGCCGCACAGGCCGCCCCAAAGCCGACAAGCGCAGGCATTGCCTCCGTGCCGGGGCGCAGGTCTTTCTCCTGCCCGCCGCCGAAAACACGCGGTTTCACCCGCACGCCGCGGCGGATATAAAGGGCGCCAGCCCCCTTAGGGCCGTGGATCTTGTGGGAGCTGACCGTCATCAAATCAATGCCAAGCGCAGCAGGCTTTACTTCCAGCTTGCCGAACCCCTGCACGCAATCGCAGTGGAACAGTGCGGGCGCTCCCGCCCGCTTAATGGCCCCACGCACAGCATCCAATGGTTGGAGGGAGCCGACCTCATTGTTGACCGCCATCATGCTGACCAAAATAGTATCGCTATTGACCGCCTCAAAAAGATCTTCCCTGCGCACCTTACCATCTTCTCCAGCGGGGAGGAAAATCACCTCAAACCCCTGCCGCTCCAGCTCCCGCATCGGTTTTTCCACACTTGGATGCTCGATCGCCGTCGTCACAATCCTGTGGCCCCGGCGTGCAAGCGCCTGTGCCGCGCCAAAAACGGCCAGGTTGTTCGCTTCCGTCCCGCCGGAGGTGAAAAGCACTTCCTCCGGCGCACAACCAATGCGCCCTGCCACGCGCTCACGAGCCTGCCTGAGCAGCCGCTCAGCCTCAAAGCCCTTGGCATGGAGGGAGGATGGGTTTCCATAGCCCTCTGTAAGGGTATATAAAATCTCCTGTGCCGCCTCCTCGCAAACGCGGGTGGTGGCGCTGTTATCAAGATAAGCCAGCGTAAGGGTTCCTCCCTTTTTTGCGGCCCGGCGCAGCGCAAAGCGGCGCACTGTTTTCATCATGTAAAAAAGACAATTAGCCGCAGGATAATGATACTTTAGTATACATCATTTCAGGGGTACATGCAAATGGTTTTTGCTGGTTGGAAAGCACTATGAAAATCTCAGAAAAAAGGCTTTACTTTAGCATGGTAATATGCTACAATACCGCTGTAAAAAGCCACGGTTTGGCTCATCCCAGCTGTGGAAAACGCAACATAAAAAATGGAGGAGACAACATGAAGAAAAAAATCATCGCCCTCGCACTGGCAGCCGTGATGGTTGTGTTAACGCTGGGCCTTGCATCCTGCACTGGAGGGGATAACACAGACCCCGCAGGGGAAGGCGGCACGAACGCCGCCAAAAACGGCACTCTAACCGTCGGCTTCGACGCAGAATTCCCCCCGATGGGCTTTAAAGATGACAATGGTAACTATGTGGGATTTGATCTTGACCTTGCAAAAGAGGTTGCCAAGCGCCTGAATATGGATATTAAACTTCAGGCGATCGATTGGAACTCCAAGGACGCCGAGCTAAAAAACGGGAATATCGACCTGATTTGGAATGGATTCACAATGACCGGCCGTGAAAATGACTATACCTGGAGCAAGCCCTACATGAAAAACCAGCAGGTGATCGTTGTGCTCAACAACTCCAAGATCACCAAGCTTGACGACCTCAAGGGCAAAAAGCTGGCGCTTCAGCTAGATTCCAGCGCGGAAAAGGCGCTGAACGCAAAGGCGGATTTCAAAGCCTCTCTCGGCAAAGTGCTGACGACCAGCACCAACCTCGATGCGCTTAACGAGTTGAAGATGGGCTCTGTGGACGCCGTATTGATGGACGAAATTGTTGCCCAATACAACATCACAAAACAGGGTGGTAACTACAAGGTGCTGGAAGAAGCCCTCGCAGAAGAGGAATATGCCGTTGGCTTCCTCAAGGGGAACACCGAGCTGCGTGATAAGGTGCAGGCTCAGATCGACGCCATGGCGAAGGACGGAACGCTCTCCAAAATTTCAAAAGAGTGGTTCGGCAAGGATGTTACGGTCTCCAATTCCTAACAGATCCAAATGAAAAACGGCGGGAACGGTTGCTTCCCGCCGTTTTTTTTGCTATACTATACCGTATTATCACGCTACTACAGTAGTATTATCACTTTTCGTAGCAGTTTTATCGCATTAAAGGAAGGATGTTATTCCATGCCGATTCCAGTTTTACTGTCGGCCGAGGTCAATATGCAGGCGATCTTCACCCAACTTGGGGAGGGCTTTTTGACGACGGGCGCCATCTTTTTCCTGACGCTGGTGCTGAGCATGCCGTTGGGCCTTTTGGTCGCTTTTGGGCGCATGTCAAAAATAAAGCCTTTGAGCTGGCTGACACGATTTTTTATCAGTGTTATGCGCGGGACGCCACTGATGCTGCAACTCATGGTGGTATATTTTGCGCCAGGGTTCCTGATTGTTAAATTGAATTGGGAGGTTACGTTGCCGGATAATTACCGCTTTATCGCCACAATCGTCGGCTTCGTTCTCAACTACGCGGCCTATTTTGCGGAGATCTACCGCGGCGGCATTGAATCGATGCCCGTTGGTCAATATGAGGCGGCCCAGGTGCTGGGCTTCACTAGAAGCCAGACTTTCCTGCGCATCATTCTGCCGCAGGTGGCAAAAAACATCCTGCCTTCTGTTACCAATGAAATCATTACGCTGGTGAAGGATACCTCTCTTGCCTTCTCCATTTCCGTTGTGGAGATGTTTACGGCCGCAAAGATGCTTGCCACTTCGCAATCCTCTGTTATCCCATTCTTTGTTGCCGGCGTGTTTTACTACATCGCAAACTATGTGGTTGCTTTTATCATGGAGCGCGTCGAAAAATCGCTTAACTACTATAAATAAAGAGGGAGCCGTTTGAAAAAAGCTTTCACACTTCTTTCAAACGAGCGTTGTGCCTGCCCGCCAAAGGCGGAAGCCCCAGCTTCCCCGGAACCGGTGCAATTCCCCGGCTGTCAGAAAGGAAGGAACATTTCTATGGAAGAGCTGCTCACCATCAACAACCTGCGTAAGGGGTTCGGCGGCCTGGAGGTCCTGAAAGATATCTCCCTGCATGTGGAGAAGGGGCAGGTCGTCGCCATTATCGGGCCTTCCGGCTCCGGCAAATCAACACTGCTGCGCTGTGCGACGATGCTTGAAACGGTCGACGAAGGCACAATTTGCTATGGGGCAGACGTGCTGGTGCATATGGATGAGCATGGAAAAACGGTATATGCCGATAAAACGACTCTCAAAAAAATCCGTTCAAAATTCGGCCTTGTTTTTCAAAATTTTAACCTGTTCCCGCATTTCTCTGTGCTGAAAAACATTACGGAGGCGCAGGTGATCGCTGGGATAGATAAAAAGCAGGCGCAGGAAAAAGCCCGTGAGCTGCTCGGCAAAATGGGTTTGGCTGATAAAGAAAAGGCCTATCCCTGCCAGCTCTCCGGCGGCCAGCAGCAGCGTGTTTCCATCGCGCGCGCCCTGGCGCTCAACCCGCAGGTGCTTTTCTTCGATGAGCCCACCAGCGCGCTCGACCCGGAGCTAACAGGCGAAATTCTCAAGGTGATCCGCTCGCTTGCGGCAGAGCATATGACGATGGTAATCGTCACGCACGAGATGGCCTTTGCGCGTGATGTGGCGGATTACATCGTTTTCATGGATGGCGGTGTTATCGCGGAAGAGGGCACGCCGGACGAGGTGATCAACCACCCGAAAAACGACAGGACAAAGGCATTCTTATCACGATACGAAAAGGATTAGGGCGCCGCGCTGCCTGCGCCGCAGTTCATCCTCATTTCACCATGCTTCCTTAATGCAACAAAGCAGCCATGCATGCCCAAACGGGCGCATGGCTGTTTTTATTATAAATACCTATTTGATTATTATTTTTATTCTACAATAAACAGCAGCGCCCCACGCCAATTCCCACTGCAAAACGGCCATCAAAGCAACGCCATTTATACCCTGTTGTTATGCTTTCAATTGCCTAACAGCCTCTACATAGCTGCTCGCCTTCTTCACAGGGAAATAGCGTGAACATTCCCGCATCCAAAAATCCATTTCTTCTTTTTATTCTTCGATCGCGCTCACTTCCGCCATAAGGAATGCCACGCCTTGGCAGCTTGCCTCAGCCATCTCCGGAAGCAAAAAAGAGAAGCCCCATTCCACATCCGCCGGATCGTCCTCAAAGCCGTTGCGCGCGGCGATCACAAGAAAGCAGCCCGGGTGCTCTTGGAGGAGTTCCAGTTCAAAGTGCGCGGGCCTGCGATAATCCTCCAAGCGGCAAAATTTTTCCATGCCAAAAACACCACGCTGTCCGCCATCCGGTACTCCACCCGGCAGAACTCTGAGTCAAAAGCAGCATCCCCCACACGCACCATCTCATTCGTTTTAATCTTGTGAGCCTACAACCACCGGTATCTTTGCATATCGCATAAAAAATGCCGTCATTTCATCAATCGTCTGCCTGCTCTCCGGCCACTCCGGATACGCCACGCTGAACACATGCTGAAGCGGGCGCTCTTTTATCCCTTTTGGCCAGTCATGCAGTTGATGCGGCACACCTTTTGCCGTGAGCCGCCGTTCAAAATCGAGCGTATGCGATCGGATGAAATCCTGCCGGCTTGTAACAAGATAGCAGGGTGGAAGCTTTGCCGTTTCCGTCAGATTTGCAAAATCCATGCAGGCATAAAAGGCCTGCTTGTGGTAATCCGCCCCGAAGATGGTGGAGCGCAAAATCTTCATCGCCCCACGCGTCGTCAAAAACATGCCGGAGGTAAGGCCCAAGGCATTGAAACGCAGCCCCGAGCCCTGCGTGCCATAAATCCGTTGAAGGTCCACGCTTTCATTCACCAATGCTGTATACGCTGCGAGCAGGCCACCCGCCGAATCCCCCGTCAGGAAGAGATTTTCCATTTGGCAAGGGTATTCCGCGCCATGCGCCGCAATCCAGCGAAAGGCGGCTAGGATATCGCGCACCTGCTCCGGGAACAGCACCTCCGGCGCCAACCGGTAGCTCAGGCTAATCACGGTGAATCCCCGCGAGGCGATGGCAAGGTTATAGTATTTATTGAGCTCTTTATAGCCGTACATCAGCCCGCCGCCGTGGATATCGATCACCACCGGCAGCGGTTCGGCCGTGCCCTCCGGATAGTAAACGTCCAGCAGATGGCCGCGATGCCCATCCGGCAGGTAGGCGATGTCCGTCACCTGCGTGATCCCCGGCGTGGGCTTCTGCAACGCGATGCGTTTCGCATCCGATTTGGCGGTGTTCTCCCACATCTTCTCAGCAATTTTCTCAACAAGGCGCATTGGCTCTCTCCCTTTCGAACGAAAAAATAACTGCTAATCGGCATCAAACTGGGATCGTCAGGATATCCGCCGTCTGACCTTCCATGCTCTACCTAAATCATCAACAAACACCTCTAGTTGTCAATGCAGAAGGGCGGCGACTCTCGGCGCTCATTTTTTCCTGCCACACTGCTTTTCCATCCATTCACACGGCTTCATCAGGCTTCTTCGCCACCCCTGCAACGCGCCTATCACATAGGATGAAATCAACGAACCTCTTCCTCGCCTTTCGTGACGCCGAGCTCTTCGCCAAGCGCTTCGCGCCTGCGCAAAACTTCCTCATGCACGCGGTCGCGCTCCTTACCCGTCAGCTTGTAAAGGAAGAAGGGGAGCCCCGCCAGCAGCATCATCATGCCGTGGAACAGTGTGTAGAAGAACAAGAGCTTCACCTTTGTATCATAGGCTTGTGTTTGATAAACCGTCTGCATTACGCCATCAACCATCTGATCTACCGGCTGGATATATTGGATGATCGAGTGATCGCCATACAGAATACGAGGCGAGAGGGACTGTGCGATCAAGCCGCTGAGCGAGGAACCTGCGCTGATGATAAAGCCGAGGCTCGCATCCAGCCGCTTGCCTGTTTTGAGCTCAATATCCTCCAGAATATCTGCCTGGAACATGCTCGGCAGCAAATTGGACGCGCCAAACTGCAAGCCAATGAGGAAAAGGCAAACCACAAACAGAACGGTCAAAGAGGATTGCTCGGGGTGGTTGAAGCAAAGAATCCCCGTGGCAAACGCGGCACCGTTCGCCAGCACGGAATAAACGCCGGATGCAATATAAATCTGCTTGCTGGTAAACTTTTTGAGCAGCGCATTAACAATCAGCATGCCGACGAAGGTGCCGATGCCGGTCGGCAGGCCAAACAGAATAAACTTGCTCGGGTCGCCCAACAGCGCCACAGCCAGGAAAATGCCCATGTAATTTGCAATCTGGCGGAAATTCTTTAAGAATTCGCTAATCAGCACCAGAATTGCATATTTGTTGCCGATCACATCACGGAAGCCTAAAAGCGGGTTTTCCCGCTTCTCGCTATAAACGATACGCTCGCGCACCGCTTTCATACCCGCCAGCATAGAGAGTGTGCCGACCAGGCCGCACAGCGCGGCGGAAACAATATACATCATCGCCTCTGTCTGGATAATGCCGGGCTTGCGCAGCAGGCCGATCACAAGCACAATCACAAGCGGGGCCGAGTTCCCAATTGCGCTCGAAATCCCTCGGAAGGACAGAATCTTATCACGCTCCTGCGTGTTAGGCGTCATCACAACGCCAACCATATTCACGCTGTTTCCAAAATAGGATGCCGCGCCCTGAAGCAGCTGCACCGTGCAGAGATAGGCGATCATGATAGGAAGCGGCATTTGGGGCGTGACAAACATCATCACGGTTAAAATGCCCATCGGCACCGCCGACGCAAGGCCAAGTGGACGGAATTTGCCGAGCTTGCTCTTTTTTCGGTTATCCATAATAATTGCGTAAAAGAAGCTCAGCGCAAAACCCAGGATACCGCAGATCGCGTTAATCAGCGAAACGCTGCCGCTATCCAGCCGCAGCACATTGACAAGATATGCCTGACGGTAACCGTTGACCATACCGGTCATGTTTGTGTAGAAAAATACGCTGATTAGGAAAAGGACGAACTCTTGATTGGATACATGCTTTTTCTGCTGCGCCGGAGCGCTTTGAATGGTGTTTTCCATCGAATCTCTCCCTTTTTATTCTTTGATCCAGCCGATCGGTAAAACCGCCTCATCATCTATCTGGTTTTCATCCCCGATCAGCGACAAAACAAATGCGTGCAGATCAGAAAGCGTCGGATTCCCCACCTTTTTCTCCACCACATGCAGGATGGGGGAAAGGCGGCCGAGCAACCGATCCATTGCCTCATAGAGCGGCGTGCCTTGCACATAGGGCTCGTTCCCCACAAAGATATTCCGCACCAGCTCCACTGCCTGATCCCTAAGCAGCACATGGCGTAGAGAGGGATCAACATGCACAAAAAAGAGCCTGCCTACTCCGCCGAGCGTTAGCCTTTGAAGCAGCTTCCCGGCAAGCTTTACCGGAAGCCGCAGCTTCTGGTTCGGCTTAGCCCCGCCGAGGCGGCTCATAAAAAACTCAAAATCATCCGCCATCGCATCGAGAATATCCGTAATCATCCGATCAAAGCGCCACTTAAAATATTCCTGCGCCGTGCGGCCGCCCTTCTCCCAATCAAAATCCCGGATGGTTTCCGATTGGATTTGAACGTTGCCGTCCGGCAGGAACGTTACCTTTCGGTAGGCGCATGGGCACCCTACGAAGGAGCCCGTGCAAATATCATAGAGGGGATTCCCCTGCTGTGAAACGCGCTTGGTGATGCTCTGCATGTGCATATGGCCTGTAAAAATCAGATTGAGACCGGCATCGGCCAGCGTATCCGCCGTTTTTTGCCAATGATCTATTTTCGCATCTCCGATCAGCTCCATCACGGGCGAACCAGGCAGCACAGGGTAATGCGTCATTGCAAAAATAAAATTCCCACTCTCCTTTGCATCCGCAATTTGGCGGAGGATCCACTCCATCTGCTCCGCGTCAAAGCCGGTAAAGCCCTCGCCATCCCCATCGCAGTTGAGCGCTAGAAGCCGGACGCCGTCTGCAAGCTGCGCCACATAAGATAGTGTCCTGCGATGCTCGCTGATCGCAGTGGAAAAGCCGAACTCATAATAAAGCGCATACAGTTCCTCCCGCGCCGTGCCCTCAACCGGCACCTCATGATCGCCCACATAACCTACGGGGGCATCGTTAAAATCGTGCTTCGCGGTGATCAAATAGATTTTTTTCCCATTCGCTTGCAGTCTTTGCAGCTTTTTTAGAAAGCCACGGTGGCTCTCCTTCTCCCCATTAAAAATCAAATCGCCTGGAATCAGCACCGTTTGCGTATCATGATCTTCTAGCAATTGGGAAAACCCCGCATCAATAATTGCGCCCGTTTCTGCAATGCATTTTTGATCGGTCGCGCTCCTTTTTTCATATGCCTCCCCGCTCGCACCCAGATCGTTTTCAAAATAATGCGTATCCGTTACAACGAAGAATCGAAAAGGCTGTTCCAATTTGATTTCTCCCCCTCGTTTTTGTTTATATAATTAAAATATCACGAATAAGCAGTGCAAATAATAGAAAATATCACATTATATATTTAAAAAGTCACACTGAGCGGCCGCTCATTTCTGGAACATTTTACGAAACTTCATAGGTGCATAACCCGTCGCCCGCTTGAAGCGCGTTGCAAAATATTGCTGATCCTCAAATGCTAAACGGGCCGCAATCTCTCCTATCGGCATCCCTGTATTTTGCAGGAGCATTTTCGCTGCTTCCACCCTCCCATTGAGATAATACTGATAGGGTGTAACACCGTATTGCGCTCTAAAAACCTGGATCAGATAGTTTTTGGAATAATTAAACTCCTCGCATAAAAGATCCAGAGAAAACGTTTTTTCTATGCTCGCATCAAGTCTGTGCCGAAGTTGCTCTGCGAGCGACTGGGATTCTCCAAAAGAGCGGTTATGCAAACTGACAAATATTTTCATCAGCTGCACAGTGATCTCAGACGCCATCTGCTCATAGACAACAATATCCCTTGACAGGCGAAAAATCTCCTGAAAATACTGCAAATTATTGCAATCGTGAAACAGGTAAGTATCCTTTGGCAGATAGTTTTCCGCACAGGCCTGCATTACGGGGCCATCGAACACCACCCAATATTTATGCCATGGGTTTTCACGATCCGCGTAATACCGATGTCTGCTCCCCTTGCGCAAAAAAAACACGTCGTTCTCAAGGGGATGAAGCGTCTGTCCATCAATCTCCAGCGTGCCTTCCCCGCTGATAATGAATTCAAGCGCCATCAGGTCAGATTCACTGCGTTCAATTCGGAAGCCTTCGTCGCAATAAGTCTCCCCCACCATCCAAATATTGACCGGCGCCGTTTCACGCTTATACTGCGTAAAATTTTTAAAATCTTCTACCATCATTCACCGCCATTTATTCAAATAGTATGTTTATTTTTCAATTCCATGTAAATTATTGATATAATATCACATATTTTCGAAAGAAACAATGCCAAAAAAAACCGCCGCGAAACACAATCGATTTCGCAGCAGTTTTTAAATACCGTTCGTATCTTCCTTATTTGGTTTACCGAAAACGCACCGCCGTGCCATATGCAATGACTTCTGCGGCTCCCTGCATAATCGCAGAGGAAGCATAGCGGATGTTAACAATTGCATCAGCGCCCAGCGCCTCGGCTTCCTCGACCATGCGTTTTGTCGCAAGCGCACGCGCTTCGCTCATCATTTCGTTATATGCCTTCAGTTCGCCGCCCACAAGCGTTTTAAAGCTCTGGGTAATATCGCGCCCGATATTTTTCGTCTGGATCGTGCTTCCTTTTACCAGGCCCAGCATATCCAGCTCCTTGCCGCTGATATAATCAGTATTTACCAAGATCACCCTCTTCACCGCTCCTGACTTCTTGAATTCGTTCAAACAATACATAAACCGCCACGCCAACCAGCACTAGCAGCGCAACCGCGCCCGCCGCTTTCAGCCAAATTGGGATGGAGGCTGCAAACACAATGCCCATATATGCGATCAGCGCTAAAATACACACGATCGTAATGATAATCGGTGCAATCAGTTTTCGCGTAGCGTTCATAGGGCCTTCCTCATTTCCATGGGCTGTTTTGGTTGTTTCATTATAGCATCGCCCTCTATCATCATATTGCAATAAAACAAATTTATGCAGATTGCTTATTTTTCCATATTCCTATGCCCTAGCGCCGCACCGATAAAGCCGGAAAAAAGCGGATGCGGCTTATTGGGCCGGGACTTGAACTCCGGATGCGCTTGAGATGCGAGGAACCACGGATGATCCACAAGCTCAATCATCTCGACAATATGCTTATCAGGCGAAACGCCGCACAGCCGCATGCCGCCCTTTTCCAATCGATCGCGGTAGTCGTTGTTTACCTCATAGCGATGGCGATGGCGCTCAAAGATAAGCTGCCGCCCATAGGCGGCATAGGCCTTGCTATCCTCCTGCAATACGCATGGATATTGCCCCAGGCGCATCGTTCCGCCCAAGTCGGATACGTCCTTTTGATCCAGCATTAAATCGATCACCGGATAGGGCGTGTCCGGGTTGAATTCCGTACTGCTTGCCCCTTCCATACGCAGCACGTTGCGCGCAAACTCGATGATCGCAATTTGCAGGCCAAGACAAATTCCAAAATACGGAACTTTCTGCTCCCGCGCAAATTTTGCCGCCTGGATTTTTCCATCCACCCCACGTGTGCCAAAGCCGCCGGGCACCAGAATTCCATCGATGCCTTGAAAGGTCTCCTCCACGTTTTCCGGCGTGATCCGCTCGCTGTCCAACCAATGGATGCGCACCTGCGCATCATTTTCAATGCCTCCATGCTTGAGCGCCTCAGCAACAGAGAGGTAGGAATCGTGCAGCTCCACATACTTGCCCACCAGCGCAATGTCCACTGCCCGGCCCAGATGGCGGTTGCGCTCCACCATCGCTACCCAGTCTGTAAGATCCGGCGCGCCGCATTTCAAGTGCAACTGCCTGATTGCAATCTCCGCCAGGCCCTCTTTTTCCAGAGCAAGTGGAATCTCATAGAGCGTGGGCATATCACGGTTTTCAATCACATGTTTCTTCGGCACATTGCAAAACAGCGCGATTTTCTCACGGATATGGCTGTCAATTGGGTGCTCGCACCGGCATACGATCACATCCGGCCGGATGCCGAGGCCCAAAAGCTCCTTTACGCTGTGCTGTGTGGGCTTAGTTTTCAGCTCCATGGAGGCGCTCAGGTAGGGAATCAATGTCACATGGATAAACATGCAGTTTTCCCGCCCATGCTCCTGCGCAAACTGGCGGATTGCCTCCAAGAAGGGCTGGCCCTCAATATCGCCCACCGTGCCGCCGATCTCTACGAATACCACATCAGCCTCCGTATTCAGAGCAATGCGCCGCTTGATCTCATTGGTGATGTGTGGAATCACCTGGATGGTCTGCCCGCCGTAAATTCCTTTACGCTCATCGCTGATAACCTGAAAAAAGACACGCCCGGAGGTTAGATTGCTGTTTTGCGATAGGCTCTCGTCAATAAAGCGCTCATAATGCCCCAGATCGAGATCTGTTTCCGCCCCATCGTCCGTAACAAAAACCTCGCCGTGCTGCATCGGATTCATCGTGCCGGGGTCAACGTTTAGGTAAGGATCCAGCTTCATAACAGTGACCTTTAGGCCACGAGCTTTTAAAAGACGGCCGAGAGAAGCGGCCGTAATCCCTTTGCCGAGCCCTGAAACGACGCCGCCTGTGACAAAGATAAATTTTGTATCCATATCTGTTTCCTCCTATTGCTATATTTGGTGGCAATATATTTATGAAAAGAGAGGCGGCCGCAAAGCTGAACGCTTGGCGGCCGCCTGACTGATTCTATCAGCAATGAAGAGCAGCCAGACAAGCCGGGCCTTCATTGGGTCATTTGTGGTAGAGTTTTTGGCTTTGATATCGCGCCTCACATGTCAGGTTCATCCCCAGCTTGCGAAAAACGGAATCATCCACCTGCGAGAGAATCACCGAGGAATGCGCTTCACACCCCTTGAGCTTTGCTAGCTGCTTCATGGCGAGTTCGGCAGTTGGGTTCGTCGCCGCGCTGATGCACAGAGCGATGAGCACCTCGTCGGAGTGCAGCCTGGGGTTATGATTTCCCAAATGCTTGGTTTTCAAATTTTGAATCGGCTCTATAATAATAGGGGAAATCAGCAAAATGTCGTGTTGGATGCCGCCGAGCGCTTTCAGCGCGTTGAGCAGCACAGCGGCGGATGCGCCGAGCAGCGGGGAAGTTTTGCCGGTGATGATGCGTCCGTCCGGCAGCTCGATCGCGGAGGCAGGCAGCCCTGTCTCCTCCGCGCGGGCGAGCGCGGAGGAGGCAACGGCGCGATCATGCGTTGAAACGCCTGCCTGATTCATCAAAAGCTCCACTTTATAAACAGCCGCTTCATCCACCCGGCCCTGCTTTTGATCGCACAGAGCGTGGTAATAGCGGCGGATGATCTCCTGCTCGGAGGCACGGCGGCAAACATCGTCCTCTATGATACAGTTGCCAGCCATATTGACGCCCATATCCGTGGGCGATTTATAGGGGCTCTCCCCCGCGATGCGCTCAAAAATGGCATTCAGCACGGGAAAAACCTCAATATCGCGGTTATAATTGACAGTGGTTTCGCCATAGGCTTCCAAATGGTAGGGGTCGATCATATTAACGTCGTTTAAGTCGGCCGTTGCAGCCTCATACGCCAAATTGACCGGATGGCGCAGCGGGAGGTTCCACACCGGGAAGGTTTCAAATTTGGCATAACCGGCGTTAATCCCCCGCTTGTGCTCGTGATAGAGCTGGGAAAGGCAGGTCGCCATTTTCCCGCTGCCGGGGCCGGGCGCCGTGACGATCACCAGCGGGCGGCTGGTTTCAACATACTCATTCTTGCCAAACCCCTCTTCGCTGACGATGAGGGGGATATTGTTTGGATAACCCTCGATCGGATAATGCAGGTAGACCGGCACGCCGAGCTTGTCCAGCATATTGCGAAATTTATCCGCCATCGGCTGCGCGGCATATTGGGCGATGACAACGCTGCCCACAAAGAGCCCCACGCCGCGGAAAGCGTCAATGAGGCGGAGCACATCCGCGTCATAGGTAATGCCGAGATCGCCGCGCACCTTACTCTTTTCGATATCGGCGGCGTTGATCACGATCACGATTTCAGCCTGCTCTTTGAGCTTAAGGAGCATATTAATCTTGCTGTCCGGCTTGAATCCAGGCAGCACGCGCGAGGCGTGATAGTCATCAAACAGCTTACCACCCAGCTCCAAATATAGTTTGTTGTCAAACTGTGCGATCCGGTGCTGAATATGCTCGGACTGCATTTTGAGGTATTTGTCGTTGTCAAAACCGATCTGCTGCATGCTCATTCATATGACCAACCTTTCTCTGCAAGGAAAAACGTTCGCCTTTCCCCACCATTTCTTCCACAACCACGGAAAAACCCCCGGGCGCCGCACCTTTGCGGTGCTCCGGGGTCATTCTGAAAAGATGATTCGCACCCACTCCTGCAAACCGTGCGCTTTCATAGGCGTTTTGCTCGTGGTATTTGCACAATCTGAACCATCCATGCAGGATGGATCATCCGATTTTCAGCATCATCTATTTCTACTTTAATTTTTTTCATTATAACCGATATAACGCGGAAAATCAAGTTACAGCGCGCGCTTTCAAGCAATCTCTTATTGCCACCCTCGGTGTACACCGGGAGTAGCGATCGGGAATGTAAAAGGTTTTTTGGAGCATAAGCATTTATCTTCTATCCGCGCCCTCTTTGCCGATTCGATAAAGCAAATAATCGAGGCAATCAATCCTTTTCTGGTTTGCATGCACAGCATCCAGCAGAGCCGCTCGATGATGGGAAAGAAGCCGCAGTAGATCGGCCTTTTTTTCGCCTCTCGCCAAAGCCACACATTGCTGTGCCGTCGCTTGGCTACACCCGGCGTCAATCAGGTTTTGGTAGAAGCTACCCCACGGATCTAATCGTTCAGCCATTCGAAACCGCCATGCCCATTTCATAAGCTTTTTGTAAAGCGGGGTGTTCTTTGATGGCGCCCGCCACATCCACGCCGCCTCCAAACACCGTTCCTGCCAGGCGTGCCTTGGGGAAACAGGCGAGCCAGCCTCTCAGGCCGTTGACCGCGCCATCCATTGTATGCTCTTCTTCCTCCGCCGCGGCGGCCAGCAGATAAACCTCCCGAAAAGCATAGTCAGAAGCATATAGGGGATTGCCACGATCCAACATCGTTTTCATCTGTCCGCTCATCCCATAATAATAAATTGGGGTAGCAAACACGAGCACATCAGCGGCGTGCATTTTTTGTGCAATAGTATCTGCGTCATCATGAATCACGCACCGTTGTGATTTTTGGCAGGAAAGGCAGCCCTTGCAAAAGCAGATGGTTTTATCATGGAGTGAAATATTTTCAACGCTGTTGCCAGCCTGCCTTGCGCCGTTGGCAAATGCATCTGCCAACAGCTTGGAATTACCATTCCTGCGGGGGCTGGTTGATATCACCAAAACATTCTTGCTCATTTAAAATCCCTCTTTCTATAAGATACCTTTTATCACTTTTGTCCTGTGGACGGCTAAGATGGAACATGAAAATTGCTCGTCGCCCCTTGCTCAAGCGCAGGGCTTGCTTTCCATTTTGCCGTTTTCTTGCTCCTCAAGCACAATTTCCCCTGCTGCATTTGGGTCGTCCATTATGATCTTCTCCACAGAGGGGGCACAGATTGTGCCGGAAAGTGGATTTTTTATGCTGATCACCGGCGTGGTGATGGTTGCGTTGACCTCCGACTTTTCAAAGCAGAGGTCAGTATCCACCATTTTGCAATCCACCAGTTTTAAATTTTTGCAATAGCAGAAGGGCTGTGCACCAATGATGGTGCAGTGGATAAACGTTACCCCACTGGAATACCAGGCTAGGTATTCGCCCTTGATGATGCTGTTTTTTACCGTTACCTGTTCGGCATGCCAGAAAGCGTCCTTCGTATCCAGCACACAGTTTTCCAAGGTCATGTTTTTTGTGTATTGAAAGGAGTATTTTCCCTTGAGCCGCACATCAAAAAATTGCAGGTCCTCCGAGCGCATCATAAAATATTCGCTCTCGGCGGAGCAGCGGAGCATCTTTAGTTTCCGCACACACCAGCCAAATTCAGCCGAAACGATGCGGCAGTCCTCCATGGTGACCTCGCTGCATTCTCGCAATGCCTTGATTCCGTGGAGCCTACTTCCAGTGATCTCCACATGATCCGAATACCACAGCGCGGCGCGGCAATGGGGCGTCAGCTCAGTGCCGCTGATCTTCAGGCCATGGTCATGCCAAAAAGGATAGCGCAGATTACACAAGCAGTCCTCTACCTGAATGCCGCAGCACTCTTTTAAGGCGCTTTCGCCATCTGCCGGGCCGTCAAAGGTGCACCGCTTCAAATGGAGATTCCGCTCCCCATAAAGCGCACGCTCCCTATCAAAGGTTTGGTTTTCTATGAATTTCATTGTTATGGCCACTCCTCACTTAGATGGTTTTGGCGCAGAAAAATTTTGAGCCAGCCTTCTGATAATGTGCCTCTTGCAAGCCGATTAGGCCCTGATTATAAGCTTATCAATACAGAGCCTTTCTTGCCGAAATCAATCAACCGCCGTCACAGTGATCGCGCCTGCAAGCTTTTCAATTTCATCAATGCCGGAAATCGCTCTCCCCAGTTCATACAAGCCGCTTCCCTTGTCATAGAACATCACCACATCGCCCCACGGAGCATAATACGCCAGCGTTCCCTTTTGCGCATCTACGAACGGCGCGCCGGCGATGGAAAGTTTTTGCGGCGGATAAAACACCTTTTCATTGGTGCTAAAATTTTCTACAGTTGTCCGCAAAGGCAGCTGTGCATACAATGCTTTGGCGGCGCGGCTGTTGTTTAATGCATACACAATAACGTGCTCGCCTGCCTGCACCTGAATTTTCATTGGTTTATTCTCCTCTGTTTTAGGCACTTTCTCCGGTCCGCTGATGGTTTCCTGCAAAGCCGATTGTTCGCTGTTTCCAATCGCGGCAATAGACGCCCCCGGCTGCGGTGCCTGGCGGCTACCGCAGCCACACATCAAAAAGAGCAAACCTGCTATCCACAAAAACGCTACCGTCTTTTTGATCTCATTCACCCCGCAAAACGCTGTATTTTTTCCGATATCCAGTATAATACAGGGCGTTATGAAATAGCAAATACTTATATTAGATATCAAACTATGCTTTTTATCTATATCAATATGTGCTATACTACACACAACAAGAGCTCGATTTACACAAAAGTCATACTTTTTCACACTGAACATTGGCTTTGTCAAAACCAGACGAAGTCCAGCCCCTGCGAAAGGATAGATGAATGATGGAATTACGTGTGCTGCAATACTTTCTCGCTGTGGCAAGGGAACAGAGCGTATCCGGAGCGGCCGAATACCTGCACCTATCACAGCCCACTCTCTCCCGCCAGCTGAAAGACCTGGAGGAAGAATTGGGAAAGCAGCTTTTCCTCCGCGGGAACCGCAAAATCACCCTCACGGAGGAGGGCATGATTTTGCGCAAGCGGGCCGAAGAAATCGTTAATCTAGTGCAGAAAGCAGAACGGGAAATCACCCTGAACGACGAGGCAATCGCCGGAGATATCCATATCGGCGCGGGAGAAACAGATGCCATTCGCCACCTTGCAAGGGCAGCCGGCCAAATACAGCAGGAGCACCCACAAATCCGTATTCATATCTCCAGTGGGGATTCCGCGAATGTTACGGAGGAGCTGGACAAGGGATTGATCGACTTTGGCCTGCTTTTTGATCCAAAGGATTTATCCAAATATCAATACCTGCGTATTCCTCAAAAAGACACTTGGGGGGTGTTAATGCGCCGAGATGCGCCATTGGCCAAGAAAGAGGCCATAGGCCCAAAGGATTTATGGGATAAGCCGCTGATTCTCTCTCGCCAGCACCGAGCGGGAAGCGCCCTGTCTATGTGGCTGAAGCGGGAGGAAGCCGATCTGAATATCGTGGCAACCTATAGTTTGCTTTATAACGGATCAATCTTGGTGGATGAGGGGCTTGGTTACGCCATTACGCTGGATAAAATTATCAACACACAGGGTGGCAACCTCTGCTTTCGCCCCTTAATCCCTACCCTACAGGCTGGACTGTGCGTGGTTTGGAAGAAATACCAGGTGCTCACAAAAGCATCAGAGCTGTTTTTAAACACGCTGCAAAGCAATTTGGAAACAGCAGAAAGCGAAGCTTAAAAAGCGCTGACTACAAGATTTTTTCTGTAAGCAGCGCCTTACTTTCAACAGTATATCATCAAAGGCGAGGGGCTCCCGATCCTTTCGTTCTAATATAATTTCATCCGATATTCTCTCTATCTTCTAACGATTGGTGTGGGCAGAAGCTTCCTGCTTTTCAAAATTTTGAAAAAAACCAGCCGAAGCGAATCCTATCACGCAAACAAAAATTCCACTTGGAACCAGCACCCAGTAGACACGGTCAAAAAGCAGGTCGAATAATGCCCCGTAAACCATCTGCCCGATCGGCTGTGCGCACATGGAAAGGGTGAACACATAGGACATTACCTTGCCCATCAGGCGCTCCGGCGTCCTCCCCTGAATCGTGGAAATTGCATAGGTGGAGAAAATACTGCATCCAAACTGGCAGGCACAGAACATCAAAAGCAAAATGATATACTGTGTAAAAGCGTCCACCGGCAGCCAGAAGGCAATCCCGCAAAGAATCAGGCAGATTCCAAAGGACAAAAAAACGCCAGCAAGATGGCGCAGCCGTAGCTTCCCTGCCAGCACCGCCACAAACAGGCCTCCGAGAATTGCGGCAATCCCCATTGCGCTTTCAGCCACACCATAATGCTCGGCGGAAAGCCCCAAAACTGTTCGCACCAAATAGGGAAAGCCTACCACAGCCGTACCCGCTACAAACAGGCTCACCAGTGCAGCCAGCAGAAGCAGCTTCAGAATACCAGGCTGTTCTCGGCACAAAAAGCGCATACTGAGCGAGAAATCTTCCTTTACCATCGCCCTAATCTTCATCTTGTGTTTCGGCTCTTTATCATCCAGCCGGATAAAACATTCAAAAAGCGCCGTCACAAAGAAGCAAAGCATTGCCGCATAAAATACCGGTTGTATCCCAAATGTCGTGTAAAATACACTTCCCAAGAAGGGAGTAATCAGCGAGGCAATTGCCGCCACCTGATTGATAACCGCATTGCCCTTTACAATATGATCCCCGGACAGCATTTGCGGGATGCATGCCTGCACCGTAGGAGATTCAAAAGCTCCCAGTATCGAGAGAATTACCAACAGAATCCCGATTATAAGAATATCGTGGCCGAAAGGCATGACAATGCAGGCAACCAATACGGATAGGCCGGAAAGGGTATCCAGTGCCACCATAATGTTGCGGCGGTTTGCCCGGTCTGCAAGGATACCGCCAAAGGGTGAGAGCAAAATGGTAGGAAGCAGAGCCATAGCCAGAAGCCCCGCGAAAACAGACGCGGAGCCTGTCTGCTCCAGCACATACATGGAAAGGGAGAATTTCAGTGTGAAATTCCCGATCAGCGAACTAACCTGCCCAAAAATCAAAAGGATAAAATTACGGGTTAAAAATTTTTGTTTCATTTTTCCCTCCTGCATGCAAGGATTCGCAGCAGCTCCGCCGCAAAACCCACAGCGCCCAAGGCCACACACCAGATTGCGGCAGTTCTATGTCCTTTTTCCACAAGGCTTTTTCCACCGATCAGCAGTCCAATTTCGGCAGCTATGAAAATTCCTCTTATGGTAAATCGGAACAGGCGGCTCTCGCCGTATTTGTGGGTTACTCCTTTCTCGAGTTTAGCCGCTGAGGCTTCTATCCCACGTTCAAACCGTGCAGCCATATCTTCCACTTTTTGATCAAATTCTTTTTCAGTCATAAATATTACCTCCAATATTTTAGAAAGAAAATCGCTTATAATACCATCCGTCGGTATGTAAATTAGGCTAAAAAACGGTATTTTTTATAATACCGCCTGAATGAATGTATATTTTAAAAATAAAATTGCCTCTCGGCAATTCTATGTTTACTCAGGAATCTGATCAAAAAATTGATCCACTAAAATATAAAGAGAATCGTCCATCAGAGGGACGCCCATCTTCTCCAGCATATCGCCGAGAAAATAAAATTTACGCCTCATCTGCTTTTTTGTAGCCGGAAACACTGATGGCAGCAGCCATAAGCTGGTAAGCAACGGAAGCAATTCCGCAATCTCATGAGCATATTCCGTATGTATGGAACCATCTTGATTGCCTTCTTCTATCAGTTCCAAAAAATATGGCGTTAAAATGCGACGGTTGGAATCAATCATTTCCACCAAAATCCGGGAATTTCTTGTAATCGGAATCGATTGGACAGTCATGTCGGTGCGGGATTCGTCTGACTGATTCAGCCTAACTACCTCCCGTAGCTTTTGCAGGCCATTCAGATCGGAACGCTTGCGAACAGCTTCAAAGGGATTGTTCGCAAAAAACATTCTGTCACCTACTGCGTCCATAATTTCTTCTTTGGACTTGAAGTGATGATAAATCGCGCCTTTTGATAAGCCGCCCAATTCATCAACAATATCCTGAATCGTTGTATTGTCATACCCCTTTTCTAAGAAAAGGCGCTGCGATACATCTAAGATCCGTTCGACCGTTACCTCCGGATATTTGTTTCGTGCCATCACTCGCTCCCCTTTTTAACATACTTTTGGTATGTATTGTATCAGACGTAGCTCTTCCTGTCAAGATACATGCGGTTGGTATCTTAAAATGATGGCAAATAAATTTTCGTTTTTTTTGTGGCGATTACGTGTTACATCAAAACAGAAAGATAGGCAGAACCCGGCAGCTCTACCCGCCCATGTGATCGGTGGACTATTGCATGAGCTACAATTTCTTGTGCTCAACTATGGGGGTATTGATTCCATTTGCTATATCCAAAGCATCGGATTTTCAGCCTTTCGTTGCTCAGTAATGCCTTCATTTTCTATTAGACTCTCCGCCAGCCAAAAGAATAAACCCACAGCTTATTGATCAACATTGGCCGGATACTCGTTCCGTTTGCCTTCGTGTCATCACTATACTGAAAGGCTATAAGATTTACATAGGTACATTCAAAATAGGAACCCGATCCGCTTCAGCGTACCCCGAAACCTCGTTGCTTTGCAATAAAAATCGGATTTCAACCGCGATGGCTGAAATCCGATTTGCTTATGATTCATTTTACCGCAAAACCGCTTGCAACTATTTCGTCTGTTACAAAATGCTTGTTGCTTGCAAGGTGTTATAAAAGTATTGCAAAAATGATTTCGCAATCCGGGCGGCATCCGCAAACTCGCATAAAAATGAATTTTTCCAAAAAGATGCTACGTTTTTGTTACGCTTTTCAAATATAAAATCCCGGGGACCTTTTGTATCAAGGTTTTCGGGATCTTTGTGATTATTCCCACTCAATCGTCGCCGGAGGCTTTGGTGAGATATCATACAACACGCGATTAACACCTGCCACCTCGCTTAGAATGCGTTTGGTGATCGTTTCGAGCACCGCCCAATCAATGCGCTCAATCTCCGCCGTCATCGCATCCACCGTATTGATGGCGCGCAGGATCACCGGGTATTCAAAGCTGCGGGCATTATCGCGCACGCCTACGGATTTAAAATCCGGCACGACGGTAAAATACTGCCACACCTTTTTGTCGAGCCCTGCATTGTGAAACTCCTCGCGTAAAATCGCATCGGATTCCCGCACGGCCTCCAACCGGTCGCGCGTGATCGCGCCGAGGCAGCGCACGCCGAGGCCCGGGCCCGGGAAAGGCTGGCGGTAGACCATGCTGTCTGGCAGGCCCAAGGCCACGCCACAAGCGCGCACCTCATCCTTAAAGAGCTGGCGCAGCGGCTCAACGAGCTCAAACGCCAAATCCTCCGGCAGGCCGCCAACGTTATGATGAGATTTGACCATTTTAGCGGTTTTCGTGCCGCTCTCGACGATATCCGGGTAGATCGTGCCCTGTGCAAGAAAATCGATTCCCTCGAGCTTGCGGGCCTCTTCCTCGAACACACGAATAAATTCCGCGCCGATAATTTTGCGTTTCTGCTCCGGGTCAGCCACACCCGCGAGCTTTGAGAGGAAACGCTCGCTCGCATCCACATAGACAAGGTTTGCGTTCATCTGATTGCGGAACACCTCAACCACCTGCTCCGGCTCGCCCTTGCGCAGCAGGCCATGGTTGACATGCACACAGGTCAGTTGATTGCCGATCGCCTTTAAAAGCAGTGCGGCGACCACCGAGGAATCTACGCCGCCTGAGAGCGCGAGCAACACCTTTTTATCACCCACCTGGCGGCGGACAAGGTCGATCTGATCCGCAATGAAATTCTCCATATTCCAGTTCGCTTGCGCCTGGCATTTGCCGAAAACGAAGCTTTCCAGCTCCTTTTTCACAGCTGCTTCCTCCTGCGGCCAGGGCTCCTTGCGCACAAAAACCTGCGCGCGATCCGTATGCGCCTGCGCCGCCGGGTGGCAGACGGCCAGCACAGGCAGGCCGCAAGCGTAAATCTCCGGCGCTGCGTCGATGGAAACGCCGTCCACAACGCGGTTCGGCCCGCCGTTGAGAATCACGCCCTTCACGTTTGGCAGAGCAGCAAGCTCCTCCGGCGTGACGTCGTGGGGATAAATTTCACTGTATACGCCCAACGCGCGGATGGCACGGGCGGTGGCGGTGTTTTCGGTGCAGCCGAGGTCTAAAATGACAATCATATCCTGCTTCATGCGGGCAACAACCTTTCTATCTCAATACAAAATGGATACGAACAATTGCTTTTTGCTTACAGCAGCGTGGCGCGCAGCTCCTCCGCGGAAGCCGGGTGCAAGTAAGCAGGGGCGATATCCAACACCGTTTTGCAGCCGGTCTGCCCCTCCTGGTGGAGGCGATGGGCAGCCCTTGCATAAGCAGTTAAAATGCTCGAGGTGAATTCCGGGTTGGAATCGAGCTTCAAGCTATATTCGATGATGTGATGGTTCGGAAGCTGATCCCCGTCCGGGGAGTCGGATTCCCAGCCCGTGGCGCCGCAACGGAACACCCTGCCTCCATGCGGAATACCGCTGTGCTCTCGCTTCATCTCTTCCTCACTGATGAAATGGACGGTGGTATCATAATCCGCAAAATAGTTCGGCATGGTCTTAATCGCTTCCTCAATCTTGGCGCGATCCGCACCCTCTTGCGCAACGACAAAGCATTCGCGCGTGTGCTTTTCCCGCGTGGTGAGCGTCGGGTTTTCCCCGCTGCGCACCCGCTCAAGCGCAGCTTCCACGGGGATGGTATATTGCCTGGCATCCTTCACGCCCTCAATGCGGCGCACTGCGTCGGAATGCCCCTGGCTGACGCCCTTGCCCCAGAAGGTATAGTCTTTCCCATTCGGCAGAATTGCCTGGGAAATAACGCGGTTGAGAGAAAACATGCCCGGATCCCAGCCCACGGAGATAATTCCGATGGTATGGGCCTTTCTACAGGCCGCGTCCACCCGGCTAAAGTGCTCCGGGATTTTTGCATGGGTGTCGAAGCTGTCGATCACGTTGAAATACTGCGCAAGCTCCGGCGTTTGCTCCGGCAAATCGTTCGCACTGCCGCCGCAGAGGATCATCACGTCAATCTGATCCCGAAGTTTTGCAGCGTCGCTCATGCGGTAAACGGGCACGCCCGTATGCGTTTTGATGGAGGCGGGGTTGCGCCGGGTAAGCAAAGCGACCAACTCCAAATCAGGCGCATGATGCACGGCGCATTCCACACCGCGGCCTAAGTTGCCATATCCTGCAATACCAATTCTAATCTTCAAGTAGAATCTTCCCTTCGCTGTAGATTTGCCTGGGAGAAAGCCCGGACTTCCGAACCGGCCGTTTCATTGTTTTACCCGGGCATGTCCAACTGCTGATAATTTTAAAAAAATCGTATTTAGTATACCACAGATTATTTCTTCTGAAAAGCATTCGTTTTCCACAAATCAAACCATTTCAAGACAATATATTCTCAGTCAATATCCCGGACGGCACTCTGCTGTGGGAGGAGAAAGGTTTTGAGAATCCGCCGTGCACCGAGCTGGACTCCTTCAATGAAGTGGTCGAGACCGTTGAAGCGCCGCATTTCGCCCTACGCGATAACCTGAAATACAAATGGCGGGCAATCGGTTTGATTGCCCGCCGCAAACCAAAACAAAAAAATCAAGAGACAAATCCGTTTAATCCGTCAGGTTATCAAAATACCCCTGCACGAGCACAACCGGCGTTCCCTTATCCCCCGACCCGCTCGTCAGGTCGCACAACGAGCCGATCAGGTCGGTAATCCGGCGGGGCGTCGTGCCTTGAGAGGCCATGTCGCCCACCAAATCGTCCTTTTTCTCCCGAATGCGTTGTTCAACGGCCTGCCGCAGCGCGTCTCCGGACAAATCCGCAAAATCGTTATCCGCCAGGTATTTGAGCTTGATCTCATTGGGCGTGCCTTCGAGCCCCGGCGTGTTCGCAACCGATACGCAGGGGTCGGCAAGCTCCCAGATCCGCCCAACCGGATCTTTGAACGCTCCGTCGCCATAAACCATCACTTCGATCTGCTTGCCTGTCTTTTCCAGAAGGCCCTTCTGGATATCGAGCACCAGCCCGCCGCAATCCCGCGGGAACAGCTTGACCGTGTTTTCCGTGGATTTATTCGAGCCGAGCAGACCATATGCTTCATTGCAGCCGCTGCCATTCACCGGCGCGTTTAGAATATCGTCCAGTCCGCACACGCGGCGCGCGCCCGCTTCCCGCAGGATGCGCTTGGTGCGTACGCGGGTATGGATATCGCAGCAAAGCACATCCTGCGTATGCTGCAAAATGACGCGCGGGTCGTTTGCAAACAGGATTTCACATTCCGCGCCTTCCTCTCGGATCAGATCGCCATAATACTGGACATAATCAACGTTTGTAAAGGGATGCCTGTTTTCCCCAAACAACGCGCGATATTTTTCCAGCGTCAGCACGTCGCTGTAGGGGTTCACGCCAGCCTGATCGACCTGGTCAAGCGTAATTAGCTCATTGCCGACTTCATCGCTCGGGTAGCTGAGCATCAGCACCACCTTCTGCGCGCCCTGCGCGATGCCGCGCAGGCAGATGGCAAAACGGTTGCGGGAAAGGATCGGGAAAAGAACGCCGATCGTGCCGCCGCCGAGCTTTGCCTTCACGTCGGATGCGATGTCAGCGGTTGAAGCGTAATTGCCCTGCGCGCGGGCGACGACCGATTCCGTGATCGAAACAACGTCCCTGTCCCGCAGGGAAAAGCCCTCTGCCTTTGCGGCTGCCGTGACGCTTTCAACGACGATCCGGGCGAGATCGTCCCCTTCCCGGATGATGGGGCAGCGGATGCCCCTCGATATGGTTCCAACTTTACGTTCCATTGCATGATCTCCAAACTGTAATGATTTAAAACGTTGCCTTTCCTATCATAATACAAAAACGGCGAAAGGGAAAGAAAAATTGAGAAATTGCATGCAAAAAATCTTTTGCCCAGCAATATGCGGGCGGCTGAAACCCCGCCCGGAAAGGGTACAAAATTCACGCACAAGCCCTTCTCCTCCTTGCATATCGTATGGCTGTGTGCTATTGTACAAACAACCAACAAGGAAGGAGGGCTTGTTTTGTCAATGAAAAGCACCATTATAATCCGCTTGGATTTCGGCCGCGGCAGCTTTCACGCGAACGCACACATCACATGCCCCCAAAACAGAAAAAAACGGCTCACGTTTGCTTTGAACAACGACCTCACAATCACCTCTCTCACCGGAAATGTGCCCGTTACCTTCCGTAAGGCCGGGGAAGCCTCGCTCCCGTTCAGGCCCTTGGCCCAAAGGGTCGAGATTACGGGCAGCGGGCCGGTCAAAGAGGCGGTGATCGAATACGAAGGCTCGGTGCAGTTTGATCCGGCGCAGCGGAAGAATTGGAACAATATCATCACGGAAGATATCGTTTCAATGAACTGGTATTCCATCTGGTATCCACAGGAGCTATCCGTCAGGCTATCCCATGGCAAGATCATTGTGCTTCACGGGCAGCATTGGGTTGTGGTGAAAGCAGCCTGCAACAGGGAGAACGGCACATGGGAATATGGCTCCAACGGGGTTGACCCCTATAATATCGTCGCCTACCGGAAAGAAAAATTGCAGGTGATCTCCAACCGTTATATGAACATCTATACCGTTGACAGCAGCATCGCGGCCATCGCCCAAACCGCGCAGCGCGCGTATCAGCAGGTGATGGAATATTACAATGGGAACTTATTCCGCAAGAAAAAGCTCCCCGTTCTAGATGTAACTTGCATCGCCCCGGCGATTTCCATTCCCGAAGCGGCTTACCAGCGAAAAGGGTTGATGTGGTGTTCCTCCATCGGGAGCAATGAGATTGAAGCCGCTAGGCTTCTTGCGCATGAAACCGCGCACAACTGGTGCCGCGGCGCGGATTGTAACAGCTGGGAGGATTGGTTAAATGAAACCACAGCGGAGTGGTCCGTTTTGCTGTTCGCGCTGAGGGCCCATCAAAAAGCCTTATTTGACGCCGTTTTAATCCCCAAGCTGGAGCGTTACGGCTCCCTGCCGCCGATTCGGACCCCCGATGGGTCGCGCCCGGAAGGCGTGCATGATAAGGGGACTGTTCTGTTTTATCAAATCTATCAGGCAACCGATTGTGAAACGATGGAAAAAACAGTCAGATGCTTTTCACAATTGATCGTAAAGAATACCCGCAATTTTTTGAGGCAGCTTAGGCTGATTGGCCTTGCGAATGTGGCCGACCTGATTGAGCGGGGCCTGACCGAATAAATCCGCCGCGACCCCAAGCTCGAACAGCACTTCCTCCACCATCCCCTTTTCCGTTTTGTTCAAATTGGCGGCCAGCATTTCGTCGGGCTGCTCCTGCCGCTGCTTTCGGCATTGTGGCCTGGA
This sequence comes from uncultured Oscillospiraceae bacterium, assembly GCA_900544375.1. Lineage (GTDB taxonomy): Bacteria > Bacillota > Clostridia > Oscillospirales > Acutalibacteraceae > Fimivicinus. Next base: position 32,150 of record UQUZ01000013.1, read on the forward strand.
GGTTTTTCAGGGAGCGAGCCAGCAGGTTATCTAAGAATTCGTTCCATTCTTCATTTTTGCTTATTGCTTTTAATGCCTTTCAAAAATCGTGCAACCCTTGAACGAAATCACATGCGCATACATAGGATCATTTGCAAGTATCTGAATTTCTAGTATAATAGCTTCAAACAAAGTTTGAAGCATTGGTAAATGCCTGTCGGCGCGAAACGCCTCCTGCCGCGATGCGGCAACGTCATTTTTCGCAGGGAGTATTTATATATGTGGTATAATATTTACGCTGTAATTGTCTTTTAGACAGTTGCCGGCTGGGGAAGCGGCTGATTCTTTCGCGAGAGGGAGCCGCTTCCTTTCATTTTTTGAGGTCATCATGCATTTTCCGAACACCTCTGCGAACCACTTCCTGATCCCTGATTGATAATGATAAACATCGGGGCCGTCATTCCAGTGCACCCTTCCGCCAGGGAGCACCCAAACCCAAAATAAATGTGGCAGGCAATCAAATTGATTCTCTGCCACATAAATAAAAATTATATCCATTGCCGAAGGCAAAGCCGCCTTCCCGCCCAACTGGAAGAAACGCGGCGCCGCCGCGCGGAGCAGGTGATTTTTATCCCGACAGCGCTTTCTCACTCCCACTCCACCGTCGCCGGCGGCTTCGTCGTGATATCATAAACCACCCGGTTTACATTTGGCACCTCGTTCGTGATCCTGCTCGATGCGCGCGCGAGCAGCTCATACGGCAATTGCGCCCACTCGGCCGTCATGAAATCGGTCGTCGTCACCGCGCGCAATGCAACGGTATAATCATACGTCCGCGCGTCGCCCATCACGCCGACGCTGCGCATATTGGTCAGCACCGCGAAATACTGGTTGACCTGCTTTTCAAGCCCCGCAGCGACGATCTCCTCCCGGAAGATCGCGTCCGCCTCGCGGAGGATTGAAAGCTTCTCCTCCGTTATTTCACCCATAATACGGATCGCCAGGCCCGGGCCGGGGAACGGCTGCCTCCAGACGAGATTCGCTGGGATGCCAAGCTCCAGCCCCGCCGCGCGGACTTCATCCTTGAACAAAGCGCGCAGCGGCTCGATGATACCCTGAAAATCCACGTCGTCTGGAAGGCCCCCTACGTTATGATGGCTCTTAATGACGGCCGCGTCGCCCATACCGCTCTCGATGACGTCCGGGTAGATCGTGCCCTGCACGAGATAATCCATCCTACCGAGCTTTTTCGATTCCGCCTCAAACACGCGGATGAATTCTTCTCCGATAATCTTGCGCTTGCGCTCCGGCTCCTTCACGCCTGCGAGCTTCAAGAGAAAGCGCTCCGCCGCGTTAACACGAATCAGATTCATATCGAACTGCTCGCGGAACACCCGCTCGACATCGTCCCCTTCCCCCTTGCGGAGCAGGCCGTGGTCGACGAATACGCAGGTCAAATTCTTGCCGATCGCCTTGTGCAGCAGCACGGCGGCCACAGAAGAATCCACGCCGCCAGAAAGGGCGCACAGCACCTTTTTGCCCTTTAGAGCCTCGCGGTAACGCTCGATCGATCGCTCGACGAAATCGTCCATGCGCCAATCGCCCTTGCAGCCGCAGATCTCATACAGGAAGTTATGGAGCATCTGCTTGCCAAAGGCCGTGTGCGTAACCTCCGGGTGAAACTGGACGGCATAAATTTTCTTTTCCGCGTTTTCCATCGCCGCTACCGGACAGATACCCGTATCGGCTGATATGCGATAGCCCGACGGAAGGGTTTTGATATAGTCCGTATGGCTCATCCAGCACTGGCTGCACGCCGGAACATCTTGGAACAAAAGGCTACCCGCACGGGCGGATACCTCCACCTTGCCGTATTCGCTCCCATTCTCCGCGGCCTCAATCTCCCCGCCCTCCAGCCAAGCGATGAGCTGCGCGCCATAGCAGATGCCAAGCACCGGCACGCCGAGGGATAGAATCTCCCGCTCATAGTGCGGGGAGGCGGGGTCATACACGCTGTTCGGCCCGCCGGTAAAAATGATGCCCTTATAATGCTGTTTCTGAATCTCGGCAAGCGGGGTCGTGTAGGGCTTGACTTCGGCATAGACGTTCTGCTCGCGCACGCGGCGCGCAATCAGTTGATTGTATTGGCCTCCAAAATCGAGCACCAGGATGGTTTCATGCATGCGGGGACCACCTTTATTTCAGAATAAGTCGCAGTTTATTTGCGCTTGAGAATTTCACTGCGCTTTGGGCCGTTGGAGACCATTGTGATAGGCACACCGATCTCCCGCTCGATAAACGCCACATAATCCTGCGCGGCCTGCGGCAAATCTTCAAACCGCCCCACGCCGCGGATTTCCTGTTTAAATCCGGGCAGGGTTTCGAGCACGGGCTTTGCCTTTTTCAGCTTTGCGGTAACGGGAAAATCCTTCGTTACCACACCGTCAATTTCGTAGCCGGTGCAAACCTTAATCTCGTCGAGGTAGGCAAGGCAGTCCAACGCCGTGAGCACCACCTGCGTCGCGCCCTGCACACGGCAGCCGTAGCGGGTAGCCACGCAGTCGAACCAGCCCATGCGGCGGGGGCGGCCCGTCGTCGCGCCATATTCGCCCTTATCGCCTCCGTGATCGCGCATCAGCCGCGCCTCTTCCCCGAAAATCTCCGAGACGAATTCGCCCGCGCCCACCGCGCTGGAATACGCTTTCGTCACCGCGACGATCTCCCGGATCTCATAGGGCGGAATGCCCGCGCCTACCGCGCCATAGCCCGCCAGCGTCGAGGAGGAGGTCACCATTGGGTAAATGCCGAAATCTGGATCCTTCAGGGAGCCAAGCTGGCCTTCCAGGAGGATATTCTTGCCCGCTTTCAGAGCTTCGTGTACGTAAATATTCACATCACCCACATAGGGCGCGATCAGGTCGCGGTACTCCATAAGCGTATTGAAAATTTCTTCGAAATCCATCAACGGCTTATGGTAGATATGCGCAAGCATGAGGTTTTTCACTTCCAGCACGCGCGTTAGCTTTTCTTTTAAATATTCTTCGTCAAACAGCTCGTTGACCTGGAAGCCGATCTTCGCATATTTATCCGAATAAAACGGCGCGATTCCGGATTTGGTGGAGCCGAATTGTTTATCCGCCAGCCGCTCCTCCTCATAGGTGTCAAGCAGCACATGGTAGGGCATCATCACCTGCGCACGGTCGGACACCATGATGTGCGGCGCCGGAACGCCGTTATCCGTTACGCTCTTAATTTCGGCAATCAGCTTTGGAATATCAAGCGCAACACCGTTGCCAATAATATTCATCGTGTGCTGATAGCATACGCCGGAGGGCAGAAGGTGCAGCGCAAAACGGCCGTAGTCGTTGATGATCGTGTGCCCTGCGTTCGCACCGCCTTGAAAACGGATGACAATATCCGATTCGCTGGCAAACAAATCGGTAATTTTCCCCTTGCCCTCATCGCCCCAATTTGCACCGACAATCGCTTTCACCATGTGGAATGCACCTCCATAAAACTAGGAAAGCACGCAGCAAAATGGCTTTCCCCCGCGCAAATCTCCGCTCTTAAAAAGGAGGGAGCCTGCAAACAAAAATACAGTTTATTATAGTATACCATGTCCATACTGTCAACGAATTTTGAGGGCAACGGCAAAAAGAGAAAGAAATCTTGTAAAAAATAAAAAATAGGAGTTGCATTTTTAAAAAGGATGTGGTATTATACTCTGGCAGTCAAGAGGTTGCATATGCGCTGGTAGCTCAGCTGGATAGAGTGTTTGGCTACGAACCAAAAGGTCGGGGGTTCGAGTCCCTTCCAGCGCGCCAAGATACGGTTTTCAGAAATGATATCGTTTCCGAAAACCGTATCTTTTTATTTTCGATAATGCGAGCAACAAAATAAAGCCTGCATGGCCGCACAGACAGAATGAAATGGGCGCATTGCAAAATGCTCACTGTGGAAACTCGTCATGAGACAAACCATGGTTTCGAGCGCGCAAAGCCCGAAATTTGTCTGCGTGAGGCAAAAATGTTTTTTAAAGGGGCTGTTGCAAAATGCAAGGCATTTTGCAACAGCCCCTTTTCAGCCGGCTAATACATCATTAAGGTTCCTCAGCGGAACGCGTGGGATTCCCGCGCCCGCGTATTTTTACAATTGAAACGCCGCTAATGCGGCGCTTCGCATATTTCTATCCGCTTGACGCCCGCGCCTAAAAAGCGCGGTTCAGCTCAGTCAGCTTCAAGGCTCTGAAAAACGGCTCAATAAAGCTGGCTTTCCGCGCCTAATAATGCAGCCAGCGCGATCGCCTTGCGCACTTTCCGCCAGGAAAAACGCTTTTCGCTTGCCAGCTCCTGCATTGCCCTAACGCTGCACTCATGATATAATTTTCTTTCCTGATAGGCTGCCAACATCGTCATCATTCCTTTCCTGATGTTGTCTTTAGTCTAGCATCAGACTGCGCATTTGTCAAGGCAACATGCACAACTATAGTTCTTCATAATTGTGCAAATTGACTAATCCAAATTTTGATATTTGCTTGTCATTCTCTCACAGAAGCTGTTGGAATCGCCGCTGGCAATTGGATAGATTGCCTGCTTTTGATGAAAATATTTTGTTAGGTTATTCTCCCCAAGGGCCTATATTGCTCGGATAGCTTTAAAAAGTTTGTGAAAAATTTCTCAATATTTTCCGCCATTCCGCCTTGAGAAAAAGTGTAATTATCTCTTGACAAGCCCAGGGATTATGCTATAATACCTTTTGCAAAGAAATGCGGATGTAGCTCATCTGGTAGAGCGCCACCTTGCCAAGGTGGAGGTAGCGAGTTCGAGCCTCGTCATCCGCTCCATAAGATAATCCCCATAACAACGTAGAATGTACGTTGTTATGGGGATTTCTCATTTTTGGTTTCTGCTGATATGATGCAGGCGATTCCAAAAAAGGACGAAAAAGATATGCAGCAGCTCTAACCGATATCTTTTTACTTATCTTTTTCTCTTTTGTTTTAAATGCTCATTGAGAAGCTTTTCAGCGTTGTCAATCATGCTGGGCTTCAGATGTAAAGACACTTCATGGATCATCTATGGCAAACATCCAAAAGCAGCGAAGAGCTCTTTTGGGATACACTCCGGCTCGCTGCGGCACATTATCGTCCGCAGGAGCCTGAGAACGTTGTACATGGGCTAGCTGTTGCCGGACGCACGCCCAGCTAAAAAATAACTGGCTATTTCATATTTCCAGATGCAGGGGGTACCTTAATCAGGGAGCTATGCCACTGCCCTGCCACGGTGCACAGTCCCCTTTCCAACTATGGAGCAGATTCTAGCCATACCTTTCACGCGTGCATCCTTAACTATGCATTTTCATTGACAAAGCGTGAGTAGGCGCATAGAATAAAAGGAAAGAATTTGTCGGTCTAGCGGTCATTGCGCCGCACATTCCGCATCTGGAGGTCTTACGGTATGCAACGTAAAAATCATTTGCGCCTGATTCTCGGCATCATCCTCATTGGGTCCCTAGCCGTGCTACTGATTGGTTATTTCGCCCTGCGCAAGCCGGCGGCTGAAAATCCCAGCATGCCTGCCCCCAGCATATCCTCATCCTCGGCAAGCCCTTCTGCTACAGAGCTGCCCACCGGCCTTGCAAAGGCTGATTCAACCAATCAGCCCACAGCGCCCGTCACATCCCCAAAAGGGGCTTCTTCTAACCAGACGGCATCCGCTCCAGCCGAGGAAAATGGAATCACGCCAGTGACTGTAAAAATTGATTCTCAAAAATGGTACCTAACTTTAGTTAGCATCAAATACCGCCTACCAGACAATTATCAGCCGGAGCTCACCTACCCTGTCAAGGGCATTGATCGCCCGCTGGATGCGCGCGTAACACCGCATTATGTCGAAATGTATAACGCTGCAAAGGCAGATGGCTGCACGTTAACGCCCTATTCCGGATGGCGCTCGATCTCCAGGCAAAAATCCAACTATGAAAACAAAGTATCCACCTACATGAAAGAAGGCCACAGCCGCTCAAGAGCAGAGCTGCTTGCAGCGGAATGGATCCTCCCGCCCGGCGCGAGCGAGCACAATATGGGCGTTGCGATGGATATTGTCAACACGAAGGAAAGCTTTGAAAACACAAAAGAATTTAAATGGTTACAAGCGCATGCCGCTGACTATGGCTTCATCCTCCGCTACCCCAAGGATAAGGTATCTATCACAAAAGTGGCCTATGAGCCTTGGCACTGGCGGTATGTCGGCGTAGAGGATGCAAAAAAGATGAAAGCGAGTGGAAAATGCCTCGAAGAATATTTGGGCATCTACAACAGCTAAAATTGAATCTTATGAAAAAAACAGCCGGCAGATTGCCGTTTCTAAAGCAAAAAGTCCATCTTTTATCACGCAGCGTTTGAGAAGCTCTGTTTGGTTACGCCGCGTTATTTCGTAATAAAAACAATCCGGAAGGCATCCCAAGGCGCCTTCCGGATTGTTTTCTCCTACCTCTATGTTTGCAATCAAAGCCAATCGTTCTGCCATTCTTGCATCTGGTCGATGTATTCTGATTTCAGGATTGCGTAATTCAGCCTATCATATTTTCGGCCATTTAAATAGACAGCTTCCCGCTCTCTCCCCTCTAAGATAAAGCCGCATTTCTCAAGGGCCTTTGGCGCCCCCACATTCATGGAAAGCGTGTTTGCACAGATACGCTCCATCCCCAAAAATTCAAACCGGTATTTCAGCATCAGTTTGACCGCTTGCTGCTCAAATCCCTGAGCACGGTCTTTGACGCGTGCAATTCCCATTCCAATAGAGCATTTGCGGTTTACGCGGTCAATCTTTTGCGGAGCAATATCCCCGATGGCACTTCCATTCTTGCCAAAAATGCCAGGCCGCACATTTTGACTGCCCTGAAGCGCCTGTATTTCCTCAAACCAAACCTCTGCCTTCTCATCAGACAACCCCAACTTCAGCTCTTCAGTCGGATTTTGGAAATCATATTCCGTGGCATTCCACAGAGCCTTGCAGCCCTCGCTGGTCAGTGTATCCAGATAGATATCCTTTCCCTAAGTTTTATTACACGCCTCCATAAATCGAATCCGCAAGTGGGAGACACCCTTATTTTTTTTGGCGGTAGGACCACTCCTGCTCAAAACGCAGAGCTCCCTCCACACTCCGGCGCCCGCGCTCATCTAACATGCGATACTGACGGATCAACTCGATTTCCTGCGGTGTATAAAGCCCCGGCGGAGAGGAGATATCCGTGCGGCCCAGCAGATAATCTGTGCTGACGCCATAATACTCCGCTAAAGCGCAAAGCGTTTCATTGCTCATTTGCCTCTTTGCACTCTCATACAACGTATAAGTTGATCGGGAAATGTTTAAATAGTCCGCGATTTCCTTCTGCGTTTTCCCTGCGCGGATTCTCAGCTCACGAACTTTGCGGTCAGGCAAGCCATCACCCCTGAAGCCAAGATAGATTCTGTTCACCCACAGCATATCATCTGCCCAGAAAGAAAACAAATCCAGTTTCAAAAAGCATCAAATATGCATTTTATATTTCTAAATCGTTTAATTATGTGTCAATTTGCAACAAAAAATCCAACCCTCTTAAATAAAGAGAGTTGGAAATTATTTTATATTTATGGGATTATTAGGAATTCATGTTTTGCTTGAGCCTAAGAAACCTTACGCACAATCGCAATTGGCGTTTGCTGAGATGCCTGGCCGAGCGGATTATCTTTAAAAATTTCCTTACACAGCTCAATATCCACCTCTAGAGAGGAAACTCCGAGGATTTCACGGCCGATATCGTTTGCATCCATAACAACAACCGCCTTGCAACCCGTATATTCCCGCAGCATGGCCGCGACCTTATCCGGGTCCTTTGGCGCAAGCTTTGCATAGTGGTTATAGGGCGGGAGCGTATAGTCGCACGGGCCGTCGATCGCGCGGCCGGCATCCCCTACAATTTTATAAAACACCCCGCGCTTGCCAAACGGCTTTGTGACAGCAGAGCAAAAAGCGGCGAGCAAAATCTTGGGAACGCCGATATCACGGATGGCAAGTTCCATCGTCCACGGGCTGCCAAGGCCGATGCCATAGGGTGATTTATAGACGAATTTGCACAGGAAGTTTGCAAGCGGCGACACCTTAATTTCATCAATATCGAAAGCGCGCCCCTGACTAATAGCGATGATCTTCTCACTGATAAAAATCATATCCTCCTGCTCCAGGTAGGGCTTGACATACCGATCCATGATCTCTGTTAGGCTATCGCCCGCCATGACTACATGGGTTTTGACCGGATAGCGCTGATAGGTCCCTCCGCTCGTTTCGATCTCCAAACTTTTCTTTTCGTTGGGCTTGAGTGCACTCATATCCATTGGCTTTGAACCCCTTTGTTTTTTAATATGCTCCTATTTTATTCCACTGTGACGCTTTTTGCAAGGTTTCTCGGCTTATCAATATCGCAGCCGCGCGCTTTCGCAGCATAGTAGCCCAGCAGCTGCATAGGCACCACCTCAATGGAGGGCATAAACAGTGGATTGGTCCGGGGCACATAAAAAACATGGTCTGCCGGCCCGATAGCGGCCTCATTTCCCTCCTGTGTCACACAGAGCACCTGCGCACCGCGTGCTTTGACCTCACGGATGTTGCTCACGGTTTTATCAAAAAGCCGTTCGCAGCAGGCAAGGGCAGCAACGAAGGTGCCCGGCTCGATCAGAGAGATCGTGCCATGCTTGAGCTCGCCCGCGGCATACGCCTCCGAATGGATATAGCTGATCTCTTTGAGCTTCAGGGAAGCTTCCAGCGCCACCGCATAATCAAGATTGCGGCCAATGAAATAGGCATGGTCCAGGTAGCAGAGCCGCTGGGCGAATTGCTCAATCGCCGGAGCCTGTTCGAGCACCCGCTGGATTTTTTCCGGCAGTGCGATCAGCTCATTGAGCGCATGGCGAAGCGTTAGCGTATCGATCCTACCGAGCGCATCTGCAATATAGAGGGCCAGCAGGTAAATCAGCGTCAGTTGAGTGCTATAAGCTTTGGTTGTGGCAACGGAAATTTCCGGCCCAGCCCAGGTGTAGAGCACATCGTCGCTCTCTCTTGCGATCGTGCTGCCAACCACATTGACGATCGAAATCACCCGAGCACCGTGCGATTTTGCCTCGCGCAGGGCGGCGAGCGTATCCGCTGTTTCCCCACTCTGGCTGATAATCAGCACAAGAGAGCGCTCATCAACAAGCGGCATCCGGTAGCGAAATTCGGAGGCGATATCCACCTCCACAGGGATCCGGGCCGCCTGTTCAATCACATACTTGCCCACCACGCCCACATGGTAGGCAGAGCCGCATGCGAGAATAAAGATGCGGTTAAAGGCCTGAAGCTCCTCCTGCGTCAGGGCGATGCCGTCCAATATGATTCGTCCATCGTTGCCGATACGGGGCGAAATAGTAGCGCTGATGGCCTGTGGCTGCTCCATGATCTCTTTCATCATAAAATGCTCGTAGCCACCTTTTTCCGCCGCCGCAACGCTCCAAGTGATCGTTTTCAGTTCTTTTTCAACCCGATGGCCCTGTTCATCATAAACGGACACATGATCCCGATGCAGCAGGGCGACCTCGCCATCATCCAATTGATAAATGCGGCGCGTGTACGGCAGTACCGCCGTAATATCCGATGCAATAAAATTCCCGCCGTCACTGAGCGCCACAATCAAGGGGCTCGCACAGCGCACACAGGCAATTTCATCCGGGTGCTCCTCATTGAGGATGCCGAGCGCGTAAGAACCTTCCAATTGCGCAACTGTCAACCGGATCGTTTCCAGAAAATCACCCGTATCGTTTTGCTCCAGCAGATGTGCGATCACCTCTGTATCGGTTTCAGAGGCGAAGATACAGCCTTGCGCCTGCAACTGTGCCTTCAATGCCGCATAATTTTCGATAATCCCATTGTGTACAATCGCAAATTTTCCAGAGCTGCTACGGTGCGGATGAGAATTCGCATCCGACGGCTCGCCATGCGTCGCCCACCGGGTGTGCCCAATCCCAACAGTGCCAAAAAAGCTGCGCCCACCCTCTATCTTATCAGAGAGAATTTCCAGCCTGCCCTTCGATTTTGCAATTTCGATCTTCCCATCCTCCAGGATGGCGATCCCTGCTGAATCATAGCCACGGTATTCCAGCTTTTTGAGCCCGCCCAACAGAATAGGGGCCGCTTGCTCTCCACCAATAAAACCGATGATGCCACACATGTGCTTCCACTCCTTTTGGATATTTAGAGCTTTCCAACCGGAAAAGTTCCACACCCACTATATACCGCATGTCTCCCGTCTGCAATCTGACTGAGCGCACGTAGGCTCGCACACTCTCCAGTATGCGCTTGTTTACGACTGCTTATAATAATTTTTCAAATACTCGCCGGTTTCCCGGCATTCTCCTGCAATCGCATACAGTTTTAAAATACGATTTTTTAGTTGGAGATATGCATCGCCCTGCAATGTTTTCAACTGCGGACGCAGCTTTAAAATCTGTGCCCGGATCTGAGCGGATTGTTGGGTATATTCCTCTCCCAATTCATACAATGTCATCAAACGAGCCATCCTTTCTTTGTCAAAGTGGGAATAAAAATAGACTTCCGGCCTTTTCAAGGCTATTTTATTCCCAGTCAAATGTCGAATCCGTTTCTTCTCGAATGCTTACAGGCCTTTTCGGCGTCGATAAGAACAAATGTTCGATTACAGCTCCAAGTATACACGCTTGTCCCAAAAAATGCAAGGGCCCTCCATCCCCATCCTGCAATCAAAGTCCCAATGATGGGACTCAGATCATTTCCGTCTTTCTGCGTGGATGTTGTATTGGTGGAAATACAAAAGGTAGGCAAAAAAACAGAAAATCCGGTTTACTTTTTAAACAGATAATATTATACTGAAAGCGTAACTTTTGGGCAGAGCGGACAATTCCGCTTTGCTTACCGTACAAATCAGAAAGGATGAGGTTTATGGCAACCCTGCCGAAATGGCTTGAAACGGCTCTTTTTTATGAAATCTATCCACAGTCTTTCCGGGATACAAATGGAGACGGGGTCGGCGATCTGCCCGGTATTCTGGAAAAGCTCGATTATATCCAGGGGCTCGGCTTCAATGCCATTTGGATGAACCCGTGCTACCTCTCCCCTTTTGGCGACGCAGGCTACGATGTGCAGGATTATAAACAGATCGCGCCCCGCTATGGCACAATGGCGGATATGGAAAAGCTCATCGCTGAAATGCACCGCCGCGGGATGCACCTTCTACTTGACTTGGTGCCGGGCCATACCTCGGAAGAGCACGAGTGGTTCCTCAAATCCAGCCAGAAGGAGCCAAACGAATACTCTGACCGTTATATCTGGACGACGCCCGACACAAAAATCGTTTTCGGCCTGAATAAAGCCCGCGGTACAAGGGAGGGGTTGTATCACTATAACTTCTATCCCATCCAACCCTCTTTGAATTACGGCTTTGCAAAGGTCACGCAGCCATGGCAGACGCCCGCAGGCGCACCTGCCGTGCAGAAAACGATTGAGGGAGTGAAAGATATCATCCGCTTTTGGTTGCAAAAGGGGGTGGATGGCTTCCGTGTAGATATGGCCTTCTCCCTTGTTAAGGATGACGGCCCCGGCCGCCCGGAGACAATCAAGGTCTGGCAGAAAATCTTCCCGGATATTTACCGCGAATTCCCGGAGGCCGCATTTGTCTCCGAATGGGGTGTGCCGTCTGAATCCATACCGGCGGGCTTCAATATGGATTTTTATTTGCAGATGAACGCGCAAGGCTTTTCCAAGCTTTTCGACTTCGGCGATCCGGAGGATCTCGATGCAACTCCCTTCTTTGATCCACGCGGCAAGGGCGACCCCAAGGTGTTTGCGGAAGAATACACGGATTTTCTCGCCAAAACAAAAGGCAAGGGCTATATCTGCCTAATCACGGGCAACCATGATATTTTCCGCCGCCCAAAGAGCATTCGTGATCTGGATATCAAGCTCGCCTATGCCTTTATTTACACGATGCCGGGTATCCCGTTTTTATACTATGGCGATGAAATTGGCATGCGGCAGATTAACGACCTGTATCCGGTGGAGGGCAGCATGTTCCGCACCGGAGCGCGCACCCCGATGCAATGGGATACCGGCAAAAACGCCGGCTTTTCCACAGCGGAGAAAGATGATCTGTATCTGCCCCTTGACCCGGATGAAAACCGGCCCAACGTCGCCCAAGAGGAACAGGATCCGAACTCCATCCTGAATTTCGTCAAAGAGATCATCGCACTGAGAAAGGAGAATCCCGCGCTGGGCAATACGGCGGATTTCCGTATCTTATTCGCGCAGGAGAATACCTATCCGCTCGTCTATGAGCGAGAAGGCAGCGGGCAAAAGCTGATCGTCGCCGTCAACCCCGCTGCGCGGGCATGTGAAGCTACACTCCCGCATCCTGTGGGGGATATTCTGTATTCCCTGGGTGGAAAAGTGGACGCCTCCGGCTGCACGCTGCAAATGGAGGGAGAAAGCTTCGTCATCTATCAGGTATAACAAAGCGCGCCCCACTCGCAGCCTGCCCGAAGCAGGGCCGCGGGTGGGGCAGCCTATTGGAATCCGGTTTTTTTAAGAGGGGAGAGGTTGTTCATGCAAGCAAAAAAAATTTTTTGTATCCTTGTGGCGGTCTGTATTCTTCTAACCGCCTTTCCCGCAGCAGCGTTCGCCACAGACCGCTGCGCATGTGGGAACGATCCTGTCATCGTCGTTCCCGGTTACACATCGTCATCGCTCTACCTCCATTACGGCACACCGCAGGAAGAGCAAATTTGGAACCTGACGGCGGAGAATACACTCCCCGTCCTACTCAAATATGTGCCACAACTCGCAAAAGGGATTGGAAAGGCCTTTTCAGGCAATTGGAACACGTTGGTGAAAGGATTGAGTAAAGCCTGTGCAGAACGGTTTGAAACGCTGCGCATGAATCCGGACGGCAGTTCCGTTTACCCAGTTTCTGTCTATCCCGACCGCGCGGAGGACGCCCGTATGAGCACCCTAAAAGCCCGCGGGCAGGAGCAGTATATCGCAGAGGCGCAAATCAGCCAGACGATTGCGGACATTGTGGGGGAGGATCATGTTTTCACCTTCACTGTAGATTGGCGGCTCGGGCAGGTAGACGCAGCCAAACGGCTCGACGATTTCATTCAGCAGGTCAAGGCGCTCACCGGTCACCAAAAAGTCAATCTTCACAGCATCAGCCATGGTGGGCAGCTCGTTGGCTTCTATCTCTTTTATTATGGGTATAAGCAAGATGTCAACAATGCCGTTTTGAATGTTCCCGCTCTGTGCGGCTCCTCTATTGTTGCGGACTTGCTCTATAATGAGGGAATATCCTTTGATGAGCACACCCTCATGCAGATGGTGCAGGCCGGCTTTGTTATGGAAAACGATTTTGACTGGCTATTTGACCTCATCCCGCTCGACATGCTGGACGAACCGGCCCGGGCGCTCATTTGGGAGGGGCTTTGGCCGATTCTGCGTTATTGTGGCAGCGTGTGGGATCTGCTCCCAGAAGCGGACTACCGTGTGCTGCGCGACCGCTATCTCGATCCAGTAGAAAACGCCGCGCTGATTGAGAAGCTCGATGAATCTCACTTCCAAGTGATGCCTCAAATGGGCGAGAGCCTGCGCCGCGCGCGCAACGAATATGGCGTCAACGTATCCATCATGGCCAGCACTGGGAACGGCCTAGCCACTGGCAGCCAAAGCAATTCCGATTTCATCATCGATACGCAGTATACCTCCGGCGCCTATTGCGCCGAGGTGGGGGAGCGCTTTCCAAACAACTATCAGCCAAAGGCAACCGTTTGCAGCAACCCTTCCCATAATCACGTCTCCCCCTCCATGGAAGTAGATGCTTCCTGCGCTTTTTTGCCGGAAAACACCTGGTTTATCGAAGGACAATTTCACGGCATGAGCTACTGGGATGACTATAGCAAATCCCTATACCTCAAGCTTCTACTCACGGATGAGCTGGAAAACGTCCGCTCCAATTCGGCCTATCCACAGTTTGAGCTCTCCCACAATCCGGCGGACGACCTTCACATTCAGTTTAACTACAGCCGCTCCTGCTATCTTACACAAGAAGACACCACACTCATCATCACCAACCTATCAAAGAAATACGGCCTGCGGCTGCGGGAGATTACCTGCTATGGCGCCCAGCTCCACTTCGCCTTTGACCAAACGGAAATTTTGGAGCCAGGTGAAAGCATGGAGATACCAATGGATGGGGCAATATCGAATGCAAAGCGGCTTTATGCGCCCGTTATCATCGATTATTACCATTGCGGTACGGTATGCCTGCCGAAAACACGCACCTTTGGCGTGAGCGTGGTGGGCGGCACGGAGGATGTGCCCGATACGGGCACATCGGAAATCATGTGCCCGGCCGTCTACACCATCTTGTTGCGGCTGATGAGGGCTGTGCTGCGCGCCTTCCTGCCTGGATAACCGCATGCCTCGCAACTGAAATCTGTCCGCATAGTCTCAGATATGTCTGTGCGCCTGTGCCTGAGAGGCACCTCATGGAGGCAAAACGTCTCATTGAAGGAGCGGCTGCAAAAAGCCTCGCATTTTTCAGCCGCCTCTTTGCGCAAAAAGCACCTTTTCTCATCATAGGTTCCCTCAATTTTGAATAGGATGTAAAATTAGGGAGCCTCCAATTGACACTTTCTTATAAATCAAGTATACTGAACTATATTCGAAAAAATAGGAATGTGTGCGTTTCTAGTAGGAGGAGTTAATCAATGAAGTCCATCAAGGAGACGGTGTCCTCGTTTGCCATCCGGCAAGCACTTAATTATGCCCGGAAGGACCCGGACAAAAACCTGATGAATCTCCTGAACCTGTTCGAGAAGGCCGACATCAAAAAGGTAAACCGCGTTACATATGAAAACCTGCATAAGGTGCTCGATGATCCCAACAACAACTGGACGCGCTTTATCAAACGGATCCTGTTTGACGTGGATTCCGGCGTGCTCGACAAATTCGTCCCTGTTTTCATGAACATTGCGCTCAACAGCTACTCGCTGCGCACGCAGGCGATTGAAAAATACCACTGCAATATCCCATGGGCAATCCTGATCGATCCCACAGCCGCCTGCAACCTGCACTGCAAGGGCTGCTGGGCCGCGGAATATGGAAAAGAATCCACACTCGGCTTTGAAACTCTTTCCCGTGTTGTCAAGGAGGGCAAGGCGGTAGGCACCTTTATGTATATTTTCTCCGGCGGCGAGCCTCTGGTATGCAAAAAGGATATCATCCGCCTGTGTGAGGAGAATCCGGACTGTGCGTTTTTTGCCTTCACGAACGGCACGCTGGTTGACGATGCTTTTGTGCAGGAAATTAAGCGTGTGGGTAACTTTGCGCTGGCCTTCAGCATTGAGGGCTATGAGGATGCGACCGATATGCGTCGTGGCGACGGTACCTATCAAAAAGTACTCGCTGCAATGGAAAAAATGAAGGCGGCCGGCCTTCCGTTTGGTTACTCCGCGTGCTACCATTCCAAGAATGTGGAAGAGGTCTGCTCGAAGGAATACATCGACTTCCTGGTCAATAAAGGGGCGCTTTTTGCTTGGTACTTCACCTATATGCCCGTCGGCAAGGACGCTGTGCCGGAGCTGATTGCCAACGCCGACCAGCGCAAAAAAGCCTATGAGCTAATCCGTCAGGCACGCAAAGAGCAGCCGCTCTTCGCGCTTGATTTCTGGAACGACGGAGAATATGTGCAGGGCTGTATCGCGGGTGGCCGCCACTATCTGCACATCAATGCAAACGGTGATGTGGAGCCTTGTGCGTTTGTTCACTATTCCAATGTTAACATCAAGGATTGCTCCCTGATTGAGGCTTTGCAATCCCCCCTGTTTATGGAATATTACAAGGGCCAGCCGTGGAATGAAAACCACCTCCGCCCCTGCCCTGTGCTTGACAACCCGGAAAAGATCAAGCAGGCCGTTGAGCGCTCCGGCGCGCACTCCACCGAAATGCTCGCACCGGAGAGTGTGGATGACCTGATCGCCAAAACAAAGCCCTTTGCAGAAAAGTGGGCGCCTGTTGCGGATATGATTTGGAACGATACGGATACGGAGAAGCACAACAATCCGACTGTGATGTATCAGGCGAAAAAATAGAAACCATCGCACAGAAGAAATCATCATAAAAACCTTCGGCTGGTTAGCCGAAGGTTTTTTTCTTTTCCTGTTTTCATATTGAGTACAAAAACAGCATGATTAAGTTCCACGCATCTATCTCTCACCGTGCTTCTTTAAAAAGCGGTGATAAAGCGGCATATCCTCTTCCGGCTCCGTCAAGGCCTCCAGCTCTCCGGAGCGAATCATCTCCTCAATCCGTAGCGCAATCCAAGCATCCCCGATGCCAAGCTTATATTTTTCAATCATCCGCCCAATCAGCCGCTCCTCCTGGAAGGCACCGGCTTGAGCCGAAATCTCGCGCCGGATAAACGCATCATAAAGCGTTTCCGGCACACTGGTTAACCTTCCATTCAGCATGGCGCGCAGGGGTGCATTCTCTTCCTGGAGAATTCGCCAGTCGTCTGCACAGCTTTGGCAGAGTGCGGGGGGCACAAGCTTTTGCAAAGCCGGATAACGATACCATTCGCCAGGGCCTATCTCCCCCCAACTGAGCATCCTCCTAGTGTTCCCTTTCCCATCGCTTTCCCATTCCGGGAGTTGAACGGCGTATACAGGCCCTTGGTAGTCCCCCCACTGGGTCAGCCGCGCCATCATCCAATAAAACCCGCAAAGCTCATCCGGTTGATTGCTGTACCAAATGCGGATCGCTTCGCCTGCCGCCGCCCGCTTTTGAACCTCACTCCAATCACTGTTGGCCCGCAGCAGCAGCTCCTGAGCCGCTATTTGGCCTGTGCCCCTGGGGAAAACGCCATATAGCTGCTCTAATGCCTGCCGCCGCCGCATCCCGGGCGCATCTTCTGAAATATCCCCTATGCTCAGCATCAGCCCGAAGCCGTAGACGTCCGCCGTGTTGCCGCCCATCGGGGCGCCGCTTTCCCACGCAAGCCGCTCAGCTTCCTCCGCTTCCCGCTGTGCGGCCCGCTTTTCTCTTTTAGATGGTTTTCTACCGTCTGATCGGCTGATGATAACACCGATGCAACCGCCCGGATAGACCCCCTGTCCATAATGCTGTGCCATTTTCAGGCTACCGCATGCACTATCGCTAAAAACAATCTCTAGCACGATGGCGCATCTCCCTTTTTAAGCAAATGAAAAAAGCGCCCCGAGCTGCCTCGGAGCGCTTTTTTGCCGCATAAATTATTGCAAAAAGTCAGAAACTTCTCTGATTTATGCCTGCTCTTCCTTCTGCTTTGCGAAGCACTCGCTGCAATACACCGGGCGATCCTCGCGCGGGCGGAACGGAACCTTTGCTTCGCCGCCGCAAGATGCACAGGTAGCAATGAACATTTCACGCTCGGGCCTGGCTGCATTCTTACGGGCGTCGCGGCAAGCTTTGCAGCGCTGGGGCTCGTTTACAAAGCCCTTCGCTTCATAAAACTCCTGCTCGCCGGCAGTGAAAACGAATTCCTCGCCACACTCTTTGCAGATGAGAGTCTTGTCTTCGTACATGTTTTTTACCTCGCTTGAAAAAAGTATTTTGCCCTCGGGCGGAATCGCACCGCCGCCGTTGGATGAAACAACGCGCTATTACTAAGATACCGGGCGTATGAAGTTATGAAACGGGTGCGCAGCACCCTTGTCCCCATCGATCAGCCTTCTGCCATAAACCTCAGCTTGCGCCTTACCCTCTGCAATGCGTTGTCCACCGACTTAGCGGTAGATCCCAGCCGCGCTGCGATATCCTCATAGCTGCGGCCGCCGAGATATAACTGAATGACGCTGCGCTCATAATGAGACAGCCTGCTGGCCATGATGGTGTCAAACCGGACGGCCTCATCACGCGCGATCACAAGATCCTCGGGATTGGGCTGAGTCTGCGGCAATGCAATACTGTCGTCATTGAGCGAAATGTAAGAATTGAGCGGGATATTCTTTAGCCTAGCCCCTGCGCGCACAGCAGACCGAATACGATTTGCAATGCACACGCCAGCATAGGAGCGAAACGGAACGCCGCTTTTCTCATCATAGCCGTGAACCGCGGCCAGAAAGCCCAACATGCCTTCTTGTGCCAAATCTTCCGGCTCCATTGCGCCGCCACCATATTTTGCAGCAAGCGTTTTTACAAGCGGCACCATCCGCGCGGTCAAAAGAGCCATTGCGCCACTATCCCCGCTGCCCGCCCGGACGGCCAACATTTCGTCCGCCATCTGCTCGAGCTTTGCGTTAAATGCGGGATCTGGCATAGAACAGCCCACCTCACAAGGGTTCAATGGATACCCTCTTATGATACGCGGAAAATGCGGTTTTGTCAATCAAAAATTTTGTATATTTTTGCTATCTTCCCGCTAAAAAGGGTGAAGGATTTTTCAAGCACGACAGGATGTGTCTTTTTTTGGACTTCTCTACCACCTATTGTGTCTTTAGCCTCAACTGATACGGCCTTCATTACGCACGGCAATGAAAAAGACTGATTTTTGCTATAGAAAGGAGGCTCACGTCAGCATGCCCCGCCCATATTTTTGTTCGATATTTCCCATCAAGCCCTCCAGCCTTTCTGTGCACTGCCGCACACCGCCAGCGGCACGTGCCGTAGCGCCGGCCTACTCAAGAGCTCTACCAAAGCATAAAAATGATTCAGGTCACAATGGAGAATCACACGCTCCTCCAAATACCGCACCTCTTGGATAACATTTGTTTCACTTGTAGGATACCATCCTTTTTCTCGTTGTAAAGCTCTTTTTGGGTTGTTTCAAAAGCAAGAATCCAAAAAGGAGAGGCGCCTTTTCGCAAAAGCAAACGATAAAAAGGCGTGATTTCAGGCGGATTGACGGCCCTGTCAGCATATATCCGCCAACAATTTCAGCCCGAAATTTACCTCCATGAGGCAAAAATGGCTTTTTAAAAAGGGACGCTGCAAAATGCAAAGCATTTTGCAGCAGCCCCTTTCACTACCTGATAAGCATTCTCGGCGGAGCATTTATTTTTTCTTCGACACCTTTGGGATGATGATGCAAAGTACAATCAGCACAACAGCTGCAATCAGCGCTACAATTACCGGCCAGTAGGAGCGCTGCCCTGTGGCCGCCACGGCAGCCGCCTCCGGCGACACAGCAAACACCTGCAACACAGCCGCAAATACGCCGCCTGCCATCAGGACGGCCAAAACAATCGCAACAACCCGCACGAATTTATTTGACATAACGCAAGCATCCTTTCTGAATCTTCAGAACCGGGCCCATCATCAGCCCTCAATATTCATATATCGCTTCATATCCGCTGCAAGGGCGTCTGTTAGCCGTTGTGCTTTTTCCCGTGTTTTCTCCCGCGCGGTAATATACACCTTAATTTTTGGCTCCGTGCCGCTCGGGCGCACAATCACGCCGCTACCACCCGGCAATTTATAAGATAACACATTCGATTCTGGCAGGGTAATCTCCCGCTGCACGCCGCTTATCATATCCGTTACCACGCGCGCTTGGTAATCATAGAGCAGGGCAACCGGCATCCCGCCGATCTCCTTGGGCGGCTGCGCCCGAAGGGCGCGCATCATGCCTTCCATTTTCTCCATGCCTTCCGCGCCTTCAAATCCAAAATTGAGCAGGCTGCTCAAATACATACCGTGTGCCTCATATAACGCATCCATCACTTGCAGGAGCGTTTTCCCCTGCTGCTTATAGTAGGAGGCCATCTCGCAAATCAGCAGGGAGGCCACCACCGCATCCTTATCGCGCGCATGCGTACCGGAGAGGTAGCCATAGCTCTCCTCCATGCCGATGATGAATCGATCCGCCTCGCCCTTCTTTTCCAGCTTGGTGACTAGCTCGCCAATATATTTAAAGCCCGTGAGCAGATCGACCGTTTGTGCGCCGTATTGATCGGCAATGGCTGCTACCAGCTGAGTGGTCACAATCGTTTTGACGACGACTGGTTTTTTCGGCAGCATCCCCTTTGCCTTACGCTGAGAGAGCAAATAATCCGCTAGCAGAGCGCCCACTTCATTACCGGACATCAGCCGATATTCCTCGCCGTCGCGCACAGCGATCCCAACGCGGTCGCAATCCGGATCGGTGGCGAGCAGCAGATCCGCTGGATGCGCTTTTGCCATCTCCAGTGCGCACTCAAACGCCTGCCGGATCTCCGGGTTCGGAAACGGGCAGGTGGGGAAATTGCCGTCAGGATGCTCCTGCTGTGGCACAACCTTCACATCGGCAATGCCCGCACGGTGCAGCACTTCGCGCACCGGCTTGTTGCCTGTGCCGTTGAGCGGGGTATAGATCACTTTCAGGCCCGCGTTTGCACAAACTTCCGGATTGACACGCTGGGAAAGCACCCGCGTATAAAATTCCTCGATCAGGCTATCTTCGATGAAACGGATTCTGCCATCCCTGCATGCTTCGTCAAAATCCATCCGCTTAACGCCCTCGAAGAGATCAACCTTTTGGATGCAGCGGTAAGTTTCCTCTGCCGCCTCGTCCGTCATCTGGTAACCCTCCGGGTCATAGCACTTATAGCCGTTGTATTTTGCAGGATTGTGGCTTGCTGTAATAATAATGCCGGATTGGCAGCGCAGCCTGCGCACTGCAAAAGAGAGCATTGGCGTAGGCACGAGCTCCCGGAAAAAATGCACTACAATGCCATTCGCCGCGAGTACACCGGCAGCCTCACGCGCAAAGAGGTCAGATTTAATCCTTGAATCATATGCGATTGCAACCTGCGGCGCAGCATACCGGGCATTTAAAAAATCCGCCAGCCCTTGCGTCGCCTGGTTAACCGTGTAGAGGTTCATACGGTTTGTGCCGGCGCCGATCACGCCGCGCAGCCCTGCCGTACCAAAGGCAAGATTGCGATAAAACCGATCCAGCACCTCGTCCTCCTGCCCTGCAACCGCGTCCAGCTCCGCCTTCAAATCAGGATCCAGCACTGCCTTTTCCCTCCAGAGCGTATAGAGAGCATTGATGTCATTCATGCCAATGTCCATCCTTTCCTAAACAATCCGGCGCCTTTTCGCCTGTCCTATGCAGAGCGGCCAAGCCACATCTAAAGAACGTCAAAAAGCAGCCCGCTTTTCTATCCAATATTTTTTGCTTTGATAAGCCATAGGGCTCCGGCGTCAGGAAACGCCCAAGCAGCATGGCCCCCAACCAAAAGGAGCTCTCCACTGCTTTGCCTACCGGCTTATAGATGGTTTTATTTTACCCCTTATGCGGTTTTCTGTCAACGCGAAGCGGCTTGATAGCGGGATTGTTTTTCTTCCATAATTCATGTATAATGATGTATAAATGTATTTTAATACTTACTTTTACATTATTCTTTCCAAAATTGGGGGAAGCCCATATGTTTACATCCGTATACAGCCTTGGCCTTTTCGGCATGGAAACCTTTTTGGTAGAAACCGAATGCGACCTTTCCGGCGGACTGCCGCGCTTCGATATTGTGGGCCTGCCGGATACGGCGGTCAGCGAATCACGCGAGCGAGTTCGCTCTTCCATCAAAAATTGCGGGATGGATTTTCCGGTATCCCGGATTACGGTCAATCTCGCGCCCGCAGATATTCGCAAGGAAGGGCCGCTTTATGATCTGCCAATCCTCATCGCCCTGCTC
Source organism: uncultured Oscillospiraceae bacterium (assembly GCA_900544375.1). Taxonomy (GTDB): domain Bacteria; phylum Bacillota; class Clostridia; order Oscillospirales; family Acutalibacteraceae; genus Fimivicinus. Next base: position 53,880 of record UQUZ01000013.1, read on the forward strand.
AGCGCGAGCAGGCAGATCACCACAGAGCTTTCTGATTCCGCATTTTTAGGCGAGCTTTCGCTGGGCGGTGGCGTCCGCCGGGTGACAGGCGTGCTGCCCATGCTTTTGGAGGCAAAACAGAGAGGCCTGCGGCGCGTGTTCATCCCCGAGGGCAATGCGGCGGAGGGCGCTGCGGTCAGCGGCATTTGCGTCTATCCTGTATCGCATGTTTCCCAGTTAATCTCCCATCTGCGCAATCAGGAGCAGATCACTCCCGTCACGCCACTCCAATTTCAGGCCTATGATGCTCCTCCCGGGCTGCCGGATTTTGCCGATGTTAAAGGGCAGCCCGGTGCGAAGCGGGCGCTAGAGGTTGCAGCAGCCGGCGGGCATAATGTGCTGATGATCGGTCCGCCCGGCTCCGGCAAAAGCATGCTCGCCAAAAGAATTTCTTCCATCCTGCCCGATATGAACGAAATGGAATCGCTGGAAACCACCAAGCTTTATTCTGTAGCGGGAGCCCTCCCGGCGGGCATCTCCCTGATCCGGGCGCGTCCTTTCCGCTCGCCGCACCACACGGTTTCTTCCGCAGGCCTCTCGGGCGGGGGCGCCGTGCCGCACCCAGGGGAAATATCGCTCGCGCACAACGGTGTGCTCTTTCTTGATGAGCTGCCGGAATTCACCCGTGCGGCAATGGAGGCATTACGCCAGCCGGTCGAGGATGGAACGGTCACGATTTCCCGTGTGGCTGGCTCGTTTTCCTACCCCTGCCGCGTGATGCTCGTGTGTGCGATGAATCCCTGCCCCTGTGGCTATTTCGGCCATCCAACCCGGCGCTGCACCTGCCCGCCTGGGGCCCCGGCGCGTTATCTTTCGCGGGTATCCGGCCCGCTGCTTGATCGCCTGGATCTCCATATTGAAGTGCCGCCCGTCGATTTTCAGCAGCTTTCCGACACGGTAAAGGCCGAGCCTTCCGCCGCCATCCGGGCGCGCGTTGCAAAAACACGGGCTGTGCAGGAAAGGCGGCTGGAGGGAACGGGCATTTCCTGCAACGCCCATATGTCCTCCGCACAGACGCGGCAGTTTTGCCGCCTCACGGACGACGCCAGCTTCCTACTGAAAAAAGCGTTTGAACAACTCGGCCTTTCGGCGCGCGCCTATGACAAGGTTCTGCGCGTAGCACGCACAATTGCAGATATGGAAGAAAAAGAGGAAATCGAGCAGGAACACATCGCGGAAGCAGTGCAATACAGAAGCCTGGACCGAAAATTCTGGTCGGGTTAACCCGTCAGTCAGCCTTCTTGCCGCCGGTAGCACACAAAGTCAAAGCCAATTTCCGTTGTCAGCCCTGTCAGGGCCTTCAACTTTTCCCGGTCTTCCACGGATGTTTTCCAGTGATACGGCGTCATGGTGAATAAATCGCGCACTGCGTTCCCGTTTTTCAATGTAATCTCTCCGCGCACCGGAACACGCTTGAGAAAGGTAAATCCGGCGTACGCCGTATCTTTTGTTTCATTCTCATAGGGCTGCGCGTACACCGCCTCTTTCAGCTGGAAAAGATGGCGGGGAGCGGCCACCGCTAAAATCAAAACGCCGCCTGGCTTTGTGACACGCGCAAATTCCCCCGGAACAATCGGTGCAAAAACACTGGTGAGGCAATCGACCGACCGATCGGCAACCGGCATGTGATAAGCGCTCCCGACCGCAAGCTCCAAGCTGGGATAGCGCTTTGCCGCCATGCGCACGGCGACTTTGGAGATATCGAAGCCCGCAGCCCACGCGTCAACACCGCGTTCATGCAGGGCACACAGCAGCCTGCCCGTGTAATAGCCCTCGCCGCAGCCCGCATCCAAAATCACCGGCTTTTCCGCCTGATCCGTCAACTCCAAAACAAGCGCATTCAAGCAATCGCTGAACGGCTCATAATGGCCCGCATCAAGAATCCGGCGGCGTGCCGCCAGCATCTCCTTTCCATCGCCGGGAAGCTTTGCATGCATCCGGTTGGCGGGTAGCAGATGCACATACCCCTCTTTTGCAAGATCGAAGCTGTGCCCATGCGGGCATAGATAACGTTTTTCCTCCTTTTTAAGCGGGCACATGCATACCGGGCAGGCAAACAATTGCATAAAGGCCTCCTCTATCAAACTTTGGAGAGAAAAGGAAAAACCCCGCCCGCCTTTCCGGAAAAAACGGATCAGCGCGCGGGGCTGTGTGAATCACATCATTTATCCTTTTCCTTATTAATATTATCCTTCAGCTTGTCAAAAAAGCTCTTATGGCTCTCGGAACGGTCTTCCTGCGGGTCTGCCCCGCCGACTGGCCGTCCTCCGGAAGCCGCCTCGAATTCTTGCAGCAGCTCTCTCTGTCGCGCGTTGAGCTCCGTCGGCACCTGCACGAGGATGCGCACAAGCTGATCGCCCCGGCCGCGGCCATTGAGATTTTGGATACCTTTTCCGCGCAGCTTGAAAACAGTACCCGGCTGCGTGCCCTTAGGCATCTCATATTTGACCTTGCCGTCCAAGGTAGGCACCTGTAGCTCCGCACCGAGCGCAGCTTGCGCAAATGATACGTTGACATCGCACCATACGTCGTATCCATCACGCTCAAAAAACGGATGGGGCCGGACATTGACTGCCACACGCAAATCGCCCGACGGGCCGCCATTGAGGCCGGCGTTGCCCTGGCCGCGGATATTGACGATCTGCCGGTCGTCGATGCCCGCAGGGATGCTTACTTCCACTTTATGCGCCTTCCGGATATGGCCGCTGCCGCGGCATTTGGAGCAAGGCTTTTGAATGACGGTTCCTTTGCCATTGCAGCGCGGGCAAACCTTGGAGGTGGAGATCACGCCGAACGGCGTGCGCTGCTGGGAGCTGACCTGGCCGCGGCCATTACATTCCGGGCAGGTCTGGGGGGCGGAGCCTTTCGCGGCGCCGGAGCCTGAGCATGCATCGCAGGCCTCCACACGCATTGTTTCAATCGTGCGTTTGCAGCCCTTTGCGGCCTCCTCAAAGGAGATGGTGATGCTCGTCGAATTATCGCTGCCGCGCTGCGGCGCGTTTGGATTCGACCGGCCTGTGCCAAAGCCTCCAAAGCCGGAGCCTCCGAAGAAGCTGCTGAAAATATCGCCAAAGTCAAAATCAAATCCACCTGCCCCACCAGGGCCGCCCGCGCCATAATTCGGATCTACGCCTGCATGGCCGAACTGGTCATAACGCGCCTTTTTCTCGCTGTCGGAAAGCACCTCATAGGCTTCATTTGCCTCTTTAAATTTTGCTTCGGCCGCTTTATCGCCCGGATTCAAATCCGGATGGTATTTTTTTGCCAATTGGCGGTATGCTTTTTTGATTTCATCCTCCGACGCACTCTTGCTGACGCCAAGGACTTCATAATAATCTCGCTTTTCCGGCAAGGTAAACGCTCCTTTCAGGGGCTCGGGCTTTTGATTGCTTTGTTATTTATGTGCCCTGCCTGCAATACGGGGCCTAGCCCCATCGTTTCACGTTTTCGGCGGAAACGCCGTCTCCCACCGAAAAAAATCATGTAGCTCCAATTTGCGTTATATCCGCCCGCAACCTCAGGCAGAATTCCGCCTGAGGTTGCAAAAGATGGATACGTCCGCTTT
>UQUZ01000014.1 GCA_900544375.1 uncultured Oscillospiraceae bacterium
AGTCTCAAACCTATCATCTACTAGGTTTGAGACTCTCTTACAATGGAGCGGGAAACGGGATTCGAACCCGCGACTTTCGGCTTGGGAAGCCGACGCTCTACCGCTGAACTACTCCCGCACTGTCTGATATAATAGCATATCCGCTCAAAAAAATCAATCCCCTTTTCTGGAGAAAGCAGAGCCTTTTTTTACGGCGGCTGTATTTGTCATGGCAGGAAATTGACCGTAATTCGTCAGGATTGCATAGGCAGAATCAATTTTAGCGCAAACGAGAAGCGCAATATAACGATCACTAGCGATCAAACGGGCATGGGAGAGCTTTTCGGATTCATTGGGGGAAAGCGTTTGAAAGGTTTTAATCTTCATCTGGATATGGGCGTTGAGCGCTTGGGTGATTTGCTGCCCACTTTCGCCCTCTTTTAAATAGAAAATAGCAATTTCGTCTGCGCTCGTATTAATTGTGCTCATATACACCGCGTAATCATCCACAAGGGTCAAGTCAAAGTCATAATGCAAAGGGATCGTTTCTGGCTCCAATTTTGCCATATAGTCAATCGGCACCTCCTGAATAATGGCGGTAGCGATTGTATTCGCCGAGGCAATCGGGGCAGATTCAACGGCGGATTCTTTATCAACCGCCGGAGCACCGCAGGCGGAGAGCGCACAGATCATCAGTGCTGTTATGAGAATGAGGGCTGTGATAGAGGTAAATTTACGAAGGCTCATCACCTGTATGCTCCTTTCTATAAACATTCTTTTCCCACTCAACTGAAAGGAACGTGTGGTTCCATGAAAGTGATTGGTGTAAAGCTGACGATATTATAGCATAAAAAACCACGAAAGACACTACAAATTGATTACAATTTTTGTGCGTTCCATGTATTTTTTAAAAATTTGAAAAGATATTATGTACAATATTCACCAAACAAGGAGATGCGTGGAAGAGAATCGCCTGTTTGCCCTGTAACTGGGATCGTGATATAATAGCACCAAGCAATATTGTTTGATGCTTTAGAAGCTGGGCGTTTTGCGAGCTTGGCATCATCCCTATCAAATTGTTTTCTGTGAGGAGGAGCGCTGGATTGGAGCATTCTATTTACGGCTGGATTGAAGCATATGCCCGCGGGCTGTGCGATACGGATTCCTTCACTGGGGAAATTACCGCACTGTGTTGCCGCGGCCCTGCCATGGAGGGGGTTTCCGAAGCGGAAGCGCTGCTGCTGGAACAATTGTGTGCAGGTGCGCAGCGATTCTTCGACGGTAGCGATGCGTATCCGGGCAGAGATCAGCTGGATGAGGCGCAATTTCATCGCTTTTTTGTCCGTTTATATCCGGAGTTGAAAAGACAGATGCCCCATGCGGTTTGCAAAGAGTTTTCTGATTAAGAAAGGATGCAGTCATTATGCCCGCTTTTTCAACGCATTATTTATTTGCACGGGAACTGATGGAGCAGATTGAGGCCATGACTCCGGAAACACGGCTGGATCCGGACGCCGTATACTATGGCACACAAGGGCCGGACGTGCTTTTTTTTCATCGGATTCTGCCCACGATGCCGGGGAAAAGTTGCAACCCGGCCGGCTCGCGAATGCACCGTGCAAATCCCAACGTTCTTTTTGAAGCGATGCTTCGGTATGCTCAGGCGTTGCCTGAGGCTGGGCGGGATCAGGCCCTATCCTATATTTATGGATTTTTGTGCCACTATGCGCTCGATCGAGTTGCGCATCCCTATATTTATGCAACACAATACCGGATCATCAAGGCACGCCATATTTGGTATCTCAAAGGCGTTGTCCACAATCAAGTGGAATATGAGATTGATATGCTAATGCTGCATAGGCACTTGCAGGTGGTTTCCGCGCGGAAGTTTGAAACTAGGGAGGTGCTCTCTATGGATGCCGCCCTTCTCGATGTGATGGCCGGCGTGCTTTCCTTTGCGGCGCAGGAGGCATTGCATGTTTCTCTCTCTCAGGCGCAGGCGCGGCAGTCGTTTTGTGATACGCGCACGATGCAGTCTCTCCTGACGGATCGTCATGGCTGGAAACTGCCGGTCATGGCACTGATTCAGCTCCCGGTTTATCCTTTCCTCGGCCCCTGTCTGACGTCGATGCTGCGCCGGACGCAATCCAGTAAGCGATGGGATTATGCCAACGATCAGAAAGGGCAGTGGGCTTACCCGGCAGCGCCTGACCGGGTGAGTGAGGAGAGTTTTGAGGAGTTGTTTGAACGCGCTAAAGCGGATGCGCTGCAACTGATCGCATCGTTCCGAGATGCGATCTCCGGGCGCGGTTCCTTAAAAGATGCGATTGGCGGGATTTCCTTCCTGACAGGCGTACCTGTAGAAGAATGAGAAAGGACTGTTGTATGATGGAAAAAATTTTGAGCTTTCAAATTGACCATACCAAATTGACCAGGGGGATGTATCTCTCCCGTGTGGATGGGGATATTGATACCTTTGATCTGCGCACGCGCCTGCCCAACCGAGAGCCCGTGATGGAAAACGGTGCGATGCATACGATCGAGCACCTTTTTGCTACCTTTGTCCGCAATTCTGACGTTGCAGAGCAGGTGGTCTATTTCGGCCCAATGGGATGCCGTACGGGGTTTTATTTTTTGACACGTGGGATGAAGCGCCAAAAGGCAATTGATCTGACGCGTGCCGCCTTTGCCTTTATTGCCTCCTATGAGGGAGAAATTCCGGGCGCTTCGGAGCGTGAATGCGGCAACTGGCGCGACCATGATTTGGATGGGGCCAAAAAAGAATCACAAAAAATGGAAAAAATTTTGGAGAATTGGACAAGCATTCAGCTAAAATACCCAGAATAAAAGAATTTGATTGTACAAATCGCCGAAAAATAGCCGTAAAGCTTGCGGAGAACCGTCCATGTGTGTATAATGGGAACTAAATTGTAACCAAATTGTAACCATTTTGTATGGAAATCAAAGATGGAGGTGTTCCCGCATGGGGCTGAAAGATGCCAAACGGGAAAAGCCCGCGCAGGAGGAAGCCATCAGGGATACAGGCAATATAGAAACGGCGCAGGCCGTAGAAAATAAGAAGCATCAAAAGAAAAGCAAATCCGCTTCCGATTTGGCGCAATGGCAGGATGCAAAGCATCCTGGCAACACGGCGCTTTTGTCAATCTACCGGTGGGTATCGCTGGTGGGAATGCAGACGCAGCGGTATATCAAACGGTTTTACCGGCATATTGAGCGGTATCTGAGGCTGCCGTTCCAGATGCTCCGGTTTGGCGGGCGCTTCGTGTTTGTAACGGTGGACCGGTATGCCTTCCGCGCCTACCATGAGGCAGCGGATGAGGCGAGGTATCTGCGGGTAGAGATGCGCAGTGTGCGTTCGAACCTGAGGCGATGCATAAAAGAAAGCCCGCTGTCGGCGTTTCCTGTGCTGGGGCATTATGCGGCAAAAGCAGTCAAGCGTCATAAGAAGCTGTTTGGAACACTGTTTAATACAGCGTTGCCCATTGGCGCGTGTGTGCTGCTTGCAACGACAGTGGCGCATTGGGGGAGTGTCACCTTTGCGCTGGAAGTGAGCTATAATAATCAAAAAATTGGCTATGTGGCGAGCGAATCAGTGTATTTAGAGGCTGAGAAGCTTGCACGGAGCCGAATTATGACAGGCGGCCAACAGGCTGAAGAGCAGCCCGCCGTGGAAAATGTTTCAACCGCTGGAGCGACCGGTCGGGTTGTCAACTTGGGCACACGGAGCCTTGCGGCGGAAGAAACAGAGAGCACGGGTGAGCTGATATCGAAGCCAACGTATAAGCTGCGGCCAGTATCGATCGATCAGCTGACGGATGCCAACACAATGTCAGATAAGCTGATTGAGCATTCAAGCAGCAAGATCACAAATGCATGCGGCGTGTATGTGGATGGGCAGTTTGTGTGCGCGGTGAAAAACGAAACGGATGCGGTAAGCGTATTCGATAAAATTTTGAATGAAAAGAAAACAAATGAAGCAAACACAATTGCGGACTTTGTGGAAGAAGTTAACTATGTGCAGGGCCTGTATCCGGATAATGAAAAGACGGTGTGGGATGCGGAGCGTCTGGAACAGAAGCTGAGGAGCAAGAAGGCGGAAGCGGTATACTATACGGTAAAGGAAGGCGACACGGTATCAGGGATCGCGCAGGCAAACGACCTGACGACGAAGGAACTGATGGGGATGAACAGTGGGCTGACGGAAACGATCCATGTAGGGGATCAGCTGCTGGTATCGAATGAAGTGAACTACTTACGTGTGAAGATTATGAAAACGGTGCAGCGCACGGAAGAAATTCCATATGAAACAGAAGAGACAAAGACGTCCAGCATGTATGTGGGGCGGACGAAAACGGTGCAGGAGGGAGTCAACGGGGAGCGCCAAATCACGGAGCTGGTGACATATGTCGATAATGTGGCAGTGAGCACGAAGCAAGTGAGCGTAAAAGTCGTGAAAAACCCGGTGCCCAAAAAGGTGAATGTGGGCACGAAGTCCAAGAGCAGCTACAGCAGCAAAGGGAGTTCGAGCGGATACAGTTCCTCCACATCGCCAATTTATTATGGCAGTGGTTCCGTATCCACAAAGCTGATGTGGCCAGCCCCTACAGCGCATCAGGTTTCGCAGAGATTTGGTCATAATGGCCATAGGGGAATGGATATTACAACCAATGGCGCGTCAGGCCGCCCGATTGTAGCTGCGGCTAGCGGCACAGTGACCTATGCCGGGTGGGATTCCACCGGCCATGGATACCGTGTTGTCATCAATCACGGAAATGGGTTGCAAACGGGCTATTCCCACTGCAAATCCGGCTCAATCCGAGTGCGTGTGGGCCAGCAGGTTTCACGGGGCCAGCAGGTCGCGAGCATTGGCTCAACGGGTAATTCGTCCGGACCGCACCTGCATTTTGAGGTGATCCGCAACGGCACGCGTGTGAATCCCTCACCGTATATCTCATAGGCGCTGTTTGAGTCCAGCAGTTTGGGCGCGTTGAATCATGCATGAATAAACGCAGAAAGGGACAAAAGGGTAGTTTCTCGTCATCCAGCGCAAACAGATTTTTATGGGGACTGTTGCAAAATATTTCATTTTGCAACAGTTCCTTTTTATACCCAATATGCACAACGGGGCCGTTGCCACGCATTGCAATCAAAAAAACCTGCTGTTTATATTATTTTATAAACAGCAGGAAAACTAGAAAAATTTAAAATTTATTAAAAAAACCTTTGCCTTGCGGTGCAATTAGCTGTTGAGATAATCATCCACCACTTTGCCATCCTGAATGCGGACGACCCGTTTCGCCTCCGCCGCAATCCCATTATCATGTGTAATGAGAATCACGGTGCGGCCCTCCTCGCTGAGCTCATGCAGGATGCGCATGACCTCCTTGCCGGAATGGGAATCAAGGTTGCCGGTAGGCTCGTCGGCCAGAATGACAGGGGGACGGGCTGCCACCGCGCGTGCGATCGCCACGCGCTGCTGCTGGCCACCGGACATTTCTGAGGGGCGGTGATCCAGCCTGTGCCCGAGCCCGACACGTTCCAGCGCCTTGATGGAGAGCTCATGCCGTTCCTGCGCCGCCATGCCGCGATAAACCAGCGGCAGCTCAACATTGGCCTGCGCAGTGAGGCTGGGAATCAGGTTAAAGCCTTGAAAAATAAAACCAATTTGTTTGTTGCGGATTTCGGAGAGTTTATCGTCTGAAAGCTTGGAAACGTCCTCGTCATCGAGGTAATATTCGCCGCTGGTGGGGGAGTCAAGCAGGCCGATCATATTCATCAGCGTTGATTTACCGGAACCGGACTGCCCCACGATAGCAACGAATTCTTCCCGTTCAACCTTCAAGGTAACGCCGTCAAGCGCATGCACCTCGTTTTCACCGGGATTATAGATTTTATAAACATTGCGGATGTCGATCAGCGGCAAAATAACCACTCCCCAAGCTAGCAATAAGACATATCATATGCATTTTATAATAAACGGCGCATGTGTGCAAGTTAAGAAAAAATTGTAAACGAACTGTGAATGATCAGTGCTTCCATTTGACCATATTTGACATGCAGTGAGGGCGAAAAGTGATTCTTTTTATTTTGCGGGCTGTATTGAGCGCATAACGTTCCATACCGCGGAGAAAATAAAGCCATGACAAATGTCATCTGAATATAAAGGAGACGTTATTTATGGCGGTTACAGGGAATGAATACAGCAAGATGGCAGATCAGGCTTCGCCGCCTTCACACAAGGCGCTCAATACGCTCAAAGCATTTTTGATCGGCGGGCTGATTTGCGTGATCGGCCAGGGGCTCAACAGCCTTTATTTAATGGCGCATCTCAGTGAGGATCAGGCGAAAACAACGGTATCTGTCACGCTGATTGCCATCACGGCGCTGCTAACGGCGTTCGGTGTGTTCGACAAAATTGCCCGGCATGCGGGGGCTGGTACCATTGTGCCGATTACAGGCTTTGCAAATGCGGTGGTTTCCCCGGCGATGGAGTTCCAGAGCGAGGGCCGCATTCTTGGCACCGGCGCGCAAATCTTTTCCGTGGCGGGGCCAGTGATCCTATACGGGCCGGCTGCCGCAGTGCTTTATGGGCTGATCCTATGGATCTTTCGGTTGTTTTAAGGAGGGAAGGATTATGGCGATTAGGACTGGCCGTTTCACCATTACACTGCCTTCCCGTCCTGTGGTACAGGGCTTTGCTGCGGTGGCGGGCAAAAAGGAAGGGGAAGGCCCCCTTGCGGCGGAGTTTGACCATATTTTTGATGATACAACCTTGGGCGAGGTTTCCTGGGAGAAGGCGGAGAGTAAGCTGCACCGGGAGGCCGTAATTCGTGCGCTGAGCAAAGCGCAGAAGAGCCCGGCGGATGTAGATGTGATTTTTGCGGGTGACCTTTTAAGCCAGTGTATCGGCACATGCTTCGGCATTCGGGAGCTCGATATGCCGTTTGCAGGGCTGTATGGCGCCTGCTCGACGATGGCACTGTCGCTTTTGATGGCATCTGTGTTTATCGATACAGGCACGGCGGGGCTGGCGGTTGCTTCCACCTCCTCGCATTTCTGCTCGGCGGAAAAACAATTCCGCCTGCCGTTGGAATACGGCGGCCAGCGCCCGCCCTCCGCACAGTGGACAGCAACGGCGGCCGGCGCGGCAGTGCTTGCTTCCTCGGGAGAAGGGCCGCGCGTGGAATCGGTTATTATCGGGAAAATGCAGGATCTCGGCATTAAAGATGCAAACAATATGGGCGCAGCCATGGCGCCGTCGGCCAGCTCGACCATTGCCGCTTTCCTGCATGATACCTGCACAGCACCGGAGGATTACGATATGATCCTGACGGGCGATCTTGGCGCCGTCGGCTCCAAATTGCTCATCGAGCTGCTACGCAAGGATTATCAGATCGATATCGCAGGCGTGCATGCGGATTGCGGCCTGATGCTCTACGATTTAGATGCCCAGGATGTCAATGCAGGCGCATCCGGCTGCGGATGCAGCGGATCCGTGGTGTGCTCCTATATCCTCAGCAGGCTTAAGCAGGGGGAGCTGAAACGCGTGCTTTTTGTGGGCACCGGCGCATTGATGAGCGCAGTATCTGCAAAACAGGGCGAAACAATCCCCGGCATTGCGCATGGCGTGCTGTTGACCAACGGGTAACCGGGTAAAAAGCAGCTCGCAATTTTAGCCGCGCCAAAACCGCATCAATTGCGGCTTAGCGTGGGAAAGGATCGGTTATATATTATGGATGAGATGCTGCGTGATCTGCGTATGCTGGCGCTGGCCGCGAATACGTTGAGAACATTGTCGGTGCTTCGGAAGGTGATCGTCGGGCTAATGGTTGCGTTTACGGCATTGCGGGCTGTGCGCGTCCTCATGCGCCTGAAACAAGCAAATAGGGGATTGCAGGCAGGCCTGAGAACACAATTGCATAGCTGATGAAAATGGCCGCGGGGAAACCGCGGCCGTTTCGTTTGTCATGTGGAATTTTGTTTTAGGCTGTGATATAATAACCTCACGAATCTCTAAGGAAGCAAAGCTTCCAAGAGCTTCGGAGAACATTGAATCATTGATTCGGGCTAACGCCCTGCGGCTGCGCCGCTCATTGCGCCTTGCGCAATGGAATCATGATATAATAGCTTCAGACAAATCGTTTGCAGCACGGAGGGAGATTTTATTCAGGATCAGACGTTTTGTTTTATGCATTGAAAAAGCCATTGGGCATCGGCATCATGGGAGACTGGCGGTGGCCGGGGGATGCCTAGACACTTCAGATAGAATAGGAGAACGGATGTATGATTTTAAAGAATACCGTTTATTATAACGAAGCGTTTTTACCCCAGAAGGGCGATATTGCGGTGGAGAATGAAATCTTAGCGCAGGTTGGAGGCACTCAGGCAGGCAGTGGAATTGACCTTTCCGGCTGCACGGTGGTGCCCGGGTTTGTCGATATTCATACGCATGGCGCAATGGGCGGCGACACCTGTGATGCAAGGGAAGAATCGCTTGCAGGAATGTCGCGGTTTCTGGCGAACCACGGCGTAACCTCTTTTTGCCCTACTACGATGACGCTTCCCTTTGAGCAGCTTGCGGAAAGCCTGCGGATCGCCCGCGATTATCGCGGCCATGAGTGCGGCGCTTACATACAGGGCATCAACATGGAAGGCCCCTATATCTCTGCCGCCAAGAAGGGCGCCCAATGCGGAGATTTTATTCGAAAGCCTGATTTTGAGGAGTTTTTAAAGCTGCATGAGATTTGCCCCGTGTGTTTGGTGGATGTGGCGCCGGAGGCAGAGGGCTCCAATGCCTTTGCCGCGCGGGCCAAGGCATACTGCACGGTATCCGCTGCGCACACAAATTCCGATTATGAAACAGCCGAAAAAGCTTTTGAAGCCGGGTTCTCCCATGCGACGCATTTGTTTAACGCGATGACGCAGCTGGGTTCCCGCACGCCCGGCGTGGTCGGCGCAGTGTTTGACAGCGATTCGGTCACAGCAGAGCTGATCTGCGATGGTTTCCATATCGCGCCGGCCACCCTGCGCATTGCGTTTCAGCTCCTTGGGGAAGACCGCAGTGTAATCGTAAGCGATGCAATGATGGCCTCTGGGCTTGCGGATGGCGACTTTGAGTTGGGCGGGCAGAAGGTTTATGTGCGCGATGGAAAAGCCCTGCTTGCAGATGGAACGATTGCGGCAAGCACGACGAATCTCTATGATGAATTCCGCAACGTGCTGCGGTTTGGCATCCCATTCCGTCAGGCGCTCAAATCCTGCACGATTAATCCGGCCCGCGTGATCCACGCGGATAAGGAGACGGGCAGCATTGTGCAGGGCAAGCGCGCGGATCTTCTTGTGTTGGATCGGGATATGGAAATCCGGATGGTGATCGCCAGGGGAGAAATTGTAGTGAATCATGATCGATAAAAGTAGCCGGTAACGAACTGTTCCCGTGAACAGATGGTACTCTTGAACCCGTGTTATTTGGGCAGGCCGTCTGCATCTCTTTGATTCCACAGGGCCAATTGGCTTTGCTTTGTTACTCCCTGCGGTTCGTAACGATCTTCGACCGTTTTCGACCGCATGGCCCCTACGTTTCTCTGAAAACAAGGCGTTTCACCTGCGTGCTTCCTGAAAGAGGGGGCGCCTTTTTGCTTCGCATGATTGATGGGGTAATGAATGTCCTTGCGGAGCGCATTTTTGATCAAAAACCCAAGGAAGGCAGGCAATAAAAATGCCCGCCTTCCTTTCTTTTATATTTCAATCATGGGGGATTCATAATGTTTCCGAGCCCTTCTTTTCTCTTCCATATGTTATTCATTCTCTAATGGTAATTTTAGCGCTGCCATCGTGAATCTGATCCGTCAATTGGATTCGCCCATCGTCCGTAAAGGTAGCGATGATTCCGTTGTGGTTGACCGTAGCATACACGGAAGCATGCGCAATCATCACTAGGTTCCATTTAACATTGGGATAAATTTTACCCAGCTGGTTTGTAACAATTGCAATTTCTGGATGGAGCGTGCGGATGAAAAAAGGATTGGTTGCCGTTGTGTAGCCGTGATGGCCTACTTTGAGTAGGTCCACTTTGCCGACCAGCGGCGCCATTCTGTTTTCCAGCCCGCCTTCCGCAGAGATATCGGCTGCGAGGAAGGCGGTGCGTTTACCTTTGGTGACCTTCACGCCGACGGAGCTGACGTTTTCGCCTGCATGGGGCTTCGACAGGTCGGTCACAGTATTAAAAAACTGCAAGGTAAAGCTGCCGAAGGTAAAAGGCTCATCCGGCAGGTCGGAAACGATGGGGATATTTTGTTTTTCAAGCGCCTCTACCGTTTCTTTGTAAACAATATCAAGCCCCCACTTGTTTTTTTCCATGTTTTTGAGAATTTCCGGGTTAAAAGGCTTCAGATAAGCTTTTTGAATCGTGATATCCGGGTCGTTAATGATCCAGCGAAAGCCGCCGATATGGTCGTAATGGCAATGGGTCGGCAGGATAAAATCAAGCACGATCTTGCCCTCCGCATTGATAGCCGTCTTTTTAACATAATCCAGCACAATCTGCTCATAGCCAACCGCGCCGTGCTTGCGGCGGTAGTTGTCGGAGGAATCGCCCGCGTCGATCAGGGCGAAATGGCCGTCGCTCTCCAGCAGAATGGCGTCGGAATTGCCGGTGTTTAAAAAATGGATTCGATCCGCTCCGGCTGTTTTTACTGTTACTGTAGGCTCCGGCGTGACGGCATAGCGTTTTTCATAGTAATTATATAACGCCACGGTTAGGATATCCAATAGAAAGATAAGGGCCATCAGGGTGACCATAAAATAAGTAGCAATTTTTTTAAACATGCAAGAAACCTCAATTGCTCCATGGGAATTTTATCCCCACAGTAAATATAGGATGATAAAAGATACGCTGCGATTATAGCATGAGCAGAGTGCGCTGTCTATCTCCATGTGCGGAAGTTGTGCTATTTTTTCTGTTTACGGAAGATAAATAATTTACTAAATACATAGTTGATGATGACAATCACAATCTGCACGATGAATTTTGCGATCATTTCACGCATCCCCATCGCGCTGACGAATAGATACATCAGCCCCATATCCACCAGAAGGGAAAACAGCCGTGCGGAGAGAAAACCGGCAAATTCCTTCCACACGACGGCGGCCTTCCAACTCCGACTGTTAAAAACAAAGCGTTTATTGGTGACAAATGCAAAGAGCACCGCCGCAATCCAGGAGAGCGCATTGGCGATCAGATAGTTTTTATCTCCTAAAAATCGATCCTTGCCCAAGAGCTCATTGAAGAGATAAAAGGAAACCATGGAAACGACGGTCGTCAGTAAGCCGAAGAATACATAGCTGATGATCTCATGGTTAACGAGGCCCAACAGCTTGTCAAAGGCTGTGTGGTAGCCGTGATCCGGCTTTTCCTCAGTGGAGGCTTCCAGTGCGCGCATATGCTCGCTCACATGGAGATAGGAGCCATAGGCAGTGAAGATATGCAGCAAAAACCAAGTGAATGCAGCCCCCGCAGCTTCACCGGAGGCGCAAGGGACCCACTTGACGGATAGCCCGGCATATTCCGCCGCCGCCGCGAGAAAGGCGCCTGCACTCGGCCCCTTTTCCGGTATGCAGTCGAGCAGAGGAGTGAGCTTGTCCGCTTGAATCAGCACAAAGGCCGGTGCGCCGGAGGGCAGCCAGCGCATCGTAAAATAGGAGAGCAGCATTTTAGAGAGCCAAGCGGAAAAGCCCGTACCGTGTGTTCCGGATAAACAGTCGCATTCTGCCCGCTGCGCCCATGCTTTTGCAAATTCCGCAGGGGAATAGCTCTGGTGGGGCAAAAGGATATAGTCTGCCCCGCTGCGCAAAGCTGCCTGTAAGTCATCTTTTCTATTTTCACCCGCAACGGCGGCCGCACACTCGAGGCCGAGCGCCTGGCAGGCCGCTTGCCAAGAGGAAAGCAGCTTTTCCTCCGATAAAAGAATATAGATCCGTTCCAATCAATCATCCTCCCGAATCGCGTTTTAAGCACTTTGGGCGCCTTCACATGCTTCTCATAAGATCCTGCACAAAAGTTATTTTATTTTACCACTGAAAATGGCGCTTGACAATCTTTCAAAAGCGGAATTTCTCAAACTAACTTCCCCGTTCGGGCTTTTCATGGTAAAATAGCTTCAAACAAAGTTTGAAGCATTGGAAAAATGCCTGTCGGCGCGAAACGCCTCCTGCCGCGGTGCGGCAACGCCATTTTTTATATGGAGGAGTTTTGCGAGTATGGTAAATTTACAGCTTAAAGCGGAAAATTTTAGAGTTTATGATCGTTTTGCGGGTATCGTAAAATAAAAGAAAAGCTTCTGAATTTGGAAAGGCGGCGGTTTCATGCGCGTTACAGTAAAAGCAGCGGCAAAAATCAATTTGATGCTCGATATCGTCGGGCGGCTCGAAAACGGCTACCATAACCTGTGGATGGTGATGCAGTCTGTTGACCTATATGATACAGTCGCAGTGGAGCGGACAGGAGCAGGGGGGGAAATCCGCCTTACCTGTTCGGACGACCGCCTCCCCACGGATGAGACGAATTTGGCCTTTAAAGCCGCGCGCACATTTTTTGAGGCGACGAAAGCGGCAAACGACGGCATTTCGATTACAATCAATAAGGCGATTCCGTTTGCCGCCGGGCTTGCCGGAGGCAGCGCGGATGCCGCGGCAACGCTTCTGGCGTTGGATAGGCTGTATGGCACGCGGCTTAAAATGCGCACGCTTAACAAAATCGGCTTAACGCTTGGCGCGGATGTTCCGTTTTGTTTACAGGGGGGCACGATGCTGGCGCAGCATATCGGGGAGTTGCTAACACCCGTGCCGGAGCTGCCGGATTGTTTTATCGTGCTGGCGAAGCCCGCGCAGGGGGTTTCTACCGCGCAGGCGTATCATTTATGCGATACCGCGCCGAATCTGCGCGCGCCGGATAGGTTTGGTATGCTGGGCGCCCTGCTGTCAGAGGATTTAGAAAGCATTGGCAGGCTGGCAGGGAATGTCTTTGAGCAGGTGATTGATGTGCCGGAGCGGGTGAGAATTAAGGCGCTCATGCGGGAATACGGCACGCTCGGCTGCTGCATGAGTGGCAGCGGGCCTACAGTATTTGGTTTGTTTGATACGCATCAGGCTGCGCAGAGCTGCGCAGAACATCTCAGGTCAGTTGTGCCGGATGTATTTATTTGCCGCCCGGTAGAGGAAGGCTGTGTTGTCACAGAAGAGGCAACGCGGTGAAATTGAAAAACAGAAGATTTCCTGCATAATGGTAAAAAATCCCGTCCATACTCTTGGTACTCAAAGAGAGGACGGGATTTTTATGAAGCTGAAACGAATTGAGGCCGCGCTTTTATGCGCCGTGCTGGTGGCATCCCTTTGCAGTGTGACGAGTTTTGCCTCTTCCTGTGCACAAATCCGGGAGAGCGTGCTGCGCCTTCATGTTTTGGCCAATTCCGACAGCGATGCGGACCAGGCGCTGAAGCTACAGGTGCGGGATGCGGTGCTGGAAGAAGGTGCGCATATTTTTGACGGTTCCCTGACGGCTGGTGAGGCAGAGCAGGCCATCGAACAGGCGCTCCCACAGCTGGAGCGGGCTGCGCGCAGCGAAGTAATGAAACGGGGCTATACGTATGAGGTTCATATTACCGTCAGTGAGGAATATTTTGATACCCGTACTTATGAGGATGAGGTGACGCTCCCAGCCGGACGCTATCGGGCGGTGCGCGTGATCATTGGCAGTGGGGAGGGGCATAACTGGTGGTGCGTGATGTTTCCGCCGATGTGCCTTCCGGCCGCGCAGGGCGGCGTAGATCTTGACGGCGTGTTGGATGGAAAAGAAGAGAAAATTGTGCGCAGCTCCCCCAAATATGAACCGCGCTTTAAGATTGTGGAATGGATTGAGCGGTTGCGGGAATATCTGCGGGAGGGGTCGGAAGAGGATGGTTTGGAAACGGATTATTTCACCGTGACCAAAGTGGATCAAGAGAGCACAACAGAGTCGAAAACAAAGCCGTTATCTATCTGGCAAGGGCTTTTTCCCTTACTGTGGGATGGACAGGCAGATGGGAGAGAGGGGCGCTTAGCAATATAAGGCTTGATCAATACTAAAAAAGAGGCTGTTGCAAAATCCTTTGCAATAGCCTCTCATTTTTTCAGCGGCTCTTCGCCTTTTTATTACAAAGCAACGCCTGCCATAATCGCACAACAGAATGAGATATACGCCCCTTTTATTAGAACAGGCGGCTATGAGCGATTCTTTCATAAGCTCCCTACCATATTGCAGCCGTCTTCAAAGGGAATCGCATTGGCGAAACGGGCGGAGAACGCCGGCGCGGACGGATGGCATAGTCGGATGCCGATTTTGCTCCCCATTTCGGCACGCACAGGCACAATAAAGCTCGCCTTTTCCCCGCTGGCGAGTTGCTCCGGCAAGTAAGAAGCTTCATAATCCACTACCTTTCCCTCCCGATTCGAGATGGAAACGGTGAGTCTGGATAGCGTGTAGGGCAGGGCAAAGCCTTTGTTCAGAAGTGTAAAACAAATTTCATGTGTAAAGTTTTCATTCTTTATATCTCGGTGCGCACCGCAATCGAGCAGATGAATCTGATATCCCAAATGATCGCATAGATAGTCAAATATGGTCCGTCTAATCGGCTGTCCGGCATGATTCGTAAAATAGGCCGGGTGGTATGGGCATTGATAAAAATCCAGCTGCTCAGGGGCAAGGGCTTCTCCTTGCCAGCGGAGCATGTTGAAGCTGCCGCCTCCCTCCCGGTAATTGTGTGATATGCTCAGGGTTGAGAGGCTATGGTTTGCGCAGCAGGCAAGCATCTGCAAGCCGTCGATCCGACCGTTCTGATAGACAGTATCCTTGCCCCATGGCATTTCCCCATCGTTGAAACGTAGGCGGGAAAGGGCGCGGAACGTGCGCTCTCGCCTGTTCCAGAAGCGGCCGCGGTCGCTGTTCCATTTAAAATGCGCGCCCACGAGATAATCATCGTGGAAGCCGATTCGCCCTTGCTCTTGATGGGGGGCTTTTTCCCAAATCGGAAGAGTGCGCACCTGGATGGGGAGCTGTGCAGGCGCCATTTGGCAGATGGCTTCCATCAGTTTTTTGCCGCTGTGATGGTGCTTTGCAGTATGCCATTCGCCCCATGCACCGTTGAAGCCTGCCTGAAGGGCGGCAACGGTTTCGTATACAAGCGCTTCGTGCTGTTCCATCCACACGCTAATTTGGCCGGCATGCGCAAGGATTTGAGCGGTCACGGGGCCGTTTTTTCGGTCGGCTTCCTCCTCATAGGCGAAGCGCAGTAAGGCCCGCAGGCGCTTCTGGCGCAATGTTTCTAGATACGTCTCCAGTTGGGAAAAGGCGTGTGCATCAAGCGGCCGGTCAAGGTATTCCGAGAGATAGACGTAAAGCTGAACGAGCTTGCAATCTTCCTCCCGGTAGAAAACGAGTTGTTTTTCCAGATAAGCCCCGGCTAAAAAGCCGGGGTGGAAAACGGCGCTGCCGCTTCCGAGGCGCAGATAGGCCTCCAAGCGGAAGCCACGGTCTGGATTTTGCCGCAGCAGGGCGTAATCGTCCCCTGTGAGGGGCTGGCAACGATTCAGATGAAGGCAGTTCATAGGGCGCCCTCCTTCCAGTGTTGAGGTCAATCCTGACCGCCCGTCAGGGCTGTCAGGCCGGCCAAAAAAGCACGGTCATTTTGATCGAGCTCCGCCTTTTCCAATAAGTCGGGCCGCCGGTAAAAGGTGCGCTCGAGCGCACGCTCCCTGCGCCAGCGCATGATGTTGGCATGGTGGCCGGAGAGTAGCACATCGGGCACCGCTTCTCCGTGCCATTCATAGGGTCGGGTATATTGCGGGTATTCCAAAAGGGAGTGGAAATGGCTTTCCTCCTGAAAGGCTTCGTCGTTGGCTAATACGCCCGGCAGCATGCGGCAGACCGCATCCACCAGTACGAGCGCAGGCAGTTCGCCGCCGGTGAGCACATAGTCGCCAATCGAAATCTCCTCATCCACCAGCTCTTCGATCACGCGTTCATCTACCCCCTCGTAATGGCCGCAGAGCAGCGCGAGATTTTCATATTCTGCAAGCTCGCGCACTCGGTTTTGCGTGAGAACTTTCCCCTGTGGGGAAAGATAGATAAAATGCGGCTTACGCCCAACTTCCCCGCATAAGGCCTGAAAGCAGTCATAAATCGGCTGGGTTTGCATGACCATCCCCATGCCGCCGCCGTAGGGCGTGTCGTCCACGCGGTTGTGCTTATCCAGCGTGTAATCCCGGATATTGCGGCAATTAAGTTCGACCAGCCCGCGTTCCCGCGCACGGCCGATGATACTTTCGCGCAGCACCGTGTCGCACATTTCGGGGAATAGGGTTAAAATATCGATACGCATTGGCTTTGAATCGATCCTTTCTGTTGTTTGATCAAATGCTGGTTCCATCGCTTTCTGTGCCTGCCTCATCAAAAATTCCCTTGAGCGGGCGAATTCGGATGATTTCCCTCTCCACATCCGTTTCAATTACAACAGGCGGGATGGCGGGCAGCAGGTATTCCCTCCCCGCATCGTCCTGCACATGCCATACGTCGTTTGCGCCGGTTGCGCTTACCTCTGTGAGCGTGCCGTAAGGCCTGCCGTCATCCGCATCTACCACGCGGCAGCCGATCAAGTCCTGGATGAAGTAATCGCCATCCGGGAGCTTCGCGTCATCCCGGTTCATAAAGAGCACGCGCCCGCGCAGGGCGGAGGCGTCTTCCACCGTGTTGATTCCTTCTAGCTTTAGGAGCATCACGTTGCCATGTGGGCGGCTGGAAAGGACGCGGGAAGCTCCCTTGCCCTCCCCGCTAAAATATAGGGTGTGAAATTGCTGAAAAAAACCGGGACCGTCACACCAGGGCTGAACGCGCATTTCACCGCGCACACCATGCGTGCCGACGATTTGCCCGAGCTCTAAATATTGCCTGCGCATGCTATTCCTCCATTTGAAAAGAACTCTTCTTACTTGCATTATACCCGCTGCGGGACGGGGGGTCAAGCGATGAACAGTCAGGGCCTGATCGGGCAGGAAACGCTGTGGAAGGAAAACCTGCCGATGGTTGTTCCGCTTGCATCGCTATGATATAATAGCGTCAAATGGGTCGTTTAACGCATTGAAAAAATGCCTGCCGGCGTGAAACGCCTCCTGCCGCAGAGCGGCAACGCCATTTTTCGCAGAAGAAGATCACAGTGTCAAACAGGTTGTTGCAAAGGGCGCGCTTTGTGCAATGGAATTACGATATCATGGCTTTAAATGGGCCATACAGTTCCCATTTTTGCAATTTGAAAGCATAGAAAGGCATAGAAAGGCCTGCATGTTATGGCCTAGTAATATAAGGATGATGGAGGGCGATATTGATGCGATATCCGTATGGGAAAGCGATTTTAATCACCGGCGCATCCTCTGGGATCGGGCGTGCGGCGGCAGAGCTGTTTGCCGATGCGGGCTATACGGTTTGGGCGGGCTCGCGCCATTGTGAAGAGAGCGTTGAGAAACGGCAGGGCGGCGGGGAAATCCGCTCGCTTCAAATGGATGTGTGTAATGAGGATTCCACTCGCCGCGCAGTAGAGCGGGCGGTGAGCGAAGGCGGGTTGGGGATTGTGCTCAACTGTGCAGGCATGGGCATTGCCGGCCCGGCGGAGGATACGTTTGAAGAGGCCGTCCGCGCGCAGTTTGAGGTCAATTATTTTGGCACGCTGCGGGTTAACCGGATGGTGTTGCCCTATTTCCGCGCGCAAGGAAAAGGGCTGGTGCTTGTAATGAGCTCCGTTGCGGGGCGCGTACCGATTCCCTACCAAAGCCACTACAGCTCTTCAAAATATGCACTGGATGCCTATGTAGAGGCGCTGCGTATGGAAGCGCGGCCGTTTGGGATCCGTGCAGCCCTCATTGAACCGGGTGATACGAAAACCGGATTCACGGCGGCGCGCCGGATGGCGATGCCGGAGGACTCCCCCTATCGGAAGGCTTGTGAGGGCGCAATTGCCCGCATGGCGCACGATGAGGAGACGGGCGTGCCCGCGGCAAAGCCCGCGCAGGCGGCTTTCCGCCTGGCGGAGCGGGAAAATCCGCCAGTACGTGTGACCGTTGGCGCCATGTATCAGGGCGTGATGGCCCTGCGGAAAATCATTCCTGCGCGTGCCTTTGAGCGGATATTGGCGGCAATGTACCGGTGAATGGCAAATAAATCGGACGGGCACTTCGAATTCGTTGATTTTTTTGAGAAGAATTGGTATAATAAAGACGATATCATTTTCATTATTTTAAGGAGGCATCACGATGGAATTTAAAGGCAGCAAGACAGAGGCGAACCTGATGGCAGCGTTCGCAGGTGAATCTCAGGCGCGCAATAAATACACTTACTACGCTTCCCAGGCGAAAAAGGACGGCTATGAGCAGATTGCAAATATCTTCCAAATGACGGCGGACAATGAGAAGGAACATGCCAAGATCTGGTTTAAGCAGCTTCACGGCGGCAAAATCCCCGGCACCATGGAAAACCTGCTTGACGGTGCAGCCGGCGAGCACTATGAGTGGACGGATATGTACAAGGGCTTTGCAGAAGAAGCAAAGGCCGAGGGTTTCAATGAGATCGCGGCGCTGTTTCAGATGGTGGGCGATATCGAGAAGGAGCATGAGGAGCGCTACCGCAAGCTGATTGAAAACCTGGAAAAGGGCATTGTCTTTGAGCGTTCGAATGAGGTTGTGTGGATCTGCCGCAACTGCGGGCATATCCATGTGGGTAAGAATGCCCCGTCTGTTTGCCCGGTGTGCAAGCACCCGCAGGCATATTTTGAGCTTCGCGCGGAGAATTATTAATTACAATCTAAATGAAAGCGGCTGCGGCAAATTCGCCGTAGCCGCTTTTTCTACCGCCTCCTCAGCCTAATTCTTGTGTTGCATCGTTATTCATACAATAGCGGCCGAAACAGGCGCTTGCATCCTTGCAGGGAATGGAGTAGGATAAGAAAAGCGAAAGGGGGCATGTGCCATGCGAAGAAAAGATCGGGAGATCATAAACAAAGAGCAGATTTGGCGGATTATGCAGCGCTGCGGCGTATGCCGTGTCGCCTTCCATGACGCCGAGTATCCCTATATTGTTCCATTGAATTTCGGTATAGGGAAAGGGGAACCGCTCACGCTCTATTTCCATTGCGCGGCGCAGGGGAAAAAGCTGGATTTGATGCAGAGGGATCGTAGGGTCAGCTTTGAGATGGATTGTGCTCATCAGCTGGTGACGGGCGATCTTGCCTGCGATACCACCATGGAGTATGAGAGCGTATGCGGAAACGGCCTGTTGGAAACCTGCGTTGGGCCGGAGAAGGAGCGGGGCCTTGCCCGCGTGATGGCGCATTATTGTGGGGAGAAGCCTTATGAATTTGATGCGGTTTTGCTCCAGCACACGGTTGTTTTACGGCTTACCGTGCATACAATCACGGCAAAGGCTTTGAAAAAGGAATGAGAAAGCGCGATCAGAGAATCATAGAAATAAAAGGACGCCAAATGCGCGGGGAATCGGAATTTTATCCGGTTCCCCGCGCATTCCCTTTGCTTAGTTCAGCCCGGTTTCGCCTACTGTCTGAAACAGCTGATCCACAGCGTCCCGCAGGCCTTTATGCTCCGCTTTTTGCAGGCTGGGGTCGGCTTTTAAAATCTCCCTGGCCGCCTGTTGTGCCTGCTTCAATTCTTCCAAATCCGTGACCATATTGGCAATTTTTAGGGCAGGCAGTCCGTGCTGGCGCGCACCAAAAAAATCGCCCGGGCCGCGCATCTTCAAGTCGGCGTCCGCAATTTGAAAGCCATCGGTTGTATCGCACATGGTTTGCAGCCGCTGCTTCGCCTGTTCATTCTGCGCGTCGGAGATGAGGATGCAAGTGGAGGGGCGCCGGCCTCTCCCCACGCGCCCGCGCAGCTGATGGAGCTGTGATAAGCCAAAACGCTCGGCGTTTTCAATGACCATCACCACTGCGTTGGGCACATCTACCCCGACCTCCACGACCGTTGTGGAAACCAGGAGCTGGATTTCATTGGCTGCAAAGCGGCGCATGGTTTCTTCCTTATCCCTCGGTTTCATACGCCCATGCAGCAGGCCGAGGCGATAGCCTAGAAAGGGGCCTTTTTGAAGCTTCTCCGCATATTCCTGCGCGGCGGCCAACTCTGATTCGCCTTCCTCCACGAGGGGACAGACAATATAAGCCTGAAGGCTCTGATCGAGATGCTTTTTAATATAGTTGTAAACACGTTGGTGCAGCCGGCTGCCCACGGCATAGGTCTTTATCTTTTGCCGCCCGGGTGGGAGCTCGTCAAGGATGGAAATATCCAGATCGCCATAAATCATCAGTGCAAGCGTGCGTGGAATCGGCGTGGCGGACATTACAAGCAGATGGGGGCTGCCGCCCTTATCGGCCAGCGCGGCGCGCTGGCCTACGCCAAAACGGTGCTGTTCATCCGTGATAACTAGGCCAAGGCGGCGAAAGGCAACGTCCTTTTGAATCAGCGCATGTGTGCCCACGGCCAAGTCGATTTCACCACGTTTTAGCATCGCCTTGATCTCCTTTTTCTCCGCTGCGCCGGTAGCGCCGGTCAAAAGGGCACAATGGATGCCTGCCGGGCTGAGAAGGCCCTTCAGCGTGTGATAGTGCTGCTCAGCTAAAATGCCTGTGGGCGCCATCAAGGCGCATTGAAAGCCATTTTTGGCCGCGGTATGGATGAGTGCCGCCGCCACCGCTGTTTTACCAGAGCCGACATCCCCTTGCAGCAGCCGGCTCATCGGTGTTTTAGAACGCATATCACGCAGGCATTCTGAAACAGCGCGCCGTTGTGCACCGGTGGGGGAAAAGGGAAGCAGCGCGAAAAAAGCTTCGCTGTCATCCTGATTCATCTGTGCCGCCGTCTGTGTTCTGGCGCGGGCCTTCAAGCGTAGCAGGCCAATTTGCAGGGTGAGCAGTTCCTCAAATACCAGCCGCCTGCGCGCCTGCAAAAGCGCTTGCTCATCTGCTGGAAAGTGGATGTTTTCCAGGGCGAAGCGCACATGGCAAAGGCTTTGCTCCTGGCGAAGCACATCCGGCAGGGGGTCTTCAAGCAGGCTGCGCCGCATAGCCAGAGCGCTGGCGACGCAGCCTTCAATCACGCGGGTGGAAAGCCCCTGCGTTTGCGGATAGATCGGCCGGATTCGCCCACCTGTCTGTGCCGGTTCCACGAGAGGGGAGGCCATCTCGCGGCGGCCAAACTGCCCGCCGACCCGACCGAAGAAGAGATATTCTTCCCCCCCTTCGAGCTTTTCAGCGGCATAAGGATTGTTGAAAAACGTGACCTGCATCAGGCTCACGCCATCGGTCACGGTTGTTTTATAGAGGGTAAGGCCCTTACGGATCAGGTGCTTGGATGGTGTGCGGGATACGATCGCTTTCACACAGCAGGTTTCGCCGAACGGCGCGCCTGCAATGGAAACCGTTGTGCTCCAATCCTCGTAGGCACGCGGGTAAAAATGAAGCAGGGCGTCGATGGAATCCACGCCGAGCCGCTGGAACAGCTCGGCGCGTTTTTCCCCCACGCCCTTGAGATAACGGATATCCGTATGTAGCTGGTTTTGCATGCGTAAAATCTCCCGTTTCGCACTTATTCCACCGAGATGATGAAATAATACACCGGCTGGCCGCCGTTGACGATGGAGATATCAACATTCGAGCCATATTTGGCGGTGAGCATATTCTGGAGCTCCAGCGCCTGCTCCTCGGTGGCATCCGCGCCGTAAAAAATGGTGATGAGCGAACAATCCCGTTTGTTGAAAAGGTGCTTGGTCACGCGATAGGCAACATGCAGGAGATCCTGCTCGACCACTGTAATTTTACCATTTTCCATGCCGAGGATCTGGCCTTTTTGAATACTCTCCCCGTCAATGGAGCTGTCGCGCGCGGCAAAGGTGACGAGGCCGGTGCCCACATGCTGCGCTGCTTTCATCATGTTGACGTGGTTTTCCTCCGCACCGAGCGATTCGTCGAAATTGAGCATTGCAGTCACACCCTGCGGAATGGTGCGCGTTTGTAATACGCTGACGCCGCGATCTGCGAGCGGGATCGTCTGCTCAGCAGCCATAATAATATTTTTATTATTGGGTAAAACGAAAACATGCTCCGCAGGGGTGGCCATGATCGCGTCGAGAATATCCTCCGTGCTTGGGTTCATGGTTTGCCCGCCGCTGACCACTTGATCGGCTCCAAGCTCTAAAAACAACTCCTTGAGCCCTTGCCCAGCAGCGACCGCCACAAAACCAAAGGGCTTGGCCGGCTCCTGCACGGCAGGCGCTTCCGGTTGCGTTTCGGGCTCATTGGGGGAGTCAAAGGCGGCGTTCGTATGCTGCTGGCGCATATTATCAATTTTGATATTGACCAGGGGGCCATATTTCAGAGCTTCCTGGATGACATTGCCCGGCTCATTGGAGTGGACGTGGACTTTGATGATCGTGTCATCATCCACCACAACCACACAATCCCCAATGGATTCGAGATAGGCGCGCAGACGGACAGGATCCCGTGTGGAGTGCGGATCCTTATGGATCAAAAATTCAGAACAATATCCGAATTCGATCTCTCCATCCGCGTTGGCAACGATTTCCTTCCGCTCGCCGTGATGCTGGGCAGTGATGGGGGAAGCCTCACCCGCGGTGCTGTCGATGATGCCGCTACCGTTAAAAACGCTGCGCATTCCCTCCAGAATCAGCACAAAGCCTTGGCCACCTGCATCTACTACGCCAGCTTTTTTAAGGACGGGAAGAAGCTCCGGTGTGGTGGCAAGCGCCTTTGCCGCGCTTTCACAGGCGGCGTTGAAAACAGCAATCGCATCCGCGCCAGTGTTCGCCGTGCGCTTGGCGCTTTCTGAAGCAAGGCGGGCCACGGTAAGGATTGTGCCCTCTGTGGGCTTCATCACGGCGCCGTAGGCCATCTCTACACCAATTTGAAGCGCATTCGCAAGGGCGACGCCATCCACCTCCCGGCAACCTTTTAATCCTTTGGAGACCCCACGAAAGATCAAGGATAGAATCACCCCGGAATTGCCCCTTGCTCCGCGCAGGAGCGCGGAGGCAACCGCCGCGGCAACTTCGCCCGCGCCCGCGTTTTCCATGCGGGAAACCTCCCGCGCGGCAGCACCAATGGTCATGGACATATTCGTGCCCGTGTCGCCATCCGGCACGGGGAAAACATTGAGCGCGTCAACATCGCCGCGATGATTATTGATATGGTGAGAAGCGGAGACCACCGCGTCCCGAAGCATACTGCCGGTTATCACTGTATAAGCACTCCTTACGGTTCATTCTACCTGGCACAGGGCGCAAGCCAGCCTTGCCTTCAGCGAGGCGTTCGGCGGCGCTGTTAGGATTTCATCCCATCCACAAACACATTGACCTTGCGCACTTCAAAGCCGGTCGCCTCTTCCACCGTATAGCGCACCTTATTGACGATGCTTTTAACAATGGCAGAGATATTGAGCCCATAAGTTACGATAATGTGTAGGTCAATGGCAAGGCCGTCGCCCTCTTTACGCACAGCGACTCCCTGGTCGGGGAAGCTGCGGCGGCGGTTGAAAAAGGAGCGGATGCCTTGCCGGGCGTTGCTGTTGGCCATGCCAACAACGCCAAAGCAGGATGAGGCGGCGTTGCCCACCAGGCTGGAGAAATAGGATTCTGAAATCTCGATTGTGCCAAGATGGTTTTCCATCCGGATCATTTGCGCAGACCTCCCTCTCGATGCTGCGTGTGCCATGGGAAAGCCGAAACCATAGCATTACAGCCAATCATTATACACGATAATTCGAAAAACAGCAATGGATGGGGGGATAACTTAATGGATTGTTTACGATTGTGCATGGTTACTTGGGGTGTAAAAAGGAGAATACTGGGCACATATACAATAATTCGACATAATATTATTTATATATACAATAAAATTTTCAATTATTTACAATATATAGGCAGTATGCTAAAATAAAATTGAATGAAATAGAATGGCGTGATGCCAATCTACATTTTATCATAGGTAGGCGATTCATCCCATTGATTGAGTGGATATCTAGAAGGGAAGGCTTGATTGATCGAATGGATGGCCGGTTAATATTTATTCTGCATGGAATACAAGCTATGTAACGAATTCTCCTTGGGAGGAGTTTAAACCAACGTTTTACAAGGATCAACTTGACTTGTAAGGAGGGAGATCATGTGGGGAAACGGCTTTCCGGCTATGCGGTTTTTGCACTGTTTTTCCTGATCGTTGTGAAAGCCGTGCGTTTTTTCGTCCGGCAGCCCGGCGGCGGGATGGATTGCTTTTTTCTCGCGGCTTTTGCGGCCTTTGGGATATTTGGCGTGGCCGTCCTCGTGGAGGGGGGGCGCCAATCCCGCAAGGCGGGTCAGAGGCGGATTCTATCTCTTTCGATTTTGCTGGTTCTTGTCACAGGCTTCTTTTTGCTGATGGATTACCGGGAGTATGCAATGCTCAGGCAGGTTACAGCCCTGCTTGGGGGCGCGGCCTGACACGGTTGCAGTTGCCTTGACGGAGCGTCGGGGCAGGGTCGGCGGACAGCGTTTTGAAATGCGAAAAGGGAGGTCTTTTGAATGCGGGCAAGACAGATTCTTCAGATTTCAGGGTTGCTGCTCCTCTGCCTGTTCCTCTTGAGCGCGTGCGATGGCTGTGGGCCGCTGGATACCCTGCGTGTGGACAGCCCGCTGGATGAAAGTGAAATCACGCTGCCCATCCAAAAGGGTTATGGCCAGCTTGCCGGTACCTCCGCCTACTTCCGGACGAAACAGACACCGCGGGATCTATATCAGGCCTATAAATCGCTGGAGGCGGAGAAAGGGCTGCGGGTAACGCCTTATCCGGCAGGCCTGCTCATCGAGCAAACCGGCGGCAGCGGTGCGCGGTATTACTGGCTGGCCGCCACGCGGGAGAGCACAAAGCGCGGGCGGTGGTACCTGCTCTCCAATATGGAGGCTAAGATTGTGGATCGAGATACCTGGTTTGAGGAGGAATGGACGCCGCAGCAGGGCGGCGATGTGCAAACGCCGGTTACAGGCGCAATGATCCTATTGCCCTACCATCTGCTCGCGCAGGAGGCGCAGGTTCCCTTCAACGAGGTATCGAAGGATACGTTCACTGCGGGCGTGCTGTACCGGATGGAAGAGTCGCCGGAATCATTCTATCAATTCTATGAATCAATGAACGTCTACCGTCTGGAAAAGCGGGAGAACGGGTTTTCCATCCTCTCGTATGCGGAGGGCTTCGACGCTTCCAAGGCGCTGCGCACCTGCCCGGCGGTTACGTTTATCTTCCATACGATAGGCGGAAACACCTATTTCAGCGCACAGCTGGATTAAACCACAATGAAAAACCGGCCCCGCACAGGTTTTTCGAACCTGTGCGGGGCCGGTCTATCTGATCCGCGTTAAAAGTGCCAATCCTGCAAATTCGCATACACATCGCCAGAGTAGCTTATAAGCTTCCCTTGCACATCCCTGCTGCGGGCCGCAACTCCTTTACGCAAGCAGATGGGCAGGAAGGCGGGGCTCTCCTGGAAGGAATTGAGAAAATCCTGAAGGGAAACAGCGCCTGTGAGCATTTGATGATAAGCGGCCGCCAATGCGCCCTCCAAGTTCACCCCGGCTTGGGTCGATCCAGATTCCTCAAAAAATGGAAGGAGGCTCATGTTGTTGGAGAGCTTTACTTCCCCAAGATATAGATCAAAGCTGCCGCCCTGCACCGCCTTCGTGTAATCCGCCCATGCGAGCTGGGAAACCGTTATCTTTATGCCTACGGCAGAAAGTTGGGTGGCGATTAAATTGGCTGCGGAAAGGCGGAAGGGATTCCCTTGATTGACGATCAGTGTGAATGTCAGCGCCTTCCCATTCCCGGTGCGCGCGCCGGAGGCATTGGTTTTGTCGAAACCGGCTTCTTGCAGCAGCTGAACGGCAGCTTCCTTATTCTGCTTGACGTCTGCACACGTCAGCCCTTTCAGCGCATGCCAATCCGGGCGAAACGGGATGGCGCTGGCTGAGGCATGGCCCTGATAGGCGGAGGAGGCGATCTCCTCCCGTGCAAGCGCAAGGCTCATCGCCTGTAGCACTTTCTGATTCTGCAAAAGTTCGTTTTTGGATTGAACGCCGAGAAAAACAAGGTTATTCATCAAGAATTCTTCTGTGTTGGCGTTGATTCGCTGATAGACGCCGCCGCTTAAATCATTGAAAATAAAATTGACGTTGCCAATCTCCAAGCTGTGAATCACCGAATCGCTATCCGGCACATCGACAAGGGTGATCGAGGTGAAATTCATTTTGTCGCCCCCTGACCAGGCCTTATTGGCCTTCAGGGTGACGGAGCTGTCGCCTCGCACTGCCGTATAGCGCCCGCTGCCAACCGGAATCGCCGTTTCAGAGGAGTCGCTCCCGCGCTTGATTACGGCAAAGTCAAGGCAAGCCAGCGCATAGGGATCGGCTTCTTTCAAAGTGAACACAATTTCGCCGTTTTGCACTTTTGCGCCGCTGAAATTGGAGAGCTGCGCCCGATAATGCGGGGATACCGCTGCCTTTTCAAAGGAATAGACAACATCTGAAGCGGAGAGGGAAGATCCGTCGGAAAAGACAAGGCCGCTTTTGAGGGCAACGCGCACCTGCGTGCCGCTGACGCTGCCGGAGGTGGCGAGAAAGGGCTGCGGTGAAAGCGCCGCGTCAACCGAGTAGAGGGAATCGTAAAGCACAGTGGAGAGCAGCTGGTTCGGCAGGCTTTTCGCTGAAAACGGATTGAGAGAATCGCCTTTTACATACGGCAGGGAGAGCCTCCCAGTGCCGCCCGTGTTTTGCATGCTTTCTGAAATGACTGTTTCCTCTCCAGAGGCGGCGGTGGAATCCTCCGCAGGAGGCTCCTTCCCGCAGGAGGCAAGTGACACGAAGCAGACGGACAGGCATAACATCAGGGCAATCCACCGGGCAAAAGCTGAAGGCTTCATTATGATGACCATTCCTTTCTTGCGTCGTTTTCGGAGGAAAGCACGCCAAGCGTGCGCTTACTGCTTTTAGAACGGGATTTATTGAATGCAAACGCGTTGAATTTGGGTTGTTTTGCCGCTGTGCTCATCAATTTCAAAGATGCAGCCGCACATCATGCAGGGACCGTCCCCGTTTTCAAAGCGGACAGGCATTCCAGTGCGCATTTTTTCGATTGCCAGTTCCGGGCGGACGCCCAGCACGGATTGGATCTCTCCGGTCATGCCAAGGTCGGTCAAATACCCTGTGCCTTGCGGCAAAATTTGCTCGTCGGCCGTCTGCACATGCGTGTGCGTGCCGAACAGGGCAGAAACGCGACCGTCCAGATAAAAGCCGAGCGCTCGCTTTTCCGCCGTGGCTTCCGCGTGAAAATCCACAATTTTGATCCGGCAGCTTTTTAATTCCTCCTGTCGAAGCAGGCGGTCAACACAATCAAACGGATTTTCCAGCGGATCGAGGAAAACAACACCCAGCAAATTGATCACAGCAATTTGGACGCGCCCCTTATCGATGATCTGATACCCGCGCCCTGGGCTGCCCGCGCGGTAGTTGGCGGGGCGGATAAGATATTCTGTTTCATCGAGGTAGGTATATACCTCACGGCGGCGATAAACGTGGTTGCCTGTGGTGATTAAATCCGCTCCGCTGGTGAATAGGTCCTGCGCTGCCGCAGGCGTAATGCCGTTGCCCGGCGCGGCGTTTTCACCGTTGACAATACAAACATCGATTTGATTGAGCTTCTTAAAGGAGGGAAGGTGCGCGCGCAGAAAGTCGCAGCCGCCTGCGCCTACCACATCCCCAATTGCAAGAATATTCATGCGATCATGCCTTTCTGTGCCGGTAATCGGCAAACGCTGCCCGCTTTTCTGTGCATGCAGGGAAAAGCGAATGCAAAAGGAGGGTATACATCCCTGCATACCCTCCCAACATGTCAAAAAAATTATTTTGCGTAATCAACAGCACGGTTTTCACGGATTATGTTAACCTTGATCTGCCCGGGATATTCGAGCTCGCTCTCAATCTTTTTCACGATTTCTCGCGCGATGAGCGTCATCTTATCGTCCGTGATGACCTCAGGCTTCACCATGATGCGCACCTCGCGCCCCGCCTGAATGGCGAAGGAACGGTCAACGCCCTCAAAGGAATTTGCAATTTCCTCGAGCTTTTCCAACCGTTTGATATAATTCTGGACGTTTTCACGCCGTGCGCCGGGGCGGGCGGCTGAAATAGCGTCCGCTGCCTGAACAAGGCAGGCGACGATCGTTTTGGGCTCTACATCACCATGATGTGCCTGAATTGCATGAACCACGGCTTCGTTTTCGCGGAACCGCTTGGCGTATTCCACGCCAAGCTCCACATGAGAGCCGTCGAACTCGTGGTCAAGCGCCTTTCCGATATCGTGCAAAAGGCCTGCCCGGCGGGCGGTTTTGATATCCGCGCCGATTTCGGAAGCCATGAGCCCCGCGATGTAGGAAACCTCCAGGGAGTGGTTGAGCACGTTCTGACCGTAGCTTGTACGGTACTTGAGCTTGCCGAGGAGTTTCACAAGCTCCGGATGCACGCCGTTGACGCCGGCATCTACTACGGCGCGCTCGCCCGCCTGTTTGATAGTAGCCTCTACCTCACGGCGCGCTTTGTCAACGGTTTCCTCAATGCGGGCCGGATGGATGCGCCCGTCTGTAATAAGCTTTTCCAAAGATACGCGCGCAATTTCACGGCGTACCGGATCAAAGCTGGAAAGTGTGATGGCTTCGGGCGTGTCGTCAATGATGAGGTCAACGCCCGTGATTGTTTCAAGCGCACGGATATTACGGCCCTCGCGGCCGATAATGCGGCCTTTCATCTCATCGTTCGGCAGCGAAACAACGGAAACAGTCGCTTCCGCCGCATGGTCGGCTGCACAGCGCTGAATGGCAGTGGCAACAATCTCCCTTGCGAGCGTATCCGCCTCATCTTTGGTTTTCTGTTCGAATTCCATGATTTTGACGGCCTTCTCATGGGTGAGATCGTCCTCCAGGTTTTTGAGCAGATATTCTTTTGCCTGCTCTTGAGTAAACCCGGAGATCCGCTCAAGCATTTCAAACTGGCTTCTTTTGATGCTCTCTACTTCATCCAGACGCGTTTGAGCATCTTTCAGTTTTTTGTTGAGCGTTTCATCCTTTTTTTCGAGATTTTCAATCTTGCGGTCGAGCGTCTCCTCCTTTTGGATGATCCGGCGTTCCTGGCGCTGAACTTCTGAGCGGCGTTCCCGCAGCTCGCGTTCCAACTCGTTGCGCTGTTTGTGAATTTCGTCCTTTGCCTCAATGATGGCTTCCTTTTTTTTGGTTTCCGCCTCTGCAAGAGCGTTGTTAACGATCCGGGTCGCCTCTTGCGTGGCAGAGCCAATCTCTGCTTCTGCAACGCGCTTGCGGTGCATTTGGCCAAGCAAAAAGCCCACAATGCCAAATACCACGGCGCTGGCGACCACGGCAATTATGATTTTTATAATGTCCGTCATGAAATAAAGTAGCACCTCCCTCATTACAAGTGTTTTTGTTTTTGTTCATCATCAAAAGAATCGCAGCAGATTTGCCTGCGGCAGGGCACACAAGGAAAAAGAGCTCTCCCGCTTGCCATTGCAGTTGCGGAAAAGGATCATCTATATGCCCTGAAGCATGTTTGCCATTTATTTCAGAGAAAATGCGCAAAACGATGTATGAGTTCGCATAATGATACACCATCCCTAGTATTTTACCCCGAACAGGGGAAACTGTCAAGAAAATTGTATTCCCACGCGGCAATTTTCAGCGGGAAAAACAAAGTTACGCCCTCACACGGCATTTTCCTACACGGGGGCCGAAGGCTCCGCGATGGGTTCAGAGGCGAAAAATTTCCATTTCAGGGCGGTTGACAAAGGCGCCCGGCGGTGATACGATAAAACCAATCTAAAAAAGCTGTGATGGAGAGTGCTTTTTCCAAGTAATACCTTTTTCAGAGAGTGCCCGAAGCGTGCTGGAATCGGGCGCATTGGTTTGGAAGGCATACCGCTCCGGAGCGTGTATCGAAAAGCGGTATGATCGCGTTAAGATACGCCGTAGGCGCTGCGTTAAGGCGTTTTGAGTGGCGGCTTTGTGCCGCAAGCAGGGTGGAACCGTGGAGCAAAAAGCTTCATCCCTCATTTGTTGAGGGATGAAGCTTTTTTGTTGCAGGCTTGCTTACTGCTCTATTTCATGGATATGCTCTGTGCCAAGATACTGGTAGATGAATTCATCCTGTAGACACCGGTAGGCCAGATGGCTGTGGGAGAATGGGGGATGAGCGCTTCCGGTCGTTAAGGCGAGCCCTAGGCCAAGGCGGTTGAAAAACCAACGGATGGGTTGTTTCATCATATGTGATACCTCCAGTTTGTCGATGATTCGCATGGTGCAGGAGAGGGTGCGTCCTCTCATCTGCTCTGTGCTTTCAGTTTACACTGTTTTGCTGATTTATCCATGCAGAAACCGGTATGCTTTATATACTTTCCGGCAGGAAGAAGAGGGAGGATGGCTAGTGGCAGGGAACCGTTTGCTGATATTTCAAAGCGAGGCGCCGGTGTTTCTCCCCCATTTGTTGGAGGTGGGGCTGTATCATGGAGCGGCGCTGCCGGAAGAAAAGGATACCGCATGGCACTTGGGCCGCCCAAAGGCGGATTATTTGCTCTTTCATTGCATCACGGGTGGGCTGCGTATCGCCTGCCGCCAGAAAGAATATTCGTTGCAAGCCGGATGCGCGCTGCTGCTGGATGGCAAGCAGGCTGTTTCAGTGGAGGCGCAGGCGGGGGCACGGGTTGCCGCGTTCCGCTTCCGGTGTGAAAAAGGCAAGCCTCCGCTACGGGTTGGCCGGGTGAATCAAGTGGCTCATGGGCCGGTACAGGAGGCGCTTTACACAGTTCTATCGGCGGTAGACGAACCCGCAGAGCCTCTTGCGTGCAACCAGCTCAGCCTTCAGTTTGCGCTTTTGCTATACGAGTGGCGAGGGGCGGCAGAAAATAGAGAACGAAAGCCAACCGTATCCGCCTATGAAGCGGAAATCCATGAGGCAGTATCCTATATGCGGGCACATCTGGATGAAAAAATCCAGATGTCGGAGCTGGCCAAGGGGCTGCACCTCTCTGAGCGGAATTTTCGCAAGTGCTTCACGGCGTCGATCGGGGTTTCTCCCAAGGCATATTTGCAGAAGGCGCGGCTGGAACACGCTAAGGATCTGCTGCGGGCCGGAGAGCAGAGCATCAGCGAAATATCGGAAGCGGTCGGGTATTATTCCCAATTTCAGTTCAGTCGAGATTTTAAAAAGGAATACGGCCTAACGCCCTCTGATTATCGCGGCGGAGGGGAGGTTCCCCGCGCAAAAAAGGCCGGTAATCCGAAAAAGAAATAGGAGGCTATCTCATGATAAACGTTACCTTAAAGGGCGGCGAAATCCGTCAGTATGAAGCTGGCACAACGGCTTTGGATGTTGCCAAAGCCCTTGGATCAGGGCTCTACAAGGCTGCCTGTGCATGCAAAATCAACGGGGAGCCATGCGATTTGCGCACCGCGTTGCCGGATGGTTGTGAGCTTGCCATTCTCACCTTTGACGATGCGGAGGGGAAACATGCTTTCTGGCATACTGCTTCGCACATCATGGCGCAGGCCGTTAAACGGCTGTATCCGGATGTGAAGCTTACCATCGGCCCGGCGATCGAGAACGGCTTTTACTATGATTTTGACGCTGGCGAGCCGCTTACACCCGAGACACTGGAGAAAATTGAGGCCGAGATGAAACAGATCGTCAAGGAGGCGCTGCCGCTTGAGCGGTTTGAGCTTTCCCCAAACGAAGCGGTCAAGCTTATGGAGGCGAAAAACGAGCCCTATAAGGTGGAGCTAATCGGCGAGCACGCGGGAAAGGGCGAGCCGATTTCCTTTTACCGGCAGGGTGAATTCACGGAGCTCTGCGCCGGGCCGCATCTGCCGGATACGGGCCGGGTCAAGGCCTTTAAGCTTACCAGTTGCACAGGCGCTTATTGGCGCGGTGACGCAAAAAATCAGATGCTTCAGCGCATTTATGGCACGGCGTTCCCAAAGCAGGCCGCGCTGGACGAATATCTGGCCCGCATGGAAGAGGCCAAGAAGCGCGATCATAGGAAACTTGGAAAAGAGCTGGAACTGTTTACCATCATGGAGGAGGGCCCCGGCTTCCCGTTTTTCCTGCCCAAAGGGATGGTTCTCAAAAATCTGCTGATCGACTATTGGCGCGAGATCCACCGCGAGGCAGGCTATCAGGAAATTTCCACGCCAATGATCCTTAGCCGCTCTCTCTGGGAGCGCAGCGGCCATTGGGCGCATTATAAAGAAAACATGTATACCACTGTGATCGATGAGGAAGATTATGCGATCAAGCCGATGAACTGCCCAGGCGGGATGCTGGTGTATAAAACGAAGCCGCGTTCCTACCGCGATCTCCCCCTGCGGGTGGGCGAATTGGGGCTGGTGCACCGCCATGAGCTCTCCGGCGCGCTGCACGGGCTGATGCGTGTGCGCTGCTTTACGCAGGATGATGCGCATATCTTCATGACTCCGGATCAAATCAAGGAGGAAATCAAGGGCGTGGTGGCGCTGATCGACAAGGTGTACGGCACATTTGGCTTTCCTTACAAGATTGAGCTATCCACCATGCCGGAGGACCATATGGGCGAGCTTGCGGACTGGGAACGCGCAACGGATGCCCTGCGTGGCGCCATCACTGAGCTCGGCTATGCGTATGAGGTCAACGAAGGCGACGGCGCCTTCTATGGCCCAAAGCTCGATTTCCATTTGCAGGATTGCCTAGGCAGAACTTGGCAGTGCGGCACGATCCAGCTCGATTTTCAGCTGCCTGAGCGCTTCGAGCTCGAATATACGGGCGCGGACGGCCAAAAGCACCGCCCAATCATGATCCATCGCGTGGTGTTCGGCAGCATTGAGCGCTTCATCGGCATTCTGATCGAGCATTTCGCGGGCGCATTCCCGCTATGGCTTGCGCCGGAGCAGGTGCGCATCCTGCCAATCTCCGAGCGCCACCACGAAAAGGCGCGGGAGATATACCAGCAGCTCTTTAACGCGGGGATGCGAGTTGAAATCGACGAGCGCAGCGAAAAAATCGGCTACAAGATCCGTGAGGCGCAGTTGCAAAAAATTCCGTATATGCTCATCATCGGCGACAAGGAGGCGGAGAGCGGAACGGTATCCGTCCGCCGCCGTGGCGAAGGCGACCTTGGTGCGGTGAAAACAGAGGCGTTTCTTGCCACCGCGCTTGCGGAAATCACAGCGAAACAAATGAACTGATAAAGGGAGATTCAATATGATTCATGTAACATTAAAAGGCGGCGTCGTCCGCCAGTATGAGGATGGGGCCACGGCGATGGATGTTGCCAAATCTTTAGGCGCCGGGCTTTATAAAGCTGCGTGTGCATGTAAAATTGACGGAGCCCTGTGCGATCTGCGCACCGCGCTGCCTGGGGACTGCGCGCTTTCAATTCTCACCTTTGACGATGCGGAGGGCAAGCGCACCTTCTGGCACACGGCCTCCCATATTATGGCGCAGGCGGTCAAGCGGCTGTATCCACAGGCGAAGCTCACGATCGGCCCGGCAGTTGACAACGGCTTTTACTACGATTTCGACGCGGAAGAGCCGTTCACCCCGGAGTCGCTCGCCAAAATTGAAGCCGAAATGAAAAAAATCGTGAAGGAAGCGCTGCCGCTGGAGCGGTTTGAGCTTGCGCCTGATGATGCGGTTAAGATTATGGAGGAGAAAGACGAGCCCTATAAGGTGGAGCTCATCCGCGAGCATGCGGAGAAGGGCGAGCCGATTTCCTTCTACAAACAGGGGGAATTCACGGAGCTGTGCGCCGGCCCGCATTTGCCGGATACAGGCCGGGTCAAGGCATTCAAGCTGACAAGCTGCACGGGCGCTTATTGGCGCGGCGACGCAAAGAACAAGATGCTCCAGCGCATTTACGGCACCGCGTTTCCGAAGCAATCCGAGCTGGATGCGCATCTAACGCAGCTGGAGGAGGCCAAAAAACGCGATCACAATAAGCTTGGCCGCGAGCTGGAGCTCTTTACGACTTCCGACGTGATCGGCCAGGGGCTGCCGATCCTGCTGCCCAAGGGCGCGCGTATTGTTCAGATTTTGCAACGCTTTGTGGAGGATGAGGAGCAGAAGCGCGGCTGGCTGCTGACGAAAACGCCGTTTATGGCGAAGAGCGATCTCTACAAAATTTCCGGCCATTGGGATCATTATAAAGACGGCATGTTCGTGCTGGGCGATGAGGAGAAGGATGACGAGGTGTTCGCCCTGCGCCCGATGACCTGCCCGTTCCAATATCAGGCGTATCTCAACAAATCCCGCTCCTACCGCGACCTGCCGCTGCGCTATAACGAGACCTCCACGCTGTTCCGCAACGAGGCCTCCGGCGAGATGCACGGATTGATCCGTGTGCGGCAATTCACAATTTCCGAGGGCCATCTGATGTGCACGCCCGAACAGTTGGAGGATGAATTTAAGGGCTGCCTGGAGCTCGCCATCTTTATGTTGAAAACGGTGGGGCTGTATGAGGATGTATCCTATCGCTTCTCTCAGTGGGATCCAGACGACCGTGAAAAATATATCGGCACACCCGAGCAGTGGGCCGAGGCGCAGGGCGTGATGCAGAAAATCCTCGACCATCTGGGGCTGGATTATGCCGTGGGCGTGGGCGAAGCAGCTTTCTACGGGCCGAAGCTTGATATCCAGATCAAGAATGTCCACGGAAAAGAGGATACGCTCATCACCATCCAGATCGATCAGATGCTCGCGGAAAAATTCGGCATGGAGTATACGGACAAGGACGGCGCAAAAAAGAACCCCTATATCATCCACCGCACCTCCATCGGCTGCTACGAGCGCACGCTTGCGCTGCTCATCGAGAAATACGCGGGGGCATTCCCGCTGTGGCTTGCGCCGGAGCAGGCGCGCATCCTGCCGATCTCCGAGCGGCACCATGACACGGCGCGCGCGGTTTATGAGAAGCTGTGCGGCGCGGGCCTCCGCGTGGAGCTGGATGAACGCAGCGAGAAGATCGGCTATAAGATACGCGAGGCGCAGCTTCAGAAAATCCCGTATATGCTCGTCGTCGGCGACAAGGAGGCGGAGAGCGGGACAGTATCCGTCCGTATGCGCGGGGAAGGCGATATCGGTGCGATGGCCGTTGATGATTTTTTGGCGCGCGCGTTGCTGGAGGTAGCGGAAAAAAAACGGTAAGGAACGTGTAAAAAAGGCTGTAGGGCTCTTGTTCTGCGGCCTTTTTACAATATTATATAAGGGAGGAGTAAAGAAAGCGACGGAGTATCCTGCCGCCGCTTTCTGAAACAGCAAGCTATGAAGAAGCTCAGTAAAAAAGCCAGGACGGCCATCATCAGCACGGTAGCCGTCGTGCTTGTCGCCGCAATTGCCGGCACGAGCGGGTATCTTATCCACAAGAAGGTGCCGGTTAAGCCCTCCAACGAAGTGGAGCAGGTGGAGATCGACACCAAAACCGCCGGCACACTGCGCATGGGGGTCATCAGCGACACCCAGCTGCCGCCGAATAAAAAGCTGGAAGAGGCGCAGGAGGGCCTTTACCGCGAAAACCTAAAAAAAGCGTTTGAGCTGCTGAAAACGCAGAACGTCGACGCAATTCTCCACGTGGGGGATATTGGCGATATGTGCAGCAGGTATGCGTATGAAACGTATCTCAATGTGTTTCACGAGGTATTCCCGGACGAAAACACGCGTCCCTATGAGTTCCGCATCATGGGCAATCATGATACCTGGTTCGATACCGATTGGAGCACCACGCCCGCCAAGCACAAGCTTTACCAGAGCGTGTTCAAAGAGAACCCGAACCGCCATCTTTCCATCAACGGCTTCCACTTTATCTGCGCAAGCCCTGACAACACTGGAAACGCGGACGGCTATTCCCAGACAATGCGCGATTGGATGAAGGAGCGCCTTGCGGTTGCGAAGGAGCAGACAAAGACGGGCAACCCGATCTTCTTGATCACGCACCATAACATTCCGGATACTGTCTACGGCGGCAGCGACTGGGGCGCGGAGCAGGTGCGCCAGGCGGCCACCGATTTTGAGCAGGTTGTCTCGATTTCCGGCCACAGCCATTTCTCCATATTGGATGAACGCTCGATCGACCAGAACCAGCTCACTGCCTTCACCACGCAGTCGCTCGCCTATGTGGATATGGAACGCAATATGTTCAACGCCTTTAAAGGCCTCTATGACGACGAAGGGGCGCTCAAATATAACCCCTCCTCCAGCTACGCCAGCGCGCCCGCGCGAGATGATGAAAAGCCGATGTGCCTGATCATGAATATCACGGATCAAAGCACGGTAGTCGAGCGATGGAATATTATCGACCAGGTTGAGGAGAAGGCTGACAGCCGCTGGAAGCTCACCTACCCGATGGAGCGCGGCAATTTCCAATACCGCTATGATGCGCGCGCAGCGAAAAGCGTTGCGCCGGAATTTCCTAAGAACGCTTCTATAACCTATAATCCGTCCATCCCTTCAACGCGCGAAGTGGCTGGAAAAACGCCTACTCTGCCGGGCGTCAGCTTCCCCGCGGCAACAAATCCGGATTTGGTCAACCTCTATCTCTATGAGCTGACCAATGCGCAGACGGGCAAGACATATGTTTATAAGACCTATTCCGATTATTATCTGGGCCTCGGCTCCATGGCAAAGCAGGTGGATTGGGCGATCGATCCGACGCTGCCCAGCGGCAGATATACGGTAAGGGTTTATGCCTATGAATCCTTTGGTAAGCGCAGCGAGCCACTAACGGCGGAGATTGATTACACGCAGCCACAGCTCGAAATTCAGAAATAACATAGAAAACGGCCGGGCGGCGGCCTTCGCCCGGCCTATCTGAAGGAGAAAGCAGATGAAAAAAATTTGGAAAATTGTCATTGCGGCGGCCGTTGTGCTGGTTGTGGCGGCGGCTGTGACTACGGCGGTGTGCCTTCATTTCTTTTTAGCGCCCAAAATTGCCGAAACAAAAGATCTGGGCAGCGTCCATGACGGAAAAAACCTGCGCGTGGGTATCCTTGGCGATACGCAGCTGCCCGGCAGCGAAGAGGAGGAACAGGCCAACAAAGGCGTCTACAAGGCGAACCTGAAGGCGGCGCTCGAACTGATGAAGGAGCAGAAGGTCGATTTACTCATCCACGTTGGCGATTTCTGCGAGGTGGCGAGCGATTTCGGCTATCAAACCTATTTATCCGTATTCAATGAAGTATATTCGGACGCGGCCAGCCGCCCGGTGACCCAGTATATCATGGGCAACCATGATTTTTGGACGGAGGGCAGCCACGGTTACCCGGGCTATAAGCAAAACCTGTTTGAAAAGAATTTAGAGCAGTCGCCCTGGACGCACCTAATCCTCAACGGTTTTCATTTTATCGCCGCTAGCCCGGATTCAGGCGACTCTAGCCGTGCTTACACGGGCCGCGCGCTTAACTGGCTGGATGAGCAAATTGCGCTAGCAGAGAAGGACGCGGAAAAGGACGGCAAGCCTATTTTCGTCATCACGCACCAGAACCCCAGCGCCACGGTTTACGGCAGTGGGGAGTGGGGCGACCAGAGCTTGAAGAGCCTGCTCGACAAATATCCGCAGGCGGTGTCGATCTCCGGCCATAGCCATTTCTCAATTCTCGACGAGCGTTCTATTTATCAGGACAAGTTCACGGCCTTTACAACCCAGTCCATCGCCTATCTGGAGATGGAGCGCGATAAATTCGACGCCTTCCGCGCTTATGACGCGGAAACGAATGCTTACAGCACGCTGAAGGGCTATATCAGCTGCCCACCGGACGATACGCATGTGCCGATGTGCCTAATTATGAATGTCGGGCAGGAAAAAACAGAGATCGAGCGATGGAATGTGCTCGAAAAATGCGAGGAAAAGGCGGACAGCCGCTGGACACTTGCCTATCCGC
Source organism: uncultured Oscillospiraceae bacterium (assembly GCA_900544375.1). Lineage (GTDB taxonomy): Bacteria > Bacillota > Clostridia > Oscillospirales > Acutalibacteraceae > Fimivicinus. The sequence goes on from UQUZ01000014.1 coordinate 38,089, forward strand.
TTGACCTGGCGCATTTTACCTATCGCATGAACGACAGGCAGATCGGGAGGGCTGCGCCGGTGTTCCCACAGGGCGCGGCAATTGCCTATGAATCCGCGATTTCGAATTGGAACCCGGATGGAGCGGTCAAATCGCTCCCCGGTATCTCATTCCCCGCTGCGCGGCATACGGATCTGGTGCACAGCTATTTCCTGCGCCTGACGAATACGCAGACGGGCGCGCAATATGAATATACGGTCTATTCCGATTTTTATAAAGGCGAAAAAAGCATGGCGGATACGGTGAAGATTGCAATTGATCCGTCCGTGCCGGGAGGCAGCTATCGCGTGGAGGTATATGCGGCGGAATCCTTTGGGCAGATGAGCAAGCCCCTGGCCGGGGAGATCGACTACCGGCAGCCCGCGCCGTAGCAGCAGGTGCAATAAGGTTTGAGCCTATGTATAATGAAAAGGCGGTGCAGGGGAAATCCCCCTGCACCGCCCCTTTTGTAAGGGGCCGCTGATGCGTTGTTTACAGGCAGCGCCCCGGTGATCACCGTAGAAGCCTGCGGTCGGGCGGCTTCAACCGTTTTAGGCGGGGAGCATGGAGGAAATGATTTTGACGAATTCCTCCTCTGTCAGGTTATCCGCTACGACCTCATAATCCAACCCCGCAAACTGAAACTGAGCGATCAACAAGTCGTAATAGCCAGCGGGCGTGTTGGGGCCGTCCTCAACGACTGTGTACGGACCGTAGTCCATTTTACGTTTGCCGAACAGCACCGCATGGCCGTTGAGATCGGTTTTTTGCATATCGTCCGGCCAGACATAGATGCAGTCGCTCCATAATTGCATTTTGGAGACCGATATGACCAACTTCCGTTCGAGCGGATTATAATCTGGGTTTCCAGGTGTTTCCTGATAATAAAAGCCGATAGAATCGTACAAAATGGTGCCGTCGTTTTTGTATATCATTGTAAAGGACATATCCTTTACATCAATGGCGTGCAAATCAGACGGAAGAAATGTGGGGCGAACGTCCCGGCCTAAATATTCCACCACCTGCGCAAAGGTCAGCTGCTTTTCAAAGGTCTCTTTCGGGTCGTAGTAGCGCCTGCTTGCGAAAATTGCTGCGCCGAGCTCATTAAAATGCGCTTTGGGCGCAGCGGCAGGCGTTGGGGGCTGCGTCTCCGGCGCCGCCGCAGCGAGCGTAGGGGGTTGCGTTTCGGCCGCGGCGGGGTGATTTGGGAGCGGGCTCCACTGGGAGAACAGCACGGCCGCTGTGAGCAGCAGCGCGATGCATGCGGCGGCTGGTAAATAGGTGCGAAGGCTTTTTCGGCGCGCCTTTGGCGCGCACTCGCGCAGGATGTTCTGCCGGACCTGCTCTGGGTCGGGCAGGCAGGGCGCGATTGCCTGCCGAAGCAAATCTCGTTCTTGCATGAGAGTCATCCTTCCTTTCTTTGTATGCCGGGGATTGTACGGCTGTAGCGTTTTTTAAGGCTGATATTTCGCACGCAGCTCGGAGAGCGTGCGATACAGGCGGTTTTTCACGTTGGATTCGGTCATCTGCAATTCCGCCGCGATCTGCGGGATTGTTTGCTCCATATTATAGAAAAGATAAAATATTTTTTGGGTAACGGCAGGTTTGCCGCGCAGATGGAGGCGTATTTCAGCAAGAAGCGCGTCGGTGACCAAGCGGTCGTCAATGGAGGGTTCCTGCGTTTGCAGGGCCGCCTCGAACGGCTCGCCCTCCCGGTTTTCCCGTTCTATGGGAAGCCCGTTTTTCAACTTTTGCAGCAGGGTATAGTGCCGGTAGACCTTTTGTTTTGCAATTTGCATGGCAAAGGCCTCCGAGTTTTGGACATATTCGCCTCCCCTTTTTTTCAGAATGAAAAAAAGCTCTGTGTAGGTTTCCTGAAAGATATCCTGAATATCAGAAGGGTTTCCGCATTTTGAGGTGATATAGATGAGAACCTTTTGACTCGTTTCATCGTACATTTGATTGAAAAGGGGTTCGATTGCCTGGCCGGCCATTCCAATGCCTCCCTTTCCTTTGATGGCGGCGTGCTGAAACCTGTATGGCGGTTTGACGCCGTTCACTGTAGAAGCGTCTGAATCAGTCGAAAAAGTTTCAGAAGAATGAAACATTTTTTAAGAAAAGAGCTTTAGCTTGCATCGGCCTAGCCCGATGCATTATAATGGATAAGGTCATATCCTGTTTTATTTCATTTCTCATTATGGGAAGGACGACGAACATGTATCGCTGCAATATTGTGCCACGCCCCAACCAGATTCAGCCCAGGGAGGGCTTTTTTACGATCCCGCGTGAAGGGCGGATCGAGGATTTTGTCACGCGTATGATCGATACGCGGTTATCCGGCGCGGAGAGCTACCGGTTGCATGTCCGCCCGGAGGGGATTACAATCAGCGCCGGCACGCCGCGCGGGCTGTTTTACGCGATGCAGTCGGTCAGGCAACTCATAGCCACTAGCGTAGGGCGGATTCCATGCATGTGCATCTGTGACGAGCCGGCCTACCCTTATCGTGCCTTTATGATTGACTGCGCCCGCCATTTTTTCACCGTCGCGGATCTGAAAAAAATGATTGATGCCGCCGCGCTGTTTAAGATGAATGTGTTCCACTGGCATCTCACAGATGATCAGGGCTGGCGCGCTGAGGTGAAAAAACACCCGGAGCTGACCGAAATAGGCTCGATGCGGCGTTCCTCCGATTTTGGCGGAATCCATGTGGCCGGCCCTTATGGTGGGGCCTATACACAGGAGCAGATGAAGGAAATTGTTGCCTATTGCGCCGAGAGATATATTGAGGTGGTGCCGGAGTTTGACATGCCGGGCCATACCTCGGCCTTGCTGGCGGCGCATCCGGCTCTCTCCTGCACGGGCGGGCCGTTTCAGGTGCAAACAAAGCAAGGGATTTTTAAAGATATTCTATGTGCAGGCAAGGAGGAGACGTTTCGTCTCATTTTTGACGTCCTGGAGGAAATGCTTGCTGTATTCCCCTCCCGCTATATCCATATCGGTGGCGATGAAGCGCCGAAGGCGCGGTGGAAGGCCTGCCCGGATTGTCAGGCCCGAATGCGGGAAGAGGGGCTTTCAAGCCTTCAAGCGTTGCAGGGCTATTTTATGAACCGCATCATATCCTGGTTGGGCGACCGGGGGAGGGCGGCTGTTGTCTGGAACGAATCCCTGCGTGGCGGCAACCTTGCCCCCTCTGCCGTGGTGCAGATGTGGATGGATAAAAACGGGGAATGCGCGCGCTGGGCAAATGGTGGCGGCAAACTCATCGTATCCGATTTTTATCATTACTATTGTGACTACCCCTATGCGATGACCCCGTTGCGGAAAACGTACCATTACCGCCCGGCGCTCAAGGAAGTCAGGCCAATTTATCAAAAAAACATTCTGGGTGTGGAAGCACCGGTTTGGGCAGAATATATCGAAACCTTTGCGCACATGAGCGAAATGTGTTATCCTCGTTTTGCCGCCGTCGCAGAGGCGGGCTGGACGCGGGAAGAACGGCGCAATGCGGAGAGCTTTGAGCGGCGGTTTCAAATGGTGACGCCAATGCTTGCAGCATTGGGCGTCCATCCTGCTGCGCCGCAATTATGGAATCCGCGCCCGTATATGAGGTTGAAAGGAACAGCGCAATTTTTTCTGCCAAAGCTACCTTCTAATTTCCGTGATTAAGCATGTAGGGCATAAAAACAAAGGTTGAATTGTTCCAGGCGGGCCTTTTTCGAGTGCCCGCCTATTGTTTTTTGAAACGTCAGGCGCTCTCCGCTCGATGAGAGAGAAAAAATTGGATAAGTGGGGAATAGAAAACGGGAAATTCTTTTCATTATAAATAGAAAAGGTGCGTTGCTTTCCTATGGTTTTTAGGGATTATCCTATTTTGCACATATTTTTATCGAATAAAATGGTTTTATTCTACATAAACAGGCTTTTTTCAAGGCCTGAAAATATTGCGTACGCTGGGCGAATCGGCTAGAATAAGAATTAGGAACCTTGTGTTTTTTCACAACGTGCAGAAAAGGAGCGACTTGTATGGCTGAATTGAGATGGCATCCCTTGACCAAGGATTGGGTGATGATTGCGAGCAACCGGCAGAACCGGCCCAATATGCCGAAGGATTATTGCCCGTTTTGCCCGAGCTTTGGCAATGTGCCCGATTATGAAGTGCTGAAATATGATAACGATTTTCCCGCGCTTTCCCAGAATCCGCCGGAGCCGGATGATGTGGCGGATGACTTTTTTAAAGTGCGCCCTTCCTATGGCAAATGCGAAGTGATTTTATATTCTCCCGGCCATACGGTCACGCTCCCTGAATTGTCGGACGAGCATATGCAAAAGCTGGTTGCCCTTTGGTGCGAGCGGTATGAAGCGATGCGTGCGGATGAAAAGATTAAATATGTATTTCCATTTGAAAACCGCGGTGCGCTCGTGGGTGTTTCCATGCCGCATCCACACGGCCAGATTTATGGCTATTCCTATGTTCCCAAAAAGCTGGAGCTGGAGGCACAGTCTGCCCATGAGCATTATGAGCAAACAGGCAAATGCATTTTTTGCGATATGCTGGAGCATGAACTGGCTGCGGAGAAACGGATTATTTTCCGTAACGAGTATTTCACAGTATTCCTGCCCTTTTTCTGCGAATACCCGTATGGCGTATATATCTTCCCAAACCGTCACGTTCCTTATATGACGGATCTCAATGAAGAGGAGCGTTTCGCCCTCGGCGTTACCATCCGCGATACTGTGGCGATGTTTGACAATCTTTTTGATTATCAGTTCCCTTACATGATGTGCATGCATAACGCTCCCGTAAACACAGGGGACTATAGCAAGGATTATCACTTCCATATTGAATTTTTCCCGCCGATGCGCTCTGCGGATAAGCAAAAATTCAACGCATCCAGTGAAACAGGTGCATGGGCGCATTGCAACCCGCGCGCGCCGGAGGAATCCTCGGAGGAGATGCGCCAGGCATATCAAAAAATGCTGCGCAAACGGGCCGAAAAATAATTTTCAGGTTTCTCTACGGGGCAGAGTCTGTATCACAAAGTGAAAATTTTTAAAAATTTAACATGGATTGATTTGGAACCGCTGCGTTTTCTGCCAGCGGTTCCTTTTTTATGTGTTTATTTTATGTAATGCAATACTACTTTACACGTAATTTTTTAGATAAATCAGGCTTTTTTATGCGAATACAGCTCTATAGCAATCACGAATTAAAATTTAGAGATGTTATGCAAATTATATATCATAACTTTATATTACTAATTTCAAGGATAATTATTCCGTTTCATACACATAATTCCTCGACATAAACCCATTATATGTGGTTTTGTATATAAAAAACATTAAATTCTAATATTTTTGGGAAATTAAATGTTGACATAGCTCAAATAAAGGTTTATATTGGAAATCGACAAGGGGAAAGTTGTCATTTGAAATCGAACCTTTTGTGGGAGATACCATGTTAATAATGTGGTCTTATTTCACATACTACCGTGGTGAGAGAAAAATGGAACGAATGGACGCGTGCTCCGGCCCCTATGAGCGCATGTGTTGGCCACATGTCTTTTTTCTCGGTTATTTTTCTTTAGAATGGCTGAGCCGGGCGCGTGAATATGGAAGAGGGAGGTGAGTCCAATGGCTTATGGTGAGCGCTGATGCCGCTTGATTCATGAGCTTCTGATTCTGAATGGACTAAGATGGCAAATACGCGCTATCAATTTGGACATGCCCGCATGCTTTGCGGGAGGCGCGTTTATACGCGCGCGAATCACCCATTGGCGATTGGTTCGCTCAAATGAAGGCAAAAAGCAGAAACAAATGGGCCGTAGCAGGAGGCGGAAGCCGCTTTTTCGGAAGTGGATTTCGTTTATTTCTGCGTGTGGTTTCGTGTGAATCGGCAGTTGTGCGAAAAAAACTGCCATTTCCGGATGCTTTCAAAGTGGCCGTTGCAGCCGCGGAAACCGGATTGCCCTTCTACCGTGGGCGTTCGGGTTGCCTTCATCCGAAAACATTCTGCTTCGTCCAGATCCCGCCAAATTTTCAACGCTTTGCCCGCCAAGATAGGCTGGGATTGAGCGAGCCGTATCTGGAAATTTGCTCTTTGATCGAAGAGAAAAGGCTAAAAATGCTGCTTGAAGCCGGAATATTGGCCTGGAGTGATGATTTGGAAACGGCATATGGCGTTGTGAACTGGCTTTTCACAAAAGTTGAAACGAAAAAACGATGTCAGAATGAATTCGTTTTGACTGCGAAAAGACTGAATTTTGGCCCCATAATGCAGGAGAAAAGTGCGACTTAAAAAAACTTCAATTACAGGCTGAAATGCAGTCAAAATAAAGTCGTAATGACTGCATAATGACTGAGTTTTAGCCTCGCAGCAGACGAAAAACAGCCCATAAGTTCTGGAATGGATGCAGTCATAATGGGGCTGTTATGACTGCCTTTTGGCCCCGTTTGCAACAAGTTGAACAGCATTCAATGAAGTCACTTTGACTTCATAATAACTGCTTTTTGGCCCCATTTGCAAAAAGGTTGAATGGCATTCAATGAAGTCAGAATGAAGCCATTTTGCCTGCAAAAAGACTGAATTTTGGCCCCATAGTGCAGTCAAAAAATGCAACTGAAAAAAGTCCAGAAAAATTTGTAAAAAGCAGGGGATTATCAGGAAAAGAAAGGGAATAGTGGGATAGATCAGGCTTTGATCGACTGAATTCAGTTGGTTTGATTTGCCCACACGGGTGCGTGCCCCGGCCTTGCGATGCCTGGCGACACCCTGCGCCTCCAGGCGATGAATTTGAAAAACGCCTGGTTCAACCGTGTGAAACATAAAAAAGAAGAAGGGGAGAGTGTGCCATTGCCGGCTCGTCAACGTGCAATCGTTGCGCCCGCGTGTGGCGAAGAGCAGTGAAAGCTGCATCCCCAACGGAGGTTCCTGCGGAAAGCAGGCCCTGCGAGGGCCCGATCCAAGGGAATGGGAGCGGTAGAGGCGTGTCTGCGGTGAAAAACGCCGCGTTGCATCTGCCGTGCCAACAGCACGCGCGTGCATTTCAAATGTAGAAAGGAGAATTCTAGTGAAAAAGCATAGAACGGCTCGTCTCCTTAGTGTCATTCTCGCTGTGGTGATGATCTTTGGATCCATCTCTGTTGGCGTTACGGCGGCATATGCGCCGTATCTGGATGACGCCCTAACAGACAATTACAACACGATCGATCAGGTCACCCTGACCGAAGCGCAGCAGGCTTCTCTGCTGCTCGACAAAGTGGATCGCGCCTTGGCGGATGCAAACATCGTCATTGATGTTTCCGTCGTCGGCACGCTGAATCTCACATCCATCGATAACGCGCTGAGCTCGATTTACAGCGTGACTGGCAACATCCTTTTTAGCTCCGCCACAGTCGGCGATCTTGCGGTTTTAAAAACGCATCGCGCTGACATTGCCTCTGTGCGCCGCTCAACAGCAGGTGCAACCGATGTGGATGTGCTCAACTCCATCGTGACCTATCTCGGCCACTGTGCGGGCACGCTCTCCAAGCTGGTGGATGGCTCCTTTAACTGGGCCATCGTGAAGAGCTACCTGCCCTCCAACATCCGCATTATCATCGACGACATTCCGAATTTCATCAAGGAAACGCTTTGGAATCTCGTCCACCCGACCACGAGCGATCCGATGCCCGCGGGCGAAACCCTCGACCAAATCGTCCAGTATATTCTGGATAACCAGGTTGGCGGCAAAAACGCAGCGGCAGTCGGCTTCGATGGCATCCTGCCCGGCTTCGATCTTGATCTAGCCACGGCCAACGGCTACCGTGCCATTGAAGAGGTTGCTTTCCGCGCGTTGAATCAGTTCCTGGTTCCGCTGATGAATAGCGGCCTGAAAGGCGTCATTCAAAATGCCATCACCGCCAATTCTCAGAAGGGCGGCAATCTGGCAGCCCTCGTCAATCCGGATTATATCGTAACGGCTTATCCGGATAAATCTGCTGAGAATCCGGGCGGGTTCGACACCGCGAAGGGCTTCACAGAGCAGCTCAATGCGATCCTGGGCCACTATGTCAACGAAATGCTTCAGCCCGGCCAGACGCTTTTCACCTGGCGGATGACGGCAAACGCTGGCGAAACGCAGGCTCAGCTTGTGGAAGATAATATCAGCAGCCTGATCAAAGCGATCATTCCGCTCGGCGGCGATACGATCGACACCACCAACATGCAAACCATGGATCTCGCCACTTACATTGCGCGTTCCGCCGTGCAGGAATTCGTCAAGCATGTGACGATTCCGGCGGACGCCTCTCTGCGCGAGATCGCGGTGATCGGCATGAAGGAATTCATCGCCACAATCGTCCCCGAAAAGTATGACAGCATCGTGGTTGCGGATACCAACGAGGCAATCCTCGATTGCGCAAAGGTGATCGGCACCTATTATTTCAACAATCTCTTTGATTTCGACTATCATCCCACAGCTGCGAATGATACGTTCGATAACTTCCTTGCGGCTCTTCTGAGCTGGGGCATGCAGTATGCGGATGGCATTCTTGCCATCTCCAAGGATGGCATCACGGCGGCCAATGTCTGGGAGAAAATCGACACCGCTGTTTTCGCCATTGCTGACAGGCGCTGGTTCAATTATGAAGAGATGTTCCGCGATGCCGATGGCGCGGGCGTTGAGGCGGATCTGACGGCGAAAACGCTCGTCAATTACGTCATGGATACGCTGCTTGATGTTAATTTCGGCAAGCTGTTCACCTTCTTTGATCATAGCGAAAACAGCTCCCTGAATAACACAACGGCGAAATCCGTTATCGTCGGCCTTGTCACTCGCATCGTCAACGGCCTTGCGCCTGGAACGATCCCGAGCACCATCGTGAACTTTGAGGATGCACTGAACACAGCAACGCTCAAGGCGGCTTTCCAAAACCTGCTTGAGCAGCTCTCCTCGAAGAAAGAAACCTTGATGCCCACCGTGCTCAATCTGCTGGTTTCCATCACAGGCTTTGGCAATGAGCAGTCCCTCGGTAAAGCTGGGCTGAGCCTTGCCTCCCGCGTTTACTGTGATGGCGGCAACGTTCCCTCTGGGCAGACCATGCGCATCTCCAACCTCTCCAACGGCCTCAACCGCGGTTGGCGCGATGCCGCCGGTGTGCTCCATCAGGACGCCATGTATAAGCTGAAGCTCGTCTCCCTGACGAACACGGCCGGCCTGACCACAGGCGCTGTGGCCGACACCGTCATCGATGCGAATGACTCCATCGATGTTGCGATCTCCGGCTCCGTGGCGAATAACACGGAAGTCCGTTTTGACCTTGCCTATCACATCCTCGATGAAACAGGCGCGGTTCTCACGGATACGCCGCAGGTGGTTTCCACCTATTCCTACTTCTATAAAACGGCTGGCAACTATGAAGCCACCAATACGGCGGGCGAGCAGGATGCCAACCATGCAAACTGTGTCCTCATCGAAGGCTATCCGACCTATCTTTACACAACGGATGTCAATCAGGTCGGCATGTTCAACGTGATGGCGCGCCACTATTATCACCTGACCCAGGGCCAGAATGGCTCGCAGCGCATTCTCAATGCGGTTGTCAACGGCACTCTGCCGGCAGGCGTGAGCGCGAATGCGCCGGAGGCGGGCAGCGCATATGATTATATCCTCCTGCTGGACGGCGTTGGCATGGGCCAGAGCTCTTATGGCCGAGTATCCCCCTACGCGGTCAGCCGCGATGTGAACGACCCGCAGCCCTATGGCATCTATGACGTCACCTTCCAGTTCGATATCCGCAACGAAGGCGGCAGTGTGAAAGGCACGGGCGCGATCGATCACAAGATCGTCATCTATAACGATTTCGGCCTGCCCGGGCTGCTGAGCACCGTGATGGGCGCAAGCCGCCAGCGCGCCGATTATCAGGCGAACGCGGATGCGGAGTGGAATGCATACCTTGCAGCGCTTGAAGCGGGCTATGCGCTCACACAGGGCAACCCCGATCACAGCAAGATGTTTGCAGACCCCGCCAATCCGGATGGCTCCGACAACGCCTATAAGGCGGCTGTGGACGCCATTAACGCGGCGGTAACGGCTCTGGATGCAAAGGTGAAGCCCACCAATGCCGCGGCCGTTGCAGACCTCAAGGCCACCTTGCAGGCGCAGGAAGGCACAGAGTATTTTGACTTTGTCAATTATGAACTCTTCACCTTCCGCCGCTGGCAGTCTTGGTTCAACAGCGCTTGGAGCATCGTCAATTCGCAGAACGTTGCGGAGGGTGAGACGGCGCCCGCAGTGCGCGATCTTGATATCAAGTATGCCAAGCATATGGTGGAGCTGCTCTACCCCCGCATGATCACCAAGGCGGCCGATAAGACCGCGCTCAATGCGGCGCTCACCACCTATGGCAATGAAGCGCAGGCCGGCAAGGCGCCGGATACCTGGGCGGATTATGCTGCTGCAAAGGCCTTTGCCCTTGAGGTGCAGGCGGATAGCGCAGCCATTCAGGCCAAGGTCAACACGGCGCGCGTAGAGCTCATGAAGGCCTATCGGAACCTGAAGACGGAATGGATTATCCCAGAGGAAGGCTCCGGCCTGGTTGTGGATTCCCGTCAGATGTTTATTTACGGTCTTGTCGAAGGCTCGACAGATCTTGTAGGCGAGGGAATGGCGACCACGCTTGTAGGCGCAGCGCTGGATTATGATATTCAGGGCGACGCTCTTGGCACTGGCTCCTACATTAAGGTGATGGTGCTCAAGGATACAGACCTAGAGCAGGTTGCGCTTTATACGGCGGTTCTGTTTGGCGATTTGAATGGCGACGGTGCGATTGACGCTGCCGACCAGACCATTCTGAATGGGCTGGTGGATGGCACAGGCGACTGGACCGGTTTCTTCGCCGGCGGCCCGTTCTTTACTGCGGCGGACCTCAACAGCGACGGTCAGATTGATGCAACGGATAAGGCGATCATGGATGCCCACATCGCTGGAACGTATATGATCGATCAGACTGGCAATAATGCTCTTCCGACTGCATAACTCTACCTCTAAATCTAAAGCCCTGCCCGCCTGGAATGTTTCTGGGCGGGCAGGGATCATCCGAATATTACCATAGAGATAAATGTTCGGATGCTGTATATGATGATGAAAAAAACATATTTTTTGGAAAATCAGTGCACAAATCAGGGGAATTGCTTGACAATCCCAAAATTTGTATGGTAGAATAAGGCGGAATCAAAAAAGAATACATCCATTTTATAAAGTAATTGGCGTTTCGGATAGCTTATAGGGAATCTTCTAAATGTGGTTGCCTGTGCATAATTTTTTTTGCTTGCATTGAGAAATTCTATATTATTTTTTGGATGTTATTTGATACAAATCAAGATTCGACGAGTTATTTATTTTTGACATGATAGATTTATTTTAGCGGGGAGTTCTAAAGAATTTTTCGCTAGAATTGATCTTTGGAGGTAGATTATCCTGATGACGAGGAAGAAAAGTGCACTAGGGTGCAGGGTGTTATCGATAGTGTTATCATTATTGATGATCCTCTGTGCAGTTCCTTTAGTCTCCTTTGCGGCAAATGGAGAGGATGCTGGGCCGGTTCTTGAGAAAAGTAGGGAAGATGTTTTTCTCTTTAGAGCTCTTAGACCCTTCAGTGGAGAGCCCTATACAGTGGGCTCCAAGCTCGGCGATTGTGCAATTAACAAAACTGGTGTAGCATTACAAGTACCAAAGCCTGGGACAATCCAGTATATTAATTATCTTACAACTAAACTCACAGTGGAGTTTGTTAATAAGGAAGATACTGTAAAACATGCAGGAACCAATACAGAACCTGTTATCATCTATGTAACAGCTGATCCAAGCATTTGGGTGAAAGTCAATTATGAGTTTGAGGCCGTGGAGGGCAGCGGTATTCCGGAGGCAGTCATTGAAACATTGCCGACCATTGATTCCACTTCCCTCAAGTATACAGAAGGCCTCAAAGTTTCGGATTTGACAATGAATACAGAGGGCGCCAAAGCTACCGTGAACGGCGCGCCGATAGAGGGCACGTTCAGCTTTACGGAACCCGACAAGACTCTTGGCGTGGGGAATAACAACGTGTCCGTAACCTTCACGCCCGCCGATCCGACGGCTGCGGAACCTGCAACGGGTGTCATATCCGTAAGCGTGGCGAAGGGCGACATTCAAGTTCTGCAAACGCCGGTGATTACCATTGAGTACGGCACAAGATTGAAAAATGTATCTCTTAGAGATTTCAAGGTGGAGACGATTCCGGCGAGCGGCGTTAGCTGGGATTGGTTGGGGGCCGACGGCAGCCTCACTTCCCTATCCGACCCGCGGGCTGACCAGGTTCTGGCAGTCGGCACGTATGACGATATCCTGGTTCGCGCTTATACCGTCTATAATAATAAGTATGACGTAACACTTATCCCGGTGAAGGTGGTTGTCAACCCAGTGTCCAAGGAGTTCCCAATGCTTTGCGAGATGGATGAGGCCGCGCGCCGGATCATCGTCACCGGCAGAGGGAATTCCGATGCGAAGGGCGCCGTCACCTATACGCTGCACAGCGATGCGTTGGCAGAGGATCTCGTCATCGAGGGCAAGGGTGTTCAAGATGTGGCAACCTTCCAGCTGGATGATAACGCAAAGAGCGGCGCGTATACCGTAACCGCAACGTATACGGCGGGGGAAAAGGATCCCTGCAACTATGCTTCCGCAGCGAAGCAGTTGGATATCAGCTTCTTCCACAATGTTGCGGTCACCGGCGGCAGCGGCTCCGGTGATTATCAGGCGGGCAGCACCGTCTATGTTATGATTGATGCGGAGTCCATCAAAAAGAATTACGAATTCAAGAGCTGGAAGATCACCAACGCAAACGGAGATACCATCGATGTGGGCGTGGAAGATCTTACACAGAGGGATATTTCCTTTGTGATGCCTGATGAAGCGGTCAAGGTGGAAGCGCAGGCTTCTTTCTCCATCCAGCTGTTCTTTGAGAACTTGGGCAATTCCATCCTGAGCTTCATCATGAAGATTGTGGAGTGGTTCCAAGGCATCTTCAATGGCTTGGGCGCGCTCTCCTGATTCCATCTTCTTTCTTTTCTTTAGTTTGTAACCTCGCCTGGCAGCCACCTTATTTCTTCACCAATGCCGGGCAACCGGCTTGGCTTTGGTTTGCCTGGGGACTCCCCATCTCCCCAAGCATCCAGGCGAGGTTATGATACCAGATAGGCGTTTTCCGCAAAGCCTTGTGCATGCGGGCTGCGCCTCCAGGGGGTGAACGGCGGTTGGGCAGGCTGCCGGGGGCCTCCATCTTCCGAGCACGGTGTGCGGGCTTTTCAGAGTCTTACATAAGAAATCTGATGTTTTTTCATGAGCCACATGGAAGGGCCTGGGTTCCGAAGGCGGGGGGAAAAGTTGCGCTCTCATTCTGCCCTGTGTTGCCATTGCCTCGGGTATGGCAAAGCCGATAAGCTCTCATGCGGTTCCCGCACCGGCCGGGCGCCCTGAATGCCTGTGTTTGCATTCTCTGTTTTCCAAAAAAACTGCACGTCCTCAACCATTGAATGAATCGGCGCATGACATGTTTGCGGAAAATGGAAATCGACAGATTACACGGCGGATTAGGCGTGCTTGAATGGCGCGGTCGCAGCAAAAAGAGTTTTCGGAAATGGGCGCTCCATGTTTCTGCTTTGTCGACAGGCGGGAATGTGAGCCGGGTTTGCATAGGAAGCTTCCGCCCGGTAGTAGCCCAGTGGGAGTGAGGCGGCGGCTTGTCCGGATGCCTGCCTCCCATTCCTGACACACGTCCTTGGAACGGCGTGATGGACGGGTTTCTATGAATTACGGGATTCCCCGCGTGCACGACGGTGCACGCGGGGAATTTTCTTTTGCGTTGTAGGCATTTGTTGCGTTGTAGGAATGTTCTTTGGGTTGTGGAAATTTTCTTTTGCGTTGCGTAGGGGCGAACTGTGTTCGCCCGTTTTCTTGATGTATCCCATCCCTCGGCTGACGCAAACCCCGCCGTAGGGGCGAACTGTGTTCGCCCGTTTCGATTCATCCCTTGCCCTGTGGTTCGTGCGAATCCTACGCCATAAAAAAGGCGTTGGCGCAGCCCCTTCCCTTTCAACCAATCCTCCAAATTATCCTTATCGCTCCAGATCGTAAAAATACCGCTCGAGGATCGCCAGCCCCGCGCCCTTGTAGCATGCTGTGCGGAACTCCTCCTTGTTTGGCAGAAGCTCCGGCATAAAATCCCCGCGCTGCGGCAGAAGCAGCGTTTCAAATGCCTCCCGCAGTTTATCGATAAACTGCGGATCAAGCTTGCTATAAGGGGTTTCCACAATGATCGTTTTCGGATCGAGCAGCCAGGTCACATTGGCAAACAGAAGCGCAAGCTCTGGAATTGCCTGCTCCAGATAGGCGGACAGGCGGGGGTCTTCCCGATGGTTTGCCACAACCTCCTGAAAAGAGGGCACGGAGCCATCCGGCTTCGTAAACAGCCTGCACAGGCCGCCAATGCCCACGGCTTCTTCAATCATTTTGCCGCTTTTCGTATACATTCGGCCAATCTCACCCGCGCAGGAATAGGCGCTGTTAAGAACTTGGCCATGATAAAAAATTGCGCCGCTCACACCTTCACTAATGAGAGCGTAAAAAATATGGTCATCCTGCAATGTAAGGCTGCCGTTCAATTGCGCAGCGCATCTCACATCTTCATCGATGTAAAGAATCTGATCGGAAAAGAAAGGGCACAGCGTTGCTTTTAGCTTAGCGGAAGAAAGCTCTGGGATGCGCGAATGAAGCACCCTATCGCCCTGTTGATAGTAGGGGCCGGGCACGCATACGCCTACGCCGACCGTGTTGCCCATCTCATCCTCCAACTGCTCGCGCAAAAATGAGGAGACCGCATTGCGGAGGTTTTCCTCATAGCTTTGATTGTGGTCGTATTGGTGCTGATAAAGATCTGGTTTGAGCTTTAAATCCATTTGCAAAAGGCCGAGTCGGAAATCACGCTGCTCCAGATCGATCAATACTATTTTTTTGCGATCCGGAACGATGGAGACCACATTGCCCTTGCGGCCCACCTTGGTAGTATCCTTTTTTTCCTCAGAGGCAATGTCGCACCGAACGAGCTGATCCACAATTTTCCCCACCGTCATCAGGCTGATCCCTGTTTTGGAGGCTAGCGTTTGCCGTGAAATAGAGCCCTGGCGGTAAATTTCTTGGAAAACTTTCATCATATTTTGAAGCTTAATATTTTTTTGGGTAATGAGCTGCATCACTGGTTTCCTCGTTTCTATTCTGTTTTCAGTCTGCCGGAAAGGCAGGGGTACAACTGCGCGAAAGCAGTTTCAAGCGGATATCAGAATTCATTTATTGTATGCTGTTTTGGGGGGGATCAAGGCGAAATTAGATTTTTTCAGCTATTGGAGAGCGAAAACCGAAGAAATCGGCGTTTTTATGTGATTTTTTCTGATTTTTGCGCTCGGAGTCGTTTTTTCATGGAATTTGAATGAATAACATGGTGACAAGCCCTCACCGCATATGCATGATTAAACAGGTGCGCTTTTCGCGCCGAATTTTCTGCAAGGATGGGATGCCATGAAGGTTATGATTTTTACGCGTAGGCGGTTGGCTGTGCTGACAAGCTGCCTCGCGGCAGGGCTGCTGGTGGCTGTGCTGGCAGCGCAGGGCCTGAGTGTGGTCACTGCCGCAAGCAGGAAGCTGCTGCCTGTTTACAGCGTGGAAACAGCGGAGAAAAAGGCTTGCCTCACCTTTGACGCCGCGTGGGGCAATGAGGATACGCAGGAGCTGATTGCGGTGCTGGGCAAATATCAGGCAAAGGCAACCTTTTTCGTGGTGGGCGAGTGGGTGGATAAATTCCCGGAAAGCGTGAAGGCCCTGCATGATGCGGGCCACAGCATCCAAAACCATTCCAACACACACAAGCACTATCCAAAGCTCAGCCGTGATGAAATCATCAAGGATTTGAATGCCTGCAACGATAAAATAGAGAAAGTCACCGGCGTGCGGCCCACGTTGGCCCGCCCCCCATATGGGGATTATGACAATGCTGTGATTGAAGCAGTTAATGCGGCGAAGATGACGTCAGTGCAGTGGGATGTAGATTCGCTCGACTGGAAGGACCTAACAGCCAGTGAAATGTATCAAAAAGTGGTGCCCAAGGTGCGCAACGGCTCCATTATTTTGTTCCACAATGCGGCAAAACATACGCCGGAAGCACTGCCCGCCATCATAGAAGCGCTGCAAAAGGATGGGTATCAGCTCGTCACGCTGGATGAGCTGCTCTGTAAGGGCGAGTATACGCTCGACCACGCGGGGCGGCAATTCCCCAAGCAGGGCGCGGCGGCGGAAACCCAACCGGCCGCATAAAATAGGGCTGCCCCACAGGCACTTTCAAAAATGCGTTGTTGCTTTCCAGAGGCAAAGCTTCGGCGCAGATACACAGACGTATCTGCGCCGAAAGCCACGTTTTTTAAAAGTGTGTATGAAGCCGAAACAAGCTTAGTCAATTTCAAAATCGCTCTGGTCGTATTGCGGGAGCCTTGGGCGCGGCTTCGGCTCGCGCCGAAGAGGATCATAACGGTATTTCCGGCAGCGGTCGCCCGGCAGGACGACGCCTTTTTTGATGCATAAAACGGTTTTGCCATCCGGCGCAGTGCGCCCATGCTCGCAAAAAGCGCAGCAAGGCTCAATCTCCGGGCTGAAAAGCTGATATTTCATGATAGAAACCGTCCTCTCTTGAAAGGCTTGCAAGGGGCTTTATAATATCTTTTCAATTTTGAGCAGTTTTAATTCAAAAGGCCGGAAGGAGAGCGTCCCCTGGCAGGGCTCCAGCGTATCCTCCATCACATCGGTGAGCCCCGCGTTCCGATAACCGGAGAGGGAGATCTCTGCGGCCTGCGCGGCCTCAGAGCAGTTGTAAAGCCGCAACACCGCGCCGTTGCCATCCCTCGAAAGCTGGACCGATTCCAACACGATATTGGTGTTGGAAGAGGCATAGCAGCTGGCAGGGCCCGACGCGGCATCCCCCGCTGTTTCATAAATCGGATTATTGAGCTGATAGGCTAGGGCATATGTTTCGCGGCTTAGGCCACCCTCGTGCGGGAGCAGTGCAAGCTTGATGTGATGGACGCCTTGGTCTACGTTATGCCCCGGGCCGCCGCTAGGCGAGCGGATGAGGTTTACATCAATCACGCCGTTTTTGCAGCGGAAGCCGTATTTGCAGTCGTTCACGAGCGACAGGCCATATTCCCCGCAGCTCAGGTCAACAAATTTCTGGCCGGATACCTCATACTGCGCTTTTTCAACGCTGTTGTTTTCAGTTGTTTTTCGCTTGATATGACCGAAGGGGACGTTGAAGCTGCATTCGTCCGTTTCAATCGAGGTAGGGAATTCAATGCGCAGCATCCGGCTTTTTTGATGGCAGTCAATAGTGAGCTCTATTTGCAGCGCGGGGCTGTGATCCATCAAATGATAATCCATGGTAACCGTGCTGTCTCCAATGCGGTAGGAACCCTTGGCCGTTGCGCACGGGCCGCCGACCATCGTTTCAAAGCCTACGCACCGTGCCTCCCTGCGCGAAGAGGCATAGTTCTGCGGGCGGATATCCCAGCAGTCGCCAACATCGCGGTATTGTGCGATGACAGCCATTCTCCTTGCCTCGTCTGTGAACTCTCGTCCCATCCGCTTATCATAGAAAGAGCGGATAAATCCGTTTTCAAACGTGATTTTAACGCAGTCGTTTTCAATGAAATCCTTTTCTGCGTGCGCATGGAAAGTGGTAATCTCATTTAACTCCTCCCTTGGGAGGAAGCCGAGGGATGGAATTTCAGCCTGATACCACTTGCCATGCTCCTTGACTGTGACCGTATCGGCAAAGGAGTTAAAGTTAAAGAATCCGCGGCCAAAAACAGTGGAGGAAAGCGCGGCAACCGCCTGCGTAACTTCAGAATAAATTGCCTGGTAGCGCGCCTGGCTTTCGTCATACACCCGATTGATCGATGAGCCCGGTAGGATATCGTGAAATTGATAGAGTAGGATCTC
>UQUZ01000015.1 GCA_900544375.1 uncultured Oscillospiraceae bacterium
CACCGGCTCTAACGTCAATGTCCGCAAATCCGCATCCACCTCTGCCGCCGTTCTCACCACGCTCAGCCGTGGGCAATCCTTTACCGTGATTGGCAGCGCACAAAACGGCTGGTATCAGGTGCAGCTTTCCAACGGCGTAAAGGGCTTTGTAAGCGCAAAATATGTAAAACTAAAATAACTCACGGCACAATCAGCAAATAATTTTAACCTATGCATCCTCCGTTAAATTCGCTTTTCACAGTAAAAGAAGAGCGGATGGTCCATCATTTTTAGAGTATATCAACCAAATGCGTTGATGGAGGCCGGCCCGGAAAAGCTGTTACCTCAGAAAATAGAAGCACAAGATCGTTTAATAAGGTTTGCAAAAGGGCAGATGCAAAATGAAAAACATTTTGCATCTGCCCTTTCTGAATAGACATCAAAAAACACATCTTTGCCCGTTTAGGGGAATCTCTTATTTCGTCGCTCTTCCTGTGTGCCAAATATCCTTTGCATATTCTTCGATCGCACGATCAGCCGCAAAACGCCCCGCCCCGCTCGTATTCATCAGGGACATACGGTTCCACTGCTCACGATCCGCCCAAGTCTGGGCCACCCGCTGCTGGGCGCGGCGATAATCATCGAAATCCGCCATCACCATATAGGGATCGCTGTTTTGCAGGGAAGAGGCAATTTCCGGGAAAGACACACCATTGATGCCAAGTTTCATCGCGTCAATCGCGCGGCGCAATTCACTGTTATTTAGATAATAATTGTTGGGGTCATACCCTTTGCGTTTCAGGTCGTTCACTTCCGGCGTGGTCATGCCGAAAAGGAACATGTTCTCATCACCAACCGCTTCACGGATCTCTACATTCGCTCCATCAAGCGTGCCGAGCGTCAGCGCGCCGTTTAGCATCAGTTTCATGTTGCCCGTGCCGCTCGCCTCTGTGCCCGCTAGGGAAATTTGCTCGCTGATATCGGCGGCGGGCATCAAATGCTCCGCCATTGTTACGTTGTAATCCTCCATATAGACGACTTTAATCCGATCCTTCACCACCGGGTCACGGTTGATCACATCCGCCAGCGCACAGATAAAGCTGATAATTTTTTTTGCCATAAAATAGCCGGACGCCGCCTTTGCGCCAAAAATATAGGTGCGGGGGATGAAATCAATATTGGGGTTTTCCTTAAGCATCAGGTATTGCGCTAAAATATGCAGCGCGTTGAGATGCTGCCGTTTATACTCATGCAACCGCTTGACCTGCACATCAAAAATTGAGGTGGGGTCCAGCGCAATGCCGTTTGCCTTTTTGACAAGTGCCGCAAAGCGCTCCTTATTCTCCAGCTTCACACGGCCGATCTGTTCCAGCACCGTTTTATCGTCGGCATATTTACGCAGGTTGAGCAATTCTCCGGCATTGTGGACAAAGCCGTCTCCAATCAACTCGGTGATCAGCCCGCTCAAGGCCGGGTTCGACTGGCAGAGCCAGCGCCGGTGCGCGATGCCATTGGTCACGTTTTTAAATTTCAGCGGCGTCAAGCCATAAAAATCCTTAAAAACGCTGTCTTTCAAAATCTGGCTATGCAAGGCCGAAACGCCGTTTACGCTATGGCAGGCGGCCACGCACAGGTTTGCCATACGCACTACGCCGTTGGAGATAATCGCCATACGCTCCACCCGATCCGCATCCCCGGTCGCGCCCCAGACGAAGGCGCGAAAACGGTTGTCAATCTCTTTGGTAATCTGATAGATGCGCGGGATCATACGCTGAAACAGATCTTCCGGCCAGCATTCGAGCGCTTCGCTCATCACTGTGTGGTTGGTATAGGCAAACGTGTTGGTTACGATCCGCCAGGCATCATCCCAGCCGTAGCCGCACTCATCAAGCAAAATACGCATCAGCTCGGGGATTGCCATAGTGGGGTGCGTATCGTTGATATGAATCGCTACCTTATCCGCAAAATTATCAAGTGAAGGATACTGCCGCAGATGGCGGTGTACAATATCCTGCACAGAGGCGGATACCAGAAAATACTGCTGGCGCAGGCGCAGGCTCTTACCCTCCGGATGATTATCAGCCGGATACAACACCTTGCTGATCACCTCCGCCATGGCGTTCTGCTCCATGGCACGCATATAGTCGCCCTGGTTGAAGAGCGTCATATCAAGGCCGGGCGCTTTCGCCGTCCATAGGCGCAGCACGCTGATGCCTCTGCCGTCTTTGCCGGACACATACATGTCGTTTGGAATCGCCATAATCGGTTTATAGTTTCTATGCTCGGTATGGTGATAGGAGCCATCCCATTGATCTTCGATCTCGCCCTCAAAGCGCACCTCAATGGCGCACTCTTCTTTTGGCACCAGCCACACTTCACCGCCTGGCAACCAAAAATCCGGCAGCTCTGTCTGCCAGCCATCCACAATTTTCTGCTTGAAAATGCCATACTCATAGAGGATCGAATAGCCGGTAGCCAAGTATCCCTGCGTGGCAAGGCCGTCGAGATAACAAGCGGCAAGCCGCCCTAGGCCGCCGTTGCCGAGGCCCGCATCCGGCTCGCTCTCATAAAGATTATCCATTTTAATATCATAATCTGCCAGAACCCTGCTAAACACGTCGGTCAGGCCGAGATTATAGAGATTATTCTTTAGAGAGCGCCCCATCAGGAACTCCATGCAGAGGTAGTAAACATGCTTTGCACTCCCCTGATCGGCCTTTTCTTCAAACTCCGTGCGGCCGTCGCTCATCATATCCCGCACGATCATGGCAATGGCTTTATAGAATTGCTCATAGGAAGCCTCCTGCGGCGTCACGCCGAAGAAGTGGGAAAGCTTAGCCGTCATTAGCTTATTTGCCTGCTCCTTAGAAAGTGTATATTTCATATGTTTCCTCCAAAAAATTTTGTCAATAAAGATTTTAAATCCATTTGCTTTATCTATTTTATATGAATATTCCAATAATTTCAACTATAAGGGATGATTTCATTCTCCTGCATTGAAAATTCTCATAAAAAAGTGCTATCCCCTTTAGCTTTACACAATTTTACGGGAACATACCTGTAAAAAATCGATTTGCTCGTTCCATTTGCATCTCCTGAGAAAAAAGCGTTTTTCCTCTTTCCCGCATGGACAATCTATAGTATAATAACCAATAGGGCATCTATGCGTATTTTAAAATGCGGCCCTATTTTTCACGATAGAAACGATTCCGCATTATTTTTGAAACCGTCTGTTAGAAAGGATGTCATTTTAGGTATGGAAAAGAACAGAGTCAGGCTGCAAATTTGCGGCACGGATTATTATGTCACCACAGAGGACGATGTGGAATACACACAGTCCCTCGGCGCCCAGCTGGACGAAACAATCAGCGGCCTGATGCATGAAAATGAGCGGCTTTCCCTCACGCAGGCGGCAATCCTCGCCTCCCTCGATGCAATGGACGCCTATCGCAAATCAGAGAGCAGTGCGGATAACCTTCGCTCTCAAATCCGGGAGTATCTTGAGGATTCGGCCCGCGCGCGTATGGAGGTGGAAGTTTCTCGCCGTGAAGTGGACCGCCTCAACCGCGAAATTCAAAACCTGCGCGCAAAGCTGGCCGAAACCGGCAAAAAATAAACATGCGAAACATGCGAAAACGAACAGAGGCTGAAATTCTCGCCCCGGCTGGCACAAGAGAAGCCCTCACCGCCGCAGTTCGCTGCGGTGCGAACGCCGTTTATCTGGGCGGCAAGCTGCTCAATGCCCGCCGCAATGCGGAGAATTTTGACGATGAAGCGCTAAAAGAAGCCGTTCGCTATTGCCATGAGCGCGGCGTGAAGGTATACTTAACGCTCAACACCCTGGTACGGGATGCGGAGTTAAAAGATGCGGAGCACATGCTCGCCCTGAGCTGTGAATCCGGTATCGACGCTTTGATCATACAGGATCTTGGCATTGCCAGGCTTGCGCAAAGCTGCGCGCCCGGCATTCCGCTGCACGCCTCCACCCAGATGTCGGTGCAGACGCTGGCGGGCCTGGAGGAGCTCAAAGGCCTTGGCTTCACCCGCGCGGTGCTGCCCCGCGAGCTGACGCTGGAGGAAATCACGGCGCTTGCCTCCGAGTCACCAGTTGAACTAGAAATTTTTATCCATGGCGCGCTGTGTATGTGCGTCTCCGGCCAATGTTATCTCAGCGCTATGCTTGGCTCCCGTTCCGGCAGCCGAGGCCTCTGCGCCCAGCCCTGCCGCCTCCCCTTTGCCGCGCCCGGCGGCACGGGAGCTGACCTAAGCCTGAAAGATCTTTCCCTGATTCCGTACATCCGCACGCTCCATGAGTCTGGCGTGCTGTCCTTTAAAATTGAAGGGCGCATGAAACGGCCGGAATACGTTGCCGCGGCGGTCACAGCCTGCCGCCAAGCGCTTGAAAACGGCAAGCCAGAAGGCGCACTCTCCCGGCAGCTTCAGGCGGTTTTTTCTCGCTCCGGCTTCACCGATGGCTACTACACCGGGCAGCGAGGCCGCGCCATGTTTGGCACCCGGAGCAGAGAGAATGTATCGGCAGCGGCTCCTGTGCTCAAGGAGCTTTCTCGTCTTTATGAAAAAGAACGGCCGTTGATCGGCGTTGCCTTCTCTTTCACGATGCGGCCGGGCATCCCGCTCACGCTGACCGCTGAGGCACGCGGCCAAAGCGCTCGTGTGCAATCGGAAAAACTGCCGGAGGCGGCCCTGACCCGTCCGCTCACCGAAGTGGAGGTGACGCGCCAGCTCTCCAAATGCGGCGGCACCCCATATTATGCACAATCGGTTTACTGTGACCTTGCGCCGGGCCTGAGCGCTCCCCTCTCCTGCCTCAATTCGTTGCGGCGCGAGGCGCTGGCAGCGCTTACCGGCCTGCTGGGTAAGCCTGCTGTGAAACGAGTGCAATCCGGCATTATGAAGGCGCCTACCCATCAAACGAAGGCGCCTGCTGGATTCTACGCGCGTTTTGCAGACGAAGGGCAGCTTCCGCCGGATTTGAGCGCCTTCGCCTGCGTTTATCTTCCGCTCCACACCCCCGCGCCAAAGCTCAAGGCGTTGGTGCAGACCGGGGCGCCTATTGCGGTGGAAATCCCACGCGGGTTGTTTGGCAGGGAAGGCGCTGTCCGTGCGAGCTTAAAGGCAGCCAAGCAGGCAGGTGTAACAACAGCGCTTGCGCATACGCTGGACGCTGTCCGCATGGCACGAGAGGCCGGATTTCTCATCCATGGCGGCTTCGGGCTCAACCTGTTCAATACACAGGCGCTGGAGCAAGCCGCCTCTATAGGGCTAAGCCAGGCCACACTCTCCTTCGAGCTAACGCTTGCGCAGGCGTCTGCGCTAGGTGGAGAAATGCCGCGCGGTCTGATCGCATATGGCAGCATTCCGCTCATGCTCACCCGCAACTGCCCCATTTCCAACGGCAAATCCTGCCGTTCATGCAGAAAAGATGGGGTTTTAATCGATCGGAAGGGCGTTCGTTTCCCGGTTTCTTGCATGGATGGATGCAGCGAGCTATTCAACTCTCGCCCGATCTATTTGGCGGATCGACTTGCCGAAATTCAGAAGATCGATTTCCTACTTTTGTACTTTACCCATGAAACGCCGGAGCAATGCGTCGGGATTCTCACCCAATATCAAAATGGAACCGCGCCAAACGGCGCTTATACACGAGGACTCTATTTCCGCGGCGTGGAATAACCGGTTAAATTGGGAACACAAAAGATGCCGGCCTAAGAAATGGACGGGCGGCATATTTCTCTGTTTGAAACACGATAAAACCGCCCTATACTCTTACACAGAAGCCAAAAACCGAATAGATAGAAAGGATGCACCCTTGCTATGACAACCTTGAAAATAAAAAAAATGCGCGAAAACGCTATTCTCCCCCAGCGTGCCACACCGGGCAGCGCTGGGCTGGATCTCTGCGCCTGCATCGACGCTCCCCTGCTGCTTCCAGCGCGGGGCCATGCGGTGGTTCCCACCGGCATTGCCATTGAATTGCCAGAAGGGACGGCTGGCTTCGTATTTGCCCGCAGCGGGCTCGGCATCAAGCACGGAATTGCGCTTGCCAACGGCGTTGGCGTGATTGACAGCGATTATACCGGCGAGGTGTGCGTAGGGCTGATCAACCAATTCGACGAGCCCTATCAAATTCAGCCCGGTGAACGGATTGCACAGCTTGCCGTTCTGCCCATCCTCTGCCCCGTCATAGAGGCGGTGGATACCCTTACACAAACACAGCGGGGAGCGGGGGGCTTTGGCTCCACCGGCCGATAAGCCCGAAAAGGGTCATGTGCCCAATCCTCATCGCATTATATGAGCATTTATTCTATCATATAGGTTTTATTCTGATTTTTCACTCGATTGGAGATGGATTATGAAGCTCATTTTAGCCTCCGCTTCCCCGCGCAGGCGAGAAATTTTGGAAAACGCAGGCTATCTTTTCTCTGTGCGGCCCGTGCAGCTTGAGGAGCGCCTAGATCCCGCTCTCCCTCCTGGCCGGGCGGTGGCGGAGCTTGCTGCGCAAAAGGCTGCATGCGCCGCACAGCATGCCGCGGAAGACGAGCTTATTCTTGCCGCAGATACGATTGTGGTATGGAATGGCGCCATTCTCGGAAAGCCGAAGGATGAAGCGCATGCATTCGCTATGCTTCGCTCTCTTGCCGGGCATGAACACACCGTATATACTGGCGTATGCGTCGCGCTACCGGGTGAAAACGGCAAAAAAGAAGCCTTCTCCTGCGCTACTACCGTGCGCTTTTACGCTTTATCGGATGATGAAATTCGCAGCTATATCGCCACGGGGGAGCCAATGGATAAGGCAGGCGCCTATGGGATTCAAGGTTACGGCTGCCTTCTGGTGGAAAGCATCCAGGGCGATTATTTTAATGTGATGGGGCTTCCCATTGCGCAAACGGCGCGGCTCCTTTCCCAATACGGGGTGAACAGTGCCGTTTTGTAGATCCGCCCCATTTGCTCCTTCTTTCAGTGTGATTAGATATAGAATTTCGCCAGAAAATAAGGCGAAAACAGGCGAAAAACTGCACAGGTTTTTTCCATTTGCGGTTGAGAAAGTTTTTAATTAAGGTTATAATAATATATGTTATGGGTGCAGCCGGGCTCCGGCGCCCCGCTTGGAAAGGAGTTTGAACGCCATGTTATTTTCACAGGATATCGGCATTGACCTTGGCACTGCAAACACACTCGTATTCGTAAAAGGTAAAGGGATTGTCACCCGCGAGCCCTCCGTGGTTGCGGTAGACGTCCGTTCTAATCCGAACCGCGTTGTGGCGGTAGGTATTGAAGCAAAAGAAATGATCGGCCGTACCCCCGGCTCCATTATCGCAGTCCGCCCCCTGAAGGACGGCGTAATTGCGGATTTTGACATTACTTCCGATATGCTCAAGGAATTTATCCGCCGTGCAACGAGCGGTTCCCCCTTCAACCGTGCCCGCGTAATGATCTGTATCCCCTCCGGCGTAACCGAGGTGGAAAAGCGCGCCGTGCATGACGCGGCCCGCAGCGCAGGCGCAAAATACGTCAGCCTGATCGATGAGCCGATGGCCGCGGCGATCGGCGCCGGCCTTCCCGTGAGCGAAGCAACAGGCAGCATGGTCGTCGATATCGGCGGCGGCACCTCCGAGGTAGCCGTCATCTCCCTGGGGGATATCGTCACCTCTCGCTCCGCGCGCATTGCAGGCGATAATTTTGATGAAGCGATCATTTCTTATATCAAAAAGAAATATAATCTTCTAGTTGGTGAACGCACAGCAGAGGAGATTAAAATTAGAATCGGCTCTGCCTACCCTTATGAAGGCGAAGGCACAATGGACGTCAAAGGTCGCAACCTGATGGACGGCCTGCCGAAAAACATCGAAGTAAGCTCCGAGGAAATCCGCGAGGCGCTGGCGGATCCGGTTAACCAAATCTTGGATGCGATCCGGGCCACGCTTGAAAAAACACCGCCGGAGCTCTCTGCGGATATCATTGATCACGGCATTATGCTCACCGGTGGCGGAGCGCTGCTGCGCGGGCTGGATCGTTTGATCGCTGTTGAGACGAAGATGCCCGTTCATGTGGCGGAAAATCCTCTGGACTGCGTGGTGGACGGCACCGGCATGTGTCTGGAATCCGATGTGCTCGGCATCACCGGCACCAGAGATTACAACTGAGTCCCTTGGCCCCTTGGGCCTGACTCGGAAGGCAGGCAGGGATTTTTATGCAGCGTTTCTTTCACAGCAAGCGTTTTAAGATTTTGCTCGGCATCCTTGCCGCGCTGATGATTGGGATTATCATTGCGGCGGCCTCCCATGGCGGAGCGTCGCCTTCTTCCTCTCTGCTTGGGGCGGTTTTTTCCCCCTTGCAGCGGCTTTCCGCCTATGTGTCGGAGCAAATCGGGAATTTTTCCGGCGGCTTTGTCTCCGCAGGCACCTACGCAAAGGAGATCGACGAGCTCAAGCAGCAGATAGCGGATTATCAAAAAAAACTGGTTGATTATGACGAAATGAAGCGTCAGATCACTTCCTATGAATCCGTTTTGGGCGTGAAAGAAGCCCATCAGGATTGGGAGATGGCGCCCGCTTCGATCATTGCGCGCGATTCGGCGGATTTATTTTATTCCTTTACGCTCAATAAGGGCTCCTCCGATGGGGTCGAGCCCAACGACCCTGTTATTTCCGGCCAGTATCTGGTTGGCCGCGTGGAGCGCGTATGGAGCACCGGGTGCACGGTGAAAACAATCCTTGATCCATCAGTTAACGTCAGCGCGGAAGAGTCCAACACCAATGAGCAGGGTGTCCTCGGCACGGATATTGCATTATCCCGGGAGGGCAAATGTCAGCTCACCGGCCTGGAGCGCTCAACCGTTGTTTCCAAAGGCGGAATTGTGCAGACCTCCGGCGCAGGCGAATTCTTCCCGCAGGGCATCCTTATTGGCACAGTGGAGGATGTAAAAAATAATACGTATGATATTTCCGCTTATGCGGTAGTCAAGCCGGGCGTCGAGATTAGCGCAGTGCACGATGTTTTTATCATCACTGCCTTTGAGGGGCAGAAAACGGCGGAGGATGCGCAAAACGCTTCCGGCAGCAGCGCGCCATAATGGCGGGAGCGCGCGCTGGAATCCTTGCAGAAAGGCAGGGCCTTCGATGGTGAAAAAGGAAAAAAAGCAAGTCTACCTGCGATGGGGAATTCTCGCTGTAATCATCCTGCTCGTATCCCTGCTGCAAAACACGGGCGGTCTGTTGCCTAGAATATATAGCGTCAGCGCGATGCCTTTAATTCCGCTTGTGGTTTGTATTGCCATGTTGGAGCGTGAAATGGCAGGCGCATGCTTTGGCATGTTTGCCGGTATGCTTTGGGATGCCGTGGGCACGCGTGGAGATGGATTCCACGCCGTTGTTCTGCTCATCATCGGCTGCATCTGCGGGTTGTTGCTGCACTACCTGATGCGGGTCAATTTTGTCACGGCACTGCTCCTGTCCACATGCGCGGCGTTGGTGCACAACCTGCTTTATTGGCTGGTTTTTCTGGTGATTCCGGGTTATGATGGCGCTGTGAGCGCCCTTGTGCGCTTTTACCTGCCCGCAAGCCTGTATGCGGTGCTGTTCCTGCCCCTTTTTTTCTTCCCCCTACGTGCGCTCGGCAGGAAGCTGAAAAACCCGCTTTCTACAAATGAAGAGCCGTCCGTAATCCTCTAGATGGCATGATTTCCATCCGACGCGCTGCATGAGCGCCAACCAGATGGTTGACTCAATCGCCACCAAAACGGCGGTTTCCATGAACAGAGCATTTTTGACACAGCAGTTTCTAACCGCTGTGTCTTTTACGATTTTTTACGAAAACATTTTTGAGCATGAAAGGATGGGCCGAACCGATGAATCAGGACAAACGTACCTCCCGCGTTATCATCTCTGTCTGTCTGCTGGGCGTATTCCTGCTTCTATTTGCAGGCCGCCTTGTTCAGCTGCAACTTGTCCACGGCGCCGAATATGCCGAACAAGGTAAGTCCATCAGCTCCGCCAGCACGCGGGTGGAGGCGGCACGCGGCGAAATTTTGGATCGCAACGGCAATCCGCTTGTGACCAACCGGCAGGGCAACTCGATCACATTCACAGCAGAAAAATTCCCTGCTGATAATAAAGATGAGATTGCGCAGCGTAATCAGCTCGTCAACAGCCTCATTGAGCTGCTGGAATCCAAAGGGGAAAAATGGATTGACAACCTTCCGCTGATTTATAATGAAAGCGGCAAAATTGCCTTCCCGGAGAATCGGGAGAGTGATGTGGCCTACCTAAAATCAGATGAAATCCTGCATGTTAACAGTTATGCAACCGCGCAGAATTGTTTGGATGCGCTCATTGAAAAATACAGCCTCCAGGAATATACGCCGGAACAGGCGCGCAAAATTGCTTCCGTATACTATGAGATGCACCGCCTGATGTTCAGTAAGCGCACGCCATACACCTTCGCGGAAGATGTTTCCACCCAAACGGTAGCGGAAATCAAAGAAAAAAGCGATTTTTATCAGGGCGTTGAGATTGAGGTCGTACCATACCGCGAATATGTGGATGGCGCGCTTGCTCCCCATATCCTCGGCATGGTCGGCGCAATCAGTGAAAATGAATATGAAAAATATAAAGAGAAAGGCTATCTCCAAACCGATTCCATCGGCAAAAACGGCATCGAAAAGGCAATGGAAGAATACCTGCGCGGCACAGACGGCGTGAAACGCACTACAAAGGACGACGACGGCAATATCACAACAGAATACGTCAAGGAGCCGGAGCAGGGACACACGATCATTCTCACCATTGATAAAAACCTCCAAAAAGTTGCGAACGAAGCCCTTGCAAAGCGGATTGCAGAGCTCAAAGCCGAGCAGCCTGATCACCCCTTCTGCGGAGCCGCCGTGGTAATCGACGTTCACACCGGCGAGGTACTTGCCGCCGTATCAAACCCTACCTATGATATCTCTACCTACAGTAAAAATTATGACGAGCTCTCTAAGGCGGAAAATGCACCTCTGTGGAACCGTGCAATGATGAGCGCTTATGAGCCCGGCTCTACCATGAAGCCTGGCATCGCCATCACCGGCCTGGAAGAAGGTGTTTTTAATGCAAACACTACCTATTATTGCGGCGGCCGGGGGGGGTACCAAAGATACCGCGAGCTAAAGCTCGGATGCAGCACAGGCACGCATCGCAATATCAGCGTTGTGCATGCCATCGAGATTTCTTGCAACAACTTCTTCTTTGAGGCCGGATATCAGATCGGCATTGAAAAAATGAATGAGTATTCCCGAAAATTTGGCCTGGGCCAGCCGACAGGCATTGAGATCGCGGAAGAAACCGGCACGCTTGCCACGCCGGAATATGCCGAATCGATTGGCACTCCATGGCGCCCCGGCGATACGGTGCAGTATGCGATCGGCCAATCCTACAACTTGTTTACTCCGCTCCAAATTGCAAACTATGCTGCCACTATTGCAAATGGCGGCACGCGCTATGAAACACATTTGGTCAAATCCATTAAATCCTATGATTACAGCAAAACGGTGTTGGAGAAGGAACCAGTCGTCTCCGCCAATCTGAATATCAGCAAATCCACGATTGATCTGGTGCATGAAGGGATGCGGCGCGTGGGCGACGGAACCGGCTTCTGCGCGCGCTCCTTCTCCAAAATTAAAAATGGCGTCAAGGCCGCCGCTAAAACCGGCACGTCCCAGGTGAAGCGCAAAATCAACGGCCAATGGCAGAATGATTATAACGCTGTCCTAATTACTTACGCTCCTGTAAACGACCCTGAAATTGCCATAGGGATTGTCATTGAAAGCGGGGACACTGGCGTTGACTGCGCGCCGGTCGCAGCAGAAATCTACAACCAATATTTCTCCGGCAGCGAAAGCGCAATGGACCTTCCGCAGGAAGGCAATACCCTTCTGCAATAACGCTTGAAAGGAGAAGTGGAACACCATGGCTAGAAAAATTGTGATCGCCTCCGGCAAGGGCGGCGCGGGGAAATCCTCTTTGGCTGCCGGGCTCGGCGGAGCGCTTGCAGGCATGGGCAAACACATCCTCCTAATCGATTGCGATATCGGCCTGCGCAGCTTGGATTTGATCCTAGGATGCGCGGAAAACACAGTTTACGACTGGGCGGATGTCCTGTTGGGCCGTTGCGCGCCTGAAAAAGCGCCCTTATCGGTGGGCGGCCTTCATCTTCTCGCCGCGCCTTTGCGCGACACTCCCGCCTTTACCCCGGGTGCCATGCACTCCCTTACCGCACAGTACGATGCCTTTTTTGATGATATCCTTATTGACGCGCCGGCAGGGATCGAGCGGGGGTTTCGCTTGGCTGCCAGTGCGGCGCAGGAAGCGGTGGTCGTTTCCACGCCGGATGCGGTCTGCGTTCGTAGCGCCGCCGCGGCTGTAGACGCGCTGTATGCGATGGACATCGCGCCGATTCACCTCATTATCAACCGCTTTAAGGCTCAGCCCGTTTCAAAACGCCAGCTGCTCAATATCGACCAGGTGATCGACAGCGCGGGTGCCCGTCTGCTCGGCATTGTGCCGGATGATCCGAATGTTACGTACCGTGCGGCGATGGGCAAACCAGTGCCCTTTGATTGCCCGGCGGGCAGCGCGTATCTTCGAATCGCAAAAAGGATCGAAGGAGAGAAAATCCCGTTAAAACATCTTGATAAAATGTAATTTATCTGTTATGATAGGAATAAGAATTGTTATTTTTGAATCAACACTCTCATAAAAAAGGAGCTGCATATATGAATATCGCACTAATTGCCCATGACGCGAAAAAGGAGCTTATGACGCAATTCTGTATCGCTTACTGCGGCGTACTCAGCCGCCACACACTGTGCGCCACTGGCACGACGGGCAAAATTGTCTCTGAGGCAACTGGGCTTTCCATCCAGCGGTTTCTAAGCGGTTCACAGGGCGGCGATCAACAGATTGCTGCAAGGATCGCGTGCAATGAAATCGATTTACTCCTGTTTTTCCGCGATCCCCTTAGCCCGAAGCCACATGAGCCCAACGAAGCCAATCTGCTTCGCTTGTGCGATGTGCATAATATTCCGGTTGCAACCAATATTGCAACTGCGGAGGCATTGATTCACAGCCTCGACCGTGGAGACCTTGATTGGCGCGATATTGTTAATCCAAAGGCTTGATTTTATGCGGCTGGTCCTCCCAATTCCTCTATTAAGCTGAGCAACAGAATCTGATAAAAAGGCGTCCTGTCTGAATAGACAGGACGCCTTTCTTTGATTTCCTTATTGAACCGCAGTATAGCTACCGCCCTCATTGTATAGAATATAGCTTTCAATCCCTGCCGCTTTCAGGGCTGCCACCTGCTCGCTCACATCAGAGCTCGCATTCAAAAGGGGCATCAGGGTGGCATTTCCCGCCGCGGCTTTCAGCTGCTTCCCAGCGGCCGCAAGGAAAACGGACGGATCTTTTGCGGGCGAGAATGATTCTCCGCCGATTGTAATGCTTCCTTTGAGCCCAGACAGGCGCAAATCCGGCGCATAAACATCGGCGCCGCTTCCAAACAGACTGCCATGATACTGGCTTTCTCCACCGCCGAGGGCCCCTTCCCCTGATTGCATCAAAATCACATTTTTACTGCCAGCCGCCTGCTTTGCACTGGCAACAAAATTCTTTAAAACATCATTTCGGGATACGCCGCTTTCGCTCTCTCCTATATAATAGGTCTTATTCAGCGCATATCCGCTGGGGAACTGCACGCTATCGAGCAGGATGCTGTCAATTTCCATGGCTGTCAGCTCACCGATCAAACCGGTCAGATAGCTCTGCACTGTTTCCGAATAGGGGTTTGCCCATGGTTTGCCGCCTTTATCCGCGCTGTTGTCCAGCCAGAGCGTGCCGGGCCGCTGGTAGCATACCGCGCTACCCTCCCCCAACCTTCTGGCGGCCAACGGGTCACGGAAGCACTGCACCCGCGCAATCACAGACAAGCCATTGTCATGAATCTTTTGAATCGCTTGTGCAAAATTCGAATAAGCCCCCTCTGCGGCGCCCGTTACCTTCACCTGCTCCAATGCGGAGGGAAAAAGCAACGTGCCGTCAGTATCCTTTGCGTCAATCATTACAGCGGATGCACCGCTCTGCTTTGCAACAGCAAGGAAGCTATCTAGGGCAGATGCATTGCGAAGCGTCCTCTCCGGCAGCCAGAGCGCCGCAATTGCTTTTTGCTGCTGCGCTACAGGCCCCTCTGACTGCGGCTCCTGCGGCGCATCCGATCCTTGCCCGCCACTGCCTGTTTCCACCTGAGGCGGCTTGGTAACAGCGGGCTTATTGGATAAATTCAAAGCAAAATCTGTAATAAAAAAGGCAAGCACCATTACTGCGGCAAAGCCCAACACCATTAGCGCGATCTTAGCAATTCTTTTGCCGCGCTCTGAGCGGCTGGCACTTTTGCGGAAGCGGCCTTTGCGCCCCCCTTCCGGAAAATCTTTCCGAAAGCCGTAGTAGCTGGAGCGCTGCCCGGAGCCGTAGTCTTTTTTTACTTTATATTTTTTTCCCATACAACAGCCATCCTTTCGTGGAATTCGCACCCTTCATTGGTAAAAACAGAGCGCTTCAGGCACCGTCCTGCAATTATATAAACAGGGATCTGCCGGAAAAACCAGTGAACGCAAGCGCCAGCAAAGAAACATAAATAAAAAGCGCCGGCGTTCCTTGAAAGGCCTTTGGGATCTTATCGTTACGATCCAGCACGTGAATCCCCGCATGGATCAGAAACACGGCCAGAGCGAAGGCCGCGCCTGCCCCAAGGCCCGCGCCAAGAGATTCGCCCACCGTATAAGCGGCACTGCGGTTGATCACAGGGATCGCAAGCACTAGCGTATTGAATGCCGCCATGCCGATCTTCCGAAGGATGCTGTCGCTTGCATGCAACGCATAACGAAACACCAGCACTACGATCACATACAATACAAACAGCACAATCATATATATGAGCAGCCGTACAAGCGTATGCGCAAGGCTCACCTGTGGCAGCAGCTCTAATGCGCGGCAGATAATCGAGGTTGCAGCGGAAAACACGGTGATAAACAAGGCAAACGATAGCACATAACGCGGCTTGGAAGAGATTCTGACCGCCTCGCTTGCGCCGAATCCGCCTGTAAACACCAGATTTTGCAACAGTAGGGCATAGAGCGCCGTTACCAAAAGCGTGACAAATCCGTTCATGGCTGCTCCCCTTTCTCTTTTGCATCCTGGACATTATCCGCCCGCAGTTTACTCTCCTGCTCTGCACGCCGCCGGTTCAGCGCTGCTAATACGTCCGCAAAGCTTTCCATTTCCTCATCCTGCCTCGGCTTGCGTGCCGAATCAGGCTGTGCGTCAGAGGCTGCCGGCTTGTGCGCAGGGCGTTTCTGCGCGGACAAGGGCGCTTCTTTTTTAACTTTCTCTACTTTCAACGCTTTCTCCACGGAGCTACTCCTCTTCGTGGGCGGATGCTTTGAGGCCGGCTCTTGTGTAGGCGGCACGTCGCCCGGCTTTTGATGCTCCAATTTCGCGGGCCTGCTTTTCTTCACCGGCTTTTTGGGCTTCTTTTCATGCGGCAGTGGAACGGATTTCTTCTTAGCCAAAGCATCTGTTTCATGCTTTGGCCATTGCTCCGGCTTTTTCTTTGACTTTGGTGCGGATTCTTCCTGCACAGCGCTTCGTTTCCGGTGGAACAGGCGCGCCAGCGGCTCAATCACGGATACATCCTCATCATCCACATGGGCAACCGGAGTTGCCAATTCCTCTTCTCCAGAATGGCGCAGATGATAAATCCACTTTACGGCGGCAGCCATAAAGCCCAGCAGCAAAAAACCTCCAAAGGGCATCAATAGGCCCGTAATCTTCGGTAGAGTTGGAAAAGAACGCCCTAAAATAGAGCCGCTTCCCAACAACTCGCGGACAAATCCGAGCAGCAGCAACACAATCGCATAGCCCAGGGAGGCGCCCAGCGCATCCATCATGCTTACACGAAGAGGCTGATGCACAGCGCAGGTTTCGCAGCGGAACACAATCATCGCATTGACCGCAAGCAGTGGCAGATAGCCGCTCAGCGTGCCCAGAAAATCCGGGAAAAAGCGCTCGCACGCAAACAGTCCGCCCGCGAGTAGGCCGAAGCTGAGCAAGGCGTATATTCCGATACGCAGCCAAAAGGGCAGCCTCTTTAATACGAGAGCCGTCAAGAGCTCCATGATCATCAGCAGGACGGCTGATACCACTGCTACGATTGCAGCCGCCTTCAGCGTGGTGGCAAGCATAATCGCTGGAAACAGGCCCAGGCACAGCATTAAAACCGGATTGCCCCGCAGAATGCCACGTCGAAAGGCCTCTTTGGCCGAAAGAACCTGCATCTCCTGCTCACGCATTCATACCGCCCCCTTCCTTCTTCATATCCGTGGCCGAGGCGGCCGCCTGCTGCTTTTCCTTATGGCCTTTTATCAGCCCGTCTGCCATCGGCCAAACGGCATTCATCAACAGCACCGCAAAGCATGCGCCTTCTTCATAAGCGCCGAAATACCGCAGCAGCATACAAATCCCACCCGCCGCCATGCCGTAAAGCAGCCGCTGTAAATGGGTTTTGGGAAGCGTGGCGGGATTCGGCAAAAGAAACAGCGCGGTAAACACCAGCATGCCCGCTGAAATCTCCATCGTTAGGGACAGCTTGCGCCCCGTCAAAATCCGCGGGAAGAGAACAGAACATACGGAGCACACCGCTACAAAGCCCGCGGAACTGAGCCAAAGGGAAGAATGGAAAATAAAAAACGCGATTGCCGTGCCAAACATGACCAGCATACAGGTAGCGCCCATCGGGCCGGGCACCTTGCCGATTACCGCGTTGAAATAGCTTAAAATATTGCCATCAATCGAATTATGCACTTTCAGCATGGAGGCAAACGAGGCGCCCTGCACAAAGCCTTCCGAGCCGGTCACTGCCATGGGCAGCGAGCTATCGATCGCCGGATAGGTAAAAACGAGCTCCGGCCAGCAGACGCACAAAAAGGCGATACCAGCCGCGGCGGGGACAAACGGCGTCTTTTCTGCGCTCCCAAAGGGCAGCTTTGCCGCCACGATTGCAAACGCACTCCCTGCGGCAGGCAGCCACAGCGGTGCGGAAGCGGGCAACAGCAGCGCAATCATAGCGCCGGTGAGCGCCGCATATAATGGATCCATCCCCGGTTTTCTACGCATCAATGCCGCGCCGGCAGCATCGCAGAGCGCCGCTATAGAAATGGAAACCGCCAAAAGGAGGAGCACCCTCCACCGGTAATAATAAAACGCCATCACCGCCGGAGCAATCAGCATAAGGAGCGTTGAAATGGTATAGGATCGAAACGCCTTTTCAGAAGGCGTCCTGATCTGTTCTCCCGAAGCGGACAAGCGCCTCACCGCCTTTCCTGTAAATTCATTGTAGGCCTTTTGCCAGAAATTATGCATTGCGCATGACTACGCCTGGGCATATGATAGAGAGAGGAAATCGAGCAAACTGATTTTGATTGGGGAGGGATGTGCCTTTGAAGATCGAGGCGCCTGAAGAGAATAAAATCGTAGTCCGGCTGACAGCGGACGACATGACGAAGCTGCACATTACATATGAGGAGATGGACTACGCCAATATTGAAACGCGCCGCGTTATCTGGACGTTGCTGGATGAAGCCCGCAGGGAACTTGGCCGCGATATTGATCCATCCGGCCGAATGCTCATTGAGGCGCTACCCGCTCGTGAGGGAGGCTGCGTGCTTCAATTTACCGTCCTTGAGCAGGAGCATAAGCCGCAGCGCCACTTGACCATGAAAAAATCGAGAACTCCAATCGTCTATGAGTTTACCAGCGCGCAAAGGCTGCTTGACGCCGCCGAAAACGTCCGCCGGTTGAACGCTCTCCCAGCAGAAAGCGAATTATACCGGCAGGAGCATTGCTACCGCCTGATCGTTTCATCCGAGGAGTCATCCGACCTGCTGGAAATTGCGCTTTCCGAATTTGGAGCCCCCTGCGCACGGGGAGAACTCCCCGCCGCCTTTACCCGCGAGCATTGGCAGAGCATATGCAAAAGCAATGCGCTGGAGCAAATCAGCGGGGCCATTTGATCACTGCGCTGCCTGCTCCGCTTTGACGCGCAAGGAGGCAATCATCGCCGCCGCGTCCGTCGCGCCGAACACTGCGCTGCCCGCCACGAAGATATTCGCTCCGGCCTTCGCCGCCGCGGCAATGGTTTTCTCGCTGATACCGCCATCCACCTGAATATCGAGGTTCAGCCCGCGCCTGTCCGCTTCGCGGCGGATCGCCGCAACCTTCGGCATCATATCCTCCATAAAGGATTGCCCGCCGAAGCCCGGCTCCACTGTCATTACAAGCACCATACCCAGCCTGTCGAGGTACGGAAACACCGCCTCGGCGGGCGTTTTGGGCTTCAGGCTCAAAGCGGGAACCGAGCCGCCCGCGCGGACCAGCTCGATCGTCTCCTCCACAGGAGAATCGGACTCAATATGAAAGGTCAGGATATCCGCACCCGCCTTCAAAAAATCCGGCACATATTGGAGCGGATTACTGATCATCAAATGGACGTCAAACGGAATGGAGGCGTAGGGACGCAGCGCCTTTACAATGGGCGCGCCAAGCGTGAGATTTGGGACGAAATGCCCATCCATCACATCGATATGCAGCCAATCTGCACCGCATTTTTCCATGCGGGCAAACTCCTCGCCCATGCGCGAAAAGTCACAGGAGAGGATGGAGGGAGAAATTTTCATCATAAGAGGATCCTCCTGAAAACGGCTGAAAACCAGCTGTTAATATGGAGTATATTTTAACAATTTTCATAAGAAAGGTCAAGGAAATCGGGCGGCGGACGATGGATTGCAGACAGTATTTTATCGAATCGAATTTTAAAAATTTTGATGGCTGAAATATCGCCGAAAGTTATATATATTCTGGTAATTATATCGTTTATCCCACATTGTATTTGCCAAGCTAAAGGGCTAGTAGAAAGCCTAAACAGTACACAGGCTCTTCCCACTTGGTTACGCAACGCCCTTCCAGGGCTTAAAATTATGAATCATTAAATAAACAGGCTGTCTAGTTCGATTCGAACCGGCCAGCCTGCCACATTTTTATTTTTTATATTTATGATTGATTATTCAATCTGGACACCCATTTATCCAAAGCTTGTTTCACCAAATGGTTAATTGTATCCGCCCCTTTCAACCACTCCGCCACCGGCGGGCTAATCGCATAATATGCTTTGATGAAAGCTCGGCCCCAAAGCGTCTGCGATAGTACCTCATCCCGGAAACGCCGCAGGACGAGCACCTCCGGTGCTTCATAAGAGCCATACACAGCCGTTGCGATATAGCATCCCGATTTGCCGGCAGGCTTAGAATTGTTGGAGCCGTTAGCAGAAACAGCCTTTGCAGCATCCTGCTTAATTTCAGAAAAAACGCTTTGATCTATACTGCTCGCTTTGTTAGGCGGAAGTTTAGCGAGCATTTTATCAAACAGCTCCCTGTGGCTGTCATGGAAGCTGGGTTGCGGAGCCCAAGAATGACTTTTCAGCCTGTTTAAATAAAGCGAGAGCGCCTCTGTATATCTTTTTAGAATATCTACAACTGCCTGCTGATAACTTTCGTTATCTGCTACAACAGAGCTGTCTAGAGCTTCTGTGAAGTAAGAAGATAAAAGTATCTGAAGACCAGCATAAATCTCGTAATTCGCATCCGTGGACGACATATCATTTATAAATTTCTGCGCATCCAATTGGCCTTTAGCAACCAAAGATTTGAATTCATTCCACATAGCATCCAGTTCTGTACTATCTTCATAGAGGCATGCCGCCAAATCAATCAAAGCATATGCATTCTGTAAATAAAATCGATAAACTCCTTCTTGAATCTTGTTATATTCATCCATTGAGGCGAGAGTCATGCATTCCTTGCCGATTTCCACCGCTTGCTGAGCTAACTTTTCTTGTTTTGCAAAAATAGCACCAATATCTTTATGAGTGCGTATGTATTCCCAGGATAACTCTTCTTTTGGTAATATGATATGTATGCTTTCCAAGTCACGCAACTTCTGATCAGCTGGGCTAGTTGGCTGCTCTATGCAGGCCTCACCGCATTTCGGACAAAAAGCCATATCGTCGTTGAGTGCATTTCCACATTTACTACAATACTTCATTTCACATCTACCCCTTCTAAATTCGATATCTGTACCCGCATTTCAAGCAGGTCACCATCACATGTTTGGAGCCACCTAGCCCTCCCGCTAAATATCCGGCATCGCCCATCAGACCATACCCAAAAGCCGCCGCCTGATAATTGAATTCATTGCTGGCCGAAAGTGACTCACTTCCACAGTAAGGACATTTAGCCCTCGTACTTTCCTCACCCTTTTTCCGCCACTGTTCCTGTTGCGCTTGCGCTGTCTGCCGTTTTTGAGCCGTTAGTATATCCTTTGTATCCAAACGGGATTTATATTGCATAATATCCTTTAGTCCATCTTCCCTTTCATCAGGCTGAAAAACAGGTTCCTCCGTCATTAATCTTTGACCACATTTCACACAAAAATGTGCGCTAACGTCATTTTTATGGAAACAAGACTGGCAGCTTATTTTTCCAGATTCATCAAATCGCAGGATAGCTCCGCAATGTGGACAAGTCTTTTCCCATCCACCGATTTCCATGTGACAATTTGAGCATTTCATAAAAACAATCACACCTTTATTTTATTTATATTAACTTATCTCATAATAATTTTCAATATTTTATCTATAAATATCGAAAATAATATTAAATTATTGTTTTTATATTCCCAAAATCCCCATATTATTGTGTTTCTTTTATAAATAATAAAAATATCCGGTAGATGCAAAAGCATCCGCCGGATAAACAAATTGGTCTTACTTTTTAATCTGATTCAGCCTCTGGTTTAAATACCGCACCATCTCCGGCGTAATACGATCCCCTGCCATTTCGATGACCTTTTCAATCGTGAAATGCTTTGCCATGTTGAGCATCCCTTTGCTCACCTTCATGCCCGGCATGACCTTTCCAATCATCTCAGAGACGAATTGCTCGCCCTCCGGGTTCTTCAGCAGGGCGCCGACCTTATCTTTGATCGAGAAATAACCCTCCGGGAATTGGAGCGGCTCCTCGCCCTCCCCGCCAGAGGCAGCAAACCAGTTCTCCACATTTTGGCCGGCCTTCTCCGCTTCCTCCGCGAGCATGTAGGAGGCATTCGGCTCTGTAACGCGCACGAGCGGGATGCTCTCGCAGCAAACCTCCTGCTGCCCAAGGAACCCAGCCGCCTGAATGATATTTTCGCCCATCGTCAGCGGCACACGGTCAAAGGTGAATACATACTTTCCCGCAACGCTGCCGGTTTTCTTTCCATTTACCTTGAGCGACACCTGCTCACAATTGGAATATACCTTTACCTGCACCGTTTCCTCCGCCCGCTCTTTGAACCGGCGCGAACAGATGTGGACAAACGGCGCTTTCGTCCAATACGCCTTATAGATATAGAAAGAATCCTTGCGCGTTTGCCGGTCAAACGTGACGAGGCCCTTGTTGTTGCGCCCCTGCACGCCGCCCTCATCGCGCATATCGCTCGCGAAATCAAACATATTCCAAACATGCGTGCTCCATAGATAAGGCCGCTGCGCGAAGGCTTCCAGCATTTTTTCATGGTAATAGGCCTGGTATTCCTCGCTGTAATCCCGCACCTTAGGGGATGCGCTGTGAAGCGTTGTGATGCCTTCGCAGCCATATTCCGAAATGCCGAGGCAAATCTCCGGGTTTTCCGCGTGGAAGGTATCCAGCCAGGGAGCATTGTCCTCCACCTTGCCGAGATACCAGCCGAAATAGTGGTTATAGGAAATCACATCGGTAATATGGTTGAGCGGGCTGTCGTTTTCGACCATCGAAAGATTCGCCATGGTAGTGAGCCTTGTTTGATCAAGCTCATGCACCAGGTCATTGAGCGCATGAAGATTGGAAAGCAACTCCTCGCTCTCGCCGCCGATGGAGATTTCATTGGAGATTCCCCAGAAGCAGATGGAGGGATGGTTGTAATTCTGCACAACGAGCTCGCGCATCTGCTGGAGCGTATTCTCCCGCGCCCCAGGCGTATTCAGGAACATCGAGATAAACGGGATTTCCGCCCAGACAACCATGCCGGCCTCATCACACAGATCGTAGAAATAGGCGTCGTGCTGATAGTGCGCAAGGCGGATGGTATTCGCGCCCACCTCCTGGATGAGCTTCATATCCTCCTCATGCTCCCTTTCGCCAATCGCCCATCCCTTATCCAGCCGATCCTGATGGCGGGAAACACCGTGCAGCGGATAGGGCCTCCCGTTGAGAGAAAAGCCCGTGTCCGGACGCACTTCAAAAGTACGCACGCCAAAGCGCGCACAAACCGCGTCGAGCTCCGTGCCGCCCTCCAGCAGCTTCGCGCAAGCTTTGTAGAGATACGGATCCTCCACACCATTCCATAGATGCGGGTTTTCCAGGCGAATGGAAGCCGTACCCTGATGGATATCCGCTTGCGTACGGGCAATGCAGTCGTCCCCACTATCATAGATTTCGAAGAGCAGCGTCTGCCCGTCGCGCGCATTCGTCAGATACGCTTCCAACGCGATATCCGCCGCGCCGTCCTTGAGAAGCGGCGTCACGCGCAGGCCCGGCGCGCCGTAATAATCGAGGTCGAAATGGCTCTCCGGCACCGTAATGAGGCTCGCCTTCCGGTACAGCCCGCCGAAAAACGTAAAGTCCGCCATCTGCGGGTAGACCGTGTCGTTTGATCCATTGTCGGTCATGACGGCTAGAAGGTTTTCCCCATCCGCCTTCAGATAGGGCGTAATATCCGCACGGAAGGTCGAAAAACCGCCTTCATGGCGCGCAGCCTTTTGCCCGTTGAGATATACCTCGCAGATGCTGTTTGCGCCCTGAAATTCAAGATAGATGCGCCCACCGTCCGCCGGCACAGGAATCGAAAGCGCGCGGCAGTACCAGCAGGCGCCTCGGTAATAGTCGCTTCCGCCATCCTGCCCATCGAGATTGTTCCAAGTGTGGGGAAGCGTCACTTCCTCCCAATCCTGCGGCAACAGGGCGGGCGGCGCCTCCTGCGCCATTTGAGTAAACAGCCAGCCATTTGAGAGCGTTGTTATCTGTCTCATGCCGATCATTCCTTTCCAGTTCCAAATAAGATTATCGTTTGACGGTTTCACCAGTTCTATACGCAGACGCCGGAAACAGATGAAAAGAAAAAACAATTTTATTATACAAGAGGATTAAAAAATAGCAATATTTTCTATAGAATCTCTGATATATGATTGAATTCTATTCAGTCCTTTTCGGTTGCTCTTGGTTAATTGGCAAAGCCAAAGCCTGCCGTAAACAAAAAGCAGGCGTGTACCTGATACACGCCTGCTTCCGTTATACATGCGGTTATTGCTCTTTGCCTACCAACCAATCAATGGATACGCCGAGCACATCGCTCAATGCGACAAGCTCTGTATCCGTAACATACCGCAGCTGGCCCTCCAGCTTTGAAAGACCGGATGCATTCAGATCAATGCCACGCACCTGAAGCTGGGTCAACAGATCCTTTTGCTTCATGCCGATTGCCTTACGGGACTGCTCCACTTTTGCTCCGACGATATTACGATCGCCGAGCGGCTGTTTTCTGATTCTCATGGCCACACACCTCTCCATAAAAATATAACATGGCACGCGCCTGGCAACATCAAGCAAGCTGTGCGGCCAATGACTGCGCCATTTACCGCATGGCAAACCGGATATTGGGGGGCCGGTCGGCCAACGGTGTTTGCCTTATCAAAAAAGGAACCACACGGTGTCCCTTTCTTCACGCGTATTATAACCTAGCAAATTCGAAAAAACAAGTGCTTTCACAATTTAGAAACAAATTCATTGTAAATCCATCGGCTGACGGCAGCTTTCCCCGCTCAAACTCGCATGAAAAGCCTGCTTTTTAAGCCTTAGAAACAAACACAGCAAGAAATATCAGAAAAAAAGAACCATACAGTAAAAAAAATGTTATAATAATAGCCGGCAGTCTCCCGCTTGGAGAAGCAGGGTCTCTCTCTTTCATCCGGGTGATCACCGTAATTTTTTCCTCATTTAAAGAATACCTACAAATTATGAATTAGGAAAATATAATTTATTAAATTTTTCATAAAACAGCGTATAAAACAACCAATTTTTGATGAAAAGCGAGGGAAACAACCATGGAATACACAGGCAAGCTGAATTTGACCATGCTAACAGATTTTTACGAGCTGACAATGGCCAATGGATATTTTCAAAATGGGTTTACGGAAACGATCGCGTATTTTGACCTGTTTTTCCGCAGGATCCCGGATGGAGGCGGCTTTGTCATCATGGCCGGCGTTGCACAAATGGTGGAGTATTTAGAAAACCTCTCTTTTTCTGAGGACGACCTGGATGCATTGCGTGGCCACGGATTTAGCGAGGCGTTTCTCGACTATTTGCGGCATTTTCAGTTTGCCTGCGATGTTTGGGCTGTCCCAGAAGGCACGCCTGTATTCCCCGGTGAACCGATCGTCACTGTGCGCGGCCCCGTCATCCAGGCACAATTTGTTGAAACCATGCTGCTTTTGTGCATCAACCATCAAAGCCTGATCGCCACAAAAGCCAACCGGATTGTCCGCGCCGCTCAAGGCCGCGGTGTGATGGAATTTGGCTCCAGACGGGCGCAGGGCTTCGACGGCGCGGTATACGGCGCACGAGCCGCCTTCATCGGCGGCTGCGTAGGAACGGCCTGCACCATCTGCGAGCGTGATTTCGGCATTCCGGCACTTGGCACAATGGCGCACAGCTGGATTCAACTATTTGATAGCGAACTGGAGGCATTCTGCGCCTATGCGCGTGAATACCCGGATAACTGCACCCTGCTTGTGGATACCTACGATACGCTCCACTCCGGCCTGCCCCACGCGATTGAAGCCTTCCGCCGTGAGCTGCTGCCGCGGGGCTGCCGCCCAAAGGGCGTCCGCATCGACAGCGGCGATATTACCTATCTTTCCAAGCGGATGCGCAAAATGTTGGATGAGGCCGGGTTCCCGGATTGTTCCATCGTCGCCTCCAATTCTCTAGATGAATATATCATTCGGGATATGCTGATCCAAGGCGCCAAGGTGGATTCCTTCGGTGTGGGCGAGCGGCTCATCACAGCGGCATCCGATCCGGTGTTCGGTGGCGTATATAAGCTCTCCGCCATTGAAACAGAGGACGGCGTCATCCCCAAAATTAAGCTCAGCGAAAATGTGAGCAAAATCACAACGCCTGGCGCTAAAACCGTATGGAGGCTGTTTGATCGTGACAGCGGCAAGGCGATTGCCGACGTTGTCACCTTGATGGACGAAGTGATTGATGAACGTGCGCCGTATGAGCTGTTTGACCCGGAATTCACCTGGAAGCGCAAAACGGTGCAAAACTTCCTCGCCCGCCCCCTGCTGCGCAAAATATTTGAGCACGGAAAGTGCATTTGCCATACCCCCTCTGTTGAAAAAATCCGCGCCTATTGCGCGGAGCAGGTAGACACCCTGTGGGAAGAGGTGCTGCGGTTTGAAAACCCGCATCAATATTACGTGGATCTCTCCCAGAGGCTATGGGATTTGAAGCATAGCCTAATTGAAGAGCACCGGATAAA
This sequence comes from uncultured Oscillospiraceae bacterium, assembly GCA_900544375.1. Taxonomy (GTDB): domain Bacteria; phylum Bacillota; class Clostridia; order Oscillospirales; family Acutalibacteraceae; genus Fimivicinus. Next base: position 25,707 of record UQUZ01000015.1, read on the forward strand.
CAGCGAGGGCTGACAGCCGCAGCCCCCCACCGGCCGCAGCCGGGCGGCACGCCCTGTTGTGCAGTGCAGCCATCGGGGGCTAAGCAATCTGAAAAATCAATAGGACGCATTGCATGGCGCTATGCCTGCAATGCGTCCATTTCATTTCCTATCCTCTCATGTGTTTCCCTTTTTTCGCTTTTTCAAACGCCGAAAAATCATGCAGGCAAATGCAACGCTGAACTCCTGCCCTACGGGCACTTGATCTCGGATGTCTTCCCACTTGATCTCCGGCACAATTACTTCCACACATTGGCGATAGGAATCCGCAACGGTCTTATTACCGCTTTTCATTGCAACCATCCCCTCTTTGATTGGTTAACAACAGAATAACAAAAAACCCGAATAGATTCCTGACTTTATTTGCTCAAGTATTGTTTGCAGCGCACTCTTCCGCCGGAACATAATACTGCGCCTGCGCGTGCCAGAGCTCGTGATACTTGCCCTGTTCGTCCGCGAGCAGTTCGTCATGGCTGCCCGTCTGGATCAGCCTGCCCTGGTCGAATACCGCGATCTGATCGCAGAAGCGGCAGGAGGAGAGGCGGTGGGAGATATAAATTGCCGTCTTTGCTCCGACGAATTGATTAAACCGCTCATAGATTTCATGCTCCGACACCGGGTCGAGCGCGGCGGTCGGCTCGTCGAGGACGATAAAGGGCGCATCCTTGTAGAGCGCGCGGGCCAGCGCGATCTTCTGCGCCTCTCCGCCGGAGATTTCCACGCCGTCCTCCTCAAAATCCTTGTAGAGCGCGGTGTCGAGCCCTTTCGGCATCTTCTCGGCCCGCTCGGCAAACCCGGCCTGCTCGAGGCATCTCCACACTTTCTGCTCATCATATTCCAGCGAGGTGGTCACATTCTGCCCCAGAGGGAAGGAAAACACGCAGAAATCCTGGAAGACGACGGAGAAGATCGTCATATATTCCTCATAATCATACTTTTTGATATCGATGCCGTTGAGGGTGATCACTCCCTCCTGCGGGTCATAGAGCCGGCAGAGGAGCTTGATAAACGTGGTCTTGCCGGAGCCGTTGAGCCCCACCACGGCGAGGCGCTCGCCCACGCGCAGGCGGATGGAAAAATCCTTCAGCGCCCAATCCTCCGCGCCGGGGTAACGGAAGCTGACGTTTTGAAACGCGATCGTATAGTCGTTGTCGTCGCGTTTTTCGACCGGCAGGGTGCCCTGGTATTTGACGGGAGGGGTATCGAGCAGATCAAAAAAATACTGGGTCTGGTGTAATTCCGCAATCCCTGTGACGCCGGCGATCAAATTCTCCACGCCATGGGCAACCTGCTGGATAGCGCCGACATATTTGAGCAAATTGCCTGCGCCGAACAGCCCTGCGAGCGCTTTGAGCGCCACAAAAATATAGATCGCGCCCGTCATCACCGCCGTGATCAGCGCGTTTATGGAGCCAAACCGGCTCTCCGCCCGCGCAAAGCCACCATACACCTTGACAAGCTGCCGCATCGTTTTGTCATAGGCCTGCTCCATGATCAGCTTCTTCTCATGAAAGAGGCGGATCTCCTTCCCCAGCCGGTAATCTGATATTAAATCGCTATAGTAAGAAAACAGCCGCATGGCCTGCAGATTTAAATCGTAATATTGATTATTTGTTTTTTGATAAAAATGCCCAACCACCAGCAGGGCTGCTGCGCAGGCTACCATCACGCCCAGCAGCGCCAGCGCCAGCCACGGCGATTCCCAAAAGGATGATCCGGTGCGCACCAGCACGATTTTCAAAAACGGAACCAGCATCACAACGGAGCACACCGTGGAGAAAAGGCCCTGGAAGAAAAGATCCATCGAGTAATAAAACACGTTGAGCGCGCCGCCATGGCCCCAATTCACCTGCCAGTAATCCCGCGCCTTTTTTTGAAAATCCGGGTTCTCCAGGTTTTCATAATCCGTATCCAAAATTTTTTCACTGGCCGCCACGCTCTCCTTCACCCATCCCATCGTTCTGTTTAGAAGGTGATGGCGGTTCGCCAGCGCATTTTTGCCGAGATAGAGCAGAAAGTTAAGGCCCACCGTCACCAACACGAGCAGCACGAGGCGTTTGATATCCCGCGCGCCGATCAGCTCGTCGAGGATCAGGGCGGACATCCACAGATTCACCAGCGGCTCGAGCGATAGCAGCAAATCGCTGAGGATCATGGTGGGAAACGTCCATTTTTCAAAAGCAGATAAGGCCGAAACCGTGCGCCTGAGCAAGGTGAATTTTTCTCGCCAGGAGAGCTCCTCAAACTTTTTGGGCTCATACATCCTGCTCGCCCCCTTCCGGATTTGTTTTGTAATACTGGCTTTGCAGCTCATAAAGCCGGTGGTATTTCCCCTTCTTCGCCATCAATTCGTCATGCGTGCCTTCCTCCACAATTTGCCCGCCCTCTAAAAATAAAATCCGGTCGCAGAAGCGGGTGCTCGAAAGCCGGTGGGAGATGTAGAAGGAGGTGCGCCCCTTGGTCATCTCGCTGTATTTGAGATAGATCTCGTTCTCCGCAATCGGGTCGAGCGCGGCGGTCGGCTCGTCGAGGATGATGACCGGCGCATCCTTATACAACGCACGGGCCAGCAGCAACCGCTGCCGCTCCCCGCCTGAAAAATCCGCCGCGTTCTCATAAATTTGCTTATCCATCATCGTATGCAGCCCGTCCGGGAGCTGCTCGATCCGCGCGCTGAGCCCGGCCTGCGAAACGCAATGCGCCACTTTCGCTTCGTCCATCTCTTCCGCCACGCATAGCGCCACATTCTGCGCGACGCTCACGGGCAGGAAGTTGACATCCTGAAACACGGCGGTAAACAGTTTGAAATAATCATCTCGGTTGAACTCCGTGCTCTTTACGCCGTTGACCCGAATCTCCCCCGCCGACGGCTGATAAAGCCCGCACAGGAGCTTCATGCAGGTGGTCTTGCCCGCGCCGTTTAAGCCTACGAGCGCGATCTTCTCGCCGGGCCGCACCTGAAAGCTGAGATCTTGCAGCGTGGGCCGTTCGCTGCCCGCGTAAGAGAACTGCACGTGATCGAATGCGATCTCGCAGGGCGTCGCATCGCCCCCAGGCAGCGGCGCGCCCCCCTCCCGCCGCAGCTGGTCGGGCAGCTCTAAAAAGGCACGGTAATCATTGCACTCCAGGCTTGCAAGGTGTAGCTCGTTTACCTGCCTGGACAGCCCAAGCGTCCAGGCGGAAAAACCGGTAACCAGCCCAAAATAGAGCACAAAATCGGAGGGCGTGATCCGCCCCCGCAGCACCTGCGCAATCAGCACGGCATAGGCCACGCTGTCGCGCACAAGCACGAAGAAGGCGATCAATCCGTCGGAGGTTGTCTCCTGGCGCACCCATTTCCGCAGCAGCGCGGCATACGCATTTCCCAGCTGTTCAAATAGGCCGCGGAACCAGTGCGCAATGTGATACAGGCGGATATCCTTGCCGGCCGAAAATTTCTGGGCGGTGCGCGTCAGGTAATCAAGCTTATGCCGGATCAGCATTTGTCCCCTATCAAATTGGTAAACGTGGAAATTGTTCCACCGCAGGACGAAAAAGCTTACCGCCGACATAGTGAGCAAAAAGAGCACCAGCCAGATGCTGAGCGTTGACAAAATGGCCGTATAGGTGAAAATACCGAACACATTGACCCCCAGCGCAATTATCATCGTCAAAACGGCAGAGCCGCCGGAGCCGTTTCCATATTGGGTAAACGCTTCGCACCGCTGTCGTTTGATCCGGCCCTCCAGGCTCTCAATATTCTCATAATCCGTATCCAGGGTTTTCAAAAAGCCGTCTGCTTTAAAACGATACCGCGTTTGCAGATTGACCAATATGATCCGCCCGCCGATGAACTTATCCAGCCAACAGCACGCGCCGTAGATCAAAATCGCAACGCCTACCGTTGTGATCAGTTGCACCGGTGTCACCCCGCCCGTCAGGCAGTCAACCAGGATTTTGGAAAGCACCACCAAAATCAGCGGCGAGATGACCGACGGCGGGATGTGAAGCAGGGAGATGAGAATATCCTTTTTGCTCCAACCCCACACCTTTTTAAGCATATAAATCGTATTCTGCCAGGTCGTGTATTTTTTTGTTTGCGTTTTCTGCTGCATTCTGTGTTCCCCCTTTACCTGCATCATAGCATGCGCTGCCCGCCCATAAAAAAATCGTGCACGAACGGCTTCGCTCCGTGCACGAATGGTATCTTTCCGATTTTCTGACTACCCGATGGGCAGCATCACTTCCGTTGCGAACACGTCGCCCTCATCCTGCCGGTTGCGATAGCCGCCGTATTTTTCAATCAGCGCGTCCACGCGCCTGAGGCCGAAGCCATGGCTGCCGGCTTTTGTGGTCTGGTATGCGCCGTTTTGCTTTTTCAGCGCCCCGCCCACGGAATTGATCACGGAAATGTAGAATTGCCCCTTGAACCTGCCAATATAAACGCGGATGAACCGCTCCTGTTGTGCCGCCTGCTTCATGCAGGCCTCCATGGCGTTGTCGAGCAGGTTCCCGAGGATGACGCACAGATCCGTCTGCGCAACAGGCAGCTCCGGTGAAACCGTCGCCTTCGCGTTGACGGAGATGCCCTTTGCCTGCGCCATGGAGAGCTTGCTGTTTAAAATCGCGTCCACCATCACGTTGCCCGTTTTCACCACGGTATCGACGCTCGTCAGATCCTGGTCGAGGGAGGCGAGGTATTCCTCCAGCCGATCCGCCTGCCCCATCGAGAGATAGGCCTTCATGGTCTGGATATGGTTGTGATAATCATGCCGCCAGCCGCGCATTTGGCGGTACATATTCTCCACCTCATGGTAGTGCCGCTCCATCAGCTCGTTCTGATAGGCTGCGACGCGCTTCTCCGCGCTGCGGTTGATCAGCCGCCGCACAATAAGCGCCAGCCCCGCCGCCAGCAGGAGCAACAGTATCACCGCGCCCGCGATCAAAAGCCCGTTTTTCATGATTCTTCCCCTTTAAAAAACCGGATAAACGCATCATTCACCGCCGCATATAGCCGCCGGCTGACAGGGAGCCTTTCCCCGCTGTCGAGCGTCAGCTCCGATTTGTCAATCCGGCGGATGTGCCGGAGGCTGACCAGATACGAGCGGTGGCAGCGAATGAACGGCTCGCCTGCAAGCGTTTTTTCCAGCTCGCCGATGCTCACCTGCGCCTGCTGCGCCCCATCGGCCGTATGAATGCAGACGAAGTGCGCAAAGGCCTCCGCATAAAAAATATCGTCCGCGCAAAAGCGCGTTTGCACGCCCGCAACAGGCAGAAGCAGCTGCTTCGGCGCGCGGCTCAGCCGGGCCGCAGCCTTATCCAGGCAGGCAAAGAGCTTCGCCTCGTCGATTGGCTTTAACAGGTAATGCAGGGCGGATACGTCATACCCATCGGCTGCGAATTCCGCCGTGCCTGTGATGAAAATGATCGCGCATTTTTCATCCGCCGCGCGGATTTTACGCGCGAGCGTTACGCCGTCGAGCCCCTGCATCTGGATATCGAGCAAAAAAAGGTCGAAGCAGGGCTTTGCCTCCCACTCGAACCATAGCGCCTGCGCGCTGGGAAAGCGCTCCACGCGCACCGGGTCGGCCCGGCCCTCGCCCCAGCGGCGGACAAGCTCGCTAAGATATGCAAGCGTTGCCGGCTCATCGTCGCACACTGCGATGTGCATGCCGTTTCCCCTCCCCTTCCTGTTTTCATCCAAAATTATAGCATTTCATGCGGGCGGAAGCAACCGGCAGAAAAAGCCCTTGGTAACCTTCCGAAATATATGCGCCGGAGCGCGCTTCGGCTCTTGACAATCCCTCTGCCCGGCGTGCTATAATGAAAAAATGGATGGGTGTTTTTCGGGCGCGCTGCCGCCCGGAAAATCCGGAAGAAAGGGGTTATCAAAATGTATGCAATCCTATGCAAAATCATCGCTCTATTTATGGCCGCGCTCCAGAGCCTGCTCTGGTTTGCCCCCGGCCTTTTCGGCGGCGACCTGCCGGTCGATACCGCGGCCTATACGCCGCCCGTCTACGGCCAAGTGGGCGATGAGTCCCAGGCGGCGGAGCACGGCGGCTGGTACCTGACCTATGAGGATAATTTTGACGGCGACGCTCTCAACAGCGATCTCTGGGTGACCTCCCCACACGGCCTACGCAACACCGAATACTGGTGCGATAATATGGTGCGGGTGGAAAACGGCAACTGCGTCATCTCCGCCGCATACCTGGACGATAACGACTGCCCGGACGGGAAGTGCCCCGCCTCCGGCGATTTTACCTCCGGCATTGAAACGCGCGGCAAGCAGGAGCAGGTTTTCGGCTACTACGAGGCCCGTGTGAAATTCCCGAAGGCGGAAGGCCTCTGGAGCGCCATGTGGTTTCAGAGCGGCACGATGGGCCGACTTGGCAACGGCGGCAAGGACGGCTCTGAGATAGACGTGTTTGAATCCTCCTTTTATCATAACCCCACACAGATTGGCCACTGTATCCATTGGGATGGCTACAGTGACACCTGGCACCGCGACAGCGGCGCGGTTGTGGACACCGGGGTCGACCTTTACGACGATTACCACGTTTGGGGCCTGCTCTGGACTCCGACGGAGTACACCTTCTTCCTCGACGGAAAGCCGATTGCCTGCACAAACGCGGGCGGCGTCTCCCAGGTTGCGGAATACCTGCGCTTTACGGTGGAAATCCGCCATACGGAATACGGCCCCTACGGGCAGAAGCTCGGCGAGTTTATCAACACCAGGGAAAACCCGGCCGAATTCCAGATCGACTATGTGCGCGCTTATCAAAACACCGATTTCATCGCCAGCCAAAAAACGGCGGAGGATTTCAAACAACCGCTACTCGCAAAGCTGGTGCAGAAATAAAGTGAGATTCCCGGGCGTATTGTTTCACCGGTTATTAGCAGAGAAATTTGCACGGCGGCGTCTGCGGGCAACCGTGCAGATCTCGCAATATATCACATAACGGCGTGCAACATGCTTTCTGGATTGCACACCCAACAGGAGCTGATGAATCTATGGCAGAATTTATCCTTTCCGCCTTTTCCGACGAGGCGGGCATCGATCTGGACGAACAGATCCGCGCATGCCAGGCAAACGGCATCACGCACATGGAGCTCCGCGGCCTGCCCCAGGGCAATGTCTCCTCGCTTACAACAGACGACGCGTGGGTGCTCAAGGCAAAGCTCGATGCCGAGGGCATGCAGGTTTCCGCAATCGGTTCTCCCTATGGCAAAATGAATATCGCGGATGATTTCGAGCCGCATTTTGCAGCCTTCCAGAACACGGTCGAGGTCGCAAAAATCCTCGGCTGCCACCTGATCCGCATGTTCAGCTTTTACTTTGACGAAGGCCAAAGCTATGAGGCTTATCGGGATGAGGTGTTCTCCCGCGTGGGCAGGATGGCGGATTATGCGCTTGCGCACAACGTGCTTTGCTGCCATGAAAACGAAAAGGGCATCTACGGCGATACCGCCGAGCGTTGCCTCGACCTTTACCAACATTTTGAGGGCCGGCTCGCAGGCGTATTCGACCCGGCAAACTTCATCCAATGCGGCGTACATCCACTAGAAGCCTATGAAATGCTTGAGCCCTATATCCTTTATATGCACGTCAAAGACGCCAAAATGGCGGATGGCAGCGTAACCCCGGCAGGCGCAGGAGACGGACAGGTTGGCGAAATCCTGCGCCGTTTTCAAAAGATGGATGGCAAACGTTTTCTCTCCCTGGAACCGCACCTGAAGGTTTTTGCAGGCCTGTCCGCATTGGAAAAGGACGATGAAACAGCGCAAAAGATGGAGCAATATGCCTACCCCACCAACCGCGCGGCGTTCGACGCGGCGGCGCAGGCGATGCACCGGCTGCTCAGCGGACTGAATGCCTGAATGATGAATAAGGAAAGGATGATCCCTATGCAGCAGGTACGCTTTGGCATTGTCGGCGTGGGCAATATGGGCTCCGCCCACCTTTCGCATATTCTCAGCGGCAACGTGCCGGAATTGAAGGTCACCGCCGTGGCGGATATCAATCCCGCTCGCCTGAAAGCCGCAAAAGCGGCGGCCGAGAAGGCCGGGCAGCCGATCGAAGGCTTTCCCACAGCCGCGGCGCTTTTTGAAAGCGGGCTATGCGACGCAGTTATCATCGCCACGCCGCACTACGACCACCCCCCGCTCGTGATCGAGGCGCTCGCGCACAATCTTCACGTCATCACGGAAAAGCCCGCGGGTGTTTACACCAAACAGGTGCGTGAGATGAATGAGGCCGCGGCAAAGAGCGACAAACTCTTCGCCGTGATGTTCAACCAGCGGACAAATCACATTTACCGCAAAATGAAGGAGCTTGTTTCAAGCGGCCGTTATGGAGAAATTCGCCGCACCAACTGGATCATCACCGATTGGTTCCGCTGCCAATCCTATTATAACTCCGGCGGCTGGCGCGCCACTTGGGCCGGCGAAGGCGGCGGCGTGCTTTTAAACCAGTGCCCGCATAACCTTGACCTGTGGCAGTGGATTTGCGGCATGCCCGCCAAGGTGCGAGCCTTCTGCAAGGAGGGGCACTTCCATGAGATTGAGGTGGAGGACGACGTGACCGCCTATGTGGAGTATCCAAACGGTGCGACCGGCGTTTTCATCTCCACCACCGGCGAATTCCCCGGCACGAACCGGTTTGAGATTGTGCTCGACCGGGCGACGATCCTCTGTGAAAACGGCAAGCTCTCTGTTTTTGAGCTGGAGGATTCCCAGCAGCATTTTATCGACACCTGCCCAGAGGGCTTCGGCCGGATGGATGGAGGCTTTATCGATATTGAAACAGATGGTGAAAATCCGCAGCACGATGGCGTGCTGCGTGCCTTCGCGGCGGCTATCCTGCGCGGCGAGCCGCTCATTGCGCGCGGCGAGGAGGGAATCAACGGCCTGACGCTCTCCAATGCGATGTTCCTCTCCTCTTGGCTAAATGAAACGGTTACGCTCCCGCTGGACGAAGAGCTGTTCTATGCGGAGCTGAAAAAGCGGATTGATTCTTCTAAAGCCAAAAAAGAGAGTCAGGATACCGTTGTATTCAATGTAGAGGGGACGTTCGGTTCCTAAAATCCTTGCATGGAAAGAATGGTTGTCGTTTATGCTACGAACTGCTATCATCGGCTGCGGCGGGATTGCGCAGGTGCACGCCCTGGCGCTCAGTGAGCGCTCGGACGCCCATCTGGTTGCCGCTGCGGACTGCCGATTGAAACGGGCGGAGGATTTCTGCGCCCGCTTTGGAGGCGCCCCTTACCAAAGCTTTCACGAGCTGCTCCAGCGGGAACGGCCGGACGTCATCCATCTCTGCACGCCGCATTCCCTACACGTGCCCATGGCAGAAGAAGCGCTGGGCTGGGGCGTCCATGTCCTCTCGGAAAAACCGGCCGCGATCTCTCCCAATCAGCTCAAAAAGCTGCGCGAGGCGGAGAAACGCTCTGTCGCGCAATACGGCGTGTGCTTTCAAAACCGATATAACCCCTGTGTACAAGCGGCAAAGGAGCGCATGGAATCCGGCACGACCGGCAAACTTCTGGCGGCGCGCGCCTTTGTCACCTGGAACCGGCAGCCGCCCTATTATACGGAGAGCGGATGGCGGGGCACGCTCCGGCAGGAAGGCGGCGGCGTGCTGACCAACCAGGCGATTCACACGCTTGACCTGATGCGTTATTTCGGCGGCGAAATCGCCGCTATCAGCGGCCAGATTACCAATCAACATCTGCGTGGCGTGATCGAAGTAGAGGATACCGCCTGCGTCCTGCTGCAATATGAAAGTGGAGCTACCGGCATATTTTACGCAACGACCGCCTACCGCCAAAATGCGCCCGTGCTGTTGGAGCTTGTCTGTGAGCAGGAAACGCTCCGCCTCGAAGGGTCGAATCTTTATCGGCTTGAGGGGAATCGCTTTACGCTGCTGTGCGGCGAAGAGGAGCGTATGCCCGGCAAACCCTACTGGGGCTCCGGCCACGCGCGGCTGATCGACGCGTTTTATCGCTCCCTCCTGCCGGGCGGCGAAGCCTTTCCCATCGGCGCACAGGAGGGCGGTCGGGCAAGCGAACTGCTTTTCTCCCTATATATGCAGAATGGGATCGATTACGAAGCCATCCAACTGAATGAAACCATTGATATCCAAGCAAACTAAAACAGATGAATTTTGCATACCCACTCTTGTACAGAAAGGAATGACGATTCTGATGCAAATGACTATGCGCTGGTTCGGCGCTGAAAAAGATACCGTCACCCTAGAGCAGATTCGTCAGGTGCCGGGCGTGACGGGCGTAGTGCCCGCCCTGCATGATCTGCCCGCAGGCGAGGCGTGGCCGCTCGACCGCATTCTGAAAATGAAGGCGGAAATTGAGGCCGCAGGGCTCACGATGGAATGCATTGAGAGCGTAAACGTCCATGAGGATATCAAATTGGGCGCGCCCTCCGCTGAGCGATATATTGAGAATTATAAAACCTCTATCCGCAACCTTGCAAGGGCCGGGGTGAAGGTAATCTGCTATAACTTCATGCCCATCTTTGATTGGACGCGCACTAATCTCGCTATGCGGATGGGGGATGGCGCCACCTGCCTCTCCTACGATGGGGCGCAGATTGAAGGAAAAAGCCCGGAGGATATGTTCCGCGAGATCGATGAAAACTCCAACGGTTACGCCATGCCCGGCTGGGAAACGGAGCGTATGGGCGAGATCAAGGACCTATTCCAAAAATACAAGGGCGTGACGGATGAGGACCTGTGGCGCAATCTCCAGCACTTTTTGGAGGAAATTATTCCTGTCTGCGAGGCATGCGACGTAAAAATGGCCATCCACCCGGACGATCCGCCGTGGGGCATTTTCGGCCTGCCGCGTATCATCACGGACCTCAATGCGCTGCGCCGCTTTTTAAAGCTCGTCGACAGCCCGTATAACGGCCTAACCCTCTGCACCGGCTCGCTCGGTGCGAGTAAGAATAACGATCTGCCCGCCATGATCCGCGCAGTGGGCGACCGCATCTATTTTGCGCACCTTCGCAATGTGAAGGTGGAAGGCAACCGCTTTCATGAAACCTCCCACCTCTCCGCGGATGGATCGCTCGATCTGTACGAGATTGTCAAGGCGCTTCAGGATGTAGGCTTTGACGGTTATATCCGCCCTGATCACGGGCGCATGCTCTGGGGCGAAGTAGCACGGCCTGGTTACGGGCTCTATGACCGCGCGCTGGGCGCGGCGTATCTGAACGGCCTTTGGGAGGCCGTAGCCAAAAGCAGATAATCAATCAGCAGTAAAGGTATCTTCGTGTCAAATTTTCGCACTTCTCTCAAACGGCTATCAGAAAGGAATGATGATTATGCTACAGCATGAAAATTTGAAGGGCCGCGTGGCCGTCGTCACCGGTGGCGGCGGGGTGCTGTGCAGCTCCTTTGCGAAGGATCTCGCGGCCTCCGGCGTGAAGGTAGCGGTGCTCGATATCCGCAAGGAGGCGGCGCAGGCCGTTGCAGATGAAATCAATGCATCCGGTGGCGCGGCCATCGGCATCGCGTGCGACGTGCTCAGCGCGGAGAGCCTGGAGGCGGCCCGCCAAACGGTGCATGCGGCATTCGGCCCCTGCGACATCCTTTTAAACGGTGCGGGCGGCAACTCCCCGCTCGGCACAACAACGAAGGAGACGCTCGAGCCGGAGGATTTGCGGCAAAAGGCGGAGGGCGTGAAAACCTTTTTCGATCTGGACCCCAAGGGCATTGAATTCGTTTTCAACCTTAACTTCCTCGGCACGCTGCTCACCACGCAGGCCTTTGCAAAAGATATGATCGGCAGGGAAAACGCGTGCATCCTAAACGTTTCCTCCATGAACGCTTACCGGCCCCTGACCAAAATCCCGGCCTATTCCGCGGCAAAGGCGGCGGTATCGAACTTTACGCAGTTCATGGCCGTGCATTTTGCGGATGTGGGCATCCGCGTCAACGCGATCGCGCCCGGCTTTTTCTCCACCAACCAAAATAAAACTCTGCTTTACAATGAGGATGGCTCTCTCACCCCGCGCAGCGAGAAAATCCTCTCCCACACGCCGCTCAGGCGCTTCGGCGTGCCGCAGGATCTGACAGGCACGCTTTTATACCTCTGCGACGAGGCATACGCGGGCTTTGTTACCGGCATCATTGTGCCGGTGGACGGCGGTTTTTCAGCCTATTCCGGCGTGTAAAAATTGATTGCAGCGGAATACGTCGGCCGTCTGTATTTAGGATAGCTCTTGTTTGATCAATCATGGGCAAACTTGCTCTTTTTTGCAGCATCCATCAAATATCTTATCTGCAAAGGAAGAATGACAATGGATTTGAACCTTCGCGCCAAGCAGGACTGCCTGTTTGACGAAATTTCGCTCGGCGAGGTGATGCTCCGTCTCGACCCTGGCGACGGGCGCATCAAAACCGCGCGCACCTTCCGCGCTTGGGAGGGCGGCGGAGAATACAACGTCGCGCGCGGCCTGCGGCGCTGCTTCGGCCTGCACACGGCGGTGGTCACGGCGCTGGCCGATAACGAGGTCGGCCGCCTGATCGAAGATTTTATTTTACAGGGCGGCGTGGATACATCCCTTATTGAATGGAAGCCCTACGACGGCATCGGCCGCAGCGTGCGAAACGGCCTGAATTTCACGGAGCGCGGCTTTGGCCTGCGCGGCGCGGTGGGCGTGTCGGACCGTGGGCATACCGCTGCCTCGCAGTTAAAACCCGGCGATATCGACTGGGATTTCATCTTCGGCCGCCTCGGCGCGCGCTGGCTGCACACGGGCGGCATTTTCGCCGCGCTTTCTGAAACAACGGCGCAGGCGGTGCTGGAGGCCGTGAAGGCCGCGAAAAAATGGGGCACGGTCGTCTCCTATGATCTCAACTACCGTCCCTCCCTCTGGAAGGAGATCGGCGGGCAGGCAAAGGCGCAGGAGGTCAACCGGGAGCTTGCAAAATATGTCGACGTGATGATCGGCAACGAGGAGGATTTTACCGCCTGCCTCGGCTTTGAGGTGCCCGGCAATGATGCAACTCTCAAAACCCTCAGCATCGAAGGCTACGGCAGGATGATCGAAGAGGCTGTGAAAGTCTACCCTAACTTCCAGGTGGTCGCCACGACCCTGCGCGCGGTGAAAACCGCCACGGTCAATGATTGGAGCGCGATTTGCTGGGCGAACGGCCAGCTTTACCATGGTCTCAGCCTGCCCGCGCTCGAAATTTATGACCGCGTCGGCGGCGGCGACAGCTTCGCTTCCGGCCTCATCTACGGCCTAATGACCACGGGCGACGCGCAGCAAGCGGTCAATTTCGGCGTTGCGCACGGCGCGCTCGCCATGACCACACCGGGCGACACCTCCATGGCGAGCCTGAAAGAAGTGGAAAACGTGATGAAGGGCGCGGGCGCGCGTGTGCAGAGATAATCCCCTGCACCCATCTCAAATTGAATCAAAGGACTGATTGATATGGATAAAGAAACCGTTTTAACCCGCATCCAGGAGGCGGGCATTGTCGCCGTCGTCCGAGCGGAGACGAGCGAACAGGCTGTCCGCATTGCGGACGCATGCATGGAGGGCGGCGTGGCGGCAATCGAGCTTACCTTCACCGTCCCGCAGGCCGACAAAGTGATTGCCGACCTTGCCAAACGCTATGCGGACGGCGGCATCATCCTGGGCGCGGGCACTGTGATGGACGCTGCTACAGCGCGCATCGCCATTTTAAACGGCGCGCAATACGTCGTCTCCCCTTATTTTGATCCGGAAACGGTAAAGCTCTGCAACCATTACCGCGTGCCCATCATGCCCGGCGTGATGACGGTGCGCGAAGCGGTCATGGCGATGGAGGCAGGGGCGGATATCCTCAAGGTGTTCCCCGGCGACGTGTTCGGCCCGAAGATCATTAAGGCAATCCGCGGCCCGATTCCCTATGCGAAGATGATGCCCACCGGCGGCGTGGATGTGGATAATGTGGCCGACTGGATCAAGGCGGGGGCGGTCGCCGTCGGCGCGGGCAGTTCCCTGACCGCCGGTGCAAAAACAGGCGATTACCAAAGAATTACAGAAACCGGCCGCCGGTTTGTCGAAAACATCCGCCAAGCCCGTGCTCAACTGCGGTAAACCGGCTGATCCGCCGCCTGCCTTCATTCCAAGGTAGGAACCTCTCTGCTGAAATACACGGGTTTGGCCCCACTAGCCGCTTTTGCCACGGCGGGGTCTATTCCGATTCTGATGCTGAGAGCGCCTTCCACCCCCCTTCATCCGTCCCTTCCCATAAAAATTCATTCTATATTTTTTAAGCTAATTTTTATTGGGCTTTCAAAGATTATCTTCCCTATATATACTATATAAAGGGAGGTATGGGAATGGCGATTGTATACACAAAGCTTTTCTGTCTTTTAGAGGAACGAGGGATCAGCCTCTATCGTCTGAAAAAGATGACTGGACTGGCTGATGGAACGATCACAAGCATGCGAAATAATACCTCCGTTACAACAGATACGCTCAGTAAAATTTGTCGGGCGCTTTGCTGCCAGCCGGGAGATATCACAGAATATATAGAGGATTCCGACGATCTGCATGAGATATGAAAGCGCTTTTATCATTTCAACCGGTGTGGAATAGGCAAAGGGGCCTGTTGCAAAATTTTGTATTTTGCAACAGGCCCCGGAAAAACCACTTGAGGGCCGTACAATATGGCCCTCATTTTGCGTTTTAAGATGCAAAACCGTGCTTTTTCTCAGCTTAGTGAGGCATTTATTTTTATTCAATATGCAACGCGCTCCTTTTTGAATCGGCGGACAGGCGGCGGAGCACAAATCAAGGCCGCCTGCCCTCTAGCGTTTGCCGTACAATACTCTCCATGATATCAGCTGTCAGCATCCCTGTCACATACCCGAACACATTCCCCTCCTGATCGATCATAAAAGTCGTGGGGAAAGACGTAATTCCATAGGCGGAAAACAACGCTCCCGTACGGTCCATCAAAACAGGATAACTGTAGCCGTTTTCGGAAAGGTATTGGACAATGCCGGGCTCCGCCTGATCCTGATTATTGGGCGCATCCTTTGTTTTTGGATTGGCCACGCCCAAAACAATAACGTCGCCTGTATTCTTCCCGTATTTTTCATATAGCTTCTGGATATCCGGCATCTCCCGCTGGCATGGCCCGCACCAGGTCGCCCAGAAATTTAAAAAGATAACCTTGCCGCGGTAATCGGCCAGCTTGTGCTCCGCCCCATTCTGATCGGTCAGGGCAAACGAGGGGGCGGGCATAGTTTCCCGATCATCCTGCGGCTCTATTTCTCCCCGCGTGGCAGAGGACCACTGCGAATCAGCCTGCGTAGGACCCGGTTCCGCCGGGCTGGACACCGATTCCTGCTGTGCTCCTGTGCCTAGGCTGGAAAGGTAACCAGTAATCCCATTCATCCATCCGGTCAGCATCATCACGCCCATCAGAATTAGAAGCACACCACCCGCCTTAACCGTATAGCGAACCGCCTTCTGATGCTTTTTCAAAAAATCAAGCAAACTCCCGGTGAAAAGGCCCAGGGCAAGAAACGGCAGCACAAACCCAGCGGTATACACGCCGATCAACACAAAGCCCTTTATAGCCGAATCCGCTGAGGAGGCCATCAGCAGCACACCTGCAAGCGCCGGGCCGACGCAGGGCGTCCATGCAAAGCTAAAAGTAAACCCCAGCAGCAACGCGACAAGTGGATTCATCGCAAAACGGTCCAGGCGAAAGGGCAGCCTGTGCTCACGCCCCAGCACACTGGAGCCGAAAACACCCAGTTGATACAAGCCGAACAGGATCACTAGGATACCGCCGATGCGGGAAAACCACACGCGGTATTCACTTAGGAACCTCCCGGCGGTGGTAAAGCCAAAACCCAGCAGGAAAAACACAAAGCTCACGCCCAACACAAAAAAGACGGTATTCAAAAACACTTTTTTCCGTGGATAGCGGAGTACGCCATCCGCTCCTATTATTTTGGTTCCTCCGGAGAGATAGCCCATATAAAGGGGCATGAGCGGCAGCACACAGGGGGAGAAGAAGCTGAAAATCCCCTGTAAAAAAACGGTAAGCGCAGGAATACTCGTTTCAAGGGTAAAGCCCATAGATACCTCCTCTGGAAAATTTCATCAAACGGTTGATTATGCAAAATCCCCAAACAGATCTTGAGCGCTTCAATTGTATTATCCTGTTTCAGAGCCAAAAAGCTTTTTTGATTTGGCTCAATCTAGCTCATTGAAAAAATTGCTCGTAGTCAAAGTTTTCCGCCAGATCCTTCATCCGCTGAAACTCCGCACGGTAGTTTTCTTTTGTCATCTGGTGCGTGCCCTCCCTCATGCTGCGGACGATATATCGGTTTACATCGGAGGAATAATGCGAATAGTCCTTATAATTGTTTAAATCGGTTACGATCTCTTCTATATTCTGATAGTAAAACAGCTTTACATTGGGGTAGTCCAAAAGCTGCTCCGCCGTATCCTCCAGCATGTAAAGCAGCGCGTCTGTTTCCCCCTTGCGGTGCTCCATATCCCAAAACAGGATGCTGTAGGGCGGCACAAACAGATAAAAGGTGGTATCCGGATTTTGCTGAATAAAGGGTAGGATATTTTGCTCCAGATTTGCACGGCTCGTTTGTAAAAGCGCGGTCTTTTCCATCGGCTCTTTTACCGTTTTTAACCTCGATTTTACATAGGCCTGCTTTCCATACAGCACCTCCTTTTCGGAAAACGTGTAGTTTTTCTCCCATACATACATATCATCAAAGCTAAAATTCTCCTGCCGCTGGAGCGTCTTGACCGTATCGCCAAACAGGATGTTTTTATTCAACAGGTAATTGACATCATTCCCCCCAATACCGTCATACAAATACTCCGGAATATCAAATTGGGTAAAATCCGGCGCGCTCGTCAGCATTGCAGTATCCAGCCCAAAAAAGACATTGCGAACCCCGCCGTGCTCAAAAACCTTCTCCATGATCGTTTTGGTATTGATGGAACGCGCGCCGGAGTAGGAAAGCTTTATCGTTTTGCAGCTAAAAGCCTCGTCAAACCAGGAGGCACGGAAGTTTTCCGTCATGGAAGAACCGATAATTACGCTATCATAATCAAAATGCTCCGCAAGCCCCGCATTGCAATACCGCTCCTGAAAAGGCGTTGCCTGCAAGCCAAACCAGGGCGTATGGTAATGGTAATAGGGGTCGATTGCAAAGATAGCCGATCCGCATACGATCAGCAGCGCGACTGTCATCATCAGCGTATTGCGTACAAATTTTTTATACATTGCGCGTTCTCCTAAAAATTAATATAAAGGAAGGTGCTGATGCCACCAAAGGACAGGATTGACCACACCAGAAGCACGGCGGTCACCAGCGACAGCGGCGCGCTCGGCTTGAACCGGTTCATGCGCTCATTCGTGTTTTTCATGCCAAGAATCGCAAATAGCGCAAAGGCAAAGAATGCCGCCATCAGCAGCAGCGGGCGGGATGTGTGGAACAATTGAAATATGAAATCAAATTCCGGCAGCACAAATACATCCATTGCAGCCTTCTGGATCGGCGCCAGATTCAGGTGAAGAATCTGGCGCAGGAATAGGTTTGCCTCTGAAACGGACGCCGCGCGAAAATAAACCCACGTTACATTGATAAAAGCGAATGTTGCCAGCCAACTCAGGGCCGGATGCAGCTGGTCAATCTGTTTTTTGAAAATCCGGTTGAGCACCATCGCAACACCGTGCAACGCGCCCCATAATATAAACGTCCAGTTTGCACCGTGCCAGATGCCGCTAACGAAAAAGATCAGGAAAATATTGAAATAGGTGCGCAACGTCCCCTTCCGGCTGCCGCCCAGCGGGAAATAGATATAGGTGCGGAAGAACCGGGTCAGCGTGATGTGCCAGCGCTTCCAAAAATCATAAACCGTGAGCGCCTTGTAGGGTGAATTGAAGTTCATCGGCAATTCGATATTCAGCATGCTGCAAATACCGCTTGCCACATCGCAATAACCGCTGAAATCAAAATAAATCTGGAGCGTATAGGCAAGCATCACCAAAAGGGCGCTCACTGTGTCAAGCGCACCCACATCCGCATAGCCCCAATCCACCAGCTTGCCGAAGGTATCCGCCAGCAATACCTTTTTGGCCAGACCAAAGGCGACTGCCATCAGACCCTTGGAGAAGTTTTCATAACAAAAGGATTTCCTAGCCGCCTCCTGAAACTGGGGGATCATCTCGCTGTGGAGCGCAATCGGCCCCTGTAAAATTTTGGGGAAAAAAGCAACAAACAGCGCATAATCCAAAAGAGGATATTTCGGCACATCCCTGCGATAGCTGTCAATGAGAAACGCAAGCTGCTGGAAGGTGAAAAAACTGATCCCCAGCGGCAGCGCCAGATGCAGCAGGTTGAAATCTGTTTTCAAGGCAGTATTCAAATTCTCCAGGAAAAAATCAAAATACTTGAAGTAAAACAGCGCGCCAATATTGACCAGTAGGGCCGATAGAAAAACCAGCCTGCGCACCGCCTTCCCCGGCCCCTCTCGGAGCAGGAAGATCCCGGCTAGGTAATTCAGGCCGATGCTCAAAAGAATCACCGGCAAATATTTCACATTAAAGTAGCTGTAGAACCACAGCGACATCCCAAGCAAAAATACCTTTGCCAACTGATACTTGTGAAAATGATTGAGCAAAAAATAGCCCATAATGGCGATTGGAAGAAATAATAAAATAAAAATATAGGAGTTAAATAGCACTTTGTCCCCTCCAAACGATTGATTGGTTTATTATAACACGCTCGATTCTACCGAACAATAGGCTTAAACTCCTGAAAATCCACATTCTTTTACGATTTTCCCGGATAAAAGCCGATTTCCAACAATTTTTTTGTTATCCCGTGCTAACACCGTAGATTTCTAATTGTATTTCTGCTATAATTTATCGGTATGGATGCGTAGATTTGTTAAATTTTTAACACGTCTGGCGCAGAGGAATGCGGCATTTGGGTGCGGCCAGGCTCCACGGCGCGCCATTCGATTCGGCACAGGCCGCATTCGCAGGTACAGTCACATATCCGTAAGGAGGAATTTGTCAATGCTCAAAAAAGTCAGCAGTATCCCCTTTCATGGCACCGCTGAGCAGGAAGCGCAGCTCAAGGCCGTGATTGAGGAAAACAAGCATGACAAAAGCATGCTCATGCATGTCATGCAGCAGGCGCAGCAGATCTATGGCTACCTGCCTTTTGAAGTGCAGGTCATGATCGCAGACGGCATGAACCTGCCGCTTGAAAAGGTGTACGGCGTGTCCACCTTTTACGCCCAGTTCGCGCTCTCCCCAAAGGGCACCTACCACATCTCGGTTTGCCTTGGCACCGCCTGTTATGTCAAGGGCGCGCAGGAAGTGCTCGACAAGG
This sequence comes from uncultured Oscillospiraceae bacterium, assembly GCA_900544375.1. Taxonomy (GTDB): domain Bacteria; phylum Bacillota; class Clostridia; order Oscillospirales; family Acutalibacteraceae; genus Fimivicinus. The sequence goes on from UQUZ01000015.1 coordinate 45,134, forward strand.
TATGCGAAATGCTGCAATGCGGCCCCGAAGAGTGCACGGAGGACGGCCGCTTTTCTGTGACCGCCTGCCGCTGCATCGGCGCCTGCGGCCTTGCCCCCGTCATGATGATTAACGACGACGTTTACGGCAAGCTCACCGCCGATGAAATCCCCGGCATCCTACAGAAGTATATGGATTAAGCGATGCGTGAACTTTCACTCAACGTGCTGGACATCGCGCAAAACTCTATCTCCGCAGGCGCAAAGCTCATCGAAATCGATATCCGGGAGGATACGGCCAAGCGGCTACTTACTATCCGCATTGCAGACGACGGCTGCGGCATGACGAGGGAAAAGCTCAAAAGCGTGATCGATCCATTCTACACCACTCGCACGACCCGTAAAGTCGGCATGGGCGTGCCGCTGTTCCGTATGGCGGCCGAGATGACGGGAGGCAGCTTCGAGATCGACTCCGAGCCCGGCAAAGGGACGGTCGTGACAGCGCTGTTTCATACCGATCATGTGGATTTCGTCCCGCTGGGCGATATCTGTTCCACTGTTACCATGCTCATCTGCATGAACACAGACCGGGATTTCCGCTATTGCCGGCAAAAGGATCAGAAAGATTTCACGATGGATACGCGCGAGCTTCGCCAAATGCTGGATGGCGTGCCGCTCGACACGCCCGAGGTGCGCGAATGGATCCAGGGCTATCTCACCGAACAGACCCAAATGATATGTGGAGGTGTTACTCAATGAAAACACTCGAAGAATTGATGGCAATAAAAGAGAAAACGAAGGAAAAGATGACCGTCCGCGAGGATCAGAGCGACGTCACCCGCGTTGTGGTCGGCATGGCCACCTGCGGCATCGCAGCGGGCGCGCGCCCGGTTCTCAACGCGTTTATGGACGAGGTGGAGAAGCGCCACCTGCAAAACGTTACCGTGGCGCAGACCGGCTGCATCGGCATGTGTCAGTATGAGCCGATCGTCGAAATTTTGGAGCCGGGCAAAGAAAAGGTTACTTACGTAAAAATGACGGCGGAAAAGGCTGCCCGCGTCGTAACAGATCACCTCGTCAACGGCAATGTCGTCACAGAATATACCGTTGGCGCTATCGCCAAATAAGTAAGGAGGAAAAGCAATGTATCGTTCCCATGTACTGGTTTGCGGCGGTACCGGCTGTACCTCCGCAAACTCCCCCGCGATCATTGAGGCGCTGGAAGCGCAGATTGCGGAGAAGGGCCTCACAGATGAAGTCAAGGTGGTCCAGACAGGGTGCCACGGCCTGTGCGCACTCGGCCCGATCATGATCGTCTACCCGGAGGGCTGCTTTTACAGCGAGGTAAAGGTTGAGGACGTGCCCGAAATTGTGGAAGAGCACCTGCTTAAGGGCCGTATCGTCAAGCGTCTGCTGTATGATGACACCATCCATCAGGATGTTGTAAAGAGCATTGAATCAACTGATTTCTATAAAAAGCAAAAGCGCGTGGCGCTGCGTAACTGCGGCGTGATCAACCCGGAGGATATCGATGAATACATCGCCTACGACGGCTATCAGGCGCTTGCAAAGTGCCTGACAGAATACACGCCGGAGCAGGTCATTCAGGTGATTAAGGATTCCGGGCTGCGCGGCCGCGGCGGCGGCGGCTTCCCAACCGGCCGCAAGTGGGAGCTGGCCGCCATGAACAAGGCGGATCAGAAATATGTCGTCTGCAACGCGGACGAGGGCGACCCCGGCGCATTTATGGATCGCTCCGTGCTGGAAGGCGATCCGCACTGTATCGTGGAAGCTATGGCAATCTGCGGTTATGCCGTCGGCGCGACGGAAGGCTATATTTATGTGCGCGCGGAGTATCCGATTGCGGTCAACCGCCTGGAAATCGCCATCCAACAGGCCAAGGAATACGGCCTGCTGGGCAAAAACATCTTCGATTCCGGCTTCGATTTTGACCTTCACATCCGCCTTGGCGCAGGCGCGTTCGTCTGCGGTGAGGAAACCGCGCTGATGACCTCCATTGAGGGCAACCGCGGCGAGCCCCGCCCGCGTCCACCTTACCCGGCGGTCAAAGGCCTGTTTGGCAAGCCCACAACGGAGAATAACGTGGAAACCTTTGCCAACGTCCCGCAGATCATTTTGAAGGGCGCGGATTGGTTCGCCTCCATGGGCACCGAGCGCTCTAAGGGCACAAAGGTGTTCGCCCTGGGCGGCAAGATCAAGAACACGGGCCTTGTGGAAATCCCGATGGGCACCACATTGCGTGAGATCGTCGAAGAAATTGGCGGCGGCATCCCCAACGGAAAGAAGTTTAAGGCCGCGCAGACCGGCGGCCCTTCCGGCGGCTGCATCCCCGCCTCTTTGATGGATACGGAGATCGACTATGACAACCTCACCGCTATCGGCTGCATGATGGGCTCCGGCGGATTGATCGTCATGGATGAAGATAACTGCATGGTCGACATTGCGAAATTCTTCCTAGAATTCACGGTCGACGAATCCTGCGGCAAGTGCTCCCCCTGCCGGATCGGCACCAAGCGCATGATGGAGATTCTCGAAAAGATCACCTCCGGCAAGGGTACGCTTGAGGATATTGATAAGCTCGAAGAGCTTGCTTACTACATCAAGCAGAATTCCCTCTGCGGCCTGGGCCAGACGGCCCCGAACCCGGTGCTGGCAACGCTCAAGTTCTTCCGCGAAGAATATATCGCGCATGTGGTGGATAAAAAGTGCCCTGCCGGCGTCTGCAAAGCACTGCTCAACTACTACATAGACGCGGACAAGTGCATCGGCTGCGGCCTGTGCGCGCGCACCTGCCCGGTGGGCGCGATCTCCGGCGAAATTCGCAAGCCGCACACCATCGACACCAGCAAGTGCATCAAGTGCGGCGCGTGTGTTGAAAAGTGCAAGAAGATGCAGGCCATCAAGAAGAAATAACGAAAGGAGTGTGCCTGTCAATGGAAATGGTCAATATCAAAATCAACGGCATGCCCTTGAGTGTGCCCAACGGCATTTCTATCCTCGAAGCGGCGCGCTATGCCGGGATCGAGATCCCGACGCTGTGCTTCCTCAAGGACATCAATGAAATCGGTGCGTGCCGGATCTGCATGGTGGAGGTCAAGGGTGCGAGAAGCCTGGTTACCGCCTGTGTTTACCCGGTGAATGAAGGCATGGAGGTCTTTACAAATACAGAAAAGGTGCGCAATTCCCGCAAAATCACCCTGGAGCTTATCCTCTCCACGCACGACCGCAAGTGCCTCTCCTGCGTGCGCAGCGGCAGCTGCGAATTGCAGCAGCTCTGCAAAGAGTTCGGCGTAGATGACGAAACGCGCTACGAGGGCGCGAACCCGCACTACGAGTTCGACGACTCCGCCGCGCATATGATCCGCGACAACAACAAGTGCATCCTCTGCCGCCGCTGCGTCGCTGCCTGCGATATGCAGAAAATCTCCGTGATCGGCGCGAATGCCCGTGGCTTCGATACGCATATCAGCTCCGCCTTTGATAAAGATCTGGCGGACGTCTCCTGCATATCCTGCGGGCAGTGTATTGTCAACTGCCCGACCGGCGCGCTGGTGGAAAAGGACGACAGCGACAAGGTGCTTGCCGCCATCAACGATCCGGAGAAATACGTGATTGTCCAGACCGCCCCCTCTATCCGTGCAACCCTCGGCGAGTGCTTCGGCATGAGCATCGGCACGAACGTGCAGGGCAAGATGGTTGCGGCGCTTCGCCGCCTCGGCTTCGATAAGGTGTTCGACACCGACTTCGCCGCCGACCTCACCATCATGGAGGAGGCGCACGAGTTTATCGAGCGCGTGCAGCAGGGCGGCGTGCTGCCGATGATCACCTCCTGCTCCCCCGGCTGGGTCAAATACTGCGAGCACTACTATCCTGATCAGATCTCCCACCTCTCCACCTGCAAATCGCCGCAGCAGATGTTCGGCGCGACGATCAAAACCTGGTATGCAAAAAAGATGGGGATCGATCCGGAGAAGATCGTCGTCGTTGGCATCATGCCCTGCACGGCGAAAAAATTTGAGACCAAGCGCGACGACCAGTCCGCCTCCGGCTACCCGGATGTGGATATCGCGCTCACCACCCGCGAGCTTGCCCGCATGATTGAGAGCGCTGGCATCTACTTTAAGCACCTGCCGGATGAGGAATTCGACAATCCGCTCGGCGAGGGCACCGGCGCGGCCGTCATCTTTGGCGCGACGGGCGGCGTAATGGAAGCTGCTCTCCGCACGGCCGTTGAAACGCTCACCGGCAAGGCGCTCGACAACGTGGATTTCACCGACGTGCGCGGCATGGACGGCGTGAAGGAAGCGGAATATGAAGTGGCCGGCCTCAAGCTCAAGGTGGCGGTCGCCAGCGGCACCGCCAATGCCCACACGCTCATGGAGCAGGTGAAGGCCGGCACATCCCCCTATCATTTCATCGAGATCATGGGCTGCCCCGGCGGCTGCATCAACGGCGGCGGGCAACCGATTCAACACGCGGTAGTGCGTAACTTCGTTGATTTGAAAAACCGCCGCGCCGCAGCGCTTTATGATGCGGACCGCAAGCTCCCCGTACGCAAATCGCATGAGAGTGAAGCGATCAAAACGGTGTACACCGAGTTCTTCGGCGAGCCGGGCAGCCATCTTGCGCATGAGGTGCTGCATACGTCCTACAAGGCCAGGCCGAAATACAAATAAAAAATAGCCGCTGGTTTTCTGCAATCGCAAGCTGTGCGTATCTCTTAGACCCGCGTGATGATGGCAAGCCTTGCTTTGTTACTCGCGCTGCTCGTAATAAAAAATAGCCGCTGGTTTTCTGCAATCGCAAGCTGTGCGTATCTCTTAGACCCGCGTGATGATGGCAA